>NC_020888.1:2587500-3187500 GCF_000355675.1 Thalassolituus oleivorans MIL-1 | reverse complement strand
CCTGAGGTCATGGCCTTAGGCGTAAATTCTGGTTTAGAGCTTGCACCGGCTATTCAGCGGGCGACCATATTGGCTATCGGCCCCGGACTCGGCCAAACCAGTTGGTCGGAGCTGTTATTGCAACAGGTGTTAGGTGCTCAGCAGCCAGTGGTACTCGATGCCGATGCACTAAATTTATTGGCTTCCCCTGGTTGGCATTGTGAATTTAGCGAACGTGTTGCGGTATTAACGCCACATCCCGGTGAGGCTGCTCGCATGCTCGGCATGACAGTCACTGAAGTTCAAACTGATCGTTTTGCCAGTGCGCGGCTGCTTGCTCAGCGTTATCAGGCGGTTGTTGTATTAAAAGGCCAAGGCTCATTAATTGCTGATCCTAGCGGTCGCGTTGCCCTTTGCACCGATGGTAATCCGGGAATGAGTTGCGGTGGTATGGGCGATGTCCTTACTGGAGTTATTGCAGCTTTGTTAGCACAGGGGTTAAATGCTTGGGATGCAGCCTGTTTAGGTGTTTGTTGTCACAGCGCAGCAGCCGATGTAGCCGTTGCTGATGCCGGAGTTCGCGGTTTGTTAGCAACGGATTTAATGCCGATATTACGAGAGTTGATAAACTAATGGCTATTCGAGTCGTAGGTGAAGAGGGCATGTTGCGCTTTGCTGCAAGCTGCGCCTCTATTTTGAAGCAAGGTGGCATTGTCTTTTTAGAAGGAACTTTAGGTGCTGGTAAAACGACGTTCAGTCGTGGCTTGATTCAAGCGCTGGGTCACCAAGGTGCAGTCAAAAGTCCGACTTACACCCTAGTTGAAGAGTATCAGTTTGCTGATGCGCAAGTGAACCATTTCGATCTCTACCGACTCGGAGATCCAGAAGAATTAGAGTATATGGGTATTCGTGAATACCTAGGATCTGACATACTGAATCTCATTGAGTGGGCTGACAAAGGCATGGGTGTGCTGCCGTCCCCTGATCTAGTGTTGGAAATCACCGGTGGCGGAGATTCTCGCTTGTTGGAATGGCACGCCCGTAGTGAGCGCGGACAACAGTGGCTGGAGCCGCTATCCATATTGGCTGCGGACTATGCCAGTGTGGCGATTAGCCAATAATTATGGTTCAAAAGATGTTGCGTGAGAGCGTATGACACAGGAGCACGACAACGCATGAGAGCGTTACTCATTGCCATACTATTGGGTACGACAGTGATATCAGCCTATGCGGATGTGAAAGACATTCGGGTATGGCAGTCGCCAGACAGTACACGCTTGGTTTTTGACCTCTCAGAGCCTACCGAGTATCGGATTTTTGATCTGCCGAATCCTTACCGGATCGTCATTGATCTTAACGACGCCGATATGAATAAAGACCCTGATCAAGTGGATATCCATTCGACAGCGGTAAAAAGTATCCGTAAAGGCAAGCGTAATGGTAAAGATCTGCGCATTGTCATTGACGTTAATGAAGCGCTAGAGCCGTCGAGTCAAATATTACCGCCCAACGATACCTACCCTAATCATCGTTTAGTTGTGGATTTAAAGCCGAAAGAAACCGCACAAGTGGTTGCGCCGATTAAGCGGGCGGAATCTCTCGACGCGGTGCAGCGTAATATCATTATTGCCATTGATGCTGGGCACGGCGGGGAAGACCCAGGAGCGATAGGGCATGGCCGCACAAAAGAAAAAGAAGTGGTTCTGTCCATTGCTAAAGAACTACAGGCACTGTTAAACGACGAAACAGGTTTTCAGCCCTTTATGGTTCGTACCGGTGATTATTATATTGGATTGCGAGAACGTACTGAAAAAGCGCGCAAAGCCAACGCCGACTTCTTTGTTTCTATTCATGCCGATGCGTTTAAGATCCCTCAAGCCAGCGGTAGCTCGGTATTTATTTTATCGGATCGTGGCGAGTCGAGTGAAACAGCTCGCTGGCTAGCCGACAAAGAAAATAAATCGGATTTAATTGGTGGTCTAAGCCTTGAGGGTCGTGAAGATCACTTAGCCATGACCTTGCTTGATTTATCAATGACGCATAAGCGCGATGCGAGTGCCCGAGCTGGGCGCAGTATCCTGTCGCAAATGGGGGCTATTACCAAACTGCATAAGCCGGGCGTAGAAGAAGCGGCCTTTGTGGTGCTTAAAGCGCCTGATATTCCTGCACTTCTAGTTGAGACGGGGTTTATTTCGAATCCTGGTGAGGCGAAAAAACTCGCCGATCGTAATTTCCAAAAGCGTATGGCTAAAGCAATTTTCACTGGAATTAAACAGTATTTTGAAACCTATCCCCCAACAGGTACTTTGCTGGCGGCGAAACGCAATGCAGCCAGTCAGTTCGTGTCGTACACCATTCGCCCGGGTGATACGCTGTCGGAATTGGCCTCCCGTAGCGGTATGGATATTCAAGAATTACGTCAGCTTAACGGCCTCAGCAGTGATCAGCTGAAAATCGGTCAACGCATTAAAATTCCCAGTTCGTGAACGCGCATTTTAGCCCTGTTCACCGACGCCAACAGGACACCTAAGACTGACTATGAGTCGAATTCATTTACTTTCGCCGCGGCTGGCGAACCAAATTGCAGCAGGTGAAGTGGTCGAGCGGCCAGCCAACATTGTTAAAGAGTTGGTGGAAAATGCTCTGGATGCGGGTGCGCGTCACATTGATATCGAAGCAGAGCAGGGCGGTATTAAATTATTGCGCATTCGTGATGATGGCTGCGGTATTGATAAAGACGATTTAGCCTTGTCTTTGAGTCGCCATGCCACCAGTAAAATCACAACGTTAGATGATTTAGAAGCGGTGGGTAGTTTAGGTTTTCGCGGCGAGGCGCTAGCCAGTATCAGCTCGGTTACTCGTTTAACGTTAACCTCGCACGAGCAATCGGCTGATACCGCGTGGCAAGTGAGTGCTGAGGGGCGAGACATGGTTGCCAATGTTAGCCCAGCAGCCCATCCCGTTGGCACCACGGTGGAAGTACGCGACTTATTTTTTAACACTCCCGCGCGGCGTAAATTTTTACGCACGGAAAAAACCGAATTTTCGCATCTTGAGGAATACGTAAAACGACTCGCATTAAGCCGTTACGATGTTGCTTTTAGCCTGCGCCACAACCAACGCACGATCCACTCATTGCGTCCTGCCGCGCGGCCAATTGATCGCGAAAAGCGTGTTGCTGCGTTATTAAGTCCACAATTTATTGATAGCTCAGTGCATATCGATGCCGAAGCGGCGGGCTTAGCACTACAAGGCTGGGTTGGTCTGCCGACCTTTTCACGTTCACAAGGCGACATGCAGTATTTTTTCGTGAATGGTCGTGTGGTTCGCGATAAATTGGTTGTGCATGCCATTAAACAAGCCTATCGGGATGTGCTGTATCACGGTCGTCATCCCGCGTTTGTGTTGTATTTATCGCTCGATCCTAAGCTGGTGGACGTTAACGTACACCCAACCAAGCACGAAGTGCGTTTTCGTGATGGTCGCTTAGTACATGATTTCCTCTTCCGTACTTTGCATAAAGCCTTAGGTGATGTGCGCCCAGATAATCAACCGAATGGTTCATCGCCGAGTGAATTAGCGGGTGGCTTAACCTCTAGTGTTATGCCTGTAAGCGGTGCCGCGGCGGGTGAATTCAGCGAACAAACACGGCTTGATTGGCAGCCGAATCAACAAGCAGGGCTAAGCACCGTAACAACGCCGCCGTGGTCGTCTGCACCAAGCAACTTCGCCAACCAAGCGCCTGCGCGCGCCGATCTATCTCGTGCTGATATAGCTGAGCAGATGAATGTTTACGGCGCGATGAATCGTACTGCCTTGCCAGAATCCCCCAGTGCCGATATGCCGCCACTTGGCTTTGCAATTGCGCAGCTGCACGGCATTTATATTTTGGCGCAAAACGCAGGCGGTTTAGTGGTGGTGGATATGCACGCAGCCCACGAGCGCATTACCTATGAGCGGTTAAAAATTGCTGTCGATCAGCAAGGCGTACAAAGTCAGCCATTATTGGTGCCGGTAAATTTAAGCGTGAGCGAACGCGAAGCGGATACCGCTGAGCAGTTTGCCGAAGAATTTAGGTCGTTAGGAGTTGAGCTAGCCCGAGTTGGCCCAGAAAGTTTATTAGTGCGCCAAATTCCCGTGTTGTTGCAACAAGCGGAAGTGCCTCAACTGATTACTGATATGTTGGGCGATTTAATTGAACACGGCAGCTCGGATCGCTTTCTAGCTCATCGCAATGAATTGCTCGGCACTATGGCGTGTCATGGCTCCGTACGCGCTAATCGCCGTTTAACCATACCTGAGATGAATGGCTTATTGCGCGATATGGAAGCGACGGAGCGTAGTGGTCAGTGTAATCATGGTCGACCAACGTGGACGCAAATGACCATGCCAGAACTTGATAAGTTATTTTTAAGGGGACGCTAAGCGTGTCTAACACTCTGGACTTAGCGCCACGAACAGAACTACCGCCTGCTATTTTTTTAATGGGCCCAACCGCCGCGGGTAAAACCGCTTTAGCACTCGAGCTGGTGGCAAATCACAATTGTGAAATTATCAGCGTTGACTCGGCACTCATTTATAAAGGCATGGATATCGGTACCGCTAAACCGGATGCCGCTATGCAAGCACTCGCACCGCATCGCTTAATTGATCTTATTGATCCCGCAGAAGTCTATTCAGCCGCTCAGTTTCGCGAAGATGCTCTGCGTGAGATGGCCGATATTACTGCAGCTGGTAAAGTGCCCCTGCTGACGGGCGGCACTATGATGTACTTTAAATTTTTACGCGATGGGGCGGCGGATTTGCCACAAGCGGATGACGTTATTCGCCAGCAATTACTCGACGAAGCCAAACAGCTAGGTTGGCCAGCAATGCATGCGCGTTTAGCCGAGATTGATCCTGAATCCGCCAAGCGTTTAAAACCGATGGATTCTCAACGTATTCAGCGCGCGCTAGAAGTATTCTTGGTGTCGGGTAAAACATTAACAGAACATTGGGCTGCGCAAGACGCTCAGCCCTTGCCCTATCATGTTGTGAATCTTGCCATTTGCCCATCAGAACGTAGTCGTTTGCACGAGCGCATTGCGCAGCGATTTATGCAAATGATGGGACAGGATTTCATTGCCGAAGTACAAGCGTTATACGACCGTGGAGACCTCAATACCGATATGCCTTCCATTCGTGCAGTGGGTTATCGACAGGTTTGGGATTACTTAGAAGGTAAATATGATTATGACGAAATGGTGGACCGTGGCATCATTGCAACGCGTCAATTGGCCAAGCGGCAAATTACTTGGCTCAGAAGTTGGCCGGACCTGCACTGGTTAGATACCGATGATCCCTATCTTTTGCGAAATGCCTTGAAAATACTGCATACGAACGCCATATTTAACGCATCGTCCTGAATTCGCAGCACAGCACTCGGAAATTGGTCTTATTCTTAACCTGATTCCCTTGCAATGTCGCCAGTCCAGACGACACTTGGGGCTATTACTTTTTATTATTCGCTGTCCCCACATTGGACGGCACCTTATTGTTAGGAGATCACTATGTCAAAAGGGCATTCCCTACAAGACCCTTACCTGAATCAGCTGCGTAAAGAGCGTATTCCGGTGTCTATTTTTCTTGTCAACGGTATTAAGTTGCAGGGGCAGATCGAATCGTTCGATCAATTTGTTATTTTATTAAAAAACACTGTATCGCAAATGGTATATAAGCACGCCATTTCGACCGTTGTTCCATCGCGTAATGTGCGCCTGGCGCCATCGCCTGAGTTCAACGAAAACGGTGACGCAGACGAGTAATCGTAGGAGCTGCATTCGTGTTCTTTGACCGCCCTGATAACGGCGGCGAAACCGCAGTACTGGTTCACGTGAATTTCCCCGAAGGGGCAAATCGAGAAGATCTGAATGAATTCCGTGAGCTAGTCATTTCGGCTGGCGCCGATCCGGTTGGACTGGTAACTACCAAGCGTCCAACGCCTGATGCAAAAACCTTTGTTGGTCGTGGAAAAGTCGAAGAGATTGCCGAAGTCGTGCGCTTGCACGGTTCCGAGCTCGTGATTTTCAACCACTCATTGTCTCCCAGCCAAGAGCGAAACTTGGAGCGGGCATTACAATGCCGTGTTCTCGACCGAACGGGTCTTATTCTCGACATCTTTGCGCAACGAGCGAGAACTCATGAAGGTAAACTTCAGGTTGAGTTAGCACAGTTGCAATATCAATCTACGCGCTTAATTCGCGGCTGGACCCACCTTGAACGTCAAAAAGGTGGTATCGGTATGCGCGGGCCGGGTGAAACTCAGCTCGAAACCGACCGTCGTTTATTACGTGAACGTGTAAAAAGCATTAACTCTCGCTTAGAAAAAGTGCGGGCCCAGCGAGATCAAGGTCGTCGTTCGCGTAAGCGTTCTGATGTGCCGACCATTGCCATCGTGGGTTATACCAACGCCGGTAAATCAACCTTATTTAACGCATTAACGTCTTCTGAGGTGTATGCCGCAGATCAGATGTTCGCGACACTCGATCCAACCATTCGCCGTTTTCAGGTCGGTGATGTCGGCGAAGTCGTGTTGGCCGATACCGTTGGTTTTATTCGTCACTTACCCCATAAACTCGTAGAGTCGTTTCGGGCTACCTTGCAAGAGGCGGCAGAAGCGACCTTGCTGATGCACGTGATTGACTGTGCGGCAGAAGAGCGCGACGGCAATATTCGCCAAGTTGAATTGGTGTTAGGCGAGATTGAAGCTGATGAAGTACCGCAGTTGCGTGTATACAATAAAATTGATTTGTTAGAGCACGGCGGCGAAGCTCGTATTGATCGTGATGATATGGGGGTGCCTGTAGCTGTTTGGCTATCGGCACAAAAACGTTTAGGCTTCGATTTATTAAATCAAGCCATGGGCGAGTTGCTTGGCGAAGATGTGTTCGATCAAGAAATCAGCCTACGCCCTGCAGAAGCCAAATTACGCGCCATACTTTACGAGTTTGGAGCAATACGTAATGAAGCCTTTGCCGATAACGGCGATATTATTTTGAATGTGCGGATGCAGCGCCACGACTTTAAACGGGCGTTAGCACGAGCTGAGATTGCAGAACAACGATTTATTAAACCCGTGCAAGAGGCATGGCATTAAGCCGGATCGAGAGATCCGGTTTTGTTGTCCTTTGAACGGTAGTATGTAGACGATTAAATTCGTTATCATTGGGTGTGCATGTATTCACACACCTAGCACACACTGACTGGAGTGATTTATGGCCTGGAATGAGCCTGGCGGAAGCGGAAAAGGCAATCCCAAGGATCCGTGGGGGAATAACAACCGCGGAAATAAAAACGGCGGCGGTAATCAGCCACCCGATATCGACGAAGTTCTTAAGCAGTTAATGGACAAAGTTAATGGTCTATTTGGCAAAAAGGGCGGCGGCAACGGTAATAATCAAGGTGCCGGCGGCAATGACGGACTAGGCGGTTTGTTAGTTATCGCTGCCATCATAGGTGTTGGTTTACTGGCATTTAATTCGTTCTACACCTTAGACGAACAGGAACGTGGCGTTGTACTGCGTACTGGTCAATTTAGTTCTATTGAGAACCCAGGTTTGCACTGGAAAATTCCAGTGGTTGACCAAGTGATTCCGGTTAATATCACCAAAGTACGTGAAGCCGAAATCAAAGAACGTATGTTGACCGAAGATGAGAACATTGTCGAAGTCGAACTGAACGTTCAATATCGTGTGCAAGATCCACAGACATTCGCTTTGCGTGTAGAGCAACCAGAAGTGAGCTTAGTATCGGCTGCGGAAAGCGCTTTGCGCCATGAAGTGGGCTCCACTGCAATGGATCCCATTTTAACCACAGGTCGTGCGGCATTAGCCGACGCAGTGAAAATTCGTTTGCAGGATTATCTGGATCGCTATCAAACCGGTATTCAGCTGACTAACGTCAACATTAAAGATGCTCGCCCACCACAACAGGTGAAAGAGTCTTTTGATGACGTTCAACGTGCCAAGCAAGATAAAGAGCGTTTTATTAACGATGCAGAAGCCTATGCGAATGCCATTGTTCCTGAAGCTCGCGGTCGTGCACAACGTCAGTTAGAAGAAGCGTCTGCTTATAAAGAACGTATTGTTGCGCGCGCACAAGGTGAGGCGGCTCGTTTTGAAAACTTGCTATCTGAATACAAAAAAGCACCTCAAGTAACTCGTGAGCGTTTGTATATCGAAGCCGTTAGTGAAGTGTATACCAACTCCAGCAAGGTCTTAGTTGACGTTGAAGGTGGTAACAACATGATGTACTTACCTCTGGATAAAATTATTCAAGGTATGCCATCTTCACAATCAAAGGATCAGATGAGCAACAGCGACATGTCGACTATTGCTGATCAAGTAATCAACGAGATTCGTTCGCGCCAAAACTCCAGTAATTCAGTTCGTAGGGAGGGTCGCTAATGTCTCCGAAATCTACCATCTTTTTGATATTGATCGCGGTTGCTGGATTGATTGCGAGTCAAAGTATTTATGTGATTAACGAAACGGAACGGGCAATTAAATTGACGTTCGGTGAGGTGGTTCAAGCGGATATTGAACCGGGTCTGCATTTTAAAACTCCGTTCATCGATGTCGTTAAGCGCTTTGATGCTCGTGTGTTGGCACTTGATACTAACCCGTCACGCTTCCTAACCTCAGATAAGAAGTACGTGATCGTGGATTCGTTCGCTAAGTGGCGCATTAAAGATGTTAATGCATACTACAAAGCGGCTTCAGGTAATCGTATGCAGGCAGAAAACTTGCTGGCCAACTTAGCAAGTAAAGGCTTACGTGATGAAATCGCAGCGCGTACTCTGCGTGAAGTGGTATCGGGTGAACGCGATGAGTTGATGACTAAATTGACCACGGCGCTCAATATTGAAACTCAAAAAGAACTAGGTATGGAAGTGCTAGACGTTCGTGTTAAAGCCATCGACTTACCGGAAGATCTGAGTAATTCAGTGTACAACCGTATGTCGGCTGAACGTGGTCGTGAAGCACGTGAGCATCGCTCGCAAGGTAAAGAACTCGCCGAAGGTATCCAAGCGGATGCTGATCGTCAAAAAACAGTTCTAGAAGCTGAAGCCTATCGTGATGCCGAGCGCACGCGTGGTGAAGGTGATGCGGAAGCCGCTCGTGTTTACGCCTCGGCTTACAATCGTGACCCTGAGTTTTATGCGTTTACGCGCAGCTTGAAGGCCTATCAAGAAACATTCCGTGAAAACGATGTGATTCTTATGAAGCCGGATAGCGACTTCTTCCGCTACTTTAAAGATTCGAAGGGCAAATAGTCCTCAACGAATTGTAAGTCAGCGGATTACCAACTGGCCGTTACCGGCCAGCTTTGGTAGAATCCCGTAACCGGGCCTGGTGCCCGGTTTTTTTGTGCGATCATTTATTGAAAGGCCATTCGTTGCAATCGGATTTTTGGCATGTTCTGGCGCTCGCTATCTGTCTCGTTTTTATCATCGAGGGCATAGTGCCATTTTTGTATCCCGCGCGTTGGCGTCGGTTGGTACAACAATTGGCGGCGACGGATGATCGTACAATGCGTATGACTGGGCTGTTCAGCATGTTGCTGGGACTCGGTCTTCTCTACCTGATCAATGTATAAAGGCTGGACCATGACAAGCGCTGACCGTTGGCTACTGCCGGATGGTATTGATGAAGTACTGCCGCCCCAAGCACGGCAAATAGAGCACTTACGTCGTCACTTGCTCGACTTTCTGGATAACTGTGGTTACGACCTTGTTATTCCACCAGCTTTGGAATATCTCGACTCCTTGCTTACCGGCACGGGGAAAGATCTTGATTTGCGTACCTTCAAAGTCACCGATCAGCTGTCGGGTCGTTTGATGGGGTTGAGCGCCGATACAACACCGCAAGTTGCACGTATTGATGCGCACAGCTATGCCCAAGATGGCATCAGCCGTTTTAGTTATTGCCGCACCGTGTTTCATGCGAAATCCAGCTCACTGCTAGCCAGCCGCACGCCAACGCAAATTGGTGCCGAGCTTTATGGTGAAGCGGGTTTAGATGCGGATGTTGAAATTATTAGCTTGATGTTGGCCATGCTAGAGCAAGCCGGCATGCAGCAAGTGCATTTAGATTTAGGAAATGTTGGTGTCTTCCGTGCTTTGGCGCGTCAAGCGGGCATCAACGCTGATCAGCAAACGGAATTGTTTGCCCTATTGAAGCTTAAGTGTGCCACCGACCTAGCGGTTTGGGCTGAGCGCGAACTGAGCGATGCAAGTATGGTCGAAGCGTTTACGCTATTGGCGACCTTGCAGGGCGGCCATGAAGCAATGCGTGCACAATTTGCGCGTATGGCGGAGTTGGTTCCAGGCGCAGCAGACGAGTTAGAGCACGTAATGAAAGTAGCGGAGCACGTTGCCAAGCGTTTTCCGAATACTTCAATGATGTGCGATCTAACCGAACTCCGCGGCTATGATTATCACACCGGTTTGGTGTTTGCGGCCTATGTACCGGGATATGGCGATGCTATTGCCCAAGGTGGTCGTTACGATGAAACAGGTGCTGTATTTGGCCGCGCTCGTGCAGCGACCGGCTTCAGTGCTGATTTGAAAGTACTCGCCCGTCTTGGCGATGTTAAGACCGACCGCAAGCAAACCGTGGTCGCGCCTAGTTCCGATGATCCGGCACTATGGCAAGCAATCCAGCAACTGCGCAGCCAAGGCATGCGCGTTCTGGTGCAATTGAATCACGATGCGGTTCCGGCGGATTCGCGTCTGGACTACTTGGATGGCCAGTGGCAGCTGGTCGAAGCTTAATTCTGTGAGTGAAAGATTCCGCGATGGGTAAATGCGTTGTAGTTTTGGGCACCCAATGGGGTGACGAAGGTAAAGGTAAAATAGTTGACCTGCTAACTGAAAAAGCAGCCGCTGTTGTACGCTTTCAAGGTGGTCACAATGCTGGCCACACGCTGGTGATTGACGGTGTTAAAACCGCTCTTCACTTGATTCCTTCTGGTATTTTGCGTGATGGCGTTACGTGCGTTATCGGTAATGGTGTGGTTTTGGCTCCGGACGCTTTGTTAAAAGAAGTCCGTGCGTTGGAAGAGCGTGGCGTACCCGTAATGGAACGTTTGCGTATCTCTCATGCTTGTCCGCTGATTTTGCCGTATCACTGCGCACTAGATCAGGCGCGTGAAATTAAGCGTGGCAACGATAAAATCGGTACTACGGGTCGTGGTATTGGCCCTGCGTACGAAGATAAAGTTAGCCGTCGCGGTTTGCGTGTTGGCGACCTGTATCAGCCTGAATTTGCCGACAAGCTAAAAGAAGTGATGGAATATCATAACTTCTCGCTGAAGCATTATTACGGTGTGGAAGAAGTGAGCTATGAAGAAACCTTAGCGTCATGCATCGACTGGGCTGCACAGATCAAAGACATCGTTGTTGATGCCGTTGATTTGGTACACAGTGTGCGTGAAAGCGGTGGTGATATCATGTTTGAAGGTGCTCAAGGTACGCTGCTTGATATCGACCATGGTACTTATCCATTTGTTACCTCTTCAAACACTACCGCAGGCGGTGTGGCGACAGGTTCAGGTGTGGGTCCTTTGTATTTGGATCAGATCTTAGGTATCACTAAGGCATACACGACTCGTGTCGGTTCTGGCCCTTTCCCAACGGAATTGTTCGATTCAGTCGGTATTCACTTGGCGACTGTTGGTAAAGAAAAAGGCACTACGACTGGTCGTGATCGTCGTTGTGGTTGGTTCGATGCCATGTTGGTTAAGCACGCTATCCGTGTGAACTCAATCAACACCATATGTCTGACTAAGCTCGATGTACTGGATGGTTTAGAAACCATCAAAGTATGTGTTGGCTATCAAGACGAAAATGGCAATGCATTAAAAGTACCGGCCAGTGCAGATCAGTTCTGTAAGCTGACGCCTGTGTACAAAGAGTTACCAGGTTGGACGGAATCTACCTTCGGTGCGAAAACCATCGAAGAGCTACCAGAAAACGCGCGCAGCTATATCCGTTTTATTGAAGAAGCAATTGGTGCTCCAATTGATATCATTTCTACCGGTCCTGATCGTGTAGAAACCATTGTATTGCGTCACAGCTTTGATCTGTAAAGCAATCAAATGAAAAAGAGCCCGGCCTATGGTCGGGCTTTTTTTTGCCTCAAATTTACCTGAAATTTCACCGTGCCTGTGATGATAGTCACGGAAAGTTGACGATTTTATCCAATGAATTTTTGGCGCTTAGGCAATATAGCGTTATGTTTTTGTCGGTCATTGACAGTATGTTGCCGCTATCAGTCTTAGAGTCGTGTTTTGTTTTGTTTCTCAATATCGTGATAATTAATGAATTATCATTAGAATCAAACTAGGTTTCTAAGCCATTCTGACTAATTCGATGCTTTTTCGGCCTAAGAGAACATATTATGTACAGCTTATAAATTTATTTGAAAATCAGGCACGCTCGTTGCTCTTATTGAATCACTGGTCGGTTTTACCTAATTCTCGCCAGTTCGTTTAAAACCTGTTGGGAGGTTTTAAACACCTATCTCACCAAAGAAATTTAGGAGCGATTATGTTGGATTTATATGATTATCCAGTTGTTGTAGAACTACCTGTAGTATGGGGGGAAATGGATGCCTTTCAGCATGTTAATAATGCGGTGTATTTTCGCTATTTTGAAAGTGCGCGCGTGAAATATTTCGATAGCATTAATATTCTTGATTATATGAATAATTATGCTCAAGGTCCGATTTTGGCACAAACAAATGCCAAGTTTTTAGCACCATTAAAATATCCAGACACTATCAGTGTAGGTATTAAAGGCGTGCGATTGGAGTCTGGGCGTATTCTGCAAGAGTATGCGGTATGGAGCCATGAAACTTCTCGTTTAGTCGCTAAGGGTGATAGCCTATTGGTGTTTTTCGACTATAAAGCGGGACGTCCGTGTGATATTCCAGAAGGTTTAGTAAAAAGCATTTTGAAGTTAGAGCCACACTTAGCTGAACCTACAAAAGAAACAGCTAAGGTGTGAATACTAATTAATGCCTAATTATGACGGTGGGGAGCGCTACCCATTCGTTAAGTAGACATCAATTAAATTATTATTTCTTCATGATAACGTCATAAAGATCTTTGCGGCGATCTTTTAGATTACGCACAGAGCCTTCGTTATGCAGTACCCGTAATTTATCCATATCTAAATCCGAGAATAATAGCATCTCGGTATTTGATGTAGCCTCTGATAGGGTTGCATCGTGTGGGAATGGGAAGTCGGAAGGCGTTAATACCGCCGATTGACTGTACTGCACATCTAAGCTTTCAACCTCAGGTAAATTGCCTACACTACCGGCAATAACGACATAGCATTCGTTTTCAATCGCTCGTGCTTGAGCGCATAAACGCACTCGTAAATACGCATTTTTGGTATCGGTCCAGAAAGGCACAAATAGAATTTCTAAACCTTGCTCAGCCATCATGCGACCAAGTTCAGGAAACTCGACATCATAACAAATCAAAATACCAACACGACCGGCATCGGTTTCAAAAACTGACAGTTTATCGCCACCGCGAATGACCCAGTCATTTTTTTCGTGCGGGGTGATATGAATTTTACGCTGCTCATCCACTTTACCGCTGCGATGACACAGATAAGAAACGTTGTAAATTGTGCCATTCTCATTAATCGGCATAGAGCCAGTAATAATGTTGGCGTTGTACTCTACCGCCATCCGCGACATAGCATCACGAATGTCGCCTGTAAATCCGGCTAAAAATCGAATAGCTTCTGTTTGAGTGGTTTGTGTGCCCAGCCCCATTAGCGGAGCATTAAAGAACTCAGGGAAAACAATGAAGTCACTTTGATAATCAGAAACCGTATCAACAAAATATTCGACCTGTTTTAACAACTCATCGAGCGAATTAACGGAACGCATTTGCCATTGTACTGCACCTACGCGCACGGTGGTTTTACGTGATTCCAATACGGTATCGGTTGGCTCGTAAAAAATGTTGTTCCATTCTAATAGCGTTGCGAAACCTACTGACTCTTCATCTTCTGGCAGGTATTTCTTTAATAAACGCTTTACCTGAAAATCGTTGGCTAATTGAAAGCTTAAAATGGGATCGTAAATCTCTTTACGGTCAACTTTTTCGATAAATTCAGTTGGCGTCATTTCATGGCGATAGGTGTGATAGCTAGGAATACGACCACCGGCCAACATGCCACGGAAGTTGTACTGACGGCATAGTTCTTTACGCGCGTCGTATAAACGACGGCCAATTCGCATACCTCGGTGAGATTTTTTAATCACTACATCAAGGCCGTACATGGTATCGCCTTCAGTGTTATTCGATACCACATCGTTGCTATCGACGATGTCTTCGTAGGTGTGCGGGTTAGAGTAACGTGCGTAATCAACTTGGACGCTGAGTGCTAAGCCAACTAACTCATCGCCGTCGATTACACCAATTTGGCCTTCTGGAAATTTTTCAATCAACAGGGATATCGTGTGTTCCGGCCAAGCGCCGCCTAGCTCTGGATATGCTTCATCCATAAGTTCTTTAATTAAAGGATACTGGTCGGCGGTTAAGTTACATATTTCTAATCGGGTTTTTTCTGAAGACATAATATCCACTTTAAAAGTAAGGTCGTGTTCACTCGCTACTGGACTCAGTGTCGGTGAATTAAAGATGTTCTACAAGATAGTCGATCAACATGCGCACTTTGGGAGAATGTTGGCGACCGGGTGGGTAGAGTGCCCATATCCCTTCGTTTTCCGGTTGATAACTGTTGAGAACTGAAACCAGCTTGCCGTTGGCGATGGCGGTGGTCACGTAGTAATCCGGTAATTGTACTATGCCTAAATCACATAGGGCGGCATCCAATAATGCCTCTCCACTGTTGCACCGTAATACACCTTCAACACGCAGCATTTGGTCTTGCCCAGCATTATTAAAACGCCAATGGTTGAGGGTGCCAACTAAGCATTGATGATGGGTCAACTCCGACAAGGTATGCGGCTCACCGTGGGCGGCTAAATACGCAGGTGAGGCGCAGGTCCATAGTTGGCGGCTGCCTAGTCGTTTAGCGATCAAATCACTATTTTCTAGACGCCCAAGACGAATCGCTAAATCGTAATTACTGTCGATTAAATCGAGTTGTTGGTTGGTCAATTCGCAATGAATCGTCACTTTTGGATGTTGCTGCAAAAAACGATTAATCAGCGGCGTTATGTGGCGCTCACCATAAGTGACGGGCGCAGTAATGCGCAATAAGCCTTGGGGAATGGTTTGTAGGTTGCCGACGGCGCGCTCAGCATTGCCTAAGCCATCAAGAAGAGGCCGGCAGTGCTGATAATAGATTTGCCCAGCTTCGGTAAGGCTGACTCGGCGAGTCGTCCGATACAGCAGCTCAGAGCCTAGGCGTTGCTCTAAATCTCGTACCTGACGGCTGACATGTGCGGTGGAAACATTTAATTGTACCGCTGCCCGGGTAAAGCTCTGCGATTCTGCCACCGCGACAAACTCTGCCACGCCTTGCCAATTTGCCATTGTTACCTCTGGGTAATAGAGATTTTATAATTGAGTGTATTATCTCTTACGAGTAAGTAATTACAATGATGGTCAACTTTAGATTCTCGTTGGAGCATGTTATGACCGGTATCATCAAATCTCGCGCTGCGATTGCTTGGGGGCCTAATCAGCCGCTTTCTATTGAAGAAGTGGATGTTATGCCGCCGCAGAAGGGCGAAGTGCGTGTGCGTATTGTGGCGACTGGCGTATGTCATACCGATGCTTTCACACTGTCAGGTGAAGATCCTGAAGGTATCTTTCCAACGATTTTGGGCCATGAAGGCGGCGGTATTGTTGAGTCTATTGGTGAGGGCGTGACCAGTGTTGCCGTCGGCGATCATGTGATTCCGCTGTACACCCCAGAATGCGGCGAGTGTAAGTTTTGCTTATCGGGTAAAACCAATCTGTGCCAAAAAATCCGTGCGACTCAAGGTAAAGGCTTAATGCCCGATGGCACCACGCGTTTTTCCATTAATGGTGAGCCAATTTATCACTACATGGGCTGCTCGACTTTTTCTGAATACACCGTACTGCCAGAAATTTCATTGGCGAAAGTGAATCCAACGGCACCGCTTGAAGAAGTGTGTTTGCTTGGCTGTGGTGTCACCACGGGTATGGGTGCGGTCATGAATACGGCGAAAGTGAAAGAAGGCGATACCGTTGCCATCTTCGGTTTAGGCGGTATTGGTTTATCGGCTGTGATCGGTGCGGCGATGGCCAAAGCGTCGCGCATTATCGCCATCGACATTAACGAAAGTAAGTTTGAGCTGGCGAAGCAGCTCGGTGCTACTGACTGCATTAATCCGAAAAATTACGATAAGCCAATTCAAGATGTGATTGTGGAATTAACCGATGGCGGTGTGGATTTCTCATTTGAATGTATCGGCAACGTTAATGTGATGCGTTCGGCATTGGAATGCTGCCACAAAGGTTGGGGCGAGTCGGTGATTATTGGTGTTGCCGGTGCTGGTCAAGAAATCTCGACACGTCCATTTCAATTGGTTACCGGTCGAGTCTGGCGCGGCACGGCATTTGGTGGTGTTAAAGGCCGCAGCGAATTGCCGGATTACGTCGAACGTTATTTAGCCGGTGAATTTAAATTAAGCGATTTTATTACTCATACTATGTCGTTGGATAAAATCAACGAAGCTTTCGATTTAATGCATGAAGGCAAAAGTATCCGCAGCGTTATTCACTATTAATAGCGATTGAGAATTAACGAGGCGTTATGACACTCGAATTAGTAACCCAAAATAAAGTCGCAGGTGGCTGGCATAAACAATATACGCACGTTGCAAAAACCCTTGGTGGCTGCAACATGCGTTTTGCGATTTATTTACCGCCGCAGGCGAGTAGCAGTCATCCAGTCCCCGTTGTGTACTGGTTGTCTGGCTTAACTTGTACTGATGAAAACTTTATGCAAAAAGCCGGAGCCTTGAAGACGGCAGCTGAGTTGGGTATTGCCATTGTCGCGCCGGACACCAGTCCGCGTGGCGAGGGTGTGCCTGATGATGAAAATGGCAGCTATGACTTTGGCCTAGGAGCGGGTTTTTATTTGAACGCGACCCAAGCGCCGTGGAATCAGCATTATCACATGTACGACTATATTGTGGATGAGTTGCCAGCATTAATTGAGGCAACTTTTCCTGTGTCGTCTCAGCGTGCTATTGCCGGTCATTCGATGGGTGGGCACGGTGCGCTGACAATCGCCTTCAAGAATGCTGAACGCTATTCCTCGGTCTCGGCTTTTAGCCCAATTTGCAATCCAATGAATTGTCCATGGGGACAAAAAGCCTTTAGCAATTACCTCGGCAATGACCGCAAAACATGGGAAGCCTATGATGCATCCCTATTGCTTGC
Source organism: Thalassolituus oleivorans MIL-1 (assembly GCF_000355675.1). Taxonomy (NCBI): domain Bacteria; kingdom Pseudomonadati; phylum Pseudomonadota; class Gammaproteobacteria; order Oceanospirillales; family Oceanospirillaceae; genus Thalassolituus; species Thalassolituus oleivorans. The sequence continues at coordinate 3,170,073 of NC_020888.1, read as the reverse complement.
CAAAGCCGAATCCGTAGTGCCAGTGTTAGTCGATCAAGGCGAAGCGGATCAATTTCTAGCCGAACAGCTAAAACCTGAAACATTAGAAGCAGCTGCTAAGCGAGGCGGCCATACGCTGACCCTGAATCGCCATGAAGGCTATGATCACAGCTACTATTTTATTAGCAGCTTTATTGATGAGCATTTACGCTTTCATGCGCAGTTTTTTAAAGGGCTGTAATGGCAGTGAATTGACTGCTTTATTAGGAAAAGGCCGTTGATATTAACGGCCTTTTTACGTTTAGGCGTTTAAATAGCGGTGAATGATGCAAACAATTCAGCATTGATCTCCCTGTCTTGATCTTCTGGTACAATCAGGCATTCTTTCGAAAAGCCAATAAAAGGACTTAACCATGAGCAGGGCAACCCTGAACACCGGCGGTATCTCGTTTTCTTCTGCTGCTGAGCAAAGCCAACCCACATTAGTGCGCCATCGTCCTTGTCATATCCTTGTGTTGGCAGATTTTAGTGGCCGTGATCATCGCAATGAAAACGACGCCGATTGCCTTTCTAAGCGTAAAATCTATGAAGTAACACGTGATAATTTCGATGATGTGTTCACCACTATGAATGTTACTTTGGATCTGCCCGTTAGCGCGCGGCCGATTAAGTTTCAAGAAATGGATGACCTGCATCCCGACTATATCTACGAACGTGTTGATCTATTTAGCCAGTTTCGCGACTTAAAGCGTGATTTGTTGAGCAGTGATCGTTTCGCCGCTGCCGCAAGTGAAATACAAGGTTGGTTTGCTCAGCCTTTAGCTGAAGAGAGTGTATCTGAGACGTCTACGCAAAGTAGCGATGTGCTTGAACTGTTGTTGAATTCTCGCCGCGCGCAAACCGAAGTAAAGTCAGATGTACAAGGTTCGGTCAAAGATTTAATACAGCAAATCGTCGCCCCGTATGTAATTCCTAGCCCAGACCCTCGTCAGGCAGAATTAATGAATGCCGTTGATCAGGGCGCTAGCCATTTGCTACGAGAAATCCTACACAGCAAAGCATTTCAAGAGATTGAATCGTCGTGGCGCGGTTTGTATTGGCTGTTAAAACAATTAGATACCGACGGTAGCGTGCGTCTGTTTATTGCCGACATCAGCTTGCAAGAAATAATCACAGATAACGAAGCCAATCCAGAATCGATCACGCAGCTGCATAAGTTATTACTTGATGATCGTTTAGAAGAAGGCTCTGTGCCTTTTAGTGTGGTGATGGCCGACTATCAATTGCAAGACGAGGTTAGTCACTGTGAAGCACTCGCTAACTTGGCCAGCGCCGCTGCTGACTCTCATGCAGTATTGCTGAGCGGGGCTTCAGAACGCATCGCCGGTTGCCCAAGCCTAGTTAAAGTACCCGATCCCGAGCATTGGTATCTTCATCGTGAAGTTGAGAGCGATTTTACTTTGATGTGGCAAGCGATCAGAGAACAAGATTACAGCCAACATGCCTTGCTTACGTGTCCGCGTTTTATGCTGCGCATGCCGTACGGCGAGAAGACCAGTTCAGTAGAAGCCCTCGCCTTTGAAGAACTACCGCAAGATGGTCAGCATGACTATTACTTATGGGGGAATGGCGCTTGGTTAATTACCGCACAATTAGGTAATTATTTTAGCGGTGGCGGCTGGTCAGAAGAAGCGACCTACAGCAGCAAAATCACTCAATTGCCTTTGCACGTTTATAAAGAACATGGCGAAAGCCGAGTAAAACCCTGCGCCGAAATCAACATGCTCGATCGCGTTGCATCCGCCTTGCGCGATAAAGGGCTTATGCCCATTCGCTCCGTGCGCGATCAAGATAGCGTCGTGATTCCGACACTAGAGTCGATGAGTAGTGAATCGAGCGAATTGCTCGGGCCGTGGAGTGAAGTGCGGTAGGCAATAGTGAAAGAATGAAGCCGAAACCTGGTCAGAGCTCGCGCTTTCTCGATTGACACTTAGCACCATTGCCGTAGGGTGAAGGCAGGCGGGATCTTCTCCCTGCCTTCTATTGAAGGATCTACGGCATGTGGTTACGTATTAGTTGTGATATGACGTTCGATATCACTATCCCGACGCCTTTTATTTTGATGCTTCGACTTCGTAGTGGTGCGCAGCAATGGATTGCTAGCGAGAAATACAGCATCAAACCCATGGTGCCTGTTTTCGAATTTACCGATAGTTATGGCAATCTATGTCAGCGGCTTATTGCGCCTGTCGGCCCCTTTGCGATTCAGACCTCAGTAACTGTCATGATTGCTGATCAAGTTGATCAGCAGTCGGGCGCACCATTTGTCGATATCGAAAATCTCCCCGAAGCTGTACTCAGTTATTTATTACCCAGCCGTTATTGTGAATCGGATCGTTTTGGTGACATGGCGGCAGAAATTACAGCAGGCCAAAGCTTAGGTTACGACCAAGTAAAAGCCATAGAGACTTGGCTGCGCGACACCATTCGATTTGAACCGAGTGGTAGTGATGAATTGGTATCCGCCGCCGAAGTCAATGTCCGGCAGTGGGGAGTTTGCCGCGATTTATCGCACCTTGGCATAGCCCTATGTCGTAGCCTAAGTATTCCCGCGAGATTGGTCGAAGGTTATTTATATGGCCTAGAACCAATGACCTTCCACGCTTGGTTCGAAGCCTATGTCGGCGGACGCTGGTATACCTTTGATGCAACCCAGGCTGAACTTAAAGGTGGTTATGTCGCTATCGGCTATGGCCGCGATGCCGCCGATGTCGCTATTTATAATCAATTTGGCCCACCGGTCAGTCCGACCTATCAGAGTGTCTGCGTAGAGCTGATCGACGAGAGCGATGTTTAATTCTTTTTAAAAACAAAAGCGCAGAGGTTGAAGAATAGGCGTTCTTTTAATGCTGGTGTAGGAGGTACTCAGGGAGCGAAGCGAGCAGTGCCGATTTACGAAGTTGATTATATTCTTGGTGCTTGTCGCGAAAAAGTTTCGCTCTTACAAATTGGTCGCGACTACGAACAAAAAGCGTTCGTTGAGTCGCTCCTACAGGGTGCGCACGTTGAATTGAGATCTTTAATAGATCTCAATTCATTGTAGGAGGTACTCAGAGAGCGAAGCGAGCAGTGCCGATTTACGACGTATCGGTGCTGGTCGCGACTACGAACAAAATACGTTCGTTGAGTCGCTCCTACAATGACTTCGAATGTTAAATCGAAATCTCTGCAAAACTCTTTACCACTGTATGTTCTGCATCCATAGGTATATCGCCTTCGCGCACTAACCACATCGTCTGCATGCCTACTTCTTTGGCCGCATCTAATTCTTCTTTTATGTCTGATAAAAACAGTACATTGGCAGCGCTGATGTTGTGTTGTTTTTGCAGGTCGGCCAAGATATTTAAATACGATTGCGCTTCGCGTTTTCCGCCAACGAGAGTATCGAAGTGGCCGCTAAATAATGGCAGTAGGTCACCATCTTGGCTAAAACCAAAAAATAGCTTTTGTGCGTAGATTGATCCCGACGAATACACATACAAGGGCAGGCCTTGGTCATGCCATTGTTTTAGGCAGGCGGTGGCGTCTGGGTACATGTGTGCTTGGTAGTCGCCGTTACGGTAGCCGGCTTCCCATATCAAACCTTGTAGGGCTTTTAATGGGGTGGCTTTGCGATCGGTATCTATCCAGTGCAGTAGGCGAGCAATAAGGCCGTCGATATCATTGGCGGCTACGGCATCGCCATCTTCTGCGCTTAAGTCTGCGGTTGCTTGCAGTTGGGCTTGTACGTCGGCGGTGTTTTTATTCGCGCGAATAAACTCAGCTAGATGTTTAGTCGCGTAGGGGAATAATACGTCGTGGACAAAACGGATGGAGGAGGTGGTGCCTTCAATATCCGTTAATATCAATGTTACTGGGGTGCCCAATGCATCGGTCATAATTAGTTTTCCAAGCGGTTAAAACGTTGTGCGATGTCGCTGCCGGTAAAGTTCGCTACCCAACCGTCGGGGTTATTAAATAGGCGAATAGCAATAAAGCCTGGATTTGGTCCCATGTCGAACCAATGAGTGGTGTTGGCCGGTACGCTGATTAGATCACCTTGAGTACACAGAACTTCATATACTTTATTACCGATGTGTAGGGTGAATAGCCCTTGTCCGGCAACAAAAAAACGTACTTCATCTTCGCTGTGTGTGTGTTCGCTGAGGAATTTTTCGCGGAATTCTTTTTTCTGCGGATGGTCGCTGTTTAAGCTAACCACGTCCACGGTTTGGTAGCCGTCCTCTTCTATTAAGCGATCAATATCGGCCTGATAAGCGGCAATCACGTCTTCGTGGCTAGCACCTGGTTGCAGGTCTGCATCAGTGCTCCATTGTTCGTAGCGAACTCCGGCGTCGGCTAAGTGCTTGGCGATTTTTTCTTTGCTGTCGGTAGTAAACAGCAAGTTGGTAACGTCCATATCGGTGTAAACGCGCAGGATGCTCATAGCGGCCTCAGAGGTTGCGTAATTTTAATAATTCCAACTGGTAGCCCAGTAGGTTTTCGAGTGCTTCAAGGTGACGGAAGCATTCGTGAATGTCTTTGCCCCAGGTGTATACGCCGTGGCCGCGAATTAAATAGGCGTGGCCTTGTCCGGCGTTTTGCATGTGTTGTTCAACGTTTGCGGCAAGACGGGTGATGTTTTGATCATTGGCGAAAATCGGAAAATGCACAGTATCTTCGTGCGTAGTTTCTCCGGCAAAGGCTTTTTGCAGCTCCCAGCCTTGCAGGGTTAATACGTCGTCGGGCCAAATTTGCGACAGTACCACGCCCACAGGGGAGTGCGTATGCAATACCGCGCCTATGCTGGCATCACGCTGATATAGCTGAGTGTGCAATAGCGTCTCGGCAGAGGGTTTGCCGTCGGTTTGTGCTTCCCCTGCCATGTTAACCACCAGAATATCGGCTGGGGTTAATTCGCCTTTGTGTTTGCCTGAGCTGGTTAGAGCACAGTGATTGGCGTCGATGCGAATCGAGTAGTTTGAACTGGTGGCCGGCGACCAGCCACGGCCATACAAGATGCGGCCAAAGCGGCATAGATCATCGGCGGCGGTAGCAAAAATAGCGTTATCAAACATGCACGTTCTCTTTATGAATTCACCAGCAAAGCGACAGTTTCTAGGCTTGGCTTCATGATCAGGCCTTTTTCGGTGGCGATAGCGTCGATCAGTTCGGCCGGTGTAACGTCGAAGGCTGGGTTGATGGCGTCACAACCTGTGGGTGCTATGGCTTGGCCATTCAGGCTAGTAACTTCGCTGGTACTGCGCTGTTCAATCGGGATGTCATTACCGCTGGTCAGCGTCATATCAAAGGTGCTTAGTGGCGCTGCTACCATCACTTTCATACCATGATGTTTGGCTAATACAGCCAAGCTGTAGGTGCCAATTTTGTTGGCTACGTCGCCGTTGGCAGTAATTCGATCGGCACCGACGATTACCCAATCGACTTTGCCTTGGCGAAATAGCTGTGCGGCAGCGCCATCGCATACCAGTTTTACTGGGATGTTATCTTGCATCAGTTCCCATGCGGTTAGGCGTGCGCCTTGCAGCCAAGGGCGAGTTTCACCAGCGTAAACTTGTTCGATTTTACCGTCGCTCATGGCGGTACGAATAATACCGAGCGCGGTACCGTGGCCACCGGTTGCTAGTGCGCCGGTATTGCAGTGAGTATATACGCGACTGCCGTCGCTTAATAACGATGCGCCATACTCGCCCATGGCTAGGTTGGCGGAGATGTCTTCATCGTGAATTTTTTTCGCTTCGGCCACTAAGGTGTGAGCATCGCTGGTGCCAAGGCTAGCCATGCGCTCTAACGCCCAGAATAAGTTAACGGCGGTGGGGCGAGATTCAGCTAACACTCGATAGGCGGCTTCTAAGTCGCGGCCAGCAAGCGCATCGAGGGCGTAACCATAGGCCGCAGCAATACCAATGGCGGGTGCGCCACGCACCACCATATCGCGAATAGCATCGGCTACGTCTGTTGCCGTGGTGTATTCATGGATTAGATGCTGATGCGGCAATACACGCTGGTCGAGTAGGTGTAACGCTTGGTTACGCCATTCAACGGCATGAAAAGAAGAGGAATAGGTAGTCATAAAAGTTTCCGCCCAGCTGAGAAAGGCGGCTATTTTACCGGCTAATTGCCTTCACCGACACCGCTAGAGGCAGTATCGGTGCGCATTTGCCTAGATACAGAGCTTATAAATAATTTTGCATTTGCTGGAAGGCGCGGATTAATCCATTAGTGGAGCCATCAAAGCCTTCAGGTATCGCAGACGATTCTAAAGCGGTCAGTACCTTGTTACCCAGCTGCTTACCCAGTTCAACCCCCCACTGATCAAACGAGTTAATCCCCCAAATCATGCCCTGTGCTGCCACTTTGTGTTCATACAGTGCAATCAGTGCGCCGATGATCTGTGGAGAGGATTTCGGGAAGTAGAGAGTGTTCGATGGGCGGTTCCCTGGAATGACTTTTTGCGGTGCCAGTACAATTGCTTCGGCTTGATTCATGCCTGCGGCCACCAATTCTGCCACGGCTTCGTCTTCCGATTTGCCTTGCAGTAGTGCTTGGCTCTGCGACAGGCAATTGGATACCAACATTGCATGGAAGTTATCAATTGGGTTGTGCGAGCACATCGGCATGATGAAATCACACGGCGAGAAATGTGTTCCCTGATGTAACAACTGGTGGAATGCGTGTTGGCCGTTAGTGCCGACACCACCCCAAATAACAGGGCCGGTTTGATAATCCACCTTGTTGCCGTCGGTGGTTACACTTTTGCCGTTACTTTCCATGTCCACTTGCTGTAAGTGCGCAGGGAGGCTGCGCAAATAATGGTCATACGGCAGAATGGCGTGCGAGTTCACTCCAAAGAAGTTGACGTACCAAATGCCAAGTAAGGCCATGATCACAGGCATGTTGTGTTCTAGTGGTGCGGTGCGGAAATGCTCATCCATGGCATAGGCACCACGAAGCAGTTCGCGGAAGTTATCGATGCCAATCGCCAATGCCAGTGGTAAACCAATGGCTGACCACAATGAGTAGCGTCCGCCAACCCAGTCCCACATCGGAAAGATATTTTCTTCGGCGATACCAAACGCGGTGGCTTTCTCGATATTGGACGACACGGCCGTGAAGTGTTTGGCGAGATCATGCTCTTCACCACCGTTATCAAGGAACCATTGGCGGCAGGCATTGGCATTTTTCAGCGTTTCTTGGGTCGTGAACGATTTCGACTGAATGATAAACAGGGTCGTTGCAGGATCTAAACGCTTGAGGATCTCAGTGATATGAGAGCCGTCGATGTTGGCCAAGTAATGAATGCTTAAACGGCTATCCCAGTAGGGTTTGAGCGCACTCGAAGCGAGTTTAGGGCCAAGGAAAGAACCACCGATACCAATAGAGACAACATCGGTAAAGGTCTTGTTGCTATAGCCACGCCATTGGTTGCGGCGGATCTTCCAGCAGAATTCTTCCATGCGGCGCACGGTATCGCGGACTTCCGGCATGATATTTTCGCCATCGACCATAATGTCGCGATCACCGAAGTTACGTAACGCCGTATGCAAGGCTGGTCGACCTTCGCTGCCATTCACTTTTTCACCACTGAACATGGCGGCTATGTGAGTCGTTAAATTTTGCTGACGCGCCAACTTGAAGAGTAACTTCATGGTGTCGTCGTTGATGCGATTTTTCGAGTAATCGAGGCTTAGACCGGCCGCATCAATATGGAATTGTTCAAAACGACTTGGATTTGCAGCAAACATGTCACGCATATGCTCGTGTTCAATGCTTTGATGGTGTGCTTGCAATGCTTTCCAGACGTCGGATTGGGTTAGGCTTCCGGTAAATGCCATGGGTATCCCTTAGGTTTTGTAACGGGTAAAGAGAACTAGAATTGTAGAGAGTATACGGTGGGGGCGATAGCGGGGCAAAAAAACGCCGCTCATTGAGCGGCGTTTCTGTTCAGTTTGGCGCTTTGAGCTAAACCAAGGGGTTTAGACCTTACGTCCGTTAGGACTTAAGCAACCTGCACTGGAATGTCGAAGCTGGTATGACTTACCGTGTTATCGGCATTCATGTACACCATCTTAGGCTTGAAGTTGACTAGCTCTTTTTCGTCGTAGGTGCCGTATGTACAAATGATAATACGATCGCCCACGCCAGCTAAACGAGCAGCGGCTCCATTAACAGAGATCATGCCAGAACCGTCTTCGCCACGAATAATGTACGTAGTGAAACGTTGGCCGTTATCAATGTTATAAATCTGGATCTGTTCAAACTCACGCATGCCCGCGAGATCCAGCAGTTTGCCGTCAATGGCGCAAGAGCCTTCGTAGTTCAGCACCGAGTGAGTCACACGGGCTTGATGAAGTTTGGCTTTTAGCATGGTGGTTTGCATGATAAACCCTTTCGTCACAGTTCACATATTCGACATCTGAACATTTGTTTTCAAATGCCGGAATTGTTCATTTCTTGGCCGTTTGGCGCAAGGCGCGCAAGTATGCCTTAATCAATCTTACGATTCAACGTCACGGCAATATTATCAATAAGTCGTGCAGAACCCAAAAACGCCGCACCTAAGACAACGATCTCATCGTCGCCTGTTGTCGCGGGTGCTAGATCCTTACTACGGCGGACTTCGATATAGTCAGGTTTGAAACCGCGTTTTTCTAGGTCTTGCTCGGCCTTGTTTAGGGTGGAATTCAGCGCTGCCCCTGCATTTAGAGCCGCTATCACGTCATTGAGGGTTTGATATAACCCAGTGGCTAATGCACGTTCTTCGGTGCTCAGATAGCCATTACGAGAGCTAAGTGCTAAGCCATCTTCTGCTCGAGCAGTCGGTACAGTGACGACTTCTATTGGCATACATAGGTCGTTAACCATCTTGCGAATGACGGCTACTTGTTGGAAATCTTTTTCTCCAAAAAAGGCCTTATCCGCTAACACCTGATTGAACAACTTGGTAACAACGGTCGAAACACCATCAAAGTGTCCTGGGCGACTACCACCACACAACCCCTCTGATACCACGGGAACGTGGACAATGCTCTGAGATTCCTGACCGTTCGGGTACATTTCTTCAACATTCGGAGCAAATAGCAAATTACATTGCGCTTGCGCCAGTTTTTGCTGGTCATCGGGCAGAGTTCGTGGGTAACGCTGTAGATCGCTTTTGTCGTTAAATTGCAACGGATTGACGAAGATGCTGGCCACCACAAACTCGCATTCGCTGCGTGCGCGATCAATCAAGCTAATGTGGCCAGCGTGCAAGTTGCCCATGGTTGGAACAAAACCAACGCGTTGGCCACTGCGACGGGCGTTAGCGACGTGTTCTCGCAGTTCGGCAACAGTATGAACCGTAATCATGCGCTGAATCCGTGCTCGGGTGCTGGGAATTCGCCAGCACGAACGGCCTCTGCGTAGGCTTTAAAGGCGTCTTGCACATTACGGCCGTCGATCATAAAGTTTTTCACAAACTTAGGGGTATGGCCGGTATTTAGGCCAAGCATGTCATGCATTACCAATACTTGTGCGTCGGTATCGCTACCAGCACCAATGCCGATGACTGGAACGGTTACCGCGGCGGTAATGCGTGCAGCCAATTCGCTAGGAACACATTCTAATAAGATCAGATCGGCTCCGGCATTCGCTAAAGCCACCGCGTGTTCGATCATAGCCGTGGCTTTTGCTTCGTCTCGACCTTGTACGCGATAGCCGCCAAATTTATTGACAGATTGCGGCGTTAACCCCAAGTGCGCGCATACTGGTACGCCTTGGCGAGCGAGAGTTTCAACTAAAGGAACAAGCCAGTCGTCGCCTTCTACTTTCACCATATGAGCGCCCGCTTGCATCACCTCGCGCGCACTGGCCAAGCCTTGTTCTAAAGTGCCATAGCTCATGAATGGCAGGTCAGTCATGATGAGAGCGGGGCGTGTCGCTTTGGCGTTGCCACGAGCAACGCAAGCTGTGTGATACGCCATATCGGTAACGGATACTGGCAGAGTGCTGTCACGACCTTGTAATACCATTCCCAATGAATCGCCCACCAATAACACTTCAACACCGGCATCGGCCGCTAGTTGGGCAAAGGTGGCATCGTAGGCAGTGAGCACTGCAAATTTTTGCTGCTGCTCTTTCATGGTTTGCAGTGAGCGGATACTGATCGAACTCATTGTACTTCTCCGGTTACAGTCTGCGACGATTGCAGGCCTAGTAGAGTATTGAGCGTATGGTGCGGATTGTGGGTTATAAGTCAATAACGGGACAGTGCAGTTTCTGCAACTCACCGTTAAATTCGGGCGTTATTTCTGTGATGAGTTGACCACTGGGCAGTCGTAGCTCTGGAGCTAACTCAGCTAAAGGAACGACGACGAAGCTCCGTTTGGCTAGCTCTAGGTGCGGAATATTTAGACGTTCACTGTGCAATTGCAGATCATCGTAGAGCAGAATATCGAGGTCGATACAGCGTTCGCCCCAATGACGTAATTTTTCTCGCCCTTGATCGCGTTCTTGCTGTTGCAGCGCATCCAGTAATTCAAGCGGGGTTAACTCGGTGTCGATATGGGCAACGGCATTGAGGTAATCGGGCTGATCTTGCGGACCAAGAGGCTTGCTGCCGTATAGTGATGAAACCGCAATTAATCGTGTTTTTGGCAACTTGTGCAGTGCTTGCAGGGCGAGCGTGATTTGCGCATCAGGGGCATTGAGATTTGCCCCTAAGCCGATATAACAGCTAGCCATAACGTTACTCCGCAGAGGAGCGAGGCTTGCGTGGGCCACGACGACGGCGTTTTTTACCATCGGGACGACTGCTGTAATCATTGGTGTCAGCGCGCGGTACTGCGGGTTCAACTTCTTGACGCTTTGTCCAGTATTCGCCAATGCCGTCTAAGTCTTCACCGGATTGCTCACGCAGTAAAACGAAGTCGTACGCGGCACGGAAACGCGGATGAGTGAGCAGTTCGCTGGTACGACGGCTATTTACTTTTGGTAAGCGTAACTGCAGTTCCCAAATTTCACGCATAGGGATAGAGAAACGCTTAGGAATTGAGGTGGCTTTCAATTGCTGAGCTAACGCGCGATCTGCTGCTTTTTGCATAGCTGGATGCGGTGCCAAGCCAGAATCCTGAAACTCGCGTTGCATACGAGCTACTTGTGGCCACAGTAACGCCGCCAAAAAGAAGTAAGGTGTTACCGACTTACCCGCTTGAATGCGTTTATCGGTATTGGCCATGGTGTTCTCAATCAAGGCGAGTACTTGTGGGTCTGCCTTGATGCTTTGTTCTGTGCCAGGGAATAGTGGCTCGAATAACTTGTACTCGCGTAGCAAACGCAGGGTATCAAGTGCATTGCCGTGCAAAATAAGTTTGAGTACTTCTTCAAATAAGCGTGCCGCGGGTATTTGAGTTAGCAAAGGAGCCATCGCTGGAATTGGTGCGGCGGCTTCAGGGTCAATATTAAAATTCAACTTCGCCGCGAAGCGAATGGCGCGCAGCATACGCACCGGATCTTCGCGATAGCGTGTTTCAGGATCACCGATTAAGCGAATACGACGCTCTTGCAGATCTTCCCAGCCGCCAGCATAAGAATGAACGCTGAAATCGGCCACATTGTAGTAAAGAGCGTTGATGGTGAAATCACGGCGTACCGCGTCTTCATCTTTATTACCGTAAACGTTATCACGAAGAATCATGCCTTGGTCGCCTGTCGCGGCCATTTTATTCGGATGCTCTTCTGTTGGTGGCGCGCGGAAGGTCGCAACTTCAATGACTTCACGGCCAAAAACCACGTGCACAAGTTTAAAACGGCGACCGATCAGGCGCGAATTGCGAAATAGCTGGTTAACTTGTTCTGGGGTTGCGTTGGTTGCGACGTCGAAATCTTTTGGTGATAGGCCCAGAAGGGTGTCGCGCACGCCGCCGCCTACCAGATAGGCCTCGTAACCGGCCTTATTTAGACGGTACAAAACTTTGAGTGCGGCTTCGCTAATGCTGCTACGGCTGATGCTGTGCTCATCGCGTGGTACGACTTTTAAGGTTTCGTCGTCGCGTTTTTTGGTGCCAAATAGGCGTTTAACTCGGTTAATCAAGGTCACTTGAGATAGGTGTCTCTGTATCAATTTAGCTCGCGAGTGTACCGGTTACTGATCGCCAAATAAACAAAAAGCCGCTTGTGGCGGCTTCTTGAGGGCTAGCATTGTTATTATTATTGGCCTAGCAACTAACGGTAACGCTCTGTTTTGAATAGGCAGTCCACTGCCTCTTCTTGTTATTATTTTCGACAGCTCCAGCTGCACATTCAAAACAGTCGTCTGTGACCCATATTATTTTTATTGTCGGGTCACAATCCTACAGCGCTTTATTATTGTTATTAGTGCGCCTTCCTTCGTTGGCTCAGTACCCTTTGTTATTTTTATGAGTGGGTTACTGTGCTCTTATATTAGATATAGCATTCGTCGTGCCAGTTTTTAAAATTACAGTAAAATCAATAACTTGGCAGATCTATACAGTTCTTGAAGATAGACAGTTACGTAAAAGTGTTACAAAAGATAACGCTTTTCGTAACGTGTGGGTAACAGAAACGTAGTCCCAGGTAACACTATGTAACCCGCTTGGGCAGAATGCGCTTTTCAGTAAAGACCAATGAGGCCAAATTGGGTGGATGTCACTGAGAAGAGAAGAATGTGTGACTTACCGAAGAGATCAGTATGAAACTTTTTGTTTTTAAGACGGACAAACAGAGTGTGACTGTTGTAGATGACCGATAGGCAATAAAAAAGCCGCTTGCGCGGCTTTATTTCGGGGGGCTACATCTTTTTTTATTATTATTGTTTGTGCTACTTGGGTCTTAGCACCGCTGTTTTGAATAGGCAGCCTTACTCGGGCTGTTTGTTATTATTATTGTCAGCTCCGGGCTGCTCATTCAAAACAATCAGTCGTTAGTGGCTCTTTTTTATAATTAGTATTGAGTCCACAACCTGGAACGCACTTTGTTATTTTTATTAGTGTGCTTTCCTTTGTTAGCCACTCCCTTTGTTATTTTTATGGTGGGATGCGGCTATCTGAATAATATATAGCAGGCATCGTGCCAATTATTTAAAGTTCTTATAAATCAATGATTTACGAAATTACACCTGTCTATGATAATAGACACTTCGACTAAAGTGTTACGTAGAGTGAGCCAGTAGGTAACAGTTTATGCCTTTAGGTAACACTCTGTAACCGTTGTGGTTGTGATACGCCAGCAGGTACAGTTTTGATCTAACGGGTGTACGTTTAGTAAGAAAATGGTTGATCGAGGGGAAGGTCTAGAAACATAAAAGCCGATGGGCAGTCCTGTTAGGGGCAGGCAGCGCATCGGCTTATAAAAATTCATTTGTTTTTGTTCTATATCGCTGAGGCCCGATTATTTTTATTGTTGGGCCGCAGCTTCGCTCTTTCTTATTGTTATCTTGGTGAGCATTTTTATTTGTTTGATTTATATAAAGCGATAGTTGTGCCAACTTTTGTCAAAAAATGAAAAGCTGTTATAAATCAGTGGGTTAGGGTTTTTCGTGGGATTGTATGCGAAAAGTAACAGCGTATTAGACTAAAGTGTTACTGGGTTTGTTACGCATGGTGGCGCTATATGACTTGTTTATTGGGGTGTAACACCCCAACTACATTATTTGTTACTTTTCTTGCGTGGGATGCCTAAGCGTTGGCGACGTTCCCAAAGACTCTTGCGTGAAATGCCAAGTTTGCGCGCTAATTCGGTTTCAGTCATGGTGGCTTCGTTTTCTAGAACGAAGTGCATGAAGTAGTCATCTAATGATAGATCACCCTGTGCCGATTGCGAGTCGTTAGGTTCTGAATACGGTACGTTTTCTAACAAGCCTTGGCGCATGCTTTCGCTGAGGTAGCGGTCTGGAGAACTCGATAACTCAATACCAAGTTGTTCTGGCCCAATGGCCTCATCATCGGCAAGAATAACAGCCCGCTCAACAGCATTTTCTAACTCACGGACGTTACCGGGCCAATTGTATTCGGCGATGGCCATTAGCGCTTCATCGGTAAAGTGCATAGGAGCGTGGTTCATGCGTTCGTAGCAGCGTACTAACAGGGCTTCGGCTAGCTCCAGCACGTCGTCGCCGCGGTTACGTAACGGTGGTAGATGCAGTTCAACAACATTAAGACGGTAATATAAGTCTTCACGGAACTCGCCTACACTGGCGAGCTCTTTCAAATTGCGGTGGGTCGCAGCGATCAGACGCACATCGACCTTGCGACTTTGTACAGAACCAACGCGGCGAATTTCACCTTCTTGTAAAACTCGTAATAAACGCGCTTGCGCTTCAAGTGGTAGCTCGCCGATCTCATCTAAAAATAGTGTGCCGCCGTCTGCGGCTTCAACAAGGCCTTGGCGCAGTGCGGTTGCACCGGTGAAGGCGCCTTTTTCGTGGCCGAATAGTTCTGATTCGATCAATGTTTCGGGAATTGCGGCGCAGTTAACCGAAATCATAGGCGCATTAACTCGACGGCTTTGCATATGTAACGCCTTGGCGACTAACTCTTTACCTGTACCGGATTCACCTTGAATCAACACGGTGGCATCGGTGGGTGCTACTTTACTGATCTTTTTGAACAGCAGTAGCATAGGCTCGCAGCTACCAATAATGCCTGATGCCGGTGTTTCGCCACTGCTCGCAGTTGTGCCTTTGGCACTGCCTTGTTCCGGTTGGCTGAGTTTGGACTCGCTCAGAATATGCTTAACTGAACGTAGCATTTCGTCGTGATCAAACGGTTTGGCAATATAATCGACAGCGCCCATTTTCATGGCATCGACAGCAGAGCGGAGACTTGCGTAGCTGGTCATGATGAGAACGGGAGTCTTACCGGCCAATTCAATAAGCTCTGTACCGTTGCCCCCGGGTAGGCGCAGATCACTAATAATGAGATCGAACTGACTGAAGTCTTGCTCGCGTGCTGCATCCAGCGAATCCACATCCGTCACTTCATAGTCGTGACGCTGCAATAGGCGGCGGACGGCTTGGCGAATGATAGTTTCGTCTTCAACAACTAGGATATGACTCATTCAGTTTGTTCCATTTCATCTGTTTGCAAATATCGCGGTAGGCTGACTTTAACACAGGTTCCGCGTCCATCGGTTACTGGACTTTCAATGCTAATGTGGCCGTAATGCTCTTCAACAATGCTGTACACCAAGGCGAGACCTAGGCCCGTACCTTTGCCAACTTCTTTGGTGGTGAAGAAGGGTTCAAAAATTCGATCTAGGGTATCGGCCGGAATACCGTGACCTTCGTCGATCACAAGTATACTCACTTGATGCTCATCAACTCGTGCCTGTACCCAAACGGTGGTTCCTGATTCACTCGCGTCGCGGGCGTTGCCGAGCAAATTAACAAAAACCTGCACCAAGCGCTGAGCATCACCTAATACATTCAGGTGTGGCGGGCTGTCGTTTACAAAGCGGATGTCTTGGCTGCGTTTGCTTAAGCGTAGCAGTTGCATGGCTTCGTCCACACAATGAGATAGATCGACAATTTCGTGCTCTGTGCTGTGATGACCTGCGTGCGCGAAATTCATAAGAGACTGCACAATGCGCGTTACGCGCCGCGTTTGCTCTTGAATTTGATCGGCCATCTGTAGTAGCTCTGGATTGTCGGTCTCATAGCGCATGCCTTGAGCTAGGCAGTCTATCCCTGTGATTGGGTTACCAATTTCATGCGCAACACCGGCTGCTAGGCGGCCAATGGATGCTAGACGTTCGCTGTGAATAAGCTCTTCTTCTAACAGTTGAGTTTCTGTTTGATCTTCAACTAACACTACAATTCCCCCTGGCTGCCCACCGCTGGGTTCTATCATAGCTTTGTGCAAACTGTACCAATTAGGACGCGCGCCGGTATCCACTCTATGTTTGTGTTCATGCATGGAATCACTGCTGACGAAATTGGTAAGCAGTGCGCCCCAAGGATTGGGCAAACGGTTTAGATGGGAGCCAGTAACATCGACGGCGACAATACCAGTGAGTTCGGTCATCGCTTGGTTCCACATTAATACTTCACCATCGCCTGCAAGTGAGCAAACCCCCATAGGCAGGCGTTCTAAGGTTTGGCGATGATAACGTCGCAGGTTATCCAGCTCGCTCGCGATACCGCTAAGGCGATCGTGAAAGCCTTCTAGGCGCTGTTCAATTTGGTAGATATCTTCGCTAAGTTCACCATCTTCTTGGAATGGAAGGTAACGGCTGACGATATCATGGGCAACCGTTGGCCCCATTAACCCAGATAAGTTGGCTTCAAGGCGTACGCGCAAGCGTCGCAACGCATAAGGGCGATCTTCAAAGGATGGCAAAGTTAAGTCGGTAAGTGCTTGGTACACTTCACGCTCGGCAACGTAACGACCTAAAGGTTTACTGAGTGAGTTGATCACGTCGTTGGAGTTGGTTGCGATTAACGGTCTACGCGTAGGCCTCGATACCGTATCAATTGAGCACGCTTCAGCGGCAGATATTTCGGATGCTTTGCGTTTGGTGAGCATGCTCACCATAACGAACAGTGTGGCATTGACGCCCAGTGCTCCTATTGCCGCTAAATGCCAGTTACTTTCATTGATAGGAGGTAACGGTATGGGAATGTTCCAGCCTAATGCCAGTTCGCAAAATGGTAACAACATGGCATAGATCCAGGTTGCGATGCCACTGCCTAGACCAAACAAAAAGCCTTTTCGATTTGATTGTGGCCAGTACAGTAATCCAAGTATTGCGGGCAAAAACTGAGAGGCGGCAACAAACGCTAAAATCCCCAGTTGGGTAAGTTCAAGATCAGCCCCCACCAAGCGATAGAAGCCGTAGGCCAGCAGCAAAATCGCAGCGATTAATAAGCGGCGCATCCACAGTAGCCAACGATAGAAGTCGTGGCGCGGGCTTGGCTTATGGAATGGCAATACCAAATGGTTCAAGAACATGGCAGCGGTTGATAGCGTGGTAACAATCACAATGCCAGATGCTGCTGCGAGTCCTCCCATAAAGGTCACAATGGTGAGGAAGGGGGATTCGAGTTTTAATCCTATGCCCAATGCGAAGTATTCGGGTGGCGTGTCGACATTTAGATAGATACCTGCCCATAAAATGGGTGGCACTGACAAACTCATGATCAATAGAAATAGTGGAAAGCCCCAGCTAGCCGGGCGCAGAGCGCGCGAGTTCATGTTTTCAGTAAAGGCCATATGGAACATGTGTGGCATGACGATAGCGGCGGCAAAAAAGACTAATAACAGCGTGCGCCAAGGGCCGTCTTGCAAGGTGACTTGTTGGTGAGCGAGGCGATCTTGGTTGTCGACGAGCCATTGTTGCAACCCGCCGACTTCAGGAAAGACGCCAAATAACACGACGCCGCCCAAGATGAGGATAGCGATCATCTTTAGCAGGGATTCAAACGCAATCGCGAAGACTAGGCCTTCATGTTTTTCGCGCGGCGATACATGGCGAGCACCAAACAAAATAGCGAACAGGATCATGACTAAGCAGTAAGCAAACGCGAGTGTTGAAACTGGCCAGTCGTGGTTTAGCAAATACAAAGTATCGGCAATCGCGGTGATCTGCAGAGTTAGCATAGGAATGACCACGGCCAACATGAACAGCGACACCATAATACCCGCGCCAGGACTGCGATAGCGGAATGCTAATAAATCGGCGAGCGAGCTGAGCTGATAAATTCGAGTGATTTGCAGAATGGGCCGCAACAGAATTGGCGACATGACGAAGGCGCCGGAAATACCCAAGTAGTAGGCTAAGAAACCATAACCATACTGATGCGCTAAACCGACGGAGCCGTAAAAGGCCCACGCACTGGCGTAAACTCCGAGCGAGAAAATGTATACCACCGGATGGCGAACCCAAGAGCGGGGTAACCAACCGCGTTCCATTGCGTAGGCTGCGAGAAATAAAGAGCCTAGATATCCAAGAATAATAAAGGCCAGTTGGCCAAGGCTAAACGTCATCGTCGTGGTGTCGCTGCTTGTAGTTAATCCAAATGTAAAAAGCGATCAGAATTAACCAGATCGCAAATGGTCGATACCAAGCCCCGTTATCATTCAGCCACCAATCCATCATGATGGGCGAGAACAGGTAGATACCGACGAGCAGCAATAAGCCAAGGCGATAATCGTACATAGATGTCACGTAAAAATGAAAGTGCTAAGACTATCACAGGCTAGCCGAAGTCATATCAATAGTCTTAACGCCTTCGTTTTGCCAATGACAGTCAAAGTTGACGTTGAAAGTCACCGGGAGCAGGCATTGACGTTAGCCCTATCAATACCTCGGCTTGCCAGTTAGCGATTGCCCAAGTAAGTAAGTCGGTAACGTTTACACCACGTAATTCTGCCGGAGGAGATTGTTTAAGCCACGCGAGTGCAAGCCAAAGCGTGTCTGCGGCTTTTTCGGTTGAGAGTGACAGGGCGAGATTTTGTTTACTGAGTTTTTGCCCGTTCGCCTCATTGGCTACCGGTATGTGGCTGTATATCGGTGATGAATAACCTAACGCCTGTTGTAGAAGTACTTGTCGAGCCGTGGAGTCGATAAGATCGATTCCGCGTACCACATGAGTAATACCTTGATCGGCATCATCCACTGCCACCGCTAACTGATATGACCATAAGCCATCGCGCCGGCGAATAACGAAATCGCCGATATCGGCTGCCAGCTCGTAGGTTTGAGTGGCTTGCAGAGTATCACTGATGCGCAACTGTCCGGCCGGGCATAGGAAACGCCAAGCAATATCGCTCGTTTGTAGCGTGCTGCAAATACCATGGTGAAGTTGATTACCAAGCTGCTTGCGCGAACAGGCGCATGGAAAGGCAAGTTGTTGCTGAATCAGTTGTTGCAATGCGTCGTTATAGGCATCACTTCGAGTGCTTTGATAACGAATGTCTTCGTCCCAATGCAAACCATAATGATCTAACGTATGTAAGATTGAGTCTGCGGCTGTGGGGTCTTCTCGGGGTGGGTCGAGGTCTTCGATGCGAACTAGCCAAGTGCCGTGGTGTGCGCGTGCATCTAGGTAGCTAGCGACAGCTGCCAATAATGAACCAAAATGGAGTGGTCCCGTTGGGGAGGGCGCAAATCGGCCACGATAAGTCTTACTGTTGGATGACGATGTCATAACAGAAGTATCCGTAGACGTATGCTGGGTAGATAAGAGGTGCTTGCCAGATAAGGTCATTATCTGGCAAGCAATCAGCAGGGCTTAAACGCCGAGCTGACGCTCTTTGATTTCAGCCAGTGTCTTACAGTCGATACAGAGATCGGCGGTAGGACGAGCTTCAAGACGACGAATACCAATTTCTACGCCGCAAGCGTCGCAGTAACCGTAATCGCCCTTATCGATAATATCGATAGTCTTGCTGATTTTCTTCAACAGCTTACGCTCACGATCGCGAGTACGCAGTTCGAGGCTGAATTCCTCTTCCTGACTGGCGCGGTCGTTCGGATCAGCATAGTTGTTGACCTCAGTTTGCATGTGCTCTTTAGTGCGATCCACTTCCTCCATTAGCTCCTGTTTCCAGTTGCTGAGGATTTTTTTGAAGTGCTCTAACTGAGCGTCATTCATGTACTCTTCGCCTTCTGCAAGCTGGTATGGCTTGAAGTCGGACAGTGCAAATTCTTTTTTATCTTGCGGCATTGTATTACTGCCTCACCTTGTAAGTCGGCTAATGCGCGTCATGCGCCCAAAAAGATAAGGCGGGCAAACTATCAGATAACAATGAAAGCGCCAACTATTTCCTTACCCTTTTGTTGTGATTGGTTAATATTGCCTATCATCTGGCACAATAGGTCGATTATTTTTCAGGCCATCTATATGACAGATTCTGCTCAACGTAGCAAAGAGATTCGACCATTTCAGGTAATGGCGATCCTCGCGGAAGCTCAAACTATGCAATCTCGCGGCGTTGATGTGATTCATTTGGAGGTTGGCGAACCCGATTTCCCAACCCCCGAACCTATGATCGAAGCCGCGATTACTGCCATGCGTGCGGGTAAAACAGGTTATACCCCAGCACTTGGCTTACCGTCTTTGCGCGAAAAACTAGCCGAATATTACCAGCAGCGCTTTGCGGTAAACCTTGATCCACGTCGCATTGTGTTAACACCGGGGGCCTCGGGGGCACTTTTATTGTTGTCGGCAGCGCGTTTGAATCCAAATGATGGTTTGTTGCTGGCTGATCCGGGCTATCCATGTAATCGTCATTTCGCCAGAGTATTTGAAGCTCATGGTCAATTAGTGCCTTGCGGACCAGAGCAAAAGTACCAACTGACCGGTGCAGATGTACGTGAACATTGGCAACCGAATACCAAAGCTGCGCTGGTAGCGAGTCCGGCGAATCCAACCGGCACGGTACTATCGCCAGACGATTTAGCTGATTTGGCCAACGCCGTGCGCGAGCAAGAAGGCGAATTGTGGGTCGATGAGATTTATCAAGGCTTGAATTACACCAGCGCGCCACACTCCGTTCTTTCCGTTGCTCCTGACGCTATCGTACTGAATAGCTTTTCTAAATTTTTTGGCATGACCGGCTGGCGTTTGGGTTGGGCTGTGGTACCCGAAGCTTGGGTGCCAACACTTGATACCTTGGCGCAAAACCTATTTTTAGCACCACCGACACCGGCGCAATACGCAGCTTTGGCGGCCTTTACTCCAGATTCAATGGCGATTCTTGAGCAGCGTCGTGCCGAGCTAGAGCAGCGTCGTGCCTATTTGTTAGAGGCTTTGCCAAAACTTGGTTTTAATATTCCAGTTGCACCCGATGGTGCGTTTTATATCTATGCCGATGCCAGTGCCTTAACGTCGAATAGCTTAGAATTTTGTGCTGAGTTGTTACAGGACACAGGTGTAGCTTTAACACCGGGCGTAGATTTTGGTGATTATCAGGCGCTGACTCATGTACGTTTTGCGTTTACTACTCGGTTAGAGCGTTTGCAGGAAGCGGTGGCGCGTATAGCGGATTGGCTGGAGACTCGCCGTGCAGTATGAGTTGCCGCTAATCGAAGGACGTTTAATTAAGCGCTATAAACGCTTTTTGGCGGATATCCGTTTGGCGGATGGATCGGAAATCACAGTGCATTGTCCTAATACGGGATCGATGAAACGCTGCGCTGAACCCGATAGTCGTGTGTGGCTATCCGATAGCGCCAATCCTAAACGTAAATATCAATTCACATGGGAGTGGGTTGAGGTCGACCAAAAATACAAGGCATGCGTTAATACTGGGCGTCCTAATCGTTTGGTTGAAGAAGCTTTGCTTGCCCGATCTATTCCTCAATTTACGGGCGATTATCAGGTAGTGCGTGAACCTAAAGTCGAGGATGGTCGGTTGGATTTTCGCTTGGACTTTGCGCCTGCTGAGGGGCAAACTCCAACCTACATTGAAGTGAAAAGTGTCACTTTGTTAGAACAAGATAATGGTTTAGGGTGCTTTCCTGATGCGGTAACAGCGCGAGGCTTGAAGCACTTGCAGCGTTTATTGGTATTGCATCAAGAAGGCCATCGGGCGGTGTTATTGTTTTGTGTACCTCATGAAGGTATCCAGCGTGTGCGAGCAGCTGATCATATTGATCCCGCTTACGCTAAAGCACTGTCGGAAGTAGTGAAACAAGGCGTTGAGGTGTTGGCGTATTCAGTAAAATTTGATCACGCTGGTATGACCCTGTTAAACGAAATTCCAGTCGATATTTAACTAAGATGTCGATTATTTAAAGTGATATTGAACTTTTAAATTTAACCCTTAATTTTTGAGAAATTTTATGAATTACTCTCGTGCTTTTATTTTATTGTCAGTTATTTTTTTAGCGTCTTGCAGTACGTTAAAACAAATGGCCAATGTGCAAAAACCCACGGCCAATGTGAGTGGTGTTGCGTTAACAGGAGTAACACTCGATAGCCTTACACTGGCTGTTGACTTAGATGTTGCAAACCCTAATCCATTCGCCATTAATACTGGCGCGTTTAATTTGGATTTGGCGGTTGATTCGAAATCGATTGCTTCGGTTGATAAAGATAATGCCGGAGTGGAATTGCCAGCCAAAGGAACTGCGAAAACAACTTTGCCATTAACCCTACGTTTTGTTGACTTATATGAGGCGGTTGCTGGATTAAAAGATGAAAACGAATTTGCTTACGCACTTGCTGGATCCGTTAGTGTTGCTTTGCCGATACTTGGTGAGCAAGAAGTCCCACTGAGCTTTAATGGCAGCTTGCCGATTCCGAAAATCCCAAAAATCTCGCTGAAATCAGCCCAGCTTGGCTCGTCAAGTTGGCGTGGTGCCGAAATGGCAGTGGTACTGGATGTTACCAACCCCAATGTGTTTGGTATCAATTTAAATGAGCTAGCGTATCAAATTAACGCGGCTGGTACGTCTGTTGGCGGTGGTTCTTTGGATGCGATAAATTTAGAAAAGGGTCAGCAACAAGAGGTTACTATTCCTATCAAACTCAGCTTCTCTGAAATTGGTATGAGTTTGTACAAGATATTGACAGGCAGCGCGCCAGTAGAAGTTGGAGTTAGCGGCTCTGCTGATATCAACCCTGATTTGCCATTATGGAAGCCAGACCCGCTATCATTTGATGTATCGAAATCGTTAACTCGCTAATTCTCATCTTTGCAAGTTTCCTTCGGTTGTTTATGGCTAATTCATCAACAACTGAAGGATTTCAGTGTCACATCTTATACTGTTCGTGCTTATATATAAGGCAGTTTATTAGTAATTAGCCCTTGTTTTTGTGTGTAAATATGGGTTTTTATCCCACGTTGTTATTAACTAGAGGTGTCTATGGAATCACATCACGTCGAAATTCGTCATTTAACATTTGAAGATATGAGTGAGCTTAAAAGTGCGAGTGAGCGAGTCTATGATGGTGGTGCTTTATCGGTCTGGACGTCTGCAATTTTACATCGGTTATTTACGGTTTTTCCTGAAGGACAGATTTGTGTTTGCGTTGATGGCAAGGTAGTGGGCTGTGCTTTATCGTTGATTATTGATTATGCGAAATTCGGTGATGAACACACCTATGAAGAAATCACAGCAGGCTACGATTTCACCACACATGATGGTGAAGGTGATGTTTTGTACGGTATTGAGGTGTTTATTCATCCTGAGTATCGTGGCTTGCGTTTGGCGCGTCGCCTATATGATGCGCGCAAAGAATTATGTGAAAACTTGAATCTACGCGCCATTATTGCTGGTGGGCGTATGCCGAAGTACGCTGAAAATGCTAAGTCGATGAGTGCAAAAACTTACATCGAAAAAGTAAAATCGAAAGAGCTATATGATCCCGTTCTATCTTTTCAGCTAGCCAATGATTTTCATGTTAGAAAACTCTTGGTCGGATATTTGTCGGGTGATGTGGCATCAAAAGAATATGCGACCTTAATTGAGTGGTCGAATATCTTTTATACTAAGTCGGTGAAATTGATTAATGCTCGACGATCGGATGTTCGTTTAGGTTTGGTGCAATGGAAAATGCGACCAATGAAGACGCTTGAGGAATTGATAGAACAAATCGAATTTTATGTCGATGCAGTGTCCGATTATAAAAGTGATTTTGTCTTGTTTCCTGAATTGTTTAATGCGCCGCTTATGGCTGAATTTAATCACTTGAGCGAACGTGAAGCGATTCGTGCTTTGGCCGGATATACCGATCAAATTCGCGATAAATTCTGTGAATTTGCTATTAGCTATAATATTAATATCATCACAGGTTCTATGCCGCTATTAGAAGGCGAGGAGCTATTTAATTCGGGCTTCTTGTGCCGTCGTGATGGTACGTTTCAGCGTTATGACAAAATTCATGTAACACCATCAGAAGATCGCAGCTGGGCTATGCGTGGCGGTGATTCTATTCAAGTGATAGATACCGATTGCGGCAAGGTTGGCGTGGTGGTGTGTTATGACGTTGAGTTTCCTGAGTATATTCGCTTGTTGGCTGACCAAGGCATGAATATTTTATTCGTTCCTTTCTTAACAGATACCCAGAATGGTTACACTCGCGTACGTCATTGTGCGATGGCTCGTGCGATTGAAAATGAATGTTATGTTGCGATTGCAGGCGGTGTAGGTAACCTTGCGAAGGTGAATAATATGGATATTCAATACGCTCAATCAGCGCTATTTACGCCTTCGGATTTCCAATTCCCTGCAACCGCAATTAAAGCCGAAGCAACACCGAACTCAGAGATGACCTTGTTAGTCGATGTGAATCTTGATTTGTTAAAGCAACTGCATAGTCATGGCAGTGTGCACACTATGCGCGACCGTCGTAAAGACTTGTACACCTTGGCGCGCACAGACAAAGCGAAGCAAAAAGACTAATGTCTTTGATGGTTTGAATAGTTGAAAGTCTGCTTGCCACTAGTTTGTGGCGAGTGGCCATTCTATGTTGATTTCTCCTGCCTTTACTTCGCATTTAATCGTTTTTAGCGACTGCCCTGTACACGGGCCAGAAATGCACTCGCCGTTGTCGATCAAAAATAACGCCCCATGCATCGCGCATTGAATTAAGCAGCCATCGGCATCTAGAAATTGGTCGTCTTGCCACTCAAGCTGTATGCCAAGGTGAGGGCATTGATTACGATAGGCATACACCTGTCCTTGATGACGAACCACAAAAAGATGAACACCATCGAGTTCAAATCCCTTGCTTGCCCCTTCCTGAATAGTGTCGATGTGGCACAATGCCCGCATAATGGTTCTCTATACTTGATGTTGCTGTTATCACCGGCTCGCCATAATGGCTGTCACCAGTTTTAAGGTTAATTGTTTTGATTGCAAAAATGGGTAGCACGACTCTGCTACGTCGACAGCATATCTTGCCCTTGTGCCTACTGCTACCGCCCTTGGTGGTTCTTGCTGGGCTGCTAACGGGCGGTGGCGAATGGTCGTGGTTGTTAAATTCGGATGCCGGTCAGACCGTATTGTGGCAAGTGCGGTTCCCGCGTGTCGTGATGGCCTTTTTAATTGGTGCAGCGTTATCCGCAGGCGGAGTGTTAATTCAGGGCGTTGTGCGCAATCCACTGGCTGATCCCGGATTGATCGGAGTATCGGGTGGTGCTGCGGTGGGTGCTGCAGTGTATTTAGTGTTTGCGTCGAGTTTGTCTTTGTCTATGTGGGGCCAGCCGTTAGCAGCGTTTATTGGTGGGGCTGTTGCCCTATTGGTGGTGATGCAGTTAGGGCTGCGGGGCGCTTCGATTCATGCCATGAGTTTTCTTATATTGGCGGGTATCTCAGTAAACGTCTTGGCCAGCGCCTTAATTGGTTTGATGTCGTATATGGCAACCGACAGTGCGTTGCGTCAAATTACCTTTTGGTCGCTTGGTAGTTTGTCGGGTGCTAATTGGCGTTGGAATAGCGCCTTATTTGCCGCGTTGGTGGCGGCTATTGTTTTTTGGCGACCTCGGTTACGCACCCTTGATGCTTTGTTACTAGGAGAGGTAGAAGCGCGCTCTATGGGTATTTCGGTTGTGCGTATGCAATGGCTTGCTGTGTTATGGGTCGCCTTGCTGGTTGGCATTGCAGTATGCGCTAGTGGCGTAATCGGTTTTGTTGGTTTGATTAGCCCCCATATTGCACGCCTGCTAACAGGGGCCACTCATACGCGAGTGTTGCCACTTGCGATCATTTTCGGTGGTTGTTTAGTGGTACTGGCTGATATGGCGGCCAGAACGTTAGTTGCGCCCGCTGAGCTACCTATCGGCATCGTCACTACGTTACTGGGAGCGCCGGTATTTATTGGCCTGTTGCTGCGCGAAAAGAGGCGCATGCCATGAGTGCCTCTTTACTTACGGTTGAAGGTCTTAGCTTGCATCGTGGCGGCGCGGCTTTAGTCAATCAGGTGTCGTTCGACGTTAAAGCGGGCGAGCTGATCATGTTAGTCGGCCCAAATGGAGCCGGTAAGTCGACCTTATTATCTATGCTGGCTGGATTACAACGCGGCGATGCCGGAAGTGTTGCCGTATTACAGCGCGCTACCCATACTTGGCCGCGCAATGCTTGGGCGGAACATGTGACTTTTGTACCACAGTTGTCATCTATGAATTTTCCCTTAACCGTACGTGATGTCGTAAGCCTAGGGGGGTTGGCGCACAGCACGTCAATGGTGACACTGCGTCAGCAAGTTAAGGCAGCATTGCAGGGATGGGATATAGATTACTTAGCAGAGCACGATGTTCGACGTTTATCTGGTGGTGAGCAGCAGCGCTGTCAGCTTGCACGTAGTTGGGTACAGATGCAGCAAGCACAGAGCATCTTATGGCTATTAGATGAACCCTTAAGCGCACTGGATTTACGTCATCAGCACCAGTGCTTACAGCAAATACGTGCCATAACCGCCCAAGGTAAAAGTGTGTTAATGGTGGTGCATGATCTTAATATGGCGCGTCAGCATGCCGATCGAGTACTAATGATGTGTTGTGGCGAGTTGGTCGCCGATGGTAGCGCGGAGCAGGTATTGAACGCTGAACAGGTAAGCCGGGTATTTCAGGTAGAAACGTATCTTGATCACGGCTGGCTAGGTTGGCGCTAACTGAGAGGCATAAATTGCGGATAAAAAAACGCCCCTCAAAAGAGGGGCAAAGCAACCGTGATTAGCACGGGTCAGCGCTCACTGACCCTAGATGAGAGAGATCACCATTCATGCTCAAGAGCTAGAATGTTGACACCGACACCATCTCTGATGTCGATATGTAAATAGTATTGATTCTCATTTATGTTGTCAAGAATGATTCTCAAATAAATGCATGTAAATCGTTAAAGGGCATTTATTCTCTTGGATGCCCCTGTCCAGAAAGCTCGATAAGTTGCTGATTCATAATGGTAATGCGACGTGCTAAGTTCTCGATTAGATTTACAGCAGCTTTTGGCTGAGCTTCGATTAACACGACGAAATCATCTTGTGGAACGGCCATAACCGTGCAGTGATTTGCAGCAATAACACTTGCAGTGCGCGGTTCGCGTGTGAACGCTGCCATTGCACCAAAGACTTCATCTTCGCTTAATATCCCAACTTTGACATTATCGACAAATACATCAGCTTCGCCGCTAATGATGGTGTAAACGTGATCACCGACGTCACCTTGTTTAATGATTACTTCACCAGCGCTGAAATTTTGGAATCCAGCCGTTGGCTTCACTTCTTGTCGTGCTTGGTCACTGAGGTAATTGAGTAAAAGTGCATTCTGACAGATTAGGTAATGGCTCCAAAAATGCTGACGACGTTTGTCGGAATATATGTGGCGCAGGAAGTCGTCGCGATCAATGGGTACTAATTCAACATATTCGTCGGTACGTAATATCGGTACTTGCATATGGAATGAATGGCTTACGCCAACAAGATCACCTTCTTCGAAACTGGCGAGAGTTTGGCCGTTTTTACTGAGATGAAGCATGCCATCTTGCACGATAAACAACTTGTCGCGATCAAAGTAATCGTAGAGGTCATCTATGCCTTCTAAGGTAACGGATGCCTCATTAGCATCAAAATCTTTGAGCAGCTGTTGGGTTAAATACTGCATCCGACTTAATAGTTCAGCGGTGCTGGGAGATGGTTGTCCACTCAGGTACATAGGAAGTCCTCGTTGCCTTTGCCTCTAATGGGCAATTCAATCAATAGACTCGAATGTACCGCAAAATTAGACCATGTCCTACGTTGGTCTTATGTTGGCGCTGCAGGATGATAACTTGATCACACAAAGTACACGATTGTAACCGGAAGGTTACTCAGGGTGACGCAATCGTATGCCGTGACTGACCGACAGAAATATTTCTTCAGCGCGAATCTCTACGGGAAAATAACAGCCGCTGATTTTGGCATCAGCAAGGCTCGCTCCATCCAATCGACAGCCGCGAAAGTCGATACCGCGCAGATCTGCTCCCCGAAAATAGGCATCGGTTAGATCCATGCCCGCTAACTCGAGTTTACGTAAATCTAAGCCACGTAAATCACACCCTCTAAGATCGCAAGCCGTGCCTGCTTGGCGTGCGCGGTTAAAACCCTCGACATCGTCATGACGCAGCATTTGGTAGAGTGGATCTTGGCTGATTTGCGGTGTGGTCATACTCGTTTCCTTTTGTTGATGCGCGCCATAACTTAGACTGCGCGCTTCTAGTATAGAAAGAAAAATAGGTTCCCGTGATTTCTGGGTCGCATTCCGCATTTTTATTGACCAGCCGTTGGCATGACGAGGGCGAAACCACCTTGCTAACGTATTGGTGGCAAACCCCTCGGGGGCCAGTGCGCACGGTTATTACTCAGCCGGTCGTATGCTTTATTCCGGCGGTAGCAGCGGAGCGCGCGCAAAATGCCGCAACCACACTGGGTTGGCCGGTAACGGTTAAACCAGTTCCGATGCGCTCGTTTGATGGAGAAGCGGCCGCAGCCTGTTACTTACCATCTGGTTTGCTATATCGCTGGCGCGATCTAATGCGTGAACAAGGCGTGGTGTGTCGTGAAGTCGACATACGCCCTACGGATCGCTATTTGATGGAGCGCTTTGTATACGGAGCTGCCGAGTTGCATGGACACTGGCGCCAAGGTGCTCATTTTGCCGACATCGAGGGCGTTCGTATCATGCCGACGCGGTATCAGCCGTCGTTGCGCTGTGTGTCGATTGATATCGAAACCTCCTTTCCGCGTAACGGCGAGCCCGATCGGTTATTTTCGATTGCTTGCTATCAGCCGCATGAGTCCCTCGTGTTGATGATTGGTGATCCTGATCAAAGTAATGACGAGGTCACGCTGGTGGCCGATGAACCGGCGTTATTGCGCGCGTTTTTAACCTACATCCAAGCGTGTGATCCTGATGTGTTGATAGGTTGGAACGTGATCCAATTTGATATGGATTTCCTACGGCGTAAATATCACCAACACGGCATTGCTTTTACCTTGGGTCGTGATGGTAGCGAGCTGCAATGGCGTGTACCTGCTAATCAACCGGATCGTATCTATCTGCATATTCCCGGACGGGTGGTGATGGATGGCATTGAGTGCATGCGCAACGCCACCTATCAGTTTGAAAGCTTCGCCCTGAATGATGTTGCCGAGCATTTTCTCGGTGATGGCAAGTTACTCCATGGGGATGATCGCGGTGGCGATATTGAGCGACTTTTTATCGACGATAAACCTGCTCTTGCGCGCTATAACCTCAAAGACTGTGAATTGGTGTGGCGTATTTTCGAGAAGGCTGATTTGTTCAATTTTATGATCGAACGTGCTCATATGACCGGATTACCTTTGGATCGTATGGGCGGTTCGGTTGCGGCATTCGAGAACATGTACTTACCGCGCTTGCATCGTGCAGGCTATGTTGCACCAAACTTAGGTGAAGGTTACAGCGCCGAAAAAAGCCCAGGCGGCTACGTTATGGATTCGCGTCCTGGGTTATTTGAACACGTATTGGTCTTGGATTTTAAAAGTCTGTATCCGTCGATTATTCGTACTTTTAAAGTGGATCCTATGGGGCTGGTGGAAGGTTTGGCCGCTTACGAAGCGGGAGGCGCGACCAAAGAGACAGTGGTTCCCGGTTATTTTGCCGCCCAATTTCATCAGCAACGGCACATATTGCCAGATCTGATTCGCCACTTAGGCGAGCGCCGTGATCTTGCCAAACAGCAAGGGAACCGAGCGTTATCGCAGGCGATCAAAGTGATTATGGCGTCCTGCTATGGCGTGCTGGGATCTGATGGGTGTCGGTTTTACGATACGCGCTTATCGGCATCTATTACTAAGCGCAGCCACGACATTATTCAGCAAAGCTCCCGCTGGATTGCTCAGCAGGGTTACGACGTCATTTATGGTGATACCGATTCGGTTTTTGTGTGGCTTAAAAAAAGTGTCACTAACGATGAAGCCGATGTCATCGGTAAGCAGTTAGTACGTGATCTTAATGTGTGGTTTAAGCAAGAATTGCAGGCGCAATGGGGCGTTGAGAGCCATCTGGAGATGGAATACGAAACTCACTATCGTCGATTTTTTATGCCCTCTATTCGGGGTGAAGAAACGGGCAGTAAAAAGCGTTATGCCGGGCTCATTGAAACCGCCGGCAAGGCTGAGATGGTGTTTAAAGGGCTAGAAGCGGTGCGCACCGATTGGACACCGCTGGCACGTCAGTTTCAACGCGAACTGTATCGAAGAGTGTTCTTTGCTGAACCTTATGAGGACTGGTTGCGCGAGCAGGTTAATGCCTTGTTGACGGGCCAACGCGATGACTTATTGATTTATCGTAAACGCTTGCGGCGGCCTCTGCCCTTATATCAAAAGAACCGTCCGCCACATGCACGTGCAGCTAGCTTGTTAGATGCGTGGCGCGAGCAGCAAGGGCTGAAACCAAGGTTCAGTGACCGTGGTGGTTGGATTTCTTACAAAATTACTATTAACGGCCCCGAGCCAGTGGAAATTCAACGGTCACTAGTGGACTATGGGCACTACTTAGAAAAACAGCTAGCGCCTATCGCCGATGCTATTTTTCAGTTTACGGGTGATGATTTTTTGCGCATCGCGGGGCAGCAGTTAGATTTGTTTTAACGTCTTATTTTCAATGCGGCACACAAGGATATTTTATGATTAGAACGTTACGACTTGATCCGCAAGGTAGCCAACATTTGGGTGGCAGTGAGCAAATTGATTTATGGCGAACCCAGGGCGGTATGCTTTGGGTCGATTTACAAAGTGAAGCTAAAGCGGATGAAACGAGTATTTTGGAATCTCTTGGTTGCCATCCTTTGGCCATTCAAGACGCACTGCGAGATCGTCATCCACCGAAGATTGAACAATTCCATGACAGTACTTTCGTATTGTATCGCGGTATTGCCACTTTTAACTCGGAACTTGAGCATGAGGCGCAAACGATCGCGTTTTTTATTAACCCGACGTTGTTGATCACCCGACACCCGCAAGAAGCGACCAGTGTTGAACGTCTTTTTAATGAGCAAGGTGCTGCGTTACTAAAAGCAGGCCCAGGTCATTTAGCGTTAAAAGTTATGCATACCTCCGCAGGTCTTTATCTTGAAAGTTTATTAGAGTTTGAAGCCCGCCTGAGTGATGTCGAAGACACCTTGTTAGAGCACGGTAGTGATGAGTTGATGAAAGAACTGGTTTTCTATCGCTCGCGTTTGGTGAAGTTGCGTCGGTTGTTCAACTATCACAAGAATATTACCGATGAATTACGCGGTGATGAGTTTAGTTCAATTGCCTATACCGATGAGGCAATGAGCCATTCGATTAACGACTTGCATGATCGTTTCGACCGTCTCTATACCATGGCGCAGATGTTTTACGATATTTGTGGTGACTTAATCGACGGTTATATTTCTATTTCTTCGCATCAGTTAAACCGTACCATGCAGGTATTAACTGTGATTACAGCGATTTTTATACCATTAGGTTTTTTAGCTGGCCTATACGGAATGAACTTTGATCACATCCCAGAATTGCATATGGCGAATGGTTACTATGTTCTTTTAAGCGTGATGGGAACAATCGCAGTGGGTCTTCTTGTACTATTTCGTAGAATGAGGTGGTTATGAGGTTTTTTGCGCCAAAGGCTGGCGTAAATTGGTAAAGATGGGTATAGCCACTTCATTTTCTAAGGATAATATTATACTCTCGCCGAGCAGTAGCAGTGCCTCACTCGGCGAATGTTTTGAACATTTTTTGTGTTAATTTGTCCACACAACTGCTTAAGTTCTTGCCACTAATAGAATAATAATAATGCTATTTAATACGCCGCAGTTCTTTTGGTTTTTTGCCATATTTTTTGTTCTGTATAACTTCGTATTCACTAGTCATAAAAAACAACTTTGGTTGTTGTTGGCCAGTAGTCTCGTGTTTTACGGCGCTTGGAATTACGCCTTTATACCGCTTTTAGTGTTCAGTGCACTGTCTGATTACGTGATTGCAGGTTTTGTTGAACGTAATAATCATGATCCGGTAACAAAAAAACGCTGGCTAATGCTCAGTATTTTCATCAATTTATCGGTTTTAGGTATTTTCAAATACAGCAATTTCGTATTGCAAAGCACCCAAGATTTCATTGGTTTATTTGGTGTTGACGCACACATTTCGACGCTGAGTATTATCTTACCTGTGGGTATTTCTTTTTATACCTTCCAGAGCATGAGCTACACCATTGACGTTTATCGCGGCAATATGAAAGCTCATCGCGGATTCCTCACCTTTCTGTCGGCACTGTCATTCTTTCCGCAGCTGGTTGCTGGTCCTATTCTTCGTGCGCAGCATATTTTGCCGCAGCTGGATAACCTACCGATTCCGACCATGGCGAATATTCGTAATGGTTTAATGTTGATCATGTTAGGTCTGATTAAAAAGACCATGGCCGATATGATGGCAGGCCCAGCATCCTCTGCATTTGACGCCACCACGCCAATCAGTAGTTTGGATGCATGGGTCGGTGCTTTAGCGTTTAGTGCGCAAATTTACGGGGATTTCAGCGGATACACAGATATCGCCATCGGTATCGCGCTATTGATGGGCTTCCATATTCCCATCAACTTTAACTTGCCGTATTTCTCTAGCTCTCCAGTCGATTTTTGGCGTCGATGGCATATTTCTCTGTCTAGCTGGCTACGCGATTACTTATACATTTCGGTGGGGGGGAATCGTAACGGCAATCGCACCCGCAACGTCTTCATTACTATGCTGTTGGGGGGATTGTGGCATGGCGCGGCGTGGACGTTTGTTATTTGGGGCGCATGGCACGGTTTTATTATTAGTGTAACGCATTGGTTAACTTACTCTGCCATCGGGCGCTGGGTTGATGCCCGCAACAATTGGCTAGTGCGTATTTTTAAAGTACTCGTAACTTTCTATTTAGTCGTGATTGGCTGGGTATTCTTCCGTGCTACTGGGTTCGACAACGCTTGGACTATGTTAACGCAAATGCATATGTCGACTGGCGTTGAGGCGAGTGCAAGTAGCCTAGTGGTGCTGGGACTAGTGGTTACCGGGCTGGTATTTATGCACTTGATCGACTGGTTAAATATTCGGTTTGGTAGCGCGCTTAATGAGCGTAGTTGGTTGATGTGGCCAATTTTGGTTGTTGGTTTTAGCTTATTTTTGGTTGTAGGAGACCCAGGTCATGACTTTATCTACTTCCAGTTCTGATACCCGTGTGAATCACACCAGTCCCGATGATCCGCGACGGGTCAAAGAACGTCGTAAAATAGCGCTAAAAACGGTTTTATTCGGTGGGTCGGCGCTATTGGCTGGCATGCTGGTGGTGAATATTGGGGTGTCGCAGATACGCGAAGCTTTTCCTAATCCATTCAGTTTGCAACGTATTGAAACGTCTGCGGCTGCACTCGACAGTGCTTTAGCGTTACCGGCGGATAGTTCTGATTCGATTGTTTATGTTTTCGGTTCGTCATTGATTGAGTTTGGTTTTTCGCCAGAAATTTTTGATGAACGATTAAAGTCGAAGGGGGTTAACGCAACCTCATTTAACTTTGGTTACGGCAATGCTGATCCGAGCATACACGAGCGCTTTGCCCGCCGTTTCGAACAAGAGTACGAAGATGCGCCCGGTACTGTGGACTTAGTGATTTATGAATTTTCGCCGTTTCAGGCAACGACCACACGTGCTGCTCAAACGGGCCAGCTAAACCATGCTGCCAACGCTATTTTGGGTGACTGGCGCGATTTTCTTGAGGTCGCAAAAAGCGATCATGAGGAAGCCATCGCGTTATTCAATACCCGTTATATTCGTAATGGCGTTCCGGCAGAGGCGGTGACTAATCTACTGGCCACGCCGATTCGTGACATGCAGCGTATCCAATCGGAAGAAAACGCATCCGACGTCGAGCCGATGGGGACGATGGGCTGGGACCTATATAACATGCTGATGGCCGAGTGGCCGCAAGCACACCCGCCGGGTGGTTGGTATGTTGAGAATCGCGGTGGCTTGCCACCAAGTGCTAGCCCTGAAGCATTGGATCTTGCCGATAAAGTTATGGCGAAAATGCAGCATCCTACCCGCATGGAAGCGTCACGCCAGCAACGATTAGCGTGTTGCGATATGGAAGACCTGAATATAGACCCTGAGTTGCTGCAGAATTTTATTGCTGCGATTAAGCATGCACAAAAGGTCGCGAAACGGGTCGATTTATTATTGATGCCACGTAACCAAGACATTATTCATTTATCGGCGCAGGGTAAGGCAAATTTAAAAGAAGCGGTGGCGACTATTCAGCGCGAAACAGGCGTACGTTTGGTTGACCTAAGCGTCGAGCCTTACTTTTCGGTAACTGACTACTTTGATGCTGATCACCTGACTTTATTTAAAGGACGCCGTAAGCTGAGTGAACTATTGGCAGATGTTTACGCTGAGCAGGGCGACTTACCTAAGTAAGCGCTTTGCGTTAGACGATTTTCCGCGCGTTTTCCTTGTTTTTCTGGCTTGCCCTTAGTCGTGATTCATCACTCTTTGGGCATCGCTGGTTTGTAATTACTCCCTCTGCCATTCTTCCTCCTCTAGGCGATACTGTAGTAGCATGCCTTGAATGGTTTCTTGTGGTTAATTTAATTAAGGGAATGGCTGAATGGCAACGGATGGTGTGATGGGTTTATTGATGTTTATCGGTGCTGTACTTGGGGCGCTGGCATTTTTTCAAATTCGTAAACTCAAAGTTGAAGTTGCGCTGATCAAACAAGAACTCGCCACAAAGTCATCTCAGTCCGTGCTCAATCAAGCGGAAAATACAGCGCCCTTAGTAACTGCTGAACCGCTGAAAATGGTAGAGCAGCCCGTAGATATTAAGCCCGAACCTAAGGCTTCAACTGCTATAGCGGCCACGACGACGTCTTCGATTAATGCGCCCGTTTCTCAGCCTAAGCCATCGCAATTCGATATTCTATTTAGTCGTTTTAAAGAAAACTGGATGGTATGGCTAGGTGGTTTGTGTGTCGCCTTGGCGGGAATTTTCTTGGCGCGCTACTCCATTCAACAAGGCTTCTTCGGCCCAGTAGCCCGTATTTCTACTGGTATTTTAGTGGGCTTTGGTTTGCACTCAGGTGCCGAATGGCTACGTCATAAAAATAATGGCAGTGTTAGTTCAATAGCAGCCCTCGCGGGTGGCGGCAGCATAACCTTGTTTGCCACCTTATTAGCGGCTTTGCACTTTTATCAAATGTTTAATCCCACCACTATCTTCATTTTATTGGGGCTGGTGTCCTGCATCACCATGTGGTTAGCGCGTTTGCATGGCCCTGTGCTGGCGGCGATTGGTATGTTGGGTGCGTATGTCGTTCCCATATTGGTATCCGACGGTGGCGGCCATATCGAAGTCGCTATGTTGTACAGTTTAGTGATTAGCGCATCGGTTTTGTTTTTACTGCGCTATGTGTATCGCGATTGGCTTTGGTATGGGCTAATTGCTGGCGGTTTAGGCTGGTGGGGAATTTCGCTCCTTGATAGCGATATGAATGGCTGGCGGGGTGCCTATTTGGCCCTGTTCGGTTATGGCTTAATCGCTATTATGTGGCGCGACTGGTTGTTGCGCCAAGCTCTAGAAATACCTGAAAACAGCTCTTTATTTAATGTTAGGCAAGTATTAGAAGATAGCCGCGAACGCATATTGCCCATCACGCTCGCGTTGGTGTGTGGTGCACAGTGTATTTCTATTTTGGCCGAAGGTTTTGCCTCACTATCGCTGCTGAGCTGGTTACCTTTGATGGTGATTTTATTATTGGCGGCGCAGCGGCGACAAACGCTCACCGCACTGCCTTGGCTGTTATTCTTAGGTCAAATCGTTATTTGGCTATTGAGTCGTGTAAGTGAAACGAGTGAAAAATTCATACTGATTCCTATGCCTGAAGATCAGCAAGGCGCATTTGTAGGCTATTTGTTGATAACGGCCATGGTCGTCAGCGTGCTCAGTATTTGGAATCGCGCTAACAGTGCAACAAACGAACATTTTAATAGAGACGCATGGTGGGCATCGCTTGCGGTCATGGCTCCATTATTCTCATATGTTTTGGCTTACTTATTGTGTGGTTCTTTGTTGCAAGATTGGCTATGGAGCTTAACGGCAGCCATTATTGCAGCAACGTATATTGCCCTTGCAACCTACTCTGTGCGCGGTGAATGGCCGCAAGTTTGGTCGGTATGGTTATTTCTTGCCGGGCATTTCGGCTATGCATTTGCTGCTAGCTTGTTGTTTGATGAAGCGGGATTAACTTTAGCGATAGCCGTTCAAAGTATTTCGATTGCCGTGATTATGCAGCGCTTTAATCTTGCGGATATGAGTTGGTTGTTAAAGGTTGTGTTAGTGCTCGTCGTTGCACGATTAACCTTAAATCCTTGGGTGGCAGAGTATCCAATAGACACTCATTGGTCGTTGTGGACGTACGGCGGCTCGACTTTGTGTGCTTGGATTTCTTTATTGGTGTTACATCAATGGCAGCGTCGACTAGAACTAACACATGTGCGGGATTTAATGCGCTGGGCCGAAGCGGCGGTGCTGCATTTGTTTGTTTTGACGCTGTGGGTGGAATTACGTTATTGGCTTTACGACGGCGATATTTTCGCCGCTGAGTTTACCTTGCTAGAAGCGGCATTGAATGTCGGCTTATTCGGTACTTTGGCTTTGGTGTATCAACATAAACGTCGGGTGAGTCAGTCGTTAGCCAAACTTTATAACATCTATAGTCACGGTTTAATGACGGCTGCATTTCTAACATACGGCGTGATTTTAATAGCAACGCTTAACAGTCATGATTGGGTATGGGCAGCAATCAGCACCACGCCTATTTTGAATGCCTTGCTACTTGTCTTTGCCGTGCCGGTCTTGCTGGGTTACTTATCTGTTTATTATTTTGTACCGGAATATCGCAAGGGGGCTGCAGTCTTTACCGCTATAGCAGGTTTTATTTTTGTTTCGTTAGAAATACGCCACCTTTGGCAGGGGTCTATTAATCTAGAGCTGAGTACCAGCAATGGCGAGCTATATACCTATTCGGCAGTTTGGTTAGCGATTGCTGTTGCAGCTATTTTATCCGGCAGTGGACGTTTTGGTGTATCCATCTATCGAGGTGGCATGCTGATGTTAGGCTTGGTTGTCGCGAAAGTATTTTTAGTCGATATGTCGCAGTTGGCTGGTATCTATCGTGTTATCGCGTTCATGGGGTTAGGGCTAAGTCTACTGGGAATGGCCTTTTTGCATCAACGTCAGAAGAAGTCTGCGGAGCACGAATAACAAAATATCGAGTAGGATTTACACTAGGCTAATTTATTGCGGTTCTAGTAGTAATTGATAACGCGACACTAGCGGTAATTCCGGAGTTGGTGTGCGCCATTGTTGGCGTAGCAAGTAATCATCCGCACGTTGTAATTCCACGCCTTCTAACTCTACGGTAGGTAGGCGTTGCTCTAAATACGACAGTGTTTCTGGGTAAGGATGCCCAATTAAAACCGCGTGTCCTCGGCGTTTAGCAACGCTCAGTGCATGATTAAATTGTTTATTTAAGCTTTCTTCGGTGCGTTCGTTATCGAGAAATACATCGCGAGAGATGGTTGGAATACCCGCTTCTGAAGCGTTTTCGGCGGCGACGCTTAAAGGGCTGGTTAAGCTATCAACAAAGTACAAATCTTGTTCTGCTAATACTTCCATCACCCAACTCATGGCTTCGGGCTGCTGGGTGAGTAGGCTGCCCATATGATTATTCACCCCTTGCACATGAGGAATAGCCTCTAAGCTATCGCTCAGCGTTTGCTGTAAGTGAATACGATCCATATCAGGAGTCAGCGCACCGGGGCCAAGCTTAGCACCGCTTTCATTTGCCATTGGCGCATGCAGCATAATGCCATGCCCGTTTTGGTTAGCGCGTTCGGCAAGGCGGGCAGCAAAAGGAGTGAAAGGTAAAAACGCTAGAGTAACCGGTGCTGGCAGATTAACAGCGCGCAGCCCTAAGGTTTGGTTGTTACCAATATCATCAAGAATAATGATGAGCTGCGGTTTGGGTGGCAGCGGCTGCTCGGCGAACGCAGGAAGTACATGACTTCCTGCTATCAATCCACCCAGCAGAACAGAAATAAAGCGGTTCAATCAGCCCTCCGAGGCATTAACTCGGACTGGGCTTAGAATGCTAACGCCGCGCAATAAGGTGTGAGCTTCGTACAGCTGGAAATCTTTCTTGAGCAAACCGCTGTCTTTCTTTTCGGATGCGCTTTCTTTAGTGACGCTCGTTTTTTCTGAAACATCGTTTTTAGCTTTTACGGTTGGGTTACTTAAATGACCCGGTAAATCCGACTCTTTGTAATAGCGCTCTTCATACGGTGTTACTTCACTTTGTTCCACCAAGATATCAGGCACGATACCTTGTGCTTGAATAGAGCGATCATTCGGGGTGAAGTAACGGGCGGTGGTGAGTTTTACCGCACTGGTTTCGGTTAATGGCAGCACGCTTTGTACCGAGCCTTTACCGAATGATTGAGTACCAACAATGACTGCGCGTTTATGATCTTGCAATGCGCCCGCAACAATTTCTGAAGCCGAAGCGGAACCACCGTTAATTAAAACGACCACGGGTATATCACCGGCAACGGTATCGGCGGTTGCTTCAAAACGTAATTCAGATTGAGGGTTACGCCCTTTGGTATAAACAATAACCCCAGAGCTAATAAAGGCATCAACGACATCGACCGCGGCATCTAATACGCCGCCAGGGTTGTTGCGTAAGTCGAGAATAAGGCCATTTAATTGACCGTCTTCAGTCCATTTTTGTAGGGCTTTTTTCAACTCGGCACCCGTGTGCTCTTGAAATTGGGTTATGCGTACATAGCCAATATCGCCGCTCATCATTTCAGTGCGAACACTGGCGACTTTAATCTCTGCGCGTTCAAGGGTGAAGCTCAATAGCTCGTTTTCGTCACCGCGACGCACTTCTAACGAAATCTTGCTGCCCGGTTCGCCACGCATACGTTCGACGGCTTCACTGAGGGTTAAGCCCATAACTGGCTCATCATCCAGTGTCACAATAAAGTCGCCTGCGCGAATTCCTGCTTTTTCGGCAGGAGTATCGTCAATGGGAGTGATAACGCGAATCAAGCCATTTTCCATGCCCACTTCAATACCCAGCCCGCCAAATTTACCTGACGTGGTTTCTTGCAAATCGGTGAAGGCATCTTCCTGTAAATAAGCAGAATGCGGATCAAGTGAGGTAAGCATGCCTTTAATGGCGTAATCAAAAAGCGTTTTGTCGTCGATTTCTTCGACGTAAGCACTGCGAATGCGCTCGAATATTTCGGTAAAGTTGCGTAGCTCTTGTAATGGCAGCTGGCCTTGCAGGGTCGTCGCAGCTTTTACTTGTTCTGGGGTGGAAGTATCGTCGGCGGTTTCGGCACCTGCTTGAAAAGCCAGAGTGCATCCAAGGGAAAACAAAATAGGGCGTAGTAGGTGCTTAGGTAACATGATATTCCGGCTCTAATAGCGTTGTAATAATGACCGACGGGGTACGACTGTCCCAAGCATGGCACAAAAGTCACAGAGTGTTAACTCAGATGTCTAACGTATCCAAACCGCAGGATCTTGGGGCCGACCTTGGTAACGAATTTCAAAATATAGGGCGGGGTCTGTTAATCCACCACTACGACCAGCAGCTGCCACAACATCACCACCATTAACCCAACTGCCTACATCACGTAACAGTGTTTCATTGTGCGCATACAAGCTGAGGTAACCTTGGCCATGATCAATGATGAGCAGTAAGCCAAAGCCACGCAACCAATCAGAAAACACCACTCGACCATGATGAATCGCTCGTACTTCTGCGCCTTCTTGCACGCTAATTTGCCAGCCTTCCCAGCGCGACATGGTATCGCTATTGGCGTTACCAAAGGCTTTTAACACCCGTCCTGCCACTGGGCGTGGCAACTTCCCCTTCATTTTACTGAACGGGCGCTCGTCATTTTGGCGTGGACTGTTGGCTAAAATCGTTTCGACTTCAGCTAATAAATTTTCCAAGCGTTTGCGGTCGGCTTGTTTCTGCGTCAGTCGTTGCGACTCAGTATTCATCTTTTTACTGAGATTCGCCAAGATCCTTTGCTGATCTTTGCGTTTACTACTAAGCGTTTTGTTTTTGTTGAGCAAGGATTGTTCAGTGGACTTCAGCGCTTGTTCTTGTTGCACAATGAGCTCAGCGATTTGATCAAGACGCACCAGTTCGGCCATGGTGTGTTCAATATTCTCGACTCGGGCTTGATTAAAATAGCTGAAGTAACGCATTAAGCGTTGAGATTGCTGCGGATCATCTTGGGCTAACCACAAACGCAGAGCGCTTTCATCACCCATATTGCGTGAAGCAATCACTTGCTGAGACAGGTGACGCTGATGCTCAGTTTGAAGCTGGTGGAGCTGCGTTTGCTCCAGGCGCAACTTTTTTAGGCGGGCTTGCTCCTCTCGCAGCTGAGTCTGGGTTTGTTGTATTTGTTTGAGCAGAGCACCAATTTCTTCATCCGACTGTTTTAACGACTTGTTAAGATCGGCGTACTCGTCTTTGGCAGAGTTGAGCCACTGTTCGAGCTTTTTGATTTCAGATTTCAGTTCATTCAGGCGCGCCTCGTCATCATCGGCCCACACAGGGCTGATGATGAACAAAGACATCAAAGCAAATGCCAATAAGCGCAGAGACATCACTTAGTCGCCATAGCCGACCAAAGATTCACCTGTCATCTCAGCAGGCTGAGCGATACCCATCATGCTAAGTAAGGTTGGAGACACATCGGCCAGACTACCAGGACGCAAGTTAACGGCTTCTTCACGGTCTTGTACGTAAATTAGATTAACAGGGCCTGTGGTGTGTTGAGTCATGGCACGGCCTTGGTCGTCGAGCATTTGCTCGGCATTGCCATGGTCGGCTGTGATTAAGCATTCGCCGCCGACTTCCAATATGGCATCGGTGACTTGCTTTAAACAATCGTCGATACATTCGGCGGCTTTTACCGCTGCATCGTACACACCGGTATGACCCACCATGTCGCCGTTAGCATAGTTACAGACGATTAAGTCGTAACCACCGTTTTTAATGGCATCAACCAGCTTTGCCGTTACTTCTGGCGCGCTCATTTCTGGTTGCAAATCGTAGGTCGTGACGTCTGGAGATTGCACTAGAATGCGAGTTTCACCGTCATATTCTTCTTCACGGCCACCCGAGAAAAAGAAAGTAACGTGAGCGTATTTCTCTGTTTCGGCAATGCGCAACTGTTTCATGCCTAATGAAGACACGTATTCGCCGATGCCATTCGTTAGCGTAGCTGGTGGATAGGCGCAGCTGGCTTTAATCGTGGCGGCATACTCGGTCAGCATGACGTAGTCGGAAAGTGCTGGGCGAACAGCACGTTCGAAGCCAGTGAACTCATCGCCATCAACAAATGCACGAGTAATTTCACGCGCGCGATCTGGGCGGAAATTGAAACAAATGATGCTATCGCCATCTTTCACCACGCCAGAACCATCGCCAATCACAGTGGCTTGCACGAACTCGTCGTTCTCATCACGTTCATAAGCAGCGGCAAGTGCGGCTGTTGCGCTTGGAGCGGTAAAGGGTGCTTGAGCTTCTGTCATCGCAACATAACCTTTAGCAACACGATCCCAGCGATTGTCGCGGTCCATTGAGAAGAAGCGCCCAATCACAGTTGCGATGCTGGCGTTGCCTAAGCTCGCGCAATGCGCTTCTACTTTGGCAAGCGACGGCTCTGCGGAGCGAGGAGGCATATCGCGGCCATCTAAAATAGCATGCACATAGGCGTGTTTAACGCCGCGGGCTTTGGCCATATCAAGTAAAGCAATAAGGTGATCTTCGTGGCTATGTACGCCACCCGGAGACAACAAACCGGTAAAATGCACAGCACCGTCTGCGGCAATGGCTTTATCCATCGCGGCGCACAGGGCGGCGTTTTTGCTTAACTCATCGTCTTTAATAGCTTTATTGATACGAGTGTAGTTTTGATAAACCACTCGTCCGGCACCTAAATTCATATGGCCGACTTCAGAGTTACCCATTTGACCATCGGGCAAGCCAACCGCTTCGCCGGAGGTTTGAATCAGCACGTTGGGGTATTGCTCTAACAAGCGATCCCAAGTGGGGGTATTAGCATTGGCGATAGCATTGTTTTGGGTTTCTTTACGATAACCCCAGCCATCAAGAATGATTAACGCAGTAGGTGTTGGACGCGATTTCATGTAAAAACACTCAGTTTTGTAGCTACAACGCGGCTATTGTACCCGAACTCTCCGCGCTTGTACCGGATCTCAAAAAGACCGCTCTGGCCTTGTAAGTCATGGAAGGAATGTGCATCGCCGGTGGTGGGCGGGGCACTCAGGCGGTATACTGCCGCCTTCGATTTTCATGACGATGGTAATTATGGAACAGCTTTTCGAGTTTGTTGGCAATCACGCTGGTCTGATCGCGATCTGGGGTGCCTTTGTTGTCGCTCTTATGTGGGATAACAATCGCCGTAGTGGTGATTCTGTGTCTACAGCGCAAGCCACCCACCTGATCAACCGCGAGAATGCCTTAGTAGTGGATATTCGCGATAAGAAGGAATTCTCTACCGGTCATTTGGCGGGCGCAGTGAACATTCCTTACGCAAATTTGGCTTCTCGCTTAAGCGAGCTTGAACGCCACAAAAACAACCCCATTATATTGGTATGCAAATCCGGTCAAACGGTCGGGGTGGCAGGCAAGATGCTGCGTGAGAAAGGTTTTAACGCAGTGCGAATGAAAGGCGGAATGATGGAATGGAACAACCAAAACCTGCCACTCGTTAAAAAATAATTAAGAAGGACTACATCATGGCTGAGAATCAGCAACCGCAGTTCGCGCTGCAACGCATATATGTTAAAGACGTATCATTTGAAGCACCTAACTCGCCTGCAGCCTTCACCAAAGCGTGGAAGCCAGAGATCAAGTTAGATCTAAACAGTGGTGGTCGTAAGGTTGACGAGCAACACTACGAAGTGTCTGTAAAAGTCACCATTACAGCAACCAACGATGGCGAAACCGCTTTCTTGGTTGAATTGGTTCAATGTGGTTTGTTTGCCATGGTTAACATCCCAGAACAACAACTAGGACAAATGCTAGGCGCTATGTGCCCTAACATCCTGTTCCCATATCTGCGCGAAAGCATTGATAACTTAGTTGTTAAAGGTGGTTTCCCGGCGTTGATGCTGGCTCCGATTAACTTCGAAGCTCTGTATCAGAAGCGTGTGCAAGAAGCACAAGCTGCAGCAGCTGAGCAATCATCAGCGGAACAACCAACTCACTAAGAGAGTTGGTTGTTAGTGCAATAAAAAACCAGCCTAGCGCTGGTTTTTTTGTTTTCTTATATTGCTAAAGCATTCACTTTAAATGACTCAGTTACGAGTGAACCACTGTACGCCAGCAAAGCCTTTGTAATTGTTTTCATACCAAAGATAGTGACCTTCAAACTTCAAAAGTCCTTCCGGCTCGTAACAACTGTTTTCGAGGTTCCAAGCTGATATTAAGGTTTCACCTCCAATGGTGCCCAACAGGCGAGGCGACGAACTGACATCAGGAACCTTATTGAGATCCCAAAAATCAAATTCTTGTGACGACTTATTGTAAAGCATCAACTCGTGAGCGCTGTATTCATCTCTTGCGGGTGCTAGTAGATGCTGTTCGTTTACGATGAAGTCGTCCCCATTTGCTGATGAACTCGATCCAAAAGTGTACTCATCCGTCACCAATGTCATATCGGCACCGGTTCCAGTCGCCGCAAACAGACGCGACCTAGAATCGCCTTCGTCTGAGTAATCTTGCACATAGAAAGCAGAAACATCACCAGAGTGTGCTGAGGCGTATTGAACGGAACGCCCAGCGTCAATGATCTGGTGAGAAACAGTACCGTTCTCAGCGATGTCGATCACAACCACTTGCCCCGCTTCTGATGTGACGAGGCCGCCAATCGAATAAATAACTCTGGAACCATCGCTGTTAGTGGTGAACGAATTACTCACCTGCACACCGGATGGAGAGATAACACTGATTTCTTGTGTTATGACGTCTAATAAAGAAAGTTGGTAAGAACCAGCCCCGTTGCTATTAAAGATGAAGTACTTCGAAGTAGCAGCACCCTTTGGTTCAAACTTGATAAAATTCAGGCTGACGTCAGACGTCGCGGTGTAACCATCGGCCTCACTGATATGCACAATACGACCTAGCGATTCATTTCTATAACCACTTTTTATGAAGACATCAAAACCCCCGTCACCCGCAATGATTGATGCGTAGCCAGAGCCGGTATCGCTGACGGATGCGAGTAATGTAAGCGCCTGAACAGACTCTGAATAGGTCCAAAACTGATGAAGGTTGCCCGACTTTGAGCTGACGATAAGCTGCTCATTAACCAGAGATACCGAAGTCATTGGCAGGAGCACCTTCAAAAGGAATCGCAGTCAGGCTACCCGTCATCAGGTCGACTTTGTGTATCAAGCCGGTGTCATTATTGGCTAGGAGTACAAGCTCACCATCACTCCAAGGCCCAGAGAAAACGCCGCGCTCAAG
Organism: Thalassolituus oleivorans MIL-1; assembly: GCF_000355675.1. NCBI lineage: Bacteria > Pseudomonadati > Pseudomonadota > Gammaproteobacteria > Oceanospirillales > Oceanospirillaceae > Thalassolituus > Thalassolituus oleivorans. Next base: position 3,125,468 of record NC_020888.1, on the reverse strand, counting down.
CGTTACTTGTAAAACGTCATTCGAGTTGTCGGAGATGAAAAGTAGGGTGTCATTGCTATCGTCAACCTTGTAGGTACTAATAACTATCCCGCCAGTGACTCGCGCCTGCGTGCGAACTTTAGTGTCTTTATCAAGCTCCAAAAGCTCGGTAATATCGCCAGAATTAATATCAACTCGACTGAGTAATCCACTATCAAGTCGGTAGTAATAGGCATCACTCAGCATTTCATAATAATCGGTATAGACATCGACTTTAGGTGGCAGAAGCCCTCCGGTCGGAGTGACCCTGTTATCAGACGTAACTTTGTAAAATGAGGCATTATTCCCGCCACGCATTTCCCCTTCTTGTGCACACTGGCGTAGTGCGTAGCCGTTAGATAGCAATGTCATCGCAAAGGGCTTTTTGGCATATACTTCGCCATCTTCTGAACGAAAACGTTGAGTGGCACCGACATAGTCTTCTGCCACATAAAACTCGGAATTAAGGTTGTCCCATAGTCCGGCGATATTGCTGTCGTCTTCTTTATAAAAAGCACCAACAACAAGGCGATCACCCTTACAGTAGGCGTATTGATCGATCGTATTACTTGCTACCTGAGAGGGCGTCGGATTATTTCTATCAAAATCTCGCTTGGCAGAACTTGCAGACCAAATTGAGTGCCCAAACTCATTCTTAGGCAGTGTCGATGTGATAATGCCCGAGCTTTCCTCAAGCACCCAAGTGCCTTGGGTATAAAAATACCCTTCTGAATAAAAAGGCTCAAGAAGATTTAGCATGGCACCTAGATCAATGGATAAACCCGGTAGAACGTCGATATCAAGATTGGTATTTGGGCTTCCAGAAATATAATCAGCTGTCGAAATATTATCGACATAACTGCGCTGAATATAGGTGCCATCCTCTAAGAATTCGTAGGTTAGTTCAACCGACCCGCCACCGATGCCGGGGATATTTCGGCTCCAAGTATCCTGAATACAACTGGCTGTTGTGCCGCCAGATGTTATCGGCGGAATACCTTCATCCACACCACCGCAAGCTGAAAGCATTGCGCCAAATAATAACGAAATTAAAATCCGTAATGTCATGGTACACCCTCATCCGTAAGATTATTAAAAGTCGTTAGATCTTAGGGAGAATCACCAGTAGTCAATAGGTCGACATAAGTCAGTGACCGTTTGGAGAATAGTTTAAAGCGGTTTTGTCGCATCACTGCCGGGCGCATTACGCCAGTAATAATGATAGTCCATATAGTTACTTACGAAGACAGTCTAGTAACCTTATGACCCAGTAAAAAATGGTGGCGCCTTGCGGAGAAAATTCAATTATTCGATTAAGAATAAGTCCTCGGTCATTCGAGGCGGCCACGTTTCCCATAACCCCCGCGCAGGCTACAAAGAAAAAAATTGCCAGAATAAAGATAGTTTTATTTGGCATATATGGGATGCGTACTTCATTCATTGTTCGAGTCTTTTTATGGCTAACGCTTGTAGCAATTTGTGTCAGGTGACTACACTTGTTAGCACTATGACTTACAGGGTATTTCAAAGTCTATATGATAGTGCTCGTCATGACGAACCCATGAACGCTTTTTTGAAAATTGAATATTCTTAAGTAAGTATTCAGCGTACTTTGTTTTAAACAAATAAGGCCGAAGCTCTGGGTCAAAAATTACACGCCAAAGATCATAACCTCTGCGTTTTGTTTCTTTATGCAATGAAACAATATGAGCAGCCATTGCCTCAAAATCGATTTGATATTGCTCATATTTAGCATTTTGGTCAAATTCAATATTGTAACCAAATTTATTTAGAGGGCTTGTTGGCAAATGAACAGACTCACCATTTTCGTTTACTACTGGAACCATAAAATCTACCGACAGGCCATTTCTATGGGTTTTATGAGGCTTAAACTGCCCCCCTTCCTTAAAACCAGTTTCAGCGTACTTAAAAACTTTTTCAGGATGCTCTAATTCGAGACTTTTGTAAGACGTCACAATAATATCGCGCACTGTAGAGTGCACGTACGTTCTACCCGCAATGCTCGCTATAGAACTATAGCCTTCAAAGTTACTACCACTCGAAGGTAATTTTACGCCATCCTTTAAGCTTCCATTGGAAGTGGTTCCGTAACATGTACTTTCATTAGCCATCACAGCTAGCGGCAATAAAATCAATATTATTAAGTACTTCATACTCTCCCTGAGTGCTAACGCCCCGCTCACCTGCACATACTGTGGAGAGCGTTTTTGTGTAAAAATGAAGCGCAGCGACAGACACAAAAACGAGCGTAGCAGTATGTGTCAGAGTGCAGCGGTTTGTTATAACTTCTCTCGGCTAAAATCAAGAATCTGTTCACCAAAAATTTTTACTGCATTTTTCGATACGTTCTCATAAAGACTAGATATCTCCATGAAGTCGTTTCCTGCATCTGCGGCTTCGTCCTCATCTTCTGATTCGTAATTTATTGCTTTTAAACGTTCCATTTCTCTTGAAAGTGCTTCCAGAACGTACCGGGCTTCCCAATCATTCAATTTAACTTCAAGCTCACGAATATTCGCCACTTACATAACCTCTTTTTTGAATACTTTAGTACACTTTAGTGCCAACTTAGATAGCAAGCCTATAAATTCGTCAAGTGGCATATTTGTAATAGGGCAAATACTATAGTGACCGGGACGGTCGTTAAGTAATTTCAAACCTGTGGGAACTTGTGTTCCTCTGCTTATCTTCCATACCCAACCAGACATAGGGGTTTTATCTAAACGCTCTTTAGTTGATAGCGAAACACCCTTTCCATTTGCAATAATAACAGTAATGCCATTTAATTCTGTGGTATCAACATCCTTCGGACGTCTAACATTTGTAAGACGAGGGCTAGATGAATTTCCAAGCCTGTATAGATCTTCAGGTGCAAAAAATAGATCTTCAATTTGCATAAATAACCTCCTTATTTGAATATTGGTAATAAGTTATAACGAGCCTGTAGAAAAACCTATTTCTTGGCCATTTCTTCAGGCTTCTTCCTTTGTTAATGATCCAATTCGATAATTAATAAAAATTGAATCTACTTTTGGTTATCTCGGCAATATTCTAGCTTTTTAGATAATTAATCTTCTAAGAGCCGCTATCACGCTCAATATCCGCTTTATCTTGCCAATTCACCGTACCGCATGATCTTTTCTATGTTGTGAATCATGCAGTACAACTGCCATTGGCCTTGAACTTTCGCTTTGCCTCGCAAGCCAAACCGTTTCAGGCCTTTATTGGTTCCTATATTGGCAAAGACTGGCTCTACTGTCGACATTCGATGGCTATAAATGTGCTTACCATGGTCACTGTCCACTCGGTGCTTCATCCAATCTGTATACGTGGGTTTGCGTTTGTCGTTGATGGTGAAGGAGACTTGCCGTCCTGCGCCTTTGCGATGGTTCGCGGCTTCGGGGTTTTCCATGCATTCATGTTTTAAGTCGCAGTTTCTGCATTGCAATAATCGACCTTCGAAGAAGGCTTTGGATTGCCCACTTTCACTCAAACGCTCACCACGAAAACTGAGCTTCTCGCCTGCGGGGCAATAGCAGGTCATTGCCGTTGGATCGAATTTGAATTCTGTCGCCGGGATGACGTTGCGACGTGCGCTCTTTGGCTTTTCTTGATGACGCTTTCCGTACTTTTCCTTTTGATCAAAAAATTTTGGATCACGCGAGCGGAATTGATTATCAGGAATGTAGGCATCTATTTTATTGTTATGCAGGTACTGCATATTTTGTTCATTCGCAAAGCCAGTATCAGCGGTTACTGTGACTTTGTAGCGGCCTGTGTAAACGTCCTTTCTTATCCCTAGCCTTTGATAGCGAACCTTTATATTTTCCAGCACGGGCTTGAGTGTGTGGTGCTCTTGGCCTTCGCCAAAGGCTTGCGCATCAATAATGATTTGGTGCTTTCGATCAACGGTTGCTACGCCGTTATAGCCTTGAATAGTGCCTTTACTGGTTGTCATTTTTCCCGACTGATTGTCGGTAATATTACTTTTTACTTCTTTTGGCCGTTTACCTTGCCCCATCCTTGGGGCTGCTGTCTTTAGGAATTGATCGACCTTATCAAACGCTTTATTTAAGGTATCGAGAGTCTGCTGACTTCGGCGTTGTCGTTCTACAGTATCAGGATCTTGTTTATCAAATTTCTTATGTTCGTTTAAGCAACGACGAATCTGGCGTTTTAATTTATCACGTTTATCTTCTAGCTCTTTTAACGTGCCAGACCATTCTTTCGCGGCATTAGATGGCATTTTACAACCATCAATGGCGAACAGCTCATTGCTCAATAAACCTTGCTGATGACAGACTAATAGGATCTGTTCAAACAATTCTTCAATGGCTTTGGGGTAGCTACTGACGAAACTGGCGATGGTGGTGAAATGCGGTACGCTATCGCATGACAGGGCTTTAAAGATGATATTAGTTTCACAGCACCACTGAATTTCTCGACTCGAAGTGATGCCTTTAGAGTAAGCGAATAAAATTATTTTTAATAATATCGCTGGATCGTAAGCCGGACGGCCACAGTCATCATTTTTATAATTTGGATTAAAGATGGAAAGATCGAGCTTTTGATCGATGAGGTAATGAATAGCGTATTCAAACGTACCTGGTTGCAATTGATCTTGATAGTTAATCACGACCATTGACGTTTGGTTGTAGTTGTATGGCTTAAATTTAGGCATAAGAACCACTCCATGTGAGTGGCTCTATTTTATCAAAAATAGACGTGAAAAATAGGTTTTTCTACAGCCTCAACGCCCGTGTAAAGCGCACGAGGAACGAGTGTCGCATTTGACGCGTTTGTTAAGCGTCAACATGAGAACTCCCAAAGCCTAAGCTGGCCACAAGCTTTTTGCGTGGGGTCCCGATCTTCGATTCGAGAGCACGAAAATATACACCTAATGCCTGATCGTCAGCATCTGAACCAGGCCAAAATACAGACAACCCTTCATTATATAAACCTTCAATGAAAGTAATGTGTGTTATCGCTAGGAACAATCTAATAAAATTGGATGGTGAATTGAAGTCATTCTTTAATAGGTGAAGTATCATGTGCCTATTAAAGCCATTACTTTCTTCATTACTTGGCTTGTATAACACTTCACGAAAGAAAATTTTAAAAGAAGATATGACATCACATTGTGGGTTCAGATGCACTAAAAAATCAGACAAAACCTGATTGTCATAACCATTCCCTGGGTAATGATCATATCCTTTTAGAACTTTCTCACCCCAATTGAACAATATACTGCCAATCCCACTCTCGAATTTTTCGGAACTGACATTGGTCAAGTCAGAGCCATTTATTTTATGTTGCAAGTTTCTAAGCCCCGCCTCAAAAACGGGAAGCAATGACATGATTGCAACATGTGGCATCGAAAGATAATAAGCCTCAGTAGCTTCAAATATTATGTCTTTATATTCGCCCAGACAGTTACTCTTAGAAAAGTATTTATTTAGATATGTTGAAGCAATTTCAGGGGAAAAATTATTAGACAGCCATTCGTTTGATCTTACAATCGGATATTTCGATGAATTAATAGTATTAATATCTCTATCTAAAGTACCTTCACCAATATAAAAAAATATCGGTATTGATAATTTAAGCATTCTTTCTTGAAGCTTTAACGTTGTTCCGTACTTTTTATTGTAATATGATATTTTTCTCTCCGTCACAAAGAATCGTTCATCTCGTAAAGAAAAATCAAAACCTACTATGTTTCTGATTTTTTTACTGCTCACCTCGATATCAATATTCGTATTCTTCTTCACGATTAATTTAACACTTTCGATAGAAAGAATGTCTTTGCGGCATAGACACCTAAGAACCTCCATATTGTCCATGATTCGAACTTCCTGATTGTCCATATCATCCTCGACGCTTAACGCTTTACTAAGCGGCGCGGAATAGTTGGCTAAAATGGCGAGGAACGAGCACTAGCCAACTGTTTAGCGTCCGTTTGAGTAACTTGTTATGTACTGCGTGGGGCGAACATGATAATTGCCATACCCACAAGTGCTATGCCAGAACCCACAACATCCCAAGTGGTTGGACGGATGCCATCGACAGCCCACAACCACAAGATAGCCGTAAAAATATAAACGCCACCATAAGCGGCATAAACTCTACCTGCTGCGGTTGGATGTAACGACAGCAACCAAGCAAATGCAGCAAAGCTAATAGCGGCAGGAACCAGCAACCAAATCGATTTCCCTTCACGTAACCAAAGATATGGTAGGTAACAACCAATAATCTCCGCCAAAGCAGTAATTAAAAAAAGGCCTAGCGTTTTTATTTCTGGCAAAAGACGATTCCTCTGATTGTTTGCACATAACGCCCTTGTTTAGCGGCGCCCAAGTAGCGCAGCGAAATGGGCGTCCGGTGTAGGGCCGGAGGCCCGGAACGAACTACAACAGTTGGTTATGTGGTGCGCGGCGCAAACATGATGATAGCCATACCCACCAGTGCAACGGCTGAGCCAACTAAATCCCAAACTGTTGGCCGAATACCATCGACGGCCCAAAGCCACACGATTGCCATAAAAATATACACACCACCATACGCAGCATAGACCCTGCCGGCAGCGGTGGGGTGCAGCGAAAGCAACCATGCAAATGCTGCGAGACTCAAAGCACCTGGCACCAGAAGCCAGATGGTTTTGCCCTCACGAAGCCAGAGGTAAGGCAAATAACAACCCACGATCTCTGCCAATGCGGTGACGAGAAAAAGACCGACTGTTTTCAACTCTGGCAATGAAATTGACCTCTTGGCAGTAACACATAACAGTTTTATTCATGCGCATGCGCGTTTTGACGCTTCGCTTCCTTTTTATGTTTCGAGTCTAACCCACTGTCTATGCTACGAAAAGTGCCTTAAATAAGTAGAACCTATAGCGTGTAAACGCGCATGCGCGTTTACACGCTGGTGTGATCTTTACATTTGGCACACTATCAATCTGCCCAAGTTTCTAACTTATTGATTAGTCTTGTATTTTTATTAATAGTTTGCGGCAATTCGAGCATGACAATTTGGGTGGTGGAACGTAAACGCGCAAATAATCTGTTAATTAGCTAGATATACTGTATATAAACTACAAAGCTATCAATAAATCTGCGGATGCTGCTTGTTGAAGTAGGGTAGGGCCAGAGGCTCGATAAGCAACTTCTGGCCACCCGTTCGGAATCAGTTTTTGCCGGTGGGCTTGAGGGTCTCTTCGGCTTTTTTGGTTATTGGGCTGATTCGTTCAACTTCCGCTATCACAGCATGCCGCTGTAGTCGTTTTGTCGCCAAGCTTCGTACACCATGACACTCACGCAATTCGATAGGTTCATGCTGCGGCTGTTTACTGTCATGGGTAAGCGTAACCAGTTTTCGCGCGGAATCTGCATGCGCACATCTTCGGGCAGCCCTCGGGTTTCTGGCCCAAACATCAGGTAGTCGCCGGGCTTAAAGCTTGCGTCTGAGTGGCGGGTGCTGCCTTTGGTGGTAAGCGCGTATAACCGTTGAGGTTGTTCGCTGGCCAAGAAGGCGTCGAGATTTTTGTGAATTTTCACATGGGCCCACTCGTGATAGTCGAGGCCCGCGCGCTTTAAGCTGCGTTCTTCCATATCAAATCCGAGTGGTTCGATCAGGTGTAGTTGGCAACCAGTGTTGGCACAAACACGAATAATGTTACCGGTGTTTGGCGGAATTTCTGGTTCGAACAGGACAATATTGAACATCTATTCGCTTCTTTGTTCGATTTTGTCGCCATTATAGTCAGGTAGGCAACCTTAGACCATCGACTTTGTGAGCGTGGTCTACACTGGAGTTACAGTGTCTCTTAGATGTGAGGTCGCCATGCGCTGGCCGTGGCAGAAAAAAAGTTCTAACTATACATATTGTCTCGGAATTGAGCTAAATCACGGCAAAGCATTTGCTGTGTTACGCGACGCTACTGGTGTTGTCGATAGCTATGCTTCAGAGCAAGACGAAGAAGGCTTACAAGGTTTATCGCAGTGGCTTGCGTCCAAGCGTTATGGGCGTATCCCAGTAACGGTTTGCTTGGATCAATCGCGCTATGAATTGCAGTTAGTGGATGCTCCGCCGGTGGCCGATGATGAGTTAAGTGATGCCTTAGGTTTTCGCATTCGTGATCTGATCGGTGAGTCGGCAGTGAATAAATTGCTGCAAGCTTTCCCGTTGCCAGGTGACGCGTATCGCGGGCGTATGTCGATGGCATTTGCAGCGATTGCCGACCGCGATTATCTGCGCGATATCGTTAAGTGGTGTCGCGATGAAAATCTTGAATTGCAGACGATGACCATTGATGAATTAAGTTTACTTAATTTGGTTGCGGCATTAGAGCCGGAAACCAGTGTAGGAGTGCTGCGTCTAGAGCCAAAAGAAGGGATGATTTATCTCTATCAAGATGGTGCTTTGTATTTCACGCGGCATTTAAATTTTGGTACCGATGATTTAATGCCTGAAGAGGCACAGGTCGGCGACTTTACTCTAGAGAATAGTAGTCGTGGCGATATGCTGACGCTTGAGGTGCAGCGGTCGATGGATTATTTCGAAAGCCAACTAGGTCTAGGATCCATAGGCCAGCTGTGGGTATTACCGCCTGATACCGTGACTATCGACAATGTATTAATTGAATTGGAAGGTAATGTTAATACGCCGGTTCGCCTTTTATCCCTCGAAACAGCATTCAATCGTCAACTAACGGAGTCACCGTTAACGGCGTCATATGCGGCCGCTTTAGGAGGGACGCTAAGTTATGAGTTGGCAAATTAAGCAAAATCTTAATTTTTATACAGAAGAGTTTCAGCCGCCGAAACTTCCGCATGAATTACGATTAATAATAACAAGCGCTGCAATACATGTTGCGGCTATGGTTGTTATTGCTCTGGGGCTTATGTTGTTTTGGTTTTGGCAAGGAGAGGAGCTGAAATACGCACAACAGCAGCAAAAGTTTTTAGAGCAAAAAATTGTTGAAGTTCAAGCATTAAGGCCCCCTCTGGTTGTTGACGCGCGGCTTGCAGAGCAGCGCGATCTAGCGCGCCGCCAGTTAGAAGGTGGACAAAAAGTATTGCGCTATTTAACTCAGCAACAATTAGAAGAAGGCCAATCATTTACCCAATTGGTATCTCAGTTGGGTGATCAAAATGTGAAAGGCGTTTGGCTTAATCAGTTTTCTATTTCAGATCAAGGTCGTCATATTGGTCTGCAAGGGTATGTGGATGATCCCGCGAAGATTTCAAAATATGTCTCCACTCTTGTAGAAAAGAGCGCTTATCAGCGTCGAGCATTCCGTTATATCGATGTGCAAAAAGAAGTTGATAAGCAGTGGCTACGTTTTCAATTAGATACCCGTGGGCACCCACAAGATTTACTCTCATCTGCTGCTGATTCGGGGGTGCGTAAATGACTCCTTTGTGGTGGAAGCATCCGCAGGTTGAGCGCGCTTTAGATGCTTATCGGGGCTTATCTGAGCGTGAACAAAAACTCGTATTAATAACGGCGCATGTCGTAGTTGGTATGCTACTTATTTGGGTGCTTTTGCTACCGATTTGGGAGTCAGCCCATGCAGAGCTTAAGCAAACAAATGAAGTTGTTGCGACTAATCAGCGCCAACAAGCCCATTTAGAGCGACTACAAAATAGCCCAGTGATTGATCTCAATCAGCCGATTCGCAATGAATTAGCCGAATTTCAGCTGCAACAATCGCGCTTAGATAATCGTATAGCCGCATTAACCAATTCGCTAGTTTCTCCCGAGCATATGGTAGCGGTATTAGAGCAGCTACTCATGCAAGATAAACGCCTGCGTTTAATTAGTTTGCAAAACTTGCCACAAACCGATGTCGATCTTGGTGAAGAATATGCTGATGTTGAGCTATATCGCCATGGTGTTCGGGTCAAAATGACGGCGACTTACGATAGTTTGGTGGCCTATTTAAAACGCTTAGATAGCCTGCCGTGGAAAGTATATTGGCAAGCATTGGAATACCGTGTGGATAAGTATCCTGATGGCGAGCTGGTATTGGAGATCTTCACTATCAGTACGCGGGAGGACATGCTCGGTGTTTAAATTCATAGCTATTATTACTTTGATGACGGCGCTACTACCACCTGCGTTTGCAAGCGATCCAACTCGTCCGCCGGAAGGCTTATTTGCTGCGCCAGTTCCATCGCAAGCACTCAAACAAGAAATACGATATCAATTGCAGCAAATACGGATAACCGATAACGGTGCCAGCGCTGTGGTTAATGGTGAGCTTGTACGTGAAGGTGACATGGTAGGTAGCGCCAAAGTTATAAGCATTAGTGCAAACGAAGTTGTATTAAAAATTAAGCAAAAGCAACGAGTTCTATCTTTAATTAATAAAACCAAACGGTTGAGTCAATAGGAATCCGGTTGTGACATTATTTAGCCGACAGATAACAAAGTACGTGATGAGCTTAGTGTTAAGCTTAGTATTCATTAGTGTCTCGGGTTGTGCGCCGATGCAAGAAAAACCGAAGGCGAAAGAGCAGACGACCTCTAAGTCTAAGCTTCTGGAGGCCGATTCGGTAGCACCTGCAGAGTTGAATTTGCAACAATTACTGCCGCCATTGATCGTGCCAGATGGAGCAGATCAGCGCTTTGATGTAGTAGCAAATGACGTACCTGCTGCAGCCTTTTTTAACAGTTTGGTGGACGGTACGGGGCACAATTTAATTGTTCACCCTGAGGTGTCGGGCACGATCACTTTAAATTTGAATAATGTTTCTGTGCGGGAGGCATTAAGTGCGGTTCGCGACATCTATGGCTTTGATTTTGTCGAGTCATCGTACGGTATTCAAATTCTGCCTAAAAAGGCGCAAACCCGTATTTTCCCTATCAATTACTTGAACGTACAGCGCAAAGGCCGTTCGGGCATGCAAGTAAGCAGTGGTCAGGTTGAGGTTACTAGTTCAAGTAGTGGCAATGATTCTAATTCAAGCTCTACGAGCGAAACGACCCGCAGTAACAGCAATTCCTCTGAGATAGAAACTAAGTCGGGTAGTTCGTTTTGGGAAGAGTTACAGCAGACATTAACCTTAATGATTGGTCATGAAGATACCGCGCGCGTTGTTGTTGACGCTCATGCTGGGCTGGTGATCGTTCACGGCTTGCCAAATACATTAAACCAAGTGCAATCCTATCTCGAACAAACCGAATTAAGTGTGCAAAAGCAAGTGTTGATAGAAGCTAAAATTATTGAAGTTACTCTAAGCGATGGTTATCAAGCAGGTATTAATTGGAGCACTATTGCAGCACAAACCGGTAATAACGATGTATGGGCAAGCCAAAGTTCTGTTGCGCTCGCTAACCCCGATTTAATTGGCGGTATTTTTTCTCTTAATGTCGATGTTGGTGATTTTACCGGTGCTTTGAGCCTGTTAGAGACTCAGGGTGATGTTGAAGTGCTTTCAAGTCCTCGTATTGCCACCGTTAATAATCAGAAGGCTGTTATTAAAGTCGGTAGTGATGAATTTTTCGTTACCGATGTGAGTAGCACTAATACAACGACCACAACGGGTACAACTGCGCTAATACCGTATCTATTAATGAATCTGAGGTAGGCGTTTTTAATTTTAATGTCACGCCTCCACTATACCAAGGCGCGGCACTCGGTTCTTTAAGCAGTACAAGCTTAGTGACTTATAGCAGCGGTCCTACAGGACGCTTTATTCCTGATCATTTCGAAATTGCTGAAGTAACGCCAGGTAGATTAGCGGCTACGTGTTCTACCGGTAATCTTTATTCTGGAGAAACGACCACTTGGGCAGAGGCACCGGAATACACATTTACAGCACATAATGTTGGCCACGGTATTACTACGAATTATACAGAGACTGGTTATACAAAATTGACGGCTGCCAATGTATTTTCTGGAATTGTAGAGCCAACCACCGATGGCAGCCAAGATGGAACGGATAACAATAAATTGGCCGTGAGTTTGACGTCGAACCAAGGCAGTTTAAACATAGCCGCTACGGATTCTGGGGTGATGAACTATGTCTTTAGTGCTTTAGATGATGTCACTTATCAGCGTAGCGCTGTGGCTGAAGTTGCACCTTTTATACCGGATTTAGATTTTAGTTTTCCGACGACGATTGCTGATAGTGACGGCGTAGCCGTGTCTTCTCTCGTTAATTTTAGCCCTGATACATCTGCGATATCGTTGCGTTTTGGTCGTATATGGTTAGAGGATGGTTACGGTCCTGAGACCGAAAATTTAATACTGCCTCTACGTGCCGAATATTTTGATGGCACTGGTTACCTTATCAATATATTGGATGATTGTAGTGGCTGGGATGATGCTAATGCCAGTGCAGATACACTGACGGCATTAATGACTTCTACTGGAACCTTAGTTGGTGGGTCGAGCAATGCCGATGGCTTATTGTTGCAAGCACCTACGGCGGTGGCGGGAACGCCCGATACCGGCAAGGCAATAATCACATTGGCCGTGCCATCTTGGTTACAGGGTGATTATGACAATAATGGCTTTTATGAAGATCCGAAGGGTATCGCGTCTTTTGGAATTTGGCGCGGACATCAACGCGTCATTTATCGCCGAGAGTTACACTAATGTTTATTTTATTAACGCCTCGGGAAAATCATTATGAGTGATAAATATGTTATTTCCGACGTCTTGACGGTCGGCTAATAAATCCAGTGTTTAGATTACTTTTACTAATAAGTTTTTTACTGCTTGAACAAGACGTCGTTGCTGCAACTGTCGCATTTTTAGATGACTTTGAGCGTACTTCGTTGGGTAGCGATTGGACAGTTAATGCTGTCGAATCAGGTGCTAGTGCAGCCATTAGCACAGCGGTAGCTAACTCTGGTACGCGCAGTATGTATACCCGTGGTGGCATAGTTTATGTCACGTCCAGATCGATTGATTTATCGGCTTCTAATTTTTCTGAGTTATCTATCTGGGTTCGTATGGGTGCAGATGCGTATAGCGAACGCCCTAGTGCTGGCGATGATTTAGAAGTCGATATTTATTTAAGTGATGGCAGTTGGAAACGAGTCGCCTTATTTGAAGGGCCTGGTAATAGCAGTGGCGACATTTATAATTTTTCAACGGCGTTACCCGACAATGCGTTGCATGCTAATTTTGCTGTGCGTTTTCATCAAATAGATGGAACCAGTAATGATCACGACTATTGGCATATCGATGATGTAACCGTTACAGATTATGACGTTGGGCCTGTAGTTAACGGCTTATTTTACGATGGCTTTGAGCGTGCTGCTCTCGGAACTACAGACTGGTCTATTAGTAAAGTGGATAGCCGCAGTGATTCATCTATAGGAACGCAAATCGCGAGCGTAGGAACGCGCAGTATGTATACGCGCAGTGGCGAAATATACGTAACAACTCGCGCCATTGATTTATCTCCCTATGACTTTGTGCAGATGAGTTTTTGGGTGCGAAGTGGTTCGGATTCCTACAGCGAATGGCCGAGTTCTGGTGATGATTTGCATGCAGAAATGCTATTGGAAAATGGCACATGGCAACGCATAGGGACGTATTTAGGATCTGGTAGTACGGGGGGCGACACTTATGAATATTACGCGCGTTTACCAACAAATGCCTATCATTCGAATTTTAAATTACGATTCCACCAAATAGATGGCAGTCTCAATAATGATTTTTGGCATATCGATGAAGTTCTTGTTGGGCATCGTAGCCCAGCGCTAGAAAACATTGATCACTATTTATTAACCTTTAGTGATCAAGCACTCACTTGTAATGCACAGGATGTCGAGATTAAGGCCTGTTTAAATGCAGATTGCTCGACGCTTTATACCGATGATGTTGATGTGACATTAACGCCAAGCGGTTGGACGGGGTCTAATACGGTAACGATTTCGGGCGGTACGGCGAATGTATCATTACGCCAAGCCACTACGGGGACGGTCACTCTGGGTGCAACGTCAACTACGCCAGCTGCGGATAATGCAACGCAGTGCATTATCAATGGCGGCACGGCATCCTTATCTTGCGATATGATTTTTTCTGATTCGGGTTTTGTATTTTCTATACCGGATTTTTTAGCAGCAAAAGGTGCGACAGGAATTACTATTCAAGCGGTAAAAAAGAGCGATGCCAGTGAAGCTTGTATTCCTGCCTTTGCCAGTGTGAGTAAAACTCTCGATTTTTGGTCTGATTATGTTAGTCCAAATTCAGTTGGGCGGCCTGTGTCTTGGCCTGTTGTGGTAAATGGTGTTTCTATCGGTGCCAGCTCCGGTACCGCGACGCCAATTTCGTTGGCGTTTGACGCGACAGGAAGTTCAATAATCGATGTTAATTATGCCGATGCCGGACAAGTGCAAGTGGATGCACGTTACAGTGGTAGCGGAGTTGATGCTGGCCTTGTCATGACGGGGAATAATAGTTTCGTTAGTCGTCCTGCGGGTATGTGTGTGAGCGCCACAACTATTTGCAGTGCCGGTGATGCAAGTTGCCCTAAATTTATGACCGCAGGAACCGCATTTCCTCTCAGCGTACAGGCGGTGGCTTGGCAGACTGATGGCGATACTGACTTTTGTGCTGGTAATGGCAGTACGCCAAATTATAGTGCGACCGGAGTTGGTTTAAGTGCTGCAGTCTTGTCGCCGTCGCCCGCCAATTCTGCTGGTGCAGTTTCCCCCGCGAGCTATGACCATGGCGCTATTGCGGCGGGTACGCACAGTGTGTCTATTAGCGAAAGTGAGGTTGGCGTATTCCGCTTTGACGTGACCCCGCCAAGTTACTTTGGTTATAACCTTGGTGTGTTTAGTAGTGAGCCAATTGGTCGATTTTATCCAGATCATTTTGCCGTGTCAGTGAGTGATGACGGCTCTTTAGCAGCGAATTGCAGTACATCTACTCCGTTTAGCTATAGTGGCGAAGAAATTACGTGGTTGGTTGCGCCGCAATTAACAATAACTGCAAAAAACTCAGCCAACGTTACCACTCAGAATTACACAACCTCAGGTTATTTGAAGTTGTTGGTAGATGATATTGATGTGGCTAATGTCACGGCGGATAGTTCTGCAGTTGATGGCGGAGCCGTACCTTTGTCAATAACCAGTATCTTTAATACAGGAACATTAAATACAACGTCGTTTGGTGAATTAACTTACGACTTTAGCCCATTAGATCTATTTACTTATACCCGCGAGGCACGCGCAGAGATAAACAGTTTTACTCCCGATATTTTAATGAGTGTTACTGATATTTCCGACAGCGATGGCGTTGCCATGCCCTCCAGTCCATTGACCTTTACACCGCTGGCCAATATGGATGTTCGATTTGGACGCTTATGGCTTGAGGACTCTTACGGTCCTGAAATTTTTGATGTGGTTATGCCGTTGCGAACCGAATATTTTGATGGAACGCGTTACCAAATAAATCTTGATGATTCGTGTACCGCTTATTCTAGTGCTAACGCAAGTGTTAGCCCCACCACGCTAACTCAAGTTGATACGAGCTCTGGTGTTGTGATTAGCGGCGTCAGCGGTGCATCTGGATTAGTGTTGTTGGCACCAACGTCAGTGATAGGCACTCCTGATACCGGAAAAGCTACCGTTACATATGCTACGCCAAGTTGGTTACAAGGCGATTATGATAATAATGGCAGTTTTGAAGATGCTCGTGGCACTGTAAGCTTCGGTGTCTATCGTGGTCATAATCGTGTGATTTATCGGAAAGAAATTCGCTAAAAAAAAGCCGACATAATGTCGGCTTTTTACTTTGATGCTTTACGACTTAATCGTCGCTGTCTTCATCATCGCTACCTGAATCCATGTTCAGTTCTTTGATTTTACGCGTTAGGGTATTTCGGCCCCAACCAAGTAAGTTGGCTGCATCGCGACGACGTCCTGCGGTATGCTTTAACGCTGTCTCAATCATAATGCGTTCGAAAATTGGCACTGCTGTATCTAGTAGATGGTCTGTGCCATTGCCCAATTGTTGATCAGCCCAATAACGTAAGCTTTGCTCCCAGTTACCTGAGGTGGCAACACTGGTTTGCTGATCGAGTAACTCAGGTGGTAAATCGCTAACAAGGACTTCACGGCCTGACGCCATGACGGTAATCCAGCGACAGGTGTTTTCGAGTTGACGGACGTTACCGGGCCAATCTAAGGAGCTTAAAAACTCTTCGGTTTCAGTACGCAGTTGTTTTACTTCTACTTCTAACTCTTCGGCAGCACGCTTTAAAAAGTGAGTAAGTAGTTTAGGGATGTCTTCGCGACGATCCGCAAGACGCGGTAAATGAATACGAATGACGTTTAGGCGATGGAATAAATCTTCGCGGAAACGACCTTCTTTTACCAAGGTTTCTAAATTTTGGTGCGTCGCAGCGATTATTCGCACATTCACTTTGACGGGGGCGGTACCGCCAACGCGATAGAACTCTCCGTCTGCTAATACGCGCAATAGACGTGTTTGCGTATCTGATGGCATATCACCAATTTCATCAAGAAATAGAGTGCCATTATTGGCTTGTTCAAAGCGTCCGCGGCGCTGACCGCCAGCGCCTGTAAAAGAACCTTTTTCGTGGCCGAATAACTCCGATTCAATTAAATCTTTTGGAATTGCCGCCATGTTTAACGCAATAAAAGGTTCGGCAGAACGAGGGCTATGCTTGTGTAGGGCATGAGCAACAAGTTCTTTACCTGTACCGGATTCACCATTAATGAGAACAGTAATATTGGATTGAGATAAACGACCAATCGCGCGGAAAACCTCCTGCATCGCAGGTGCTTCACCAATAATTTCAGGTGTTTGAGAGTCGTCAATAATCGCTGGAGTCTGCGCGCTTAGTTCGGCGAAGTGCGCAATTGCGCGTTGAATTAAGCTTACTGCTTCATCAACATCAAATGGTTTTGGTAGATATTCAAAGGCACCACTGCGATAAGACGATACCGCACTTTCAAGATCTGAGTGCGCAGTCATGATAATAACGGGTAAATCAGGGTGGGCTTCTGTCGCATGCTTTAACAGTGTTAAACCATCCATACCTGGCATGCGAATATCGGAAATAATTGCATCCGGGTGTTCGCGTCGTAATTGCACTAGGGCGGGTTCTGCCTGCTCAAATACGCGGGTAGTAATATTCGCTTGTTGTAGGGCTTTTTCCAGTACCCAGCGAATGGATTTATCGTCGTCAATGATCCAGACAGTGCTCATAAAGGTTCCAGGGGTAAATAAATGGAGAATGTGGTTTTATCGGCATCACTGACAAATTCAATAATGCCTTGGCTCTGATTGATAAGGGATTGTGATATCGACAATCCCAGTCCTGTGCCTTCAGCGCGACCACTAACCATAGGATAAAACAGGTCTTCACGCAGTGCGGCTGGGATACCGGGTCCATTATCAATAATATCTATTTGTGCCACCAAACGATGGCGATGATGACCGATAGTAAACTGGCGAATAGTACGCGTGCGCAGTATTAACATCGGACGTTCTACTTGTTCTTTGTTTTCAAGCATTGCCTGCATGGCGTTGCGGCAGATATTAAGCAAGGCTTGAATCATTTGGCCTTTATCGGCTTCGAATTCGGGAATAGATGGATCGTAATCGCGAGAAATAAGAATGACGCCATCGGATTCCACTTCGATAAGTTGACACACACGCTCTAAAACTTCGTGAATGTTTACTTGTTCTTGCTTTGGTATTTGGCGTGGGCCAAGTAAGCGATCAACTAAATCTCGTAAGCGATCCGCTTCTTCAATAATAATATTGGTGTATTCACCAAGTTCTTCGGTTGGCAGTTCACGTGCGAGTAGCTGTGCTGCTCCACGAATACCACCGAGCGGGTTTTTGATCTCATGTGCTAAACCGCGCACCAACGAACGTGTTGTTTCTTGCTTGGATATCAATTGCTCTTCGCGACTAATACGCGTTAGGCGGTCGCGACCTTGTAGCTCAATCAGTAGCGACGGCAGGCGAGTTTCGGGGTGAGCAACTGGGCTAACGCTATAGTCGAGCGTTATATGCTGCTGGTTGTGGAGTTTAATAATGGTTTCGCGTTTGGTGTACGAATGTCCTGTGATGACGGATTGTTCTAATGCGGAAGCCGATTCGTCGGTTTCAATGCAGAGATCAGTGAAAGGGACGCCGACGCCACGTTTACCACTCATTTCGAGTAAGGCTTCTGCGGCAGGGTTCATGTAGAGCACGATTAAATCGGCGTCTAAAAGTAACACACCAGTATTCAGGTGTTCGAGTAATCGTTGATTGATGATCGCGCTAGCCAGCATAGAAGTTCTCCGTATTGCCCTTAATAGGCAAAAAACGAGCCATCTTAATTGAATGCACAATGATAGCGCGATCAGAGATTTTTAGTGCTGCTAACTAGCCCAAAGATAGATTTATTCGCATACCAATGGTTCTAAATTGGTGCATCGAGGTGATTTTATGCACCAATTTAGATCTATCTGGAGAGGGATGATGCTCGAAATACGGGTATTACGACAAGATTACTACTGATGAGTGGCTCGTCTTCGGCGTTGCGTACTTGTAATTGCAAAGAATGTTCGCCACGGTCGAGATTTTGCAAATTGAATGAGGTTTGTCGCCCTTTGGCAATGATCGCGCCGTTGTCTAGCAATACTAAGTTATCGCTGTCGCGCAGAGCAGGGCTTAGTACGCCACTGACTTCGACATTGCCCCCTGCACCGGTCGGTAGTGGTTCACGATCTCGGGGGCTTACAATCGCTAAGCTAGTATAGCTAAAGGCAGCCTCTGTTCGTTTGGCGGGTTCTGGCGTCGGTGGTGGCTCGGGATTAAATGCCGGTAGCGAAGGCAGCTCTCTCACTTCGTGACGCTGAGAATCATCGCTAGGCATATCGCTAAAAATAACATTGCCTTCAGCATCCATGCTCATATAAACCTCGGTACCCGCATTCGCTGCAGCAAAACCAAAGCTCAAAATGATGCAAGCTGAGTAGATTAGGGGATTCATATTCAATTTCCTTGTGTCACCGTGAGCGGAGTTAATCCAACAGTATGCTAAGAGCTTAACGGTTAAAAGTTGTTGCCCCAGTATAAAACCGGCTATCCTCCGTCGGCAAATAGTCAGATACCTCAAGATAGCAGAATAATGATCGGATTAGTGCAACGTGTTCGCCACGCTCGTGTCGATGTGGATGATAAAACCATTGGTGAAATTGGTGCTGGTATTGTCTTATTGTTGGGCGTTCAAAAGCATGATGACGAAGTTACCCTACAGCGTTTGCTGCAGAAATTACTGAATTATCGTATTTTTGCCGATGATCAAGGGCGAATGAATTTAAGTCTTTTAGACGTTCAAGGGCAGCTGTTGGTGGTTTCGCAATTTACCTTGGCGGCCGATACCCAAAAAGGTACGCGCCCAGGCTTCTCTCGTGCTGCTGCGCCCGAGCATGCGCGTGAGTTATATGAATTATTTTGTCAGAAGGCTGGCGAGCAGGTCATGGTGCAAACCGGTGAGTTTGGTGCCGATATGCAGGTGAGCTTGCAAAATGATGGTCCGGTGACATTTTGGTTAGAAGTCTAGGACGACAACTCGCGTTACTTGGTATGCTTGCACATGGTTAATTAACATCGAGCTAAGCTCGGTCTCTATTTATTGATTAAGGAAGTTTTGTGGATTACTCAGCATTGAAACACTCCCATGTGGGATTGGCTTACCTTTCGATCCTATTTTTCATTGTTCGATTTGCTATGTTCCGAATGAGCCCAGCATTGAAAGCAAATAAGTTATTTAAGATTCTTCCCCATGTGATTGATACCTTATTACTCGTATTTGCCATTTTATTGTGTATTGAAATTTCTCAATATCCACTAACAGATCATTGGTTAACGGCGAAAGTAGCCGGTTTGATTGCTTATATCGGCTTCGGTACGGTGGCAATTAAACGCGGTAATACTACGGCCTTTATATTGGCGCTGGTCAGTTTTGGATATATCTTTGGCGCGGCGAAGGCTCACAGTGTGATGTCTTGGTTGGCGTTAATGTAAGCACTCTGATAGGGTTCTTCTATTCTATAGTTAGCCCTACGGTTTTGTTTACCGAGTTTCTTATGAGTAAGCGCACACTATCATCGTTACTACTGCTACTTTTGGTGTTCACCACCTTGAGTGCTAGTGTGCGTGCGGCTCAACCATGTGCTGCCATGATGGTGGTGACGCAAGCAGGTTCACATACCATGATGGTCGATATGGATAGCGAACATCCATGCCATCACCAAGAAATGTCCCGTCACCACATGACAGACAACTCTACCGATACTTCTGATGACATCTCAGGCGATTGCGCGGCAAACTGTTTGTGCTGTGCTTCGGCCATTGGAGCGTCTCTGCTACCGCCAGTTTTGCCTTTTGTGCAGGCTGATCGGCAGCGCTCTTCTTACCTCTCTTGGGTTGCCACTCCAATTTTGCGCTATTCGGCGCCGCTGCAACGTCCTCTTATCGCCTAATTAATTCTGCTTCTTTGGCTACAGCTGCGAATACGCTATGTCGTTTCGCATAGGTGGCGAATGTACGATTATTTAGGACGATCTTATGAAAACGTTAGTGATATATCAGCACTCATATATGTGTGCTGTGCGAATAGCTATTCGCATTTTTCTATCTGCGACGCTCTGTATTGCATGCTTGCCCAGCGCGAGCGCGCAACCCGCGGAGTTAACTGTGGCGCCACAGGCATCTTTATCGCTTGCTCAAGTGCAAGGCTTGGTACTGGATAATGACCAGCAACTTTCTAGCTATCAGTTACGTCAGCAAGGTTTACGCGCGCAGCAGCAAAGCCAAGGGTATTGGTCGGCACCGCGCTTAGGTGTCGGCATGTTGAATGTGCCTTTGGATAGTTTCTCGTTATCCCAAGAACCGATGACGCAAATGCAGGTGACACTTTCGCAAGCTTTACCGCGCGGCAATAGCGTCCATTTACAACAACAAAAAAGTGCTCAGCAAGCCAGTGCACAAGGAGAATCGCTGGCGTTACGTCGCGCCGAATTGCGTCGCGATAGTGCTTTGTTGTGGCTCGATATTGCACGTGCGACCGAAGCTGAGACATTAGTACAGCGCCATGAAGCGCATTTTCGTCAACTGCGCAGTGTGGTCTTGAGTCGCTACGGTAATGCCACCAATACCCGCGCGCAGGATTTATTACGCTTAGATTTGGAGTTAGAGCGTTTGAGTGAGCGGTTACTAACGCTAAAGCAGACGCGCCTTGAAGCCCGCGCTCGCCTCAATGAATGGTTGCCTGTCGATGTGCAACAACTGCCTCTGCAATTAGCGGATGCACCTGAGGTATTTAGCCTCAATCCACAAGATTTTACTGCCCACATCGAACAGCATCCCGCCATTTTGTTACGTCAAACACTGGAGCAGGCGGCAGATACTGCAGTAGCGTTAGCGCGAGAAGACGAAGCACCGCAATGGCAATTAAATGCGGCTTATGGATATCGCGGCGACGATATGAATGGCGATGATCGAGCGGATTTTGTATCGCTTGGTGTCAGTGTTGATTTGCCATGGGCGATTCAAGGCGGTACTCGCCATGCAACTAAAGCAAAAATATTAGAGCGTGAAGCCCTTGCCGCAGAGCGCGAACAGATATTACGCCATCTATTAAGTCAGGCCGACAGTATCTCGCAGCGTTCACAGTTACAGCGCCAACGGTTGGACTTTTACGATCAACGTTTACTGCCGCAATTAGAACAGCAACGACAAGCGGTACAAACCAGCTATGCCAATGATGATAGCGATTTCACTGAAGTCATACGCGCAGAAATGGATGAATTAAACGGCAATATAGAACGCTTAAATGTGCTGCGCGATTGGCATCAAAGCCAAGTTTGGTTGGGCTTTTATTTAGCGGCAGACTTAAAGGAAATTTCTCATGAATAAATTAATGTTAGTGGTTGCCGCAACGTTCGGCATTATCGGCGTTGTCGTGGGAACGCAATTAGAGAGTTCGCAAAGCGAAATTAATTTAGCCAGCAGTTCAGCAACACACGAGCAGAGTAAAGAGCCCTTATATTGGGTTGCGCCGATGGATCCTAATTACCGGCGTAGTGAACCGGGTTTATCACCTATGGGTATGGATTTAGTACCTGTGTATGACGAAGCCCCCGAAGATCAGGCGGCAGGCACGGTAACGTTAAATGCGGGATTACAAAATCAACTTAGCGTTACTACGGCACAAGCCCAAGTGCGTGTTTGGCAAGATCAACTTATATTACCCGCTATCGTCCGCTTTAACCCTGAGCAGTCACAGGTTGTGCAAGTGCGTGCTGAAGGTTGGGTGCGTCAACAGTTTGTATTTTCTGTTGGCGAACAAGTGACGCGCGGACAGCCATTATTTACTTGGTATAGCCCGCGTTTAATTAGCGCCCAAGAAGAGTTTTTAAGCGCGCTGCGCAGCGGCCAAAAAGGATTAATTGCAGCAGCGGAATCTCGTTTGTTGGCTTTAGATATGTCCTCTGAATGGCTACAGACATTGCGCCGTGAGCGTAAATTACAGGAGGAAATTACCGTGTTAGCGCCACAAAATGGCGTGATCCAAGAGCTGACCTTGCGCCCTGGTGCGCAAATTATGCCGACACAAAAATTACTGACCTTAGTGAATTCGAATGCCTTGTGGGTTGAAATACACATTCCGCCCGGTTTAGAACAGCGCATTGAGATTAAGGACGTGGTTATTTTAACAGATACCCAAGGACACAGCGTGACTGCTGAGATCGCGGTTTTATATCCATTACAAGAAGGAAAACTACGCAGCCAAGTAGCACGCGTTGAGATGACGAATGATCAGCTTAACTGGCTGGATGGGCAATATGTTCGGGCCGATATTCGTGGTGCCGAGGATGAGTCATTACAGATTCCAGCCTCTGCATTAATTGATGATGGGCATCAACAGCGAGTTGTACTAGCCGATGGTCAAGGTCATTTCCGTTCTATTGCGGTGACCACACGTAAGCGTAATGCTCAGTGGGTAGAAATTTGTTCAGGGTTAGAAGTTGGTGATCTCGTTGTTACCAATGCGCAGTTTTTAATTGATTCAGAATCGTCAGTGGCGAGTGATCTACAGCGCTACGAAAAGGCGACGGCCGTGGATGAAATGAATAGTGAAGAAGTGGATCATTTTCAGATGAATCATGAGGGGATGAACCACGAAGAGATGAACCACGAAGAAATGGATCACTCGCAGATGAATCATGAGGGGATGAATCATGATTAGTCACATTATCGCTTGGTCAGTTAGAAACCGCATTATGGTATTAATTTTAACCGCCATGCTGATAGCGATTGGGCAGTATTCATTACAGCGCACGCCGGTAGATGCCATTCCTGATTTATCCGATGTACAGGTCATAATTAAAACGCGCTTTCCTGGGCAAGCACCGGAAGTCGTGCAGGAACAGGTCACCTATCCTTTAACTTCCGCGCTTATGTCGGTACCGGGCGCACATGCCGTGCGCGGTTTTTCGTTTTACGGCGATTCATACGTTTATGTTTTATTCGATGACTCTACCGATTTGTATTGGGCGCGCAGCCGCGTCTTAGAATATTTAAGTCAGTTGAGTGGTGTTCTACCAGCGGGTGTACAGCCACAGTTAGGCCCAGACGCAACGGGTGTCGGTTGGGTTTATATTTATGCGTTAACGGATCCTACAGGCCAGCATTCGTCAGCCGATTTACGCAGTTTACAAGACAATTTTCTGCGCTATGAATTGCAAGCAGTGCAGGGTGTGTCCGAAGTTGCGTCGTTGGGTGGCATGGTGCGGCAATACCAAGTGTTCGTCGATCCTATTGCGCTAGCCGCAGAGCAAATACCAATCAGTCATTTAGTGACTGCGATTCAGCGTTCTAATCGTGAAATTGGTGCATCAGTCATTGAGCAGGCCGAAGCCGAATACATGATTCGCGCAACCGGATTGATTCGCTCAGAAGCTGATCTACTGGAGGTGCCTTTAGGTGTACGAGTGGATGGTTCACCACGATTCCTTAAAGATGTCGCTCGTGTACAGCAAGGGCCAGCGCCTCGCCGTGGCATTGCCGAGCTGGATGGTCTTGGTGAGGTCGCTGCCGGAATTGTCGTTATGCGTTTTGGTGAAAATGCGCAGGCCACTATTGAAGCGATCAAACAACGATTAACCGCAATTAAACCCTCGTTACCTGCTGGCGTTGAAATTGTACCGGTTTACGATCGTACGCGGCTAATTGGCAAAGCGGTGGATAATTTATGGCAAAAACTAGGAGAGGAATTTGTCGTCGTTGCCTTGGTCTGCGCTTTATTTTTATTTCATTTGCGTTCTGTCATGGTGGTTGTGCTGAGTTTGCCTGTGGCTATTTTGGCGGCATTTATCGTCATGAAATGGCAGGGAATCAATGCCAATATTATGTCTCTAGGGGGTATTGCGATTGCCATTGGTGCTATGGTCGATGGTGCTATTGTGATGATCGAAAACCTACATAAACATTTAGAGAAAAGTGATGATAAGGCGGATCGCTGGCAGATTGTTGTGCAGTCGGCGCAAGAAGTAGGACCGCCGTTATTCTTTAGCTTATTAATTATCACTCTGAGTTTTATACCGGTTTTTGCTTTAGAAGCCCAAGAAGGGCGCATGTTCGCTCCATTGGCGTTTACTAAAACATACGCCATGGGTGCTGCCGCAATTCTTGCGATTACGCTAGTGCCAGTGTTGCTGGGGTATTTTGTTCGTGGCCATATTCGCTCAGAACAAGAAAATCCAATAAATCGAGGGTTAGTCGCAATTTATCAACCGTTACTACGCTGGGTTTTACGTTTTCCTCGCCGTATCGTTTTCGGTTGTGTGTTGCTAGCAGCAACGGCATGGTGGCCATTAACTCAGTTAGGTACAGAATTTATACCGCCCTTGGATGAAGGCGATCTTATGTATATGCCAACCACCTATCCGGGGATTTCGGTAGGTGAGGCGCGGGAAATATTGCAAAAAACCGATCAATTGATTCGTACCTTGCCGGAAGTCGAAACGGTATTGGGAAAGATAGGTCGCGCGGAAACGGCTACTGATCCAGCACCCTTGACTATGGTTGAAAGTTTTATTCAATTAAAACCACGGGATCAATGGCGAGAGGGAATGACGCCTGAATCATTGCGCCGCGAATTAGAGCAATTAATTCAATTTCCGGGTTTAAGTAATGCTTGGGTACAGCCGATTCGTACGCGTATTGATATGCTCGCAACGGGGATTAAAACCCCAGTGGGTGTGCGTATATCGGGGCCGAGCCTCAATGAGATTCAAAAAATAGGGGCGCAGCTTGAAGAGGTACTCGGTGGCGTTGAAGGAACGGCATCGGTCTATGCTGAGCGTCCTTCATCGGGGCGTTACTTAACCGTGGATATTCGTCGCGGTGATGCGGCACGTTATGGAATGACAGTCGCCGATGTGCAAGATGTTATTGCGACAACCGTTGGTGGGCGCTCCATTAGTGAAACCATTATGGGTGTTGAACGTTATAGTATTAATGTGCGTTTCCCGCAGGCATTTCGTGATTCGCCACAGGCGCTACGCGACTTGTATTTTGTCGCTCCGACGGGTCAGTTAGTCACATTAGGGGCATTGGCTGATATCGAAATTGATGCAGGACCGGCGGTGATTAAAAGCGAGAATGCTCAGGTGATTGGTTGGGTGTTTATTGATCTCGACGGCGTCGATGTCGGTAGCTACGTTGCTAGTGCGCAAACACGAGTGCGACAAGCGCTTGCTGATGGTGGCGTGATATTACCCGCGGGCTATTCGTTAAAATGGGCAGGACAGTATGAATATATGCAGCGTGCGCAAGAAAAACTCAGCTATGTTGTGCCATTGACCATTTCGATTATCGCCATCTTATTATTTATGGCATTTGGTAGCTTAACCGAAGTTGCGCTTATTTTATTAACTTTGCCGTTGGCATTAACCGGTAGCCTTTGGTTGCTGTGGGCATTGGATTTTAATTTGTCGGTAGCGGTGGGGGTTGGCTTTATCGCCTTAGCTGGGGTAGCGGTGGAGATCGGCGTTATTATGCTGATGTATTTAAATCAAGCATGGGATGCACTAAAGACCAATGACGAACCAATAACAGAAACGCAATTGCGACAGGCGGTACTGACCGGGGCAGGGCAGCGTCTACGACCGGTGGCGATGACTGTACTGACAATTGCGATTGGTTTATTACCCGTGATGTTGGGTAGCGGAACAGGATCAGAAGTGATGAGCCGAATCGCCGCTCCTATGGTTGGAGGAACGGCGAGTGCTTTGATTTTAACTTTGGTATTGCTGCCCGCACTGTATTTCTTGTGGCGACGTCGGCAAATTTAATCGTTAAAAGGTGTAGTTACTAATTTGCGAGTTGATATCTTCAGCTCGTTTATTAAGTATGCCAACTGACACGGTAATTTTTTCAGCACTGGCTTGGCCTGTTTTACTCAGATCGCGAGCGTTGGATAAATTACCGTTAATCTCGTTGATGACGGAGGTTTGTTCTTCGATAGCAGAAGCCACACGCAGAATACGATCAGTGATGCGAATCAATGAGGCTGATATTTGCTTCACTTGCTCTTCCGATTCGCGTGCGCTGGTTACTGTACCTTCTGCTTTTTCTTCGCCACCTTTCATTGAGTTCACCGCGCGATCAACCCCAGACTGCAATTTATCAATCATGGTATTAATATCACCGGTGGATTTTTGCGTTTTCCCAGCGAGTGTGCGCACTTCATCGGCAACCACCGCAAATCCGCGGCCTTGTTCACCGGCGCGAGCGGCCTCAATGGCCGCATTCAGTGCTAGCAAGTTGGTTTGTTCGGCAATACCTTTAATTACATCTAATACTGATGCAATATTTACGGTTTCTTTTTCTAAATCTTTGATGACGATCGATGCGTCGTTTACGCTTCCAGCAAGCGCCATGATATCGGTTACTGCACTGCGAAATTGATTCGCTACGGCTTTGGCGGTTGTATCGGAATCTTTAGCTTCTTCGGAAACTTCTACTGTGGTGCGAGCAACCTCTTCAATGGCTTCGGCCATTTCGCGGTTAGCATTGGCAACCATATCCATCGATTCTGCATATTGCTTGCTCAGCGCCTGACTTTCATCTGCACCTGATTTTAACTCAGCACTGGATGCCCGCACGTCTTCGACGATAAGCTGGATATTACGTACAAGCGTCTGCATACGATCTAAAAAGCGATTAAAGCTTTTTGCCATACGGCCAACTTCATCATCACCAGTAGTAGGAAGTCGGGCAGTCAAGTCGCCACGACCGTCGGCAAGGCTCTCTAATACTCGGGTAAGATTATTGATTGGGCGGATGATTAATTTAGGTACGACGACGGCAATAAATAAGGTTACACCTATAGCAATTACGACCAAGGTTAAAATAACGGATAAACTGCTGTCTTTCACCGCCATATTATCTGCATGCAAAGATTCAGCGGCAGCGGCAATCATTTCGCCGAGGGCATCCAGCTGATCACGCATGCTTTCAAATTCTTTATCTAAAGCATTAGTGCTCATTTCAGTTGCATCACTCTGGCTAAGTTGGCCATTCGTTGTTTGCGCTACTAGCTTTTCTGATTTTGGTCGCCACGCACTGTAAGCCGCTAAAAATTTGTCCGCTTGTTGTTGGATCTCTACTGGGATATCCAAACCTCGTACTTTATTAATGCGATCTTGGACTTGATTGAGGTTGGCGCTGTGCATATCTATGAAATTTTTTGTGTGAATGCCTAGTGCGATAGAGCGTTCGGCAATCTGCGCCTGATATAAATCGCGGTCGGCATTCAGAGTGAGGTTGATCGCTGGAATGTAGGTGTTTTCGATGTGATCAGAATCAGTACTGATAGTGTTCAGAGCCGATATTTGTACGATCGAAAGCGCTAATAAAATAAAACCTACTAGGGCGATTGGTAGGCGCAGTTTGTGCGCCAAGCTTAAGTTCGACCAATTCATTGTGAGACTCCGGTATTTCAGATGTCTCTTTAGCATAGACGACATTTCAATAGCGACAAGCAGGCCAGTCTCTTGCTACTTGGAGCTATGGTCTGCTTTCGTTTAGCGTGGAGGATCGACTTTATCGTTGTTGCTGGTGTTGACCCTGAACCATCCCGCAATACTGTAGCGATCGCGTTGGGCAGGTTTTACTTCATGGGGAAATTCTTCACTCAAAAACACCACTAAACGCCCATAAGCGGGAATGACGGTTTCGATAAGTTGATTGTCTTCGTTGTATATCAGCAATTCCCCACCATCGCTGGCTTGCCAGTGATTGTTGAGGTACAGAACTGTACTCAATACGCGATTTGCTTGGCCACGAAAAGCATCTAAGTGTTTCTTGTAGAAGGCGCCAGGTCGGTAGTGAGCGAAATGGCTTTCATAAGAAAATAGTCCGAGAAATAGTCGACGATTGAGATAAGCTCGCAATTCACTCATGTAATCGAGCCACGCCTTCTCAGCTTCGTCTGCCTGCTCTAACCAGCGGATTTTATCTTGGCGTACAAAACGGTTCTGGGCGTGTTGATCCCCTCTTCCTATGCCAGCTGCTTGCAGACTGTCGTCGTCTTGACGAATCAGTTGCAGTAAGCGTTGCGCCAGCTGCAAGGTCATATTGTCGGGGAGCGCGCAGTCAATAACAGCATAGCCACGATGCGACAGATCTTCCGCGATCCGTTCAAATGGCGGCTCGAAAAATGAATCAAATGAATGCACGGGTACTCCTGAAATCAAACTGAAAATCGCCCTTCCGATTTTGCGGAAGGGAGCGGACTTTCAGGGAAACCCCGTGCTAGGTACAGCAAAAAAAATTGATGGTTATCAGTGCACTTATTTATGGTCAGATAGCAGAAAGAAGACTCCAAAGTGCCAGTGCTAGGAATACGGCACTGGTAATGTAGCGAGCGGCATTAAGAGGCATTCGCTGCATCAAGTGATTTCCCCATATGACGACGGGTACGTTGGCAATCAACATGCCCAATGTTGTTCCTGCGGTTACCCACCACATAGATTGAAATTCTGCCGCGAGCAGTACGGTAGCAATTTGTGTTTTATCACCAATTTCAGCGATAAAAAATAACACTGTGGTTGCGGCAAATGCGCCCCAGCGTGATAGGTCGTCTTCATCGTCGTCGGCTTTATCAGGGATCAGCACCCAGATAGCCATTAGTAGAAAGCTGATGCCAAGAATGAGTTCGCCAGTGCCATTGCTAAGCCAATCATTAATTCGGCTACCGAGCCAGTCTCCGCCCCAAGCCGATAGGCCATGATTGATCACTGTGGCGAGTAAGATACCAGCGATAATAGCCCAACGGTTGCGAAAGCGGGTAATCAGTAATAATGAGAGGAGTTGTGTTTTGTCACCTATTTCAGCGACAGCAACGGCCAGTGTAGAGGTTAAAAACGGCGAAGCAGAGTGCTCGGCTAGGGTGTTGATTAGATCTGACATTGGGATACCTCGGGCGACTTTAAACCAAAGACAAACAGCTCGATGTCGCCCTGAAATCGAGTATTTGTCTTAGGTCTCATCAATTCTTTTACAGAACGTCTACACCATGAGCATGAGGCTCAATTATGTTGATGCAAACACCGCGAATAAGGTAGCGGCAGATTACTCCCCCAAGAGAGGACGCCATTGTACTCAAGTTTGATGTGGATGCGAGTATGTAGATACAATTTTTTTGATCTACAAGATAAGATTTTTTCGATTTACCGCAGAAATCAGCAATGAAACTATGCGCGCGTTTCAATTAGTGGGAAAGCCCGTGGGGGTGTACGATGACTCTGCCTGTAGAACATGATGAATACGAAGATGAAGCGCCTTCGCGTAAACCTTCAGGTAAAAGTGCTGATTACGATAAAAAGCGTCGTCGCGCTGAACGCATACTTGAGCAAGCCCGCATTCGCGAGTTTTTAGGTATGGATATAGATTATTTCGATGAGCCGGAGGCACGCTAAATCTCCGCTCTTTTTGGTAGTAGGAGATTGTAGTGCTAGGTAACGCTTTCCAAGACATTCTTAAAAGCTTAGTGCGTAGCCCGTCGGTGGTTGGCGCAGAGCATTCTTTTTTCCGCGTATTGCAGCGTGAGCTGGAAGAACGTGGAGCTAATGTTACCTGGTACGAAGGGGTACTCGTTGCTCAAGGCAACGACCCTTTTTCAATGATGTTTTCAGCGCACATCGACCGTCATGGGTTGGTCTGTACCGGCCCTAATGAATTTCAGTACGCAGCGTTTGTTTCAGGTGGTCGTTCTGACTTGCTCGGAAATTCGGTATCAGAAGAACTGATTAAGATGATTGTTGACCGCTTCGGCGATGTTGACGTCTTCGCCTATGAGCCTTGGTCTGGTGCTTATCGCGGTAGCGGCAAAATTTCAGGTACTTACGTTTGTCCATATCGTAATAACTTGATCTTCGAACTTACAGGCATGAGTCACTTAGTGGCGGGAACACCGGTTGCCTTTCGCGATCAATTGCGCAACGACGGCGATAGCTTAACGGGGCAGCTCGATAACGTCTTAACTGCTGCTATGTTGGTTTATTTATTTGAGTTGGGCTTTCAGGGCACTGCTTTCTTCACCGCCCAAGAAGAGGCCGGTCGTAGCTGGCGTTACTTGTTGGAGTGGTTCCGTCGTTTTGGTGGTTCTACTAACCAGCTGGTGGTGGTGGATACTAGCCCATTCCCGGATACAATCGCGGCACGGGCACAAACGCTGGTGCTTCGTCATCAAGATGCTAACGCTAAGTTCAGTGAGTCGATGACCAGCCAGTTAGCAGCAACCTGTGATCTATTGGGTGTTAGTTATCAATACAAAGACGAGTACATCATTAATCAAAATCAGCAGCTCAGCCAGCAAGGCTTAGCACCTAAGTCACTGGGCAGTACCGAAATGGGGCGTATTATTGCCGCCTCTGGTGGGCTGGTGGATGGCACTACCTTACAAATTCCAACGACGGGGTATCACACCATGAATGAGAGTGCTTCGTTGTTCGCTTGTGAGGCGTTCTTAGCCGTTCTTTGTCGTCTAGGTGGCGTCACTATGCCGAGCCGCTTATAGTCGGGCTTATTTATTTTTCCGATACGTGCGACCTAGTCTAGTAGATTAGACCGCACTTCTAACGAGATCGTTATGCTCAAGCTTTTATCTGACTTTCCCGTTGTCGATGATTCGCCGCACGCCAGTAGTTGTATTCTGTTTGGCCATGGGGATAGCGTGTCTCCGCATTACTTTGTGTATGAAGTTGCGCGCGACTTCTTATCCGCTCCTCGAACCTTCGTTGTTGTCGAAATATTAAGTGATCTCAGTCCTTGGATGTCGCAACGCGAAGAGGTCGATGATGTGGGCGTTTTCTTGGTTTCTGACTCCGATATTGAGTTGGATGCTGATGAAGAACACCTACTTTTTTGTACCAAGTTGCATCAAGTAGAAATTATTAGTCGAAAGGCGACAATTGTTGACCGAGTTTACGGATTTAGTGAGGCCACAAAGGCCTTAATTCAGGTATTGTCCAAGGACAACCGATAAACCATTAAATTGATATGCTCATCAATTATCATTATTCTATCGGGTTATAAATAAATCGATTTCTTAGAACTTTGGTCTTTGTCGCCAATTCTGTGTATCTCATACCTATAACTACTATTTTTAAAGGAAATCAAAGTGTTACAACAATTTAGGATGCTTTTTCAGTGTCTGTGCTTAGGCTGTGTGCTATTGGCGTCATTCGCTAACGCTGAGCCGGATTTCATTTCACGAACCCCTTTGGTTGACCGCATCGACACGCCGGTTATGCCGGTTAAAACTACGGGTCCGATTAAAGTCCCTATGATCACTTGGGGCGGCGATATGATTACGCTGTTGGCTAATGGTTTATCGACGCGTACCCAAGCCAAAAGTATATTTGCTAAGCAAGGTTTAGATGTTGAACTGGTGCTGCAGGATAACTTTGATCGCCAGATTGAAGATTATTTAGCCGGAGAGTCACCGTATTTGCGCTGTACCGTCGGCATGTGCAATCAAGCGATTGATTTATTGAATAAAGATGAGCGCACGAAACCGATCGTTATCTATCAACTGACTTGGTCTCGCGGTGGTGACACGCTGGTCAGTAAAGACGGCATTATGACGGTTGGTCAGTTAAAGGGTAAAACCATCGCCATTCAAGCTTATGGCCCGCACGTTGATTTTATGACGACCCTGCTCGGGCAGGCTGGGTTGTCGATGAAGGATGTGAATGTACGTTGGCTTCCTGATTTAACGGCCAGTGAGAACTCGCCCGTTGCGGCGTTATCGCTGCCTGATGTTGATGCCTCGTTTATGATTATTTCGGATGCTTACGGTATTACGTCAGGACGTCGTGTTGGCACTGGTGATCGAGGTTCCGTGGAAGGAGCGCGTATGATCATCTCTACTATGTTTGCACGTCGAGTGATTGCCGATGTGTATGTTGTCCGTTCGGATTACTACGCTAGTCATAAAGCTGATGTTGAGCGTTTTGTTAATGCAATGGCTTCTGCCAATGATGAACTACAAGTTTTGATGAAAGATCTACAAAACCCGCGCAAACTGAGCTTGTTGGAAGTAGCAGCAGATGTATTGCTTGGTGATAAAGCGGCAACGCCTGATATTGAAAACCTGTATTACGACGCGCAATTTACTGGTCGTGATGATAACCATCGTTTTTTACAGGATGATTTGTATCCGCATCGTTTAAGTGTTCTTAATGAGCGCGATCAAGATGCCTTTTTGGAATTAGGGCTAATTCATGCTCGCGGTGAAATGAAAGCCGCTAGCTGGGATTAAACGTAATACCTATCTTTGCACCGCTGCTATTCGGCAGCGGTTGCGTCTGGATCATCTACGCGAGTGCGGCCACTTAACGGCGGTACTGGCGCTTTTACAATGTGATAGCCATAGCGTGTAGCGATAGGGCCAAGGTAGGTTTGGCTGCCATCTGCTGCGGTTAACGCTTGATATAAGGCTTCGGGTAATTGATCGACTTCGTGTTGCCCAGCAAACCCTTTACGATTTTTTGAAGGACATGCCGAGTGATTGCTGGCGAGGTCTTCAAAAGACGCGCCAATGGCCAATTCGTTAATAATGTCTTGGGCCAGTAACGGGCTTTTAAGCAAAATATGATGCAGTGCGACGGTCGTCATAGCGGCTTCCAGAAAAGTCTAAGCTGATTAAGCATAGACCAATGCTGGATAACCTGCGTATGACAGGATCGAGAAGACTAGCGCGAACTAACGCTTTGCAGTTTACTCAATGCCAGTAGTTGGCCAGAAACAATCGATAGTAAGCAAAAACCTGCAAACCAATAAAAGCCGTGCAGCAGCTCGGCTGTTACTTGCGCCGTAGATTGCGCAGTGAAAAAGGCGACTAAAATCGCAACCACAAAAACATCCGCCATCGACCACTTGCTAATCGCCGCAACAAAACGCCAGCGACGTTCAGTTGGATACATCCAAGTGAACAAAATGGTTAGTCCTTTGGTGACAGGAATGACAATACTAAAACTAACGATTAATACTGCAACACCGGTATAGCCGAGTTTATGTAAGGTCTCGACGGTTTCCCAAATGGAGCGAGTTTCATGGAACAGCTGCGCCTTCATGCCGAACAAGCTGGCGGTCGCGGTAATCGTCATGATGGGTTCGGTAACACCTGGATACAAAATACCGTAGCTAATAACTGCGAGTAATAATCCGAGGCGCTGAGGCCAGCTAGACTGGCCCCAACTACTAAGCAAACGACTCATTTGCTGTCGGGTAGGGTGATGTTCAATTCGAGCACTGAGGTCGTTCCTTGTTGCTCTAATTGCACATTAACGTCGTCTTCACCAATGGCAGCGTATTTACGAATCACTGCTAAAATTTCTTGCTGCAATTGCGGCAAGTAATCTGGGCCATTACCACGAGCGCGGTCGTGGGCAACCAAAATTTGCAAACGCTCTTTGGCGACGCTAGCGGTGGTGTCTTTCTTTTTTTCCTTGCGGAAATAATCCATTAAATTCATATCATCCTCCGAAAACGCGTTTCAAGAAGCCTTTCTTTTGCTTCTCTAAGAAACGGTGAGGACGGTCTTCGCCCAAGTAACGTGATACAGCGTCATCGTATGCCTGACCTGCATCACTCTCGATATCGTGAATCACTGGTACACCTTGGTTAGAGGCTTTTAATACGGCTTCTGATTCTGGAATAACGCCTAGCAATGGAATCGCTAAGATTTCTTCTACATCTTGCACGGAGAGCATTTCGCCGCGGGCAACACGCTCAGGATTGTAGCGAGTGAGCAATAGGTGCTCTTTTACGCTCTTACCTTGTTCGGCTAAGCGCGATTTGCTTTGCAAAATACCAATGATACGGTCTGAGTCGCGTACAGACGAGACTTCTGGATTGGTAACAATAATGGCTTCTTCGGCGAAGTAGAGCGCCATATGCGCGCCGTGTTCGATACCTGCCGGTGAATCACAGACTATGTATTCAAAGTCTTTGCTTAGCTCGTTTAAAACCGCTTCGACACCTTCGATGGTGAGGGCATCTTTGTCGCGCGTTTGCGAAGCTGGTAGTACATAAAGATTTTCGAGCTTTTTGTCTTTAATCAAGGCTTGGCGCAGAGTCGCTTCTTTTTGTACGACGTTAACGAAGTCATACACGACGCGACGCTCACAGCCCATGATGAGATCAAGGTTACGCAGGCCCACATCAAAGTCGATGACCACAGTTTTGTGTCCTTTCATCGCCAAAGCAGTAGAAAACGCTGCGCTGGAGGTGGTTTTTCCGACACCGCCTTTTCCGGAGGTGACA
Organism: Thalassolituus oleivorans MIL-1; assembly: GCF_000355675.1. NCBI lineage: Bacteria > Pseudomonadati > Pseudomonadota > Gammaproteobacteria > Oceanospirillales > Oceanospirillaceae > Thalassolituus > Thalassolituus oleivorans. Next base: position 3,090,592 of record NC_020888.1, on the reverse strand, counting down.
ACAATGATTTTCGCCAAGGCCGTAATTCCTTTAAAAATAATGGTTCGAGTATTTCTTAAACACTGGTGATGTTCAAGTTATCGTCTTTTAACTGCACCGCGACGGCTTGGCCGCGGTGCGGATGATCGTCTTCAAACAAGCGATATTGCCCAGCGACAGCGACTAACTCAGCATCAAATTGCTGACAGGCGATTACTGCTGTTAGGTCGCCTTTAACTCCAGCTAAAGCACGACCGCGCAGTGCACCGTAAATGTGTACATCACCAGTGGCTAGAACTTCTGCTCCGGCACTGACCATGCCCAGCACCACGAGATCGCCATCGGTATATACTTGCTGCCCTGAACGTACGTTGCCGGAATGAACTTTAACGCTGCGTTGTGGCAGCTCTTGTTCGGATACTTTGGGTTCTGATGATACAGGCTCCGACGTCGATTCCGCTTGCGGCTGAGTTTGAGCACTTTCTGTTGCGGGTGTATTCGTATCGACGCTGGCGGCTGCTTCAACGGTGGCCGTACCGCGATTACTCTTGCTACTGCCTTTGCCAAAATCGGCGAGGGATATCTTATTAACTTGATCAGCCCAGTCAGAAGAAACGTTGCGCACCCCAACCGGCAGTAGGCCATGTTCGCGGCATAGGCCGACCAAGCTTTCAAGGGTCAGCATTGCGGCTTCAAGACCGGTAAGGTCGAGCACGCATGGCATGTTTCGAAAGAGTGCAGGAGCTTCGGCTTGACGCTGGCTCAGTACTGAGCGAATGGCGTCTATATCGCTGCTATCAAACGTGAGGGTGGTTAATGGCACCATCCCCGCTTTCATGGTGATGACGCCTTGGCTCATGCCTTAACAACCAAAGGAAAACTGGCGAAGGTAATATTGCCCGTTCCTTCCGCCAAAACGCGACGTAGGTTGTGATGATTATCGACGTCTGGCGTTGCCAATACATCGCGATAATGCTCGCCAAAACACTGCAGCGTTTGTTCTTTCGTGAGCTCTAACAGTTGCGACAGTGCGAACACTTTGCAGCTGCCCTGATTTTGATCGACCGCATTGGCTACAGAGCCATTTTGAAAGGCGCTAGGGGTGAAATCGTACCATTGCTCGATAAAGGCCAAGGTGTTGGCGAAAACGTGGTCGTCTTGTTCTAGCTGCTGTAGAAACTCAGTTTGAGCTTGTTGAAAATCAGTCACGCGTTGTTCCTTTTTCTGTGTGTGCTAAGGCTAACATTATGGCCGCCTGAACACTACGATTGTGCAGGCTTTCGTGAGTTGCAATTGATAAGAAAAAATTGCTTAGGCGTTGACCTTTGCTGTTGTGCAGAGTAACTTTTAACTGTTTATTTATACAGTTATTTGCTGGTGCTATGGCACTAGGAGAAAACCATGACGGAAAGCGCCAGCGCGATACTCGACCAACGCCAAGATTCTGGGGTGCGCAAGGTCTTGCATATTGATTGCGATTGTTTTTTTGCCGCAGTAGAAATGCGTGAGCGTCCGGAGTTGCGAGAGCGACCTATTGCGATTGGTGGCAGCTCGGATCGTCGTGGGGTTATTGCTACCTGTAATTATCCTGCCCGTAAGTTTGGCGTGCGTTCGGCGATGGCAACGGCAACGGCCCTGAGATTATGCCCAGACTTGGTTTTAGTGCCGGGTAATATGGCTTTGTACCGCGAAGTCTCGCAGCAATTAATGGCGATTTTGAGTGAGTATTCCACTCAGTTAGAACAAGTTTCGGTGGATGAAGCGTTTTTAGAATTAGGCAGCGACGAACACGCAGCGGCGGTAGCTGAAAGTATTCGTCAACGGGTGCGTACCGAGCTTGGCATCACGGTTTCTATTGGCGTGGCGACGAATAAATTTTTAGCCAAGGTGGCCAGCGATTGGAATAAGCCCGATGGTCAATTTGTTGTTCGTCCCAACGAAATTGCAGATTTTATGACAACGCTGCCTGTAGGGCGCATTCCGGGAGTCGGTCCAGCGTTGCAAAAACGTTTAGAATTAGCCGGAATTGTTACCTGTGGTGATGCACAAGCTTGGTCGCTAACGGAGCTAGTTAGACGCTTTGGTCGCTCAGGAGCCTCACTCTATCAACGAGCGCGTGGTCATGATTCACGTCCAATTCATACCGAGAGGGTGCGTAAGTCATTAAGTATCGAGCATACATTCGCCCACGATTTACCTGATCCCAATGCTTGTTTAGCGCAAGTGAGTGAATTATATGAGCGTTGGTTAACTCGGGTTGGTCGTACCCCCTGGAAAGCGGAATCGCTAGCCCCCTTCGTTAAAGTGAAGTTTGCTGATTTCACCCAAACAACCGTTGCTGATATTGGCGAGAGTGCGTCGGAAGAGGGATTTAAGAGATTATTACAACAAGCGTTAACGCGTGCGGATAAACCGGTGCGTTTGTTGGGAATCGGCGGTAAGTTTCCACAAATTAGTGAACAGCAACTGAGCCTCTTTTAGAGAGTGAATGTCTAGCTCAGCGCTGTTCTGTTTATTTCTGCGTATTTATATCAGTCCGGCAAACATACCCATTGGGAATATGGTCAACGAGGTGTAGGCAATGATGACCCCAAGTGCTGCACCAACGATAACGTCGGTTGGGTAATGCATGCCTAAAATCACACGAGATAGCGCAACCAATACGGCAAAGGGTACTACCAACCAAGCCAATGGTGGGTAAAACAGAGTAAATAGCACCGCAAAATTTACTGCATTCATGGTATGCCCAGATGGAAAGCTGTACTTATCCAGTGGAGCGGTATGCGCCTGAATATCAGGAAACGATATAAAAGGGCGCTGACGTACTAAGCGATTTTTTAACTGACTGTATAGCGCTAAGCAGACTAATCCTGTCACGGCGATATGACCGGTTGCCGCGAGCCCTTCTATGCCGTCCAGTAGTGGTAAGGCTAAAGCCAGTGTGTACCAAAACACACCGTCACCTAAGCGACTAATACCTTTAAAAAACAACCGAATCCGGCGCGAGTAGCCCATGCGATTGAGACGCTGACACAGGCTAATTTCGAAGTGGTCGGCCTTATGAAACAGTAATGCGGCTTTTGGCTGTATTCGTTTCGCGAGTTCCATTAGCTATCTCCTCTGGTCGAGCTGCAGCTAAATGCTGCAAAAATTCATCAACAATGGTGTGCCAAGAAATACGTTCGGCGGTATGACGTGCGGCATAGCGTATGTTGCGCAAGCGGTTGGGACTATCGAGCAGTAATCCGGCGCGCTGCACGAAAATAGCTTCGTCGCCAAAGGGTGCGAGCATGGCGTTGACGCCATCTTGGGTATGCTCGTGAGCGGCTGCGTAGTCAAAACTAACTAGGGCTAAACCACTGGCTAAAGCTTCGGTGACAACGTTGCCAAAGGTATCGGTCAGACTGGGGAATAAAAACACATCGCCACTGGCGAAGTGCTGAGCTAATGCCTCACCTCGCTGTGTACCACAACAAATAATATCGGGGTAACGCTCGCGTAAGTGTGCGAGCTCTGGGCCGTCGCCAACCAGCACTAAGCGCACGCGGTCGTCTGCGGCTTTGAGCTGTTGGTAGGTCGTGATGGCCAGTTTAATGTTTTTCTCGGCGGCGATACGGCCGACATAAAGCAATACGAGGTCGTTGTCGTTAACGCCCCATTTTCGCCGTAATTCGGTACTGCGCTTTGCGGGATGAAACATCTGGCTATCGACACCACGAGACATAACACTGACGTTATGAAACCCGTGTGTTTCCAACTCGTCACGCTGAGTCTGTGTTGGAACCAGAGTACCGGCAGTTAAATTATGGAAGTAACGCAAATAGCGGTAGCCAAGATTTTCTAATAATCCGAGGTGGTAATGCTTACCGTACTGATGAAAGTTAGTGTGAAAACCGCTCATGACTGGAATTTTGCAGGCGCTTGCGGCTTTGACGCTAGCCCAACCCATAGGGCCTTCGGTGGCAATGTATAAGGCTTGCGGTTTAAAACGCTGTAAGGCGCTGAGAATTCTACTTTTGAGTGGTAAGCCGAACTTCAGTTCTTTATATCCCGGTAGGGGAAGGCCTGGCAAAGTGACGGTTTCTTCTTCGACTTCAATACTGTCGACGTCGTGTCGGTTTTGACGCGGACGAATAATTTGTACGGCAATACCACGCAAGCGCATTCCCTTAACGAGGTGCGCTAAAGTATTCGCCACACCATTAACTTCTGGTGTGTAGGTTTCGGTAACGATAGAAACTCGAGTTAACTGAACAGTCATGACCACGCGCTGTTTATTGGGCTATGCCAGTTACTTTGCGTTTGAAATATGACAAATATGTTGCGGAGTGGTGAAGGTCTGGTGACCTAGGTGTGTATCGGTATGAAAGTCAGCGGCGTTTTGTGCCACTGGGCCAGTTTGGCCCAGTGGCAGGAGCCATTATCGTTCTTCGCGATAATACGAAGGCGCGTTTTGCGTCCAACGTCGAAAGGCTTTGCGGAAATTAGATGGGTCACTGTAGCCGACCAGAGCCGCAATTTCTTCGATAGGAAGGTTTGAATTGCGCAGGTATTCAATGGCCATCTCTTTACGAACTTCGTCAAGAATGCGCTGATAGGAGGTTCCCACATCCTGCAAGCTTCGACTTAAAGTACGGGTTGATGTGGCTAAATGACTTGCAACCACATCGACTGGAGGGAAATGCCCTGGGTTGCTCAGCAATATGCGGCGAACCTTGGCGATGATGCCTTCCTTTGGTCCCATACGGGTAAGGATTTCTTCACATTGGTTTTCAGCCATCGCAGCCGTTGCTTGATCTGCCATTACCAAGGGCAAGCTGAGAACTTCGTGGGAAATGATGAATTCTGTCCGCGGCTGGTCGAACAAGATAGGGCAGTCGAAAAATTCTTTGTAGCGTGCGGAATACGGCGGCTCAGGATGATTTAGATGGACTTCAACTGGTTGAGCTTCGTATTGACCAGTTAAAAAGCGCGCCAGCGTAGAAAAGGTAGCCACAAACACGTCGCAAATCATGCGATAAATATGGTCAAAAGGAATATGGCTGGTCAGTCGTACCGCAGAATATTCACCGGTGTCGATCACTTCAAAGGTAAACGCAGGATCAACTAGGGTGTGATATTTCATGCCCAAATCAAGGGCGCTACGGAGGTTGGCACAACTGAGTACGGCGTAGCCAAGCATACCAAATTGATTGATATTGATGGCAGCGCCCAAATCTAGACCAGCGCTTTCATCTGAATAGTTGCGGATAAGGTTTTCTGCCAGCAATAGCAGTTGCTGGTAGGTCAATCGTGCAGAGGGGTCGGCAAGTAACTGTGGATCAATCCCTGTATTTTTTAACAGGACTGAGCGGTCGATGCCGTTTTCTTCGCCGACACGCAACATCGTTGCCGGAATATTAACCGGTACGAGTGGTTCAGTCAGACTCCAAGTGCCTCGGATCATGATATTACCGTTATTGTTATGCTGATCGTTAGAATGACAGGCTTTTTGCGTAAATCAAGCGTCCTAGTGACGCCTACCGTGTGCGATTAAGCCATTGGCGCACCTTACTACAAATATGGCAAAAAGCGCCAGAGTCCTAGACGCCTGTATATTAAATTTATTGATTTCGGAATGCATAGTGGTGCCTGCTCAAGAAGCGTCCAAACTCGACAACTTCTTGTGACGACCTATTTTGTATCAAGGTCAGAAGTATGCGATTGAGGCGCGGGTTGTGTTTAGGCGCTATCAAAAATGCTAGATCATCGCGCCGCGACTCAAAACTGGTTACGGCCACAGGTAGGTGGGCTGCATTCAGCAAAGCATGGATAGCGTCGGCTTGTTCTCGAGCCAGTAATAACCACCAAAATTGTTGACGAATACGTTCTAGCGTCGCCTCGTGCACACTCTCTACGTGGATCTCGGCCTTTACTCGCGCTTCTCGCTGTTTCTCAGTAGCGAACTTAGCGACAGCCGCCACGACGACTGGCTCTTCGCGGTTAATCCAATAGTAACGACCGTCCCATTCTCGATAGATTACCTTAATTGGTGTACTACCTTTGCCGAAATGTTGATTGAGTAAGGTATCAAATTCATCGGCAGTTGAGCATGGTGGTAAGTTAGGTTGAGCAATGGCCCAATGCGCCAAAGAAGCATAGTCTTTGTCATCCTGACTGCTGATCTCCACACCGGTTATGGTTGTAAGATTGAGTAGGCGATCGAATTTTTTACTAACGAGTAATTTTTGCAGCAGCGGGTGTAGTGGGGCAAAAATTGGGTGTTTTTCTGGCAGCCCTTGCTCGCAGGCACTAATGATGGAAGCAAGGCTCATCCAACGATGGGCGAGATAGCTGGATGGATTGAGAGTGCCCATGTTGCTCAATGCTATTTGTCGTACGGCTTGATTTGCATACCAAGCAGGCGCGAGCCTCTGCACCCACCGATTTAGGAAAGCTTCTAGGTCGAATAGTTCGTTACTTACTTTCATTCGTCCTACCGTAAAAGGGCCGCATTTCTGTTAGGCCGGTCTATGCTGAAAATAGTTCTCTTAATAAGTAAAGCACGTAGAAGGTGATTGCGTATGCAAACTGACACTCCGATGCCTTCGCCACTGCAAATCATGGCGCAGGTTGATAACGCGTTAAGGCTTTCCGGTTTGGCGACACACTATGTCGAAAGAAATCCATTGCCGCTATTTCGCCAGCTGCTAAACGAATGGGCAGCGTTTCACGATGTGCCTGTGGAAATTGAATTGCAGGAGCAGCTGCTGCAACTGCGTCAGCGCTTGAGTGAGCGCACCGTATCTGGAGCGTTGCGGCGAGTATATGAAGAAACGACGCAGCTGTGTCGGGCTCATGGCAGTTTGACGGTGGTGCGCCAGCGCGAATTGGACGCATGTTACCGAGCATTGTTGCAAATGCGTTAGGACACCTTCAGCCCAGATCGATATAATTGGCCTTTTTTGGGAGGGCATAATGGCCAATATTTATCTTCCTGTAGGGTCTGTAACGGGCACTGCAACAGCCGTTGCAAATGTGTTGGCGGAGACATTGAATGCCGCCGGACATAACGCATTAGTGGATGCTAATGCGTCGGTTGCTGCCTTGAATGCTCAATCTTGGGACGCTGTGCTTGTCGTCACCTCGACGACAGGTCAGGGCGATATACCTGCAAATTTACGGCCGTTTTATGTTCAGCTAGACGAACAGTTTCCATTACAAAATGGACGCCCATTTGGTGTGGTTAGTTTGGGGGATAGCTCTTATGATCGTACTTTTTGCAATGCCGGTGCTTTACTAGAAGAACGCTTCTTTGAGCTACAAGGTAAGGCTCCGATCCCGCGCGTCACGATTGATGCAACCGAGACATCCACACCTGATGATGATGCTCTTTTTTGGTTAAAAGAATGGATGGAGGTTGCGCTGGCCTAAGCCAGCGCGGTATCTCGGTTATCCATTAAAAGCGCACAGATAATTTTAACTGTGTCTGATGGTTGTGATATTCCGATCCTTCCGGTGGCATAGTGTCCCAGCGACTTTGCCACTGCCACTTGAAGTCGACTTGTTGGCTAACTGGCATGGTCAAGGTAGCGCGCACTAAAGAACGAACATCATCGACATCGTCTACTGACGGTTGCACGTACACGGTCGTCTGAAAGTGGCTATGGCTAAATGCCCATTCAAAATGCGTGTATAGATTGACGCGGGTGAGTTCATGGGTAGCCGTGCCGTCAGTGCCGGTTTCTTCCACTTGCTCGTGAAATAACCCTAGCCCCTGATTGATCAATCCCTTGTCATTAAACTTATGCTGAAAACGTACACCGCCACCGGCTAAATAGCGGTGTTGGAGGGATGCAAACGGGTCACGTTCGTACTGTAGAAAGGCTTCTTGTGCCCAGCGCTCGCGAAAGTTGCGAACCATACGAGCGTGCGCGAAGGTGTTGTCATCGGTGCGGTCGCCATTAAATGATTCATAGTCGCGGCTGGCCCAGCTGAAAAACCGGTACTCTTGACCCTGCCAACTGCTGTTCAATGCGACACTGCCTGCGCGTTTTTCGTTATTGCCAGATTCCATATCGAATCCCGCTTCGATCTTGTTTTGCCAGCCCTGGCTTTCTCCATTACGACGTTTTTCTTCGATATCTGTTATAGCGTGTGCGGTAGGGATCGCAAGGATCAAGGCCGCTAGGGCATAGCGCATGCAAGTTCTCCAAAAAATTATGAAGATGCTAGCTTACCATTTTTGCGACGGGACGTGCGGATGCGAGGTTGCTAAATAGAGTGTGGAGTTGACTAACTTGCTTACGTTGCGAATAGCTCGCGCCCAGTTCATCAAATTTAGTTTTTGCTTGGTCAATGATGCCGAGTGCATCAATTGTGTCATCTTCAGCAAGGCCTTCGCGGGCAGTATTTACCAGCGCGAGGGCGTTGAGTGCCTGATCACTGAGTAATCCATATTGCTGCAAGCGCGCTTGAAACCCACCGACTTCGTTTACCGGTAGCGCTTGAATATTAAATTCACTGGCTACTGCACTCACAAGTACAGCGCGATTAGATGGAACATAGGCGGCCGGTGAGGCGTTGTCTTCCGTTGCTTTAGTATCGGTGCTAGCGACGGCATCGACTTTTACTGCATCGGTGTCAGCGTTTGCGGCAGTACTGGCATGTTGGTGTTGTAAATAGTTACTTAAGGCACTGAGTAGCATGGCGGCCTCCTGCTGTTGATTACTGGCTACTGCAGAAGCCATGCCAGACTTCTAACGCCCGTAATTTCTAGCTTTCTGCCTTTTCTTTGGTTACTAGCGGCGATGAATTGCCGGTTTTATCGGCAAGCGGATAAAGATTTCACTGTTTTGGCACGCAAGTACATACATTAAAGAATCAACTCGCTCCACAATGGTATTCCACTAAGGCTAGGAGACTGCCATGGAACCTGTGCGTGAGGTCACGGTTAACGAATTACAATATCAAGGAAGAAAAGCCAGTCGTGCGAAGAGTGAGCAACGTCGCCGTTTGATTCTCGAAGCAACTATGCGAATCATCGTTCGTGATGGTGTTCGCGGTGTCCGTCATCGTGCCATAGCTTCCGAAGCCAGCGTCCCATTAGCCGCAACGACCTATTACTTTAAAGATATTCGAGAGCTGATAGCTGACGCCTTTACGCTCTATACCGAATGGGCACTGGCCTACGTCAGTCGGTTTACTGAAGAATTTGAGTCGATATTGCCGCAACTACATCAAATGGATTTAAGTGTTGCCGGTGAGCAAGAGCGCGCTGTGCAGTTTTTGGCCGATGAACTTAGTCGCTATTGCGAAGGTAAGCTGGCAACCGATCTTACTATGCTTATTAGTGAGCAAGCTTTCCGCTATGAAGCTTGCATTGACGAAAGAGTAAAGCAGCTTGCGCAAATGCACCGCGAAGCGCTGTTTGATATTGTTTCTCAATTTTTAACCGCTTTAGGTTCAGATGCGGCTGCGGAAGATACCGATATCGTTATGGCGTTATTGCAATCACTTGAGTATCAGATGCTATTGGATGGCGATAATGCAGAAGGGGTGGTGAGAATCCAACGCGTATTGGTGCGTTTCGTGCGGCTGTTGATGCCGCGATTGAAGCCTTCGAATACTGTGTTGTGAAAATTGCGACGGGACTTGTTGGGGCTAATAACGATTAGCCCCTCGTATAGTCGGTATCGGTGAGTGACTAGCCGGCGAAATGAAAACCAATTTGAGCTAATACGGCCCGCAAGGTCTGCTGCTCTATCGCTGAAAAAGGGCGAACATCGTAACAATGTTCACACATAATAGTACCGCCTTCTTTCAGCGTTTGAATGCTGATATCCGTTTCTTTATTGCAACGGTCGCAGCTGATTGGAATCAAAACTCTGGCGGATAAGATGGTACTTACATCCGTTTCTGATTCTTCGCTTACTCGCAGTGCTTGAGTCATAATTTACCCTTATTGGTCAATCTGCTTCACTTCGTATGCTTTTAGCGTAGCAGCTGATCGTCTGGTACTTGTGTCTTAAATAAGTCTTATAGTGAACAATTGTAAATCGTTGTTCTGAATCACTTGCTACATTGGGTTACAGTGTAGTTCCTTTGTAACCTATCTGCATCATTACGGCTTAGAACAATGCGTTATGACGATGCGTGCTAAATAAGGTTCCCTGATGAATTGGCTGATTTTCCAATAACTTGGCCCGAAAGGCTCAGTTTTTAGGCAGTAACAATTCAGTTACATACTGACCAATTGCTAGTGAAGAAGTGAGCCCAGGGCTTTCAATTCCGACTAAATGCAGCAATGGCGGCGTGTTTTTACGATCGTGGCGCGCGATATGAAAGTCAGCTGCTATTTCACTGGCTAGGTGCAATTTGGGACGAATTCCGGCGTAAGCTGGATTGAGTTGCTCAACTTGTAACTTGGGAAAATAGCCTTGAATGGCCTTGGCAAAGTGAAGTTTTAAGTGCGATGGGATTTCGTAGCTAAGGTGCGCTGGATTGGTTGTACTCAAATACTCCGTGTCCGGTCCAAAGCGAACTTGGCCGCCGAGGTCGATGGTGGCATGTATTCCCAACCCTGTGAGATTCGCTTCAGGTAGTGGATAAATAAGATGATTAAATGGGTTTGTGCCTTGGTAGCTAAAGTAGCGGCCGCGACAAAAACTCAATAATGGTAGATCATTCAAGGAAGTCCCGCAGCGAAGGGCAACGTCATGCGCATGCAGCCCAGCAGCATTAATGAGCGTCGTGCAGTTCAGCGAATAGGGACCATCGCTGGTCGTTAGCTCAACCTGCCAGCCCGAGTCGTTAACACTGGCCTTATCGAATTTGGTGTATTTCGTTAATGTAGCGCCTAAGCGTTCTGCTTCTTGGGCGAGGCGGAGCATATAAATATGACTATCTATGATACCTGAGCGCGGCGAGAACAGGGCTTCGCAGGCGCTGACATTGGGTTCATGTTCGTGCAAAGCGTGTTGGTCTAACCGTTCTATTGGAATGTCTAGCATCAGTGCTTTTTGGAAGAGAGCTTCTAGTCTTGGACTGTCTTGGTCGGGTGCGACGATTAACTTGCCAATCATTTGATGCGGAACATCATGCTGTTGGCAAAAGGTATAAAGGGCTTCTCGGCCTGCCAAGCAGAGTGACTCTTTCAACGAGTTTGGTGTGTAATACAACCCGGCATGAATAACTTCACTGTTACGACTACTGGTTTCAGTACCGAAAGCGTCGTGCTGCTCAACCAGCAGTACGCTGCTGCTTTTTGCTAAATTTGCGGCTATGGCCAAACCGATTACGCCACCGCCAATCACGCAAATATCAAAGTCTACGGATGACATGCTGGCACCAGTTTCTCTCGTTGCCTGAATTGCTAGACGATAGCGTAAAGGCGGAGTGTAGTCACAAGTATATAGCGCTAGATAGTGCGGGGGGAGATTAGCCAAGCGCTTGCTTGGCTAATCTATTTTCTATTGCATCGAGCTAATTACAGCAGTAAATCCGTGGCGCATTCGTGATGCGCTGGATTGGAGCGGCAACGTAATTTCTGCATCAATTTCATCATGCGTTGATCGTAAACGCCTTCTTCCGCCAACTCTTGACGAATGCTGGAGAACATTTCCATATATTCAATTTCTTGTTCGTCAGGAAGGTCAATCCAGTAATCTTCTGAAATAGTATCTTCTGCTGCGCGCACATGAGCCATCGCCTTATCAAAATTTTGATAAGCAAATTCACGGCTGTTCTGTCCGAACTTAGGAGGAAAACGATCGCGATGTAAAATCATTTGAAAATTCATTTGTGCTAGCGAGAAGCGATAGATACCGCCTTTAGTGCCTAAACCTTTGTACATTTCGAACGGTTCATAAGCAACGGCAGGAGCATAAGCGATATCAACATCACCGTTATTGAAACGTTGGGCGAAGGTTGCAACCGTTGCAGGCACCATAGTGGCGCCAATGTGTTGTACTACTTTTACCGACGCTAAATCATAATCTAGCGTAGCAACGCGACGTCCGGCAGCGGCTTCTACCGAGTTGATCGCACGATCACGAACGAATACATAAACAGAACCGCCTGGCATGATGGCGCCGATTTCATAATTGCCGTCCACCATGTATTTGGCCGCCTGTGGTCGTGCCAGCATGCCAATGAGTTCACGCACTTGTTCGTAGCTAACCAAGCCACCCAGAGCCTCAATACTTCCGGCGAACAAATTGTATGGACGTACTCGAGTGCCCGTTACGTTGACCGCATCGCAAGAGCCAGCTTGAAAATCAGCTAGCGCAACGGCTTCGTTGGTGTAGGCTTTTAATTCTAATGCAACCCCCCACTTTAATGCGGCCGTTTCATAATCACGCATAGCGCTGAAAATAGGGCCATTTGCACCGATAGGGTCAAAGATACATAAGATACGTTTTGGGGCTTCCATAGCGTTGGCGGAGAACGCAATACTGATCAGTGTCAGCGCGATTGCAATCATGCGCATCGGTAAATCCTCGATTTTATTATTGTCTGAGAGCGATTGTGCTACGGCGCATCATAGCTTTAAACGGCAGAAGATAAAAATCGGCCATGAGCAAAGAGTTCAATATATTTTAAATGCTGTATCGTTTTTGTCCTCTACGGAGAATAAAACGAAGGTTGTCGGCAACTAGTCCGATTGAGTACCATAGCGCACCTTATCAATAAGCAGAGATCTTCGATGAATGCAGCCGCCGTAGAACAAATCACTATGATTGTCGGAATTACCGGTTTGATAGGTCTTATGTTTTTCATTATTTACGATCTTGGAAAGCGTGCTAAGGCAGGAAAATTTGGGCTTTTTATTCTATTTTTAGGCCTAGGCGTTGGCGTTCTTGGTTACGTTATTAAGGTTGTATTGACGGCCGTATTAGATATCTAGCTCGACTATACGCTCAGGCTAAAAACGACATATTTTCAGGTGGTAATAAGTATTGTTAATGCTTTTTCCTGAAAGTTGCTTCTATTGCGCCATGGATTCTGGCAAATGGTCTTTACGTTGACTATACCTTCAACAGTGTGTCAGCCGACGTGAGCAAGGAGCATGGATGAGTACAATTGCTGTTAAAGAAGTGCAGACTCCTCGTAGAGGGGGAGGCCATAGAATTCCTTCCTCATTAACGGAACGCCCAGATTCACGCGTCTACTTAGCGAATTTACCGAATCATTCTGCTACTGCAGGGCTAGTTGGGTATACCCCTCAATTGCAAGAACTGATCAGTGATGCGCTGCCGATCACTTGGCATCTTATTGATAAGCAAGGATTGGGGAGTGACCGTGTGGTGCATTTGTTTTATGCCAATCCCAAAGAGTCGTTGCAGGTAAATAGTGAGCGCTTGCTCGAATTGCTTGAGGGACTTTCTATGACAGATCATATTTGGGTGCCGGTTTCTACCAGTCACAGCATGATCTTGCATGCATTTCGTAATATTCTGCCAGAGCTTAAATATCTACATTTAGCGTCAGTGCCAATGCTGTATGTGGGTGACAATGCCAATCGTCGTTCCCTAAAGGCGATGGCCGATATGTGTAAAATGCCTTTCTACTTTCATGCCCTCTACTAATTAAATCCTCCTGTTGCTTGATTCAGATTATGGTAATCCTATTGGCTAGGGTTAGACTCATAGTCGGTATTTGTAAAAAATTAGGAGAGTGCCATGACCGATAACCCGCTAAAGCAGCAGTTACAACAACTTCACCAGCAACTTCAGCAGTCGCCAGCACTGGATCCAGACACATTAGGCCTGCTGGAGCAGATTGCTGTGGATATTGAATCTCTCGGTGACAAAGACAGCGCTGATCTTAGCGACCGCATTCAGCAGCAAGCAGTGGAATTTGAACAAGAACATCCGACGTTATCGGGTATTTTGCATGAAATCGTTAATGTTCTTGGTCGTATCGGTGTTTAACTTTAAGTAATTTGCAACACTGGGAGATATTTGTATGCGTCATATGCCTACAGTGACTGAAATGATGACTGCTTTTCCTGTTCATGTAGAAGAGGCAATTAGCTTGGATGACGCATTGCATTTGATGAAAGAGCATCGATGCCACCATCTCCCAGTATTGAATCACCACGATGTGGTCGGGTTGTTGACTCTTGCCGATATCGAACTGGCGCGCCAACCCGGGCATTCTGCACGAGATATCAAGGAGCTAACGGTTGGCGACATGTGTCAGCGATCCGTGCCGCAAGTGGATTTGCATATTCGTTTAGATGTTGTATTGGATATGATGGCTGATGAAGGATTAGACGCTGTGCTGATCATGCGACATGATCGCTTAGCAGGCATTTTGACTGCTCAGGATGCTTGTCGTGGATTTGCACACTGGTTGAAAAAAGAATACCTGCCTGACAATGATCCGAGTGTTGCATAAAAGTTTTCTTACAAAGTGCACCATCTCGGTTCTACTAAAATTCCCGCTGCTTTCTTATGGCGCACATTTCTTTCGATCCAGCGTCAGTCTTGACTCTGACGCTGGTTAGATATTCCGATTGCAATTGTCACAAATCTGAAAAAATTACTTAATTATCTGTGGGTTAGTCTGATTGCTAAGCAATTTATTGGTTCGTTTTGAGCATTTTTAGGACGATTCGGATCAATTTTGGCACTTGATAACAAGCCTTAAAAAGCTGGTACGGGTTTTGCCATATATAAATTAGATCAGGAGGAGCTGCTTATGTTAAAAATTGCCGATATCCAAGACTACCGTCACAACCTAGTGCCCGTGACCCATTCTTTCGATTGGTTAACGAGTTTGACTCACATCCTTGAAAGTCGTTATCACGACGAGGAAAGTATTCAGCAGTTGCTATCGTTAGCAACTGAATTAACGGGGCTGAATAATATTTCTATCGCATTACCCGATTCACCAAGTCGATTTAAAGCCCAATACTGCTCAACCGGTGTAACGAACGGCATCTATAGTTTTGCTGTTCAGCATGCGCTGTGTCGTCAGTTTGAATCGCGTGAATGGTTGGTGATCTATGAAAATAGTGAACGCCCTGAACGCTTTGATCCGGTCTTAGATACCTTGTCAGGCTCGGTGCGTTGTTTGTTAGTGCCTTTAATGTTGCGTCAATCTGTACTGGCAGTCATGGTAATGGATTTGCGCGGTAATCATCCTGAGTTACTGGATTTAAGTATCACGAGCTTCCTTGGAGCTCAGATTGCTAACATCCTAGCAACCCAAGTTGTTCCTAATTTTAAGACACTTTATGCTCGTCCATATCAACGCGTTCATGATGATGAACTCGGAGATATTAACGCGGCGATTGATAAGTGTAATGGCAATAAAACTATGGCTGCAAAAGTCTTAGGTTTAACCCCTCGCCAATTACGCTACCGGTTGTCGAAGCTGACTGAAGTTGAAGCCTAAGTGGTATTCATAAAATTGTCATAGGTGTACTGGCACACTGATACCTTTATATCAGAGTGCCGGCATCATCATGGCTCAGATCCGTATTAGTGTTGTGACTGAAACGTATGTTCCCGATGTAAATGGTGTTGCGATTTCTTTGCAGCATCTTATTTCTTCATTGGATCCTGAACGTTTTTTGGTACAGATCGTTAGGACTCGTCCACGGTCAGAATATACATCAGTTCATGAGGAGGTAGGGTGCCGCGGTATTACTATCCCGATGTACCCCGATTTGCAGCTAGGCTTGCCAGCGCCACGTACGTTGAGAAAAGCGTGGAATGCATTTCAACCAGACTTGGTTTATATCGCAACCGAAGGGCCACTCGGCAATTCGGCATTAAGTCTCGCCAGAAAATGGGATCTTCCCGTACTCAGTGCCTTTCATACCAATTTTCACCGATACAGCAGTTATTATGGTTTAAGTTGGATTCGCAATGCGACCTTGGCTTGGCTGCGACGCTTTCACAATCGTACGTTAATGACTTTAGTTCCTACTACAGAAGTGCAGACAATGTTAAAACAGCAGTATTTTAATAACGTCGAATTACTCCCACATGGAGTTGATTGCCAACATTTCCATCCGGAGTATCGCAATCCAGCATTGCGCCATTCTTGGGGGGTAACGGCAGGTGAACGCGTGCTTTTGTATGTCGGTCGCATCGCTGCGGAAAAAAATATTCCGCTCGCAATAAAAGCATGGCAGCAGGCGCGTCAGCAGTTTCCCGATATTCGCTTAGTCATGGTCGGTGATGGTCCTATGCGTCAGGAGATGCAACTTAAACATCCTGAAGTCATTTTTGCAGGTGTAAAAACGGGAACAGAGCTAGCGGAATATTACGCGTCTGCTGATCTCTTTGTATTTCCAAGCATGACCGAAACCTTTGGCTTAGTGACTCTAGAAGCGATGGCTAGTGCATTACCGGTTGTTGCTTATAATATGGCGGCAGCGGCTACCCATGTTCGCCAAGGAATTGATGGATTTTTAGCCGAAGAAAATGACGAGGCTGGATTTATTCAAGCGTTGGGTGATGCTTTGGCTATGGATTTAACCTTAGCGGGAATTGATGCTCGGGCCCAGGCCGAAGATGCAAGCTGGCAGGCTGTTGCTGAACGTTTTTCCGGACTTGCGGAAGTGGTCATTCGGGGTAAATCTGAATATCCTCAGGTAGAACTTCAGTCTGTGGTATGAGGCTTGCACAGCCACCAATAGAATTTCTTTTTGGAGGCTGCTTGTGGAATTTAATCGCCATAGTATTGCGTTGTTACGGCAAATTAAGCGCCTTGCCAAAGATGAGCAAGGTTGCGACATTCACTTCGATTCCGTCTCTCTTGAGCATGATTTACGCGAATTAGTGCGAAGTGGCGTCAGTATTGAGCTTTTACGCTTAGTTGAGGACTTTTTACCGACCCAAGAGCCGCCGGAACATATACCATCGGTGCGTGTTTATCGAGGTAGTCAGCGTTTGCTTGATGATGTTGAGCGCACGCAGAAATCTCAGCGTATTTATCGCGGTCAGGTCGTCAGTGCCTGACCTGCCTACATACTTGGCATCTGATGCTGTCGATGTCCTGTATTGGCGCATAGTCTTCACTATTTACTAACTACGAGCTTAGGTTTGTATTGTTGTAAAAATTGATTTGCATCAATTGAGCTACCTGTCGTCCTTCTTCGTTCAGGCGGCCTTTGATATAGATCAATAGAAGCATAGTCGGACTTGCTAAAGTATGAACATAAAGACGACCAACGTCGTTGAAGTTCAGAGTGAGGTGATGACTATGTTTATGGATGAAGTCGTATTTGCTGGGTTGGCAATTGTTGGTTTAACGTGTCTATTTTTTGTTGGCTTTTACATGGCCATCAAGAAAGATATTTCGAAGCATGGTACCGGCGAGTAATCGTCTGTAACTAAAGCTAAGAGCAGTATCTTTAAAGATCTTATATTTGGGCCAGTCGTTCTGACGTTGGCCCTTTTTCATTTGCACTCTGTCTTTAAAGTTGATGGCGAGCCAACAGCAGTGGGCTTCGGATATTCGCCGTCTTTAACGCATCCAATACCTTGTTTAAATCTTCACCTTCAGTAACTGGACCAATACGTACGCGATGCACCAAACGATTACCGCTTTCTCTTGAGGTAACGGTCACGGGCCAGCGTTTATCGACTAGATTCTCTAATTCTTGACGTTGCTTTTCAGCCGCCTTGGCATCGCTTAACGCGCTAACTTGTATCCAGCGCACGCTGCCATTGAGTGGCGCTTGCACGACTTCAATACGCACCTTTGCCGTGCCTTGTTTGTGCATACCGAGTTTAACGGCGGCGGCATAAGATAAGTCGATAATACGATCCTCATGAAAAGGACCACGGTCGTTCACGCGCACAACAACTGATTTACCATTATCTTCGCGGGTTACTTTTACATAACAGGGAAGCGGTAAAGTTTTATGGGCGGCAGAAAACTTATAGACATCGAAAATCTCGCCATTTGAGGTTCGATGTCCATGGAATTTCATGCCATACCACGAAGCGATACCGCTATGCTGGTAATTGGTGGCATCCGCCATCACGCTGTATTCTTTACCACGCACTTTGTATTTGGCTGGGTTACCCATAGTACTGCGTGGCTCGGCAACCGGTATTGGTTCTGGTAGTGCTTCAATATCAGTAATCGGTTGAGGGGTAAAATCATCCTTATGCTGATAGCGCGAAGTCGCACAACCGCTTAAGTAACTCACCGCACACAAGAGTATGAGCAGTCGTATCACTTAAAGTTCTCACTTAATTGATAAACGGCCATGGCGTACATGCGGCTGTGGTTGTAACGCGTAATAACGTAAAAGTTGAATTCACCAAGCCAGTATTCTGGACCTTCTTTTCCAAGTAGATGTACTAAAGTTGCTGGTTTGTCATCAGCGATTTTAATCGACGGGGTGACGCCTAATGCCCTGATATCGCCGACGGTCATTTCTGGTTTGCGCGTAGCATTCACAATGGGTTCGTAAGCCGCACCGGTAACGGTCACTCGTTGTGTTACGGGTTCGCCACTGATCCAACCATGACGACTAAAATAGTTAGCTACGCTGAATATAGCGTCGGCAGGGTTTGCCCATAAGTCGCGCTTACCGTCATTGTCGCCATCGACGGCATATTCTAAATAGCTAGTGGGAATGAACTGCCCGTAACCCATGGCGCCAGCGTAGGATCCTTTGATTGCCTCAGGATCGAGCTTTTCTTTTTCCGACAGTGCAAAGAAGGCTTTAAGTTCGCGCCAAAAAAGAGGGCGGTCAGGATAGTCGAAGGCAAGTGTCGATAGCGAATCGAGTACTCGATAAGTACCTTGTCTTGTACCGTAAAATGTTTCAACACCGATAATTGCAGTGATGATTTCTTTCGGAACGCCGTATTCTTTTTCTGCTTTTTCTAACAATGCTTTATGGGTTTCCATAAATACCTTGCCAGATTCAATACGTTTTTTGGTTAAGAAAATATCTTGATATTTATCCCACTCTAAAACTTTTTCTGCTGGACGCTGAATGGCATCCAGAACCGACTGCATTTTTTCTGCATTTTTTAGCCAAGCACGTGTTTCTGCTTCAGGAATTTTATATTCAGCTTGCAGCTCGGCTGCAAATTCGGCGAAACGAGGATGAGTGTCATAGCCAGCGGTTGCAGCGCTAGCCAAACCTAATAGCGACAATGTAAGGGCAATTCGGTGAATCCGCATAAAATACATCCTATTAATCTTGGCGATGGGTATACATCGACATAATGAGACCAAACGCGAGCAATAAGCTTACTACCGAGGTGCCACCATAACTAACTAACGGCAGAGGTACACCCACGATCGGTAAAATACCGCTCACCATGCCGATATTTACAAAAACGTAAATGAAAAATGTCACGGCAATACTACCAGACAGCAAACGCCCGAAAAGGGTTTCACACTGGGTGGATAAATATAAGCAACGCATAATGATTAGGAAGTAGAGCGTGAGCAAGAGCATGACGCCAACAAGGCCTAATTCTTCTGCGAGTACGGCAATAATAAAGTCGGTATGGCTTTCGGGTAAAAACTCTAATTGTGACTGAGTTCCGAGTAAATAGCCTTTGCCGTGTATACCACCAGAGCCAATGGCTGTTTTCGATTGAATAATATTCCAACCGGTGCCAAGAGGATCGCTTTCTGGATTAAGGAAGGTGAGTACGCGTTGTTTTTGGTAATCATGCATAACGAAAAACCACATCGCCGGTGCGCTGGCTGCTACCAAGGTGATCATGCTAATAATTAATTTCCACGACATGCCGGCAAAAAACAGCACCAGCAGGCCTGAGGCGCTGATTAAAATCGAAGTACCTAAGTCGGGCTGTCGTAAAATCAGAATCGTTGGCACCATGACGATGATCAAGGCAGAAAATAAATCGATAAATCGTGGTGGTACAGGGCGTTTCGCCATAAACCAAGCAACCGTGAGGGGCAGTGCCAGCTTGACCAGTTCGGATGGTTGAAAGCGCGGCAGTCCCGGCAGCTCCAACCAACGTTGTGCACCCTTTGCACCAACCCCCATAACCAGTACCCCGATTAATGCGAATACACCGGCAGCGTAGGCCCAGGGTGCTAACAATTGGTAGACTCGTGGAGGTATCTGCGCGGTAAATAGCATTAAACCGATGCCAATACTGAAGTGCAGTGCTTGGCGTTTCACCATCCCCATATCCTGACCACTGCCACTGTACAGTATCAGCAAACCGACGCCACATAGCGCGATGATAAGTAAGAATAGAATCAAATCTATGTGTAGGCGTTTATAAAAAACACCACTGCTATCGAAGGTATGGTGATGCGCAGGGGTGGATACCGTGCGGCTAAAATCAACACTTGGCATTAGCCTTCCGCGCCTCCGAGATACTCGTTAATAATACTTTGCGCAATTGGCCCCGCCGTTTTACCAGCGGATTCGCCGTTTTCGACAATAACGGCAATGGCGATCTGCGGATTATCTACCGGAGCAAAGGCAATAAACAGCGCATGATCGCGTAAACGTTCACGTAACGCTTCGGAATCGTACTCTTCGTCTTGCTTAATCCCCACCACTTGGGCCGTCCCTGTTTTAGCGGCCATCGGGAATTGCATATTGCTGAGCAAGCGTCGCGCAGTGCCATGCTGTCCAGAGATAACGTTGGCCATCGCATTAAACATGCGATTCCAGTTATCTGGGTTACGTAATTGAATATCGGGGATATCACCGTGCTCGATCACGTCTTCGACTTCATTGTGCGCATAAATTAGCCGTGGTATTTGCCATTTTCCGCGGTTTGCCAGTACCGCAGTGGCAGTCGCTAGTTGCAACGGTGTTGTTAACATGAAGCCTTGACCAATACCTAAGTTAACGGTGTCGCCAGCATACCAAGAGCCTCGTCGATGGGCTTTCTTCCAATCTCGATCTGGCAGTAAGCCAGGTAGAGCAGAAATAACGTCTAGGGTCATATCGCGGCCAAAACCAAATTGAGCAAGAAAGGGTGTGATCCCATCGATTCCAGTACGTACTGCCACGTCATAGAAGTAGGTATCACATGATTCCACTACGGCTCTTTCAAGATCGACTCGTCCGTGGCCACCTCTTTTCCAGTCGCGATATAAACGTTCATCATTATCGAGTTTGTACCAACCTTGGTCACGAATGCTATCGTTCCAATTCGTTGTTCCTGCATTTAATGCGGCTAAACCGATGAAGGGTTTGAGTGTCGAGGCTGGTGGGTATTGCCCTCGGGTTGCTCGATCAAATAGCGGTTGATCAGGGTCATCGCGCAAATCAGAGTAGTCTTTGTGAGAGATACCGGTGACGAAGGAATTGGGGTCGAATGTCGGGTTGCTATAAAGCGCGACGATGCCTCCGGTTGCCACTTCGATTGCAACAACGGCACCACGCCGGCCAGTCATTTCTTTTTCGGCTAGCGTTTGCAAACGGGCATCAAGATGCAGTGTTAGGTCTTTACCTGGAATCGGATCTTGCTGTTCGATAACACTGAGGATACGCCCCCGTGCATTGGTTTCGACTTTTTGATAGCCCACTTCGCCATGCAGATCTTCTTCGTAGCGGCGTTCAACACCGGTTTTACCAATGTACTGAGTTGCACTGTAGCGACGCTTAACATCGGGATCGGTATCGAGCAGCGCTTGGTCCTTTTCATTGATGCGGCCGACGTAGCCAAGTACGTGGGCAAAGGCATTACCATTGGGATAGTGACGCACGAGTTGTGCTTCTACATCGACGCCCGGTAGATAAAAACGATTCACCAATACTTTGGCAATTTCTTCTTCACTCAGACGATAACGCAAAACCACAGGCTCAAACGGACGACGGCGAAACTTTAGACGCTTGTCGAACTGTTCACGGTCACGTTCGGATATTTCAATGAGATCGTTGAGAAAGGTTAAGGTTTGATCGAGATCTCTTACGCGTTCGGCGACAATGGTGAGGCTGTAAGAAGGGATATTTTCTGCTAACAACACGCCGTTGCGGTCGTAAATAAGGCCTCGATTGGGGGCGAGCGGCCGTAATTGAACGCGGTTGTTTTCAGAGAGGTTTTTGTATTTTTCGTGCAGTTCAATCTGCAGGTACGACATGCGCCAAGCTAAGCCGCACAGCATGATGAAAATAAACAGACCTAAAGTGATAGCGCGCGCGCGAAACAGACGTCGTTCTGCTGTCTTATCCCTGAACGAGTGCTCCCACATATCCGAACCTCACTTATGGTACGGATGACCCTGCAATATGGTCCATGCTCGATACAACTGTTCGGCAAGCAGAACCCGCACCAAAGGATGCGGCAGGGTAAGATTGGAGAGTGACCAGCGCTGTTTTGCTAAGCGCATGATCTCATCAGTCATGCCATCAGGGCCGCCAATTAACAAAGCGACGTCGCCGCCTTGCATGCGCCAGTTTTCTAATTCGGACGCGAGTTGAGGCGTTGTCCAAGGTTTCCCTTCAACAGCGAGCGCAACCACATGATCCGATGGGCGAATGGCCTTGATAAGTGCTTCAGCTTCTTGCTGCATGGCTTTTTCTTTGCTGGTGTTCTTAGCGCGATGGCCGGGGGCTATCTCCACTAATTCCAATGCACAGTCAGCCGGTAGGCGTTTAGCGTATTCTGCATAGCCTTGTTCTACCCAGGCCGGCATCTTAGTGCCGACCGCGAGCAGACGTAGCTTCATGCGTCGCGTTTTCCTGCTTCAGCGTCGGCTTTAGGTTCGCCCCAAAGGCGCTCCAAATCGTAGAAGTGGCGTGCTTGTTCTGTCATTACGTGAACAACCACATCGATTAGGTCGATAAGAACCCAATCTGCCGCGGCGCGACCTTCCATACCATTTGGGCGTAAACCCGCATGCTTAGCTTTTTCTTCTACATTCGAGGCAACAGCCCCAACGTGACGGTTGGACGTACCATTGGCGATGATCATCCAATCAGTGACTGAGGTGCGTCCGCGGACGTCCAGCACGGTGATATTTTGCGCTTTCATGTCTTCCAGCGCTTCGATCACCAACGATTTTATTTGCTCAATTTGCATGCATTTCTATCGATAGAGTTTATGTTGATTTATGTATTCCAATACCGCGTCCGGCGTTAGAAAGGTGACATTGTCGCCCTGCTTGATAGCCTGACGCAAGTCGGATGCAGATATATCGAGTTCTGGCCATGCCTGAAAGGCAATAGCGCCGTGGTGAGAGTCACGTAAACCGCGGCTCTCAGCCCGTCGAAGCACGGCTTGCTGATGTTGCCAGCCCATGGCTTTTATTTTGTCTCCCGGGCGGCTAATGACCAATACATTGGCGCATTCCAGTATCACTTCTGGTTTTTGCCATTGATCAAAGCTGTTCCAAGCATCCGTTCCCATCACCCAAGTGATAGCACAATCAGCGTATTGTTGGCGTAACAGATTGAGGGTGTCGGCACTGTAACTTGGAGCATCACGCAGCAATTCAAGATCGCAGACCTCAATGCCATCCAGCGACTGAGTAGCCAGTCTCAGCATCGCCAACCGCTGTTCTGCCGTCGCTTGTGGCTGCGGTCGGTGTGGCGGTGTGGCATTTGGCATAAGCCATACTGCTGCAAAGCCGAGTTGGCGTAACTGTAAGGCAATACGCAGATGTCCGATATGAACGGGATCAAATGTCCCGCCCAGTATCGCTAGCGACTTAGGATTACTGACGGATTTCACCGTTACCCAGCACTACGTATTTTTGCGACGTTAAACCTTCAAGCCCAACAGGGCCGCGGGCGTGAATTTTATCCGTCGAAATGCCGATTTCAGCACCTAAACCATATTCAAAACCGTCGGCGAATCGCGTTGAAGCATTAATCATCACAGAACTAGAATCGACCTCATTGATAAAACGACGCGATAAGGTGTAGTTCTCACTAATGATGCTGTCAGTATGGTGTGATCCATGGCGATTGATGTGCTCAATAGCGTCATCCAGAGTATCGACGATACGAATCGCCAAGATTGGCGCTAGGTATTCGGTATCCCAATCTTCCGCAGTCGCTTCATTGATATCGACCAATAGTTCACGGGTGCGTTCGCAGCCGCGCAGTTCAACGCCGATATTAGTGTAAGCTTCCGCTAGCTCGGGCAGTATATCTGCTGCGCGCGAGGTATGAACCAATAAGGTTTCCATCGTGTTGCAAGTGCCGTAACGATGAGTCTTAGAATTGATCGCGATGTTTATCGCCTTAGTTTTATCGGCGAATTCATCAATGTACACATGGCAAATACCGTCTAGGTGCTTAATAACGGCAACTTTAGCGTCACGACTAATGCGTTCGATTAAGCTCTTACCTCCGCGAGGTACGATCACATCGACAAACTCTGGCATAGTAATGAGTGCGCCAACGGCTTCACGGTCAGTGGTTTCGACCACTTGTACTGTCTCAGCGGGTAAACCTGCGGCCGCTAGGCCTGTACGGATACAGGCGGCTAATGCTTGGTTTGACTCAATGGCTTCAGAGCCTCCACGCAAAATGGCAGCGTTACCTGATTTTAAACATAGACTGGCCGCTTCAATCGTCACGTTTGGACGACTTTCATAAATAATGCCGATGACGCCTAATGGCACGCGCATTTTGCCGACTTGAATACCACTAGGGCGATATTTAAGGTCGGTTATTTCACCGACAGGGTCGGCTAAAGTAGCCACTTGTTGTAGGCCTTCTAACATGCCATCAATGCGACCGTCGGTGAGTTCGAGGCGATCAAGCAGAGCGGCATCTAGGCCGTTTTCTTGGCCTCGCGCCATATCGAGTGCATTGGCTGCTTTTAGCGTATCACGCTGTTCGCTGATGGCGGCGGCAATGGCCACTAAGGCGGCATTTTTATCTTGGGTGCTCGCACGGGCGATGGCTCGTGAAGCTACGCGTGCTTGGTTACCCAGTGTTTGCATGTAATCGAGAACGTTCATTGTGTGAATACCTGAAGCGTCGGCCTGTCATAAAGTGCGCTAGTATACACGAACTACTACACTGTTAAGCGATGGTCGTATTGAATGACCGCTGAAATGCTCTGGATTCCCTGATTTATGGAAAAAGCACAATTTCATACCTTAGTCGTTCTGCAGGTTAAGGTTCTGTACTGCTTATTTGCGGCGCTCGGTTTGAGCGTTATTGCCGTACTGGATTTGATCGAGTCGACTAACGTGTATGCCGCGGTCGCCGCAGGCTTCTCAGTGTTGCTTTTGCTCTACGCTGTGTACCTACTGATGCGTGGGCACAAGCGTGCTTCACCTTACCCTGAGTGGGCCTTGGTATTTTTGTTATGTCTATTCACCTTGTTTGGAATGCAGCAAGCTGACCAAGCCACTCATTGGATCTATTTTGTGCCGGGGTACGTTTATTTCCTATTCCCCTTTCATGTCGCTACATATGTCGCTTTAGTGTATAGCACCGCTTTGTTCTTACTGATCGTGCAGGAATACGATAGCTACTTGCGACTGCAAATCTTGTTTACCTATGCTGCCTGCTATCTGTTCGCGGTGATGTACGCCATGTTGAACGAGCGCAACAATCGCGGTTTGATCGAAATTATCAACACCGACCCAGTGACTCAGGTTTACAACGAATATCAGTTGCAGTTGGATTTGAACAAAGAAATGACACGTGCTGATCGTCAAAGTAGTGAATTGATCTTGGTTGGCGTCGCCATTCCGCCGCGCTGGCATACATTAAAAGCTGAGGATTACGAACAGCGGTTAAGTTTTTTCGGTAAAAAATTGAAGCGCTGTCTGCGCAAATACGATACTTGTTATCGGTTAAATTCGGATAACTTTATTATTCTTATGCCGCATAGTTCGAGTGACGATGCTGAGCGTTTACAGGAAGATTTACTGGATGATTTGGCGGGTAGTGAGCGCTTTGAGGGCTTAACTCAGGTGAAAGTCGTGCAGGACGTCTATCTGCCTGAGGATGACATACCTAGTATGATCAAACGAATACAGGAGGTGTTGTCGAATGTTCAGTGAATTATCGCAAGAACAGTTGCTGCCCCGATTACAGGTTCTAGTTTATTCGCTAGCGGCTATCGCAATCTCTATTCTTATTTATGATCAATATCGTCAGGGCTTGTATCCACTCGTTCTGTCGAATGTTATCGCTATACCGGCTCTATTTTTTAGTGCGATTTTTATTTATATCAATCGTGATCGAGATGCGTACGCTTGGATCAACTACCCGCTGATTTGTTTGTTGGCAGCGCTTGGTCTGTATCAGTTACCAGATTATCCGGTACTGATGACTCACTATTTATATGCTTTACCCTTGTTTAGTTATTTTTGTTTGCCCATCAATCATGGTACTTGGTTTAACGTTGCGGTTGCACTGGTACTGACGGTACTTGTCTGGGTTGATGAAGGCACATTAAACGCGATTCGTAGTGGTACAAATTATTCGTTATTGGTTGGCTCTGCGTGGTGTTACGCCTACCTCACACAACTGAAAGGTTGGTCGCTACTGCGCTTGGCACTGACGGATCAAATTTCGGGAGCGTACAATCGTAGCCATTTTCATCATGTATTAGAGCGGGAAATTGCTCGTGGTGAGAGTGCTCGTCAAAATGTGAGCTTGATCGGTTTGGTGTTGGAGGAATATAGCCAGTTGGCTGACTTGCACGGTAATCGCTCAGTGCTGCAATTTTTGCCGCGATTTGTGACTACCACTCAGCAGCAGGTGCGGGCCGAAGATGAAATGTTTCGTTTGAGCGACGACTTGTTTGTACTGGTATTACCGAATTGTGCCGAAGAAGGTGCCATCGTATTGATGGAACGAATTAAACGTAAGTTAGAAGACCAGACTTGGCGACCATTTGCAGAGCTATCTTTGGGCGCCGCTGCGGTAACTCGTCAACCGAATGAAACGGGTGAAGCATTAGAGCGACGCTTAATGGGGCGGCTGAAAAAGCAGAAGCGTACCAGTTTACAGTTGGCCGCATTTAGTGAATAGAACCGAAAAAAAAGGCCTGCTTCGCAGGCCTTTTTTTATCGGTTGCTGCGCTTATTCGCCCGATACTTTGCAACGTATGATACGCACCAAGGTTTTAATCTTCACTTCAGGCAAGTTCAACTGCCCATAGAATGAGGCGGGATCCAGTACGTCGACTTGATCGAACCCGTCTTCACCAAAGCCATTGCGAATAGCGTTATCGTTCGAATAATGCAGAGGCCATTGTCCACGAGTGAACAAACCGACCAGCTTTTGTGCCATCTTAACGTAGCGATACGAAGGGTGGTCGGCAAAATCTGGGTACAAATCCGTAATGTAATAACCTTGGGGAAACCGTTTCAAACCTTGGGCCATCCGTGCCCATACGGAACGAATAACCGGTAAGTCAAAGTAGTTAACAAGGCCTTCGGTAATAATCAGCGTGGGCTTGCTGGTATCAAGACTGGCAAGTACTGCGGCAATGGAGGTTGGGCCATCTTCTTGCAAAATATTGCACTCAACTACATCGTGGCCAGCCGCTAAACCGACGCGTCCTAGTAGTTCGCGCTTACGAGCTGCCATTCCGGGCAGATCGCCTTCGATATAACGAATATGCGGATATTGCTGCTTGATGCGATAGCCTCGTGGCGACAAGCCCGATGCTAACTCGACGATTTGTTCGATCCCATGCTGTTCGATAAGGTCACGAACTTGATGGTCGATTACCGAGTGACGTTGTAATAAAAAGATATCAATATCGGCACCGGCAACTAAGCGTAAAAATGCATTAATTGGTGCAAGTGCGGCATTGGCAAAGCGTCCGGTTCCGGTTGCAAATCCTGCAGCTGAAAGTCCATGCTTGTACCAAATATAGCCCGTATAGTGGGCGCTAACGCTGATCCGTGACGTATCCAGATCGGGAGATTGAGTGGCTGACTTCATTCGATTTTTCTTGATTATTAGTGGTCAGGATTTTTTTGAGGATACAGGGAATAAACGATGCCTGCCATGCTTGAACCGTATTTATCTGAGTTAAATTTTATTGCGGGCGATATAACCAGTAGCGCCGGAGGATTGATACTACTTTTGTTATTGACGGCTTTTGCCGAGTCATTGGCCGTTGTCGGTTTGTTGGTGCCCGGAATCGCGATTTTGATTGGACTAACGGTACTCGCGCCGGAACTGGGCATTTCACCTTGGACTTGGTGGCTGGTTGGAACTATCGGTGCTTTCTTAGGCGATGGTACGAGCTTTTGGTTAGGGCGTCGTGCTCAGGGGCGATTGCATCACTGGCACTTTTTCCAAAGACACCCCGATTGGTTGGCGCATAGCCATGAGTTTTTCACACGTTACGGAGTTTGGAGTATAGCGTTCGGGCGCTTTATTGGCCCTTTGCGTCCGCTGGTCCCTGTCGTGGCCGGGGCCAGCGCTATGCCGACATCGTCTTTCTTGCTGGCAAATACACTGTCTTCACCGGCTTGGGCTGCTGCTTATTTACTGCCTATTTATTGGCTTGGTGAGCGGGCAGCACTGCATTTTAGCCGCGCCAGCGTCGTGCTGTTGGTTATGGGCGGCTTTGTCTTGGCGGTGTTATTTATGTTGTGGCTTAAACGCCGCCGTTTTTAGCTTGTTCGCGGGCGAAGTTTAAATCCTTCTGTGCGCTATTAAACTGGTACTGTAAATCAGCAACCTTTTGTTTTAACTCGCGATTTTCATCTTGGGTGGCTTTGTATTGCTCCGCCATTTCAGTTAGGTCACGCTTTGCATCAGCAATGATTTGTTGCCAGCGCGAAATCAAAACGTAGGCGGTGATACCTGCGCCCAGTATTACGCTAGCCAGTACAGCAAAAATTAAGGCCATGGTGCCTCCAGTAAAGAATCGATAGCGCGAATAAGGTCAACTACCTCGTTAGCGCGAATATTGCGTTGATTGAATGCAATGTCAGCCATACCCGCCATACCGTTATCGGCAGGAATAATGGGTAAGTCGGCGCCTGTTGCAACGAGTGCAGAAAAGCGAGGAATCAAGATGTATTGCAGCCATTGCTCGATGGTCAGGGTATCAACACAGAAGGGTTGCAGGCTAGACAGTTGCAGCGCACTGGGTGAATCGGTCGACCATAACTCGTGTTGCTGTAGAGCAGATTCAAGTTTTAGCAGGTAGCTGGCAAGCAAACTGTGTTGAGTCGACATGGTTAGCCTCCGATTGCAGCATGAGCGCAATGAATGATAACGGAATTCGTTATAGGACTGAATCACCCAACGCAAACTGTTAAACTCCGGTTTTTTAGTGTGTTTGTTGGAGAAGCAATATGACCATCAGTCAATTAGTGCAACGCAGCGGCGCGCAAATGCGTGTGTTTGATTTGGGACGTCGTATTGGTGAAATTTCAACAACGGATTTTGAAGCCATTGAACTATTGGCCAAGCCCTATCCTGCACCGTATTTGAAGCACGCTTGGTTGGGGATTTTTAGTTGGAATCCAGATAAGCCAGGGCAGCACAATATTTGGTTTTTAAAGCTTCCTTTGGATGAACAGAACGTCCTGTTGCCTGGACCGCGTGACGCGTTTTTAGAGCATTGGTTACGAGTTGTTCAAGCACCGACCAAACAACATGGCGATGCACCCTGCAGTTACAAGCCAGATGGTAATCGCATGGCGTACTTTCATGCCTTAGCCTTACGCACGTTAGAACAACCTGCAACTCAATACTACGCAACAGCCCGTGCGTATTTATCCGGTGATAATGGTTGGCAAAACTGGCAGCAGTTAGGCTTGCAGGGTTTAGCTGAAGTCGTTGCCCGGATAGATGAAGACAATAACGATGTTTTGTTGTGCCAGGCGATGCCGAAGATGGCAGCAGTGCCTCGTAATGTTCTACTCGGCTTTTTAGAAAATGCGACACCGGGCCTGAATTTGACGCTAGCGATTAGCGATTCTTTGGCTCAGGTGGTTGCAGATAACGCCAGTGCTGCTGACTTAGCAGCCTTTGCTCGCGGTCTATCCGGCAGCTCTAGCGTGCCACAGCGACAACAACTGCTGGGGGCGATTCTGGCTCACCCCGAAGCGCGTTCAATTGAAGTATTAAGCGCCATTGGCAGTCGTTGCTGGTTGGATCTTAGTGATGAACGTTTGCAAATATATCTCGAACACTTAGCGGCCGTTGGTCAAGATTCGTTTATTACTCTTATCGCCGATTTGATGACGTTGCCGAGTATGCGTGAGCGGATATTGGCAGCGTTTCGCAATCCTGAGCGTAGCGATACATTGTCGGCAGCGATTGGCAAACTAATGAACTTAGCGCGCGAGAATATGCAATGACAGGTATCTGTTCCGAGCAGCCTTGCCCATGTCAGAGTGGACTTGCCTACGAGCAGTGTTGCAAGCCTTGTCATGAGGGCATTGCTCCTAGCGCAGAGGCCTTGATGCGCTCTCGCTATAGCGCCTTCGTTAACCAAGATGCTGCCTATCTCCTACGTACGTGGCATACAGACACTCGACCACCATCCTTGCCAATGGATGGTAAAACGCAGTGGTTTGGTTTGACCATTCTTAGCAGTGAAGAGCAAGAAGATGATGGCGTTGTGAGCTTTCGTGCTCGTTTTTGTGAAGATGGCGAGTGGTGCGAACTGGACGAGCGCTCGATATTCAAACGTCTTGATGGCCAGTGGTATTACGTCGATGGCAATGCGTCGTTCACGCCAATGAAACTGGGCAGGAATGACCCATGCCCTTGTGGGAGTGGCAGTAAATGGAAAAAGTGCTGCGGATAATAATCCGTTATTATGATTTGGCCTGTTGCGCCATACCTTTGATCAGCATACCGATCGACATAGCCAATGCGCCGAGAACCGAAAGTAACATCATGCCGTTGACTAGGCCGCTATGGCGCAAGTAATAACTTGTTTGCGGGATAGCCTCGGTGCCGCATTCTGCGGTGTCGAAGTTGTAGATGCCGCCGAGTTGAGTGCAATCGGATACTGCTGACATTTCCACTCCATAAAGCACTAGCAAAATAAGCGCAGGTAGGGCAAAAAGAAGGGAACCAAGTCGCAATAACATCAAAGAGAACTCCGGATAATTAATATGGAACTTGACATCGGGGGCTGAATGTCTTCATCTTACCCGTCAATGCCTAGCCATCACAATGATAACAAAGTTAATTCCTACATGAATAAAATTGCGCTATTCGTTACTACGTTCTTTATCGGTTTGCAGGTAAATGCTGCAACTCCAGAGCAACTTGATTCACTCTTAAATGAGATTGATCAAGATATTGCTGCCCAGCGTTTGAGTGCGCCTGTGGGTAATAATGCATTGGAAAAAATTGAGGCCTTCCGTGGCGACGCTCCGTTTGATTTTCGCGTTGTGCCGCTTACGTATCGCTGGGGTGAGTCGTATGTTGAGTTAGCTAACCGCGCTATTGCCGGAGGTCAATTCGACAAAGCCCAAGGCTATTTGGATAAGGTTTGGCCAGTGGCATCGTTAACGCCTGGTTTGGAAGAAGCACAGCGCGTGATTGATGATGCTATCGCCAGTGGCATGGCTAAGCCTGTTGCGGTTGCGGCTGTATCAGCACCTACCAAAGCGGAGCTAGAGCATCAGCGCCAGTTAGCAGAGGCTGCAGAAAAAGAAAAACAACGCTTACAAGCGGATTACCAACGCAAGAAACAAGAAGAACAGAAAGCAGCTGAAGAAAAAGCTCGTAAAGAATTGGCTGAGCAACAGCGTCAGCAGCAATTAGAACGAGAGCGCCGTGCGGCTAACGAACAAAAATTGAAAGAGCAGCGCTTGGCTCAACAGACGGCCAAAGCGAAAGCAGCGAGTGCACCGGCTAAGGTTGTCGTCGATGATATTGAAGATGAATTACTTAATACAAAACCTAAATCGGCCCCCGTTAAAGCTGTCGCAAAAGTTGCACCTGTGGTTGCTCCGAAAGCTGCGGCAAAACCAACCGTTACGACGCTTGCCAGTGCTGCGAGCGTTGCAGCGGCATGGGCAGACGCCAAAGAGGACAGTGAGCCAATCGCTCGCTACGATATTCCTACCGAAGATTTAGCGAATCGATCGCGTGATATTGCTGACAATATGAATGGTGCCTGTCAGGCGATGGTTGATAACGATGCATCTGTGGTTATCCATGCTGCAGACAAGTCTGATTATCGTTGGTTAGCGGTGCGTTTAACCTTGTGTACTCGTCGTATTGACCGCTCTTATCGTTTACGTCATAGCCATGAAGTTTTATCTGGAGGTGCACCGTTCCTGACATTGCACCCAGCGCGCGACACGGCGTTGATTCGTCAGTAATCGTGTAAGCACAGGTTGGATGACAGCCTGTGCTATTCGTTAAGGGATATTCTGCAGTATTCTCTTGTCAGTATATTTTATAAAATTAAGCCGCTGCAGATAGCTGCTAGCCATTTAATTTTTATCTAGTCGCAGTTATCACTGCAAAAATTGGTTGGCATGTTACAATGCTGCCCCGAATTTCCCATCCGGCGTTCAGGAATATCATGCGTTTTTTACAGCTTTGCCTCTTTGTTGTTTTTTCTTCTTCCGCTACCGCAGCGGTAATTATTCCCAAACCACCTGTTCTCGATGCGTCTGCATACATCTTGATGGATGCTGATAGTGGTCGAATTATCGTCGAGCACAATGCTGATCAGCAATTGCCCCCTGCCAGTATGACCAAAATGATGACCAGTTATATTGCTGTGCATGAGTTGGTTGAGGGTAAGGTGCAGGAAGATACCCAAGTACCTATCAGTGTTAATGCCTGGAAAAAAGGCGGCTCTAAGATGTGGGTGCGCGAAGGCACTGACGTTGCGTTAATGGATCTGCTACGCGGCATTATCGTGCAATCAGGGAATGATGCATCGATCGCTGTAGCTGAGTACCTAGCCGGTTCTGAAGACGCGTTCGCTGGTTGGATGAACCAGTATGCTAAAACCTTTGGTATGACCAATACGCAGTTTTTGAATGCCACTGGCTGGCCTGCCGAAGGACACCATTCGACGGCTCGTGATATGGCAACGTTAGCGCTGCATATCATCAATGACCACCCGACTTATTACGAGTTGTACGCTGAGAAATACTATGAGTACAACGACATTCGTCAGCCTAACCGCAACAAATTATTATGGCGTGATCCTAGTGTTGATGGTTTGAAAACAGGCCATACAGAAGAAGCGGGTTATTGTTTGACGGCTTCGGCTAAGCGTGAAGATACTCGACTGATTGCGGTAGTAATGGGAACTCGTAGCGAAGAAGCTCGTGCCCGTGAAACACAAAAATTATTTGGTTACGGTTTCCGTTATTTCGAAACTCATAAGCTTTATAGCGCGGGTGATACCCTGCAAACTCAAGCGGTGTGGCTGGGTATGCAAGACAGCGTTAATCTAACTCTTGAAAATGATCTGTATTTAACGCTACCGCGCGGCAGTAAAGGCGAGCTTCAAGTTGAAATGTCGACTAACGATTATCCTGAAGCCCCCATTGCTGCCGGTGCTCAACTTGGCAAGTTAACTATCCGCATGGAAGACGAAGTAGTGGCGGAGTTACCTCTGATAGCCGCTGCTAATGTTGACGAGGCTAGCTTCTTTGGCCGTTTTATTGGTCGAATTAAGCTCTTTTTCACGCGTTTGCTCGGCTAGTAATAAACTAGACGGATCAAAGGGCAATTGGCGCAGCGCTTCTTGTCCTTTAATTTGAGTTCTGTTGAGTGTGAATGTTCTACTTGAATTGTTTGTACTTAGACACCATATAAAGCCCTCGATTATCGCACTCTGAGGTATCCCCGTGAGCCAGCCAGACGCTCCTAAAATAGAATTCCCTTGCCCAAACTATCCGATTAAGGTCGTAGGCAAAGGGATCGACGGCTACGAGCAGATTGTTGCCGATATTATTCGAGTGCATGCGCCCGATCTTGATTTAGAGATCATTAAAGTGAAAGAAAGTAGCAATGGACGTTTTCGTTCAATTACTGTCTATATTACGGCAACTGGCGTGCAGCAGCTTGAGAACATTCACCGCGATTTGTCCTCGTGCGAACATGTTCATATGGTGATGTAATTGCGGATTCGTCAGTTAGGTTTGTGTGATTATCAAAGCGTATACGACGATATGGTCGCAACGACAGAGTCACGCGACGCAAATAGCGCCGACGAACTATGGTTTTTACAGCACTTTCCCGTGTTTACTCAAGGTCAGGCCGGAAAGGCAGAACACGTTCTTATGGCGGGTGATATTCCCGTTATTCAAACCGATCGCGGTGGCCAAGTTACGTACCACGGTCCTGGCCAGTTGGTTGTTTATCTGTTAATTGATATCAAACGTAAGGTCTGGGGTCCACGGCAGCTGGTCGCCGCGATTGAACGCGCACTGGTCGCCTGTTTGGCTGATTTGGGTATTGAGTCGGCTCCGCGTGAGGACGCGCCAGGTGTTTACGTTGGGGTTAAAAAAATAGCCTCACTCGGTTTAAGAATTCGCAATGGCCGCTCTTTTCATGGGCTATCTTTGAACATCAATATGGATTTACAGCCATTTCAGCGTATTAACCCATGCGGTTATGCTGGCATGGAAATGACTCAAATCGTTGATGAAATTGCTGCATCCTCCAGTGGTAGCGATGACATTGATTTTGATACTGTATCTGAAAATTTACAGCGTCATTTGCTGCGTGAACTAACATCGTCTAACGGTATTGCCGTAACTAGTGCAGAAGAGCCCGGAGAAGAAAATGAGCGATAAGCCAAAAGTAGTGCAGGGCGAAAAGCTGCGGGGTGCTGATAAAGTTGCGCGCATACCAATTAAGGTTATCCCTACTGATGATATGCCACGCAAACCTGATTGGATTCGGGTACGTATTCCGGCAACACCAAAAATTAATGAGATAAAACAAAAGCTGCGCAAGCATAAGCTGCATACGGTATGCGAAGAAGCCAGCTGTCCTAATCTTGGTGAGTGTTTTGGTGGTGGTACTGCAACCTTTATGATTATGGGCGATATCTGTACTCGTCGTTGCCCGTTTTGCGATGTGGGGCACGGTCGACCGAATCCATTGGATGTCGATGAACCTTTAAATTTGGCCACTGCGATTGCCGATATGGCATTGCGTTATGTGGTGATTACTTCAGTGGATCGCGACGATTTACGCGATGGTGGTGCTCAGCATTTTGCCGATTGTATTCGTTTGACTCGTGAGCATAGCCCGAGCATTCAGATCGAAACATTAGTTCCGGATTTTCGTGGTCGTATGGACGTTGCCTTGGATATTCTTAGTGCTACGCCGCCAGATGTTTTTAACCACAATTTAGAAACCGTGCCACGCTTATACAAAGAATGTCGTCCGGGTTCGGATTATCAGTGGTCATTGGATTTGCTTAAGCAGTACAAGCAACGTCAACCGAATGTTGTTACTAAGTCGGGCTTGATGTTGGGGTTGGGTGAAACCAACGAAGAGGTGATTGAAGTGATGCACGATATGCGCGCGCACGATATAGATCACATTACTTTAGGCCAATATTTGCAGCCGAGTCGAAATCACTCGCCAGTGAAGCGTTTTGCAACACCAGAAGAGTTTCGTGAGCTAGGTGAAATTGCCAAGAGTTTAGGCTTTGTGCGTGTGAATAGCGGCCCTATGGTGCGGTCTTCTTACCATGCTGACTTGCAGGCTCAGGGTGAGAACGTCGGCGGCTTAGACTAGTACCGTTGAGTAGTACGCATTAAAAAGGAGGCCGATGCCTCCTTTTTTTTTGCTGTTTGCTTCAGGTGCTAAGCCTGCTTGAGCATAGTGTACAGGTCGTCTTTTAAATGTACCCGACGCATCTTCAACTGCTCTAGATGTTCATCCGAGGTTGGTTCAACATCCTCTTCGATTTTGCGTACTTCTCGATCAAGCTCATGATATTCATCAAATAAACGAGCAAAATGACGATCCTTCATTTTGAGGCTGCGAATTTGCTCGCTCATTTCAGGGAAGTCGTGGTGTAAGTCATGGTGTTCAATAGTAGTCATATAGCATCTCCTTGTTATCTGTCTCCAGCTTACGCCCATGCGCGTTAAGTGAATTGATGCACGTCAGCTTTCCGTTAGTCGCTAAGATCTCACCGAAAAATATTAAGTTGCTAATTAAGTTACAAAGAGCGGAATGCGGTCAAAGTTATGAATGATCGAGCGTTAATCGTAAATTTTGTGCTATCCCTATATAACTAGTATTAATCGTATTCGATGTCGGGGAATGCAATGGGGCTTGGATAGGTGGCGGTGCTCGATGATGAGCCCGGAGCAGTATTTTTAGTAAAGCGTACATTGAGTGAGTTCGATGTGTCCGGTTTTACAACATCGGATGAGTTTTTGAATGCGCTGGATACTGGGTTTGATTGTATTTTGCTTGACGTTCAGCTCGATGAAATGAGCGGCTATGAAATTTGTCGGCAGCTACGTGCTCAGCGGCAAACTGAAAATATTCCGGTTATTTTTATATCCGGTGATACCACCTTATCTGGGCGTATTGCTGGATACGAAGCAGGTGGTGACGATTTTATAACAAAGCCTTTTGATATCAATGAATTACAGGCGAAGGTGCGGCGAATTTTGGCACAGCAAGGTTATCGCCGTGAATTAATATCTACCGTTGAAGAATCGCGCCAAGCAGCGTTTGAAGCGATGACGCACTCTGCCGAGCAGGGCGAAATTGTGCGTTTTATGGAACAGATTTCTTTTTGTAACTCGCAAGCGAGTCTGGCAGACGCTTTATTAACTTTACTGTCGGGTTTTGGCTTAAAAGCGGTGGTTGCCTTTTGGCCGAATACGGAAGATGTCAGCGATAAAGCCGCGTACTTTGCTTTGAATTCTGCAGTGAGTGAATTAGAGATCGAGTTGTTACTGTCGGCGCAACATGAGCGGCGCATTATGGAATTTGGTCGACGAATGATTGTTAATTATCCCAATGCCTCTTTGTTGATCAAAAATATTCCCGATCAAGATGTGTCGCGGTATGGACGCATTAAAGATCATTTATGCGTGTTGTTAAGTGCCACTGAAGCGCGTGTGCGCATGATGAAAACAGAAGCTAAGGTCAAGCTTCAGCAAGTTTTATTGCTCACTGTAACGGATGTGCGAGCTGCGTTAGCGCATATTCGTGATAGCCAAGCCGAACAAATTCGCAGTGCAGCGGATATGCGTCAAGATATGGTGATTGATCTTCAAGACCAGCTCTTACTGCTTAACCTGAATGCCAGTCAAGAAGGGGGCTTGTTTGAATTGATTGAGCGTTATGTCGCTCAGATTGATGATAGCTATCGTGAAGCGTTGCGTTGGTCTGATGCCTTGCAGCCAATTGTTAAAACCTTAGAGGACATCGTGCAACGCCGCATGAGTTAGTGGTTTTGCTGAGCTTTCACCAGTGCCTGTTGAATCCACTGAGTTAGCTGTGGGGCTGGTAACGCTCCAGCTAACCGGTCTATCTCTTTTCCACTTTGAAACATAATCAGTGTTGGAATGCTGCGAATGCCAAGTTGCGCGCTAGTAGCCTGGGCTTGTTCTGTATTCACCTTAGCAAAACGCAGTTGATGCTGCATTTGACCACATACTTGTTTGAATATCGGCCCCATCATCTGACATGGTCCGCACCAACTAGCCCAAAAGTCGACAACGATAGGGAGATCGTTTTTGGCCAAGAAGCGATTAAAATTAGTGTCGCTCAATTCGACTGGCTTGCCGTCGAATAATAACTTTTTGCAGCGGCCGCATTGCGCCTCTTGTGCTGCTTTATCGGCAGGTAAGCGGTTAATAGCGGCACAGTAAGGACAGGTGTAATGCATGGAAAGCTCCGGAGAATGGCGAACAGTCACTATATGCGGTATCGGTTATGTTATTTCAAGTGCCGGTAAACATGGTTGTCAGCTATGTCGATAATTTACTGACTTTTGGGGAGGTGCATTAGCACATGTTGAGTAAACTCGGATTTAGTCGCCTCTCCGATTAGACGCGCATTGCTTTGCTCACTACCGGCGCTGAAAAACAGCATAGAGGGCGGACCAAAGACAGCATGCTGTTGCATAAACGCAATGTGCTCGGCGGTTTGATCGGTGACATCCAATTGTACCCAGCGTATATGAGACAGAGCCTGAATGACGTCTGCTTGTTCGAATACTTCCTTCTCCATTACTTTGCAGCTAATACACCAGTCGGCATAAAAATCGACCATAACCGGTCGGGCCTCACTGGCGATGATGCGTTCAAGCTCGGTAACAGATGTGAGTCGAGTAAAGGGGGCATGAGTCGCCGCTTGTTCGGCCACGGATTGTGCCGACTTATATTGCGACGCTAGTGGCTGCAGGGGGTCGTCGTTACCCTGTAAGGCGCCTATTAGAGCGCAGGCACCGTACAAAACTAAAACTAAAGCAAAGCCTTTGATAACCCGTTGGCTACCATTGTTCGCTTGCTCAAGAGCCCCTAGGCTTATGCCATACACCAAGGCTAGTAAGCCCCACAGCAATAGCACCCAGGTCGCGGGTAAAATTCGGCCCAGCAGCCAGATGGCCACGCCGAGTAAGAGGATGCCGAACAGTGCTTTGATTTGATTCATCCAAGCGCCCGCTTTCGGCAGCACAGAAGCGCCTGTTGTGCCCAAGACAATCAATGGAGCGCCCATGCCCAATCCCAGCGCCAATAAAGCGCTACCACCTAGCAAGGCGTCACCCGTCGTGCTCAAGTAGACTAGGGCACCCGCCAGTGGTGCAGAAACACAAGGTGAAACCACGAGCGCTGATAAAATCCCCATGACGAAGACACTTAACCAGCGCCCGCCTTGCTGGCCTTGGTTTAGGTTGTTTAAGCGATTGCGAATCCCAGATGGTAATTGCAACTCGTAGACACCGAACATCGCTAATGCGAGCAAGCTAAACAAACCGGCAAAAACGATCAGTACCCAAGGTGTTTGCATCCAAGCTTGAACATTGGCGCCAGCACCTAACAGCCCAACGGTTAAACCTGCAGCGGCGTAGGTGAGTGCCATCCCCAATACATAAGTACTTGAAAGCAGAAAGCCGCGCTTACCTGACGTATTGCCTTGGCCGAGTACGACGCTGGTTAGAATCGGCACCATAGGTAATACACAGGGTGTAAAGGTCAGTCCTAGGCCTAGGATGAAAAATATACCAACCACCGCCCCCCATGAGCGGCCACTAAACCAGCTATCTGTGTTGGGTTCAGTAGGCATTGCTGGTTGGATCGTACTGGTGGTGATTGCTTGCTGAGCTACACTTTGGGGCGCAATAACTTCAACATTTTCACGCTGTGGCGGATAGCACAGACCGGCATCGGCACAGCCTTGATAGTGCAGAATTGCGGTTCCGGCGTTTAGAGATTGGGTGTCGAATGTGACTTCTAGATCATGATAAAACGCGATTACTTCGCCGAAGGCTTCATCCTGTTTGGCTTTACCTGCTTGCGAATAACTATCAGGTTCAAGCTTGATATCACCTTGCTGTAAATAAATACGATGCTTATATAGGTAATAGCCATCGGCATTGCGCCATTCGGCAGTGACTTTACCGTTACTACTGCTGCTGGATAGTGGAAAGGCTTGCCCGACAGGAAGAAATTCTGCATCGGCGTTTTTGTCGGTAAATGCATCGAGTAATCCCGCATGGCCGAGCGAGCTTGTCATTGCCAAGCAAAGCACCGCCAGTAGATGCCATCCCCAACGTTTGATTCTTGAACTACCTGACTTTAACTTCATTATCGCGTCCTATTTACATCGGGATGACTGAGTTTTTTTGGAATTAAGTGTTGCGTTGCACGGCAATCATTGCCAAAGCATTAAGCGCTTGTTTGGCTTCGGAGTCAGCTAGAAGTTCCAAATGTTGCTGTGCACGATCTGCGCATTCGTAGGCTTTTTGGCGAGTATAGTCGAGTGATTTTGTCTTTTGGATGATGGCGAAAACAGATTGCATATCGTCTAAACCACCTTTACGAATCGCTTGGCGAATAAGGCGAGACTCGTCCTCTGTTGCATTGGCCATGGCGTGAATCAGTGGCAGGGTAACTTTACCTTCAGCTAAATCGTCGCCGACGTTTTTTCCCATAGCGACTGCATCGCCTTCGTAATCAAGTAGGTCATCGACCAATTGAAACGCCATGCCGAGCTCTTTGCCATATTCTTGCAGCGCTTTGGCTTGCGCAGCAGAACAATTGAGTAGGGCGGCGGCGGAATGCGTCGATGCTTCAAATAACATGGCCGTTTTGCCATGGATAACGTCCATGTACTGCGCTTCGGTGAGGTCTGGGTTTTTTACGTTGGTGAGCTGTAGGACTTCACCTTCGGCGATAATGCAGGTGGCGCTGGATAAAATATTCATCACCGGCAACGAGCCTAGTTCAACCATCATTTGAAACGCACGGCTGTATAAAAAGTCGCCAACTAACACACTTGGTGCATTGCCCCACTTTGCATTGGCGGTTGGATTGCCGCGACGCATATCTGAGGTATCAACGACATCATCGTGCAATAGTGTCGCGGTGTGCAAAAACTCAATAACCGTGGCTAGTTTAACGGCCTGAGCGTCGCAATTTCCTAATGCTTTGGCGCTCATTAGCACCAAAAGCGGACGAATGCGTTTGCCACCGCTAGAGACGATGTAGTCGGCAATTTTCTCAACCAAAGGGACGCGAGAAGCGAGTTGTTCGTTGATCAATTGGTCTACCGATTTGAACTCGTCATTGACGACGGCCAGCACATCTTTTATCTGCATGTTGGAGAGCCTGAGTAATAATGTCGCAAATGCTAGGGAGAGGCGTCGCCGGTGTCAAGAAAGTATCTTAGTTAGGGTTGCAAGGAATTGTAGGCTGCGGTATAGTCTCGCGCCCCGAAATTCTGCTCCCTGCCATATGGAAACCAGAGCGTTACCAGTAGAAGCAGGCCGTTAAAGTAGCAGCCAAGTAATGAAGCGGAGATACGTACAATGTACGCAGTCGTAGTAACTGGCGGTAAGCAATACCGTGTAGAAGAAGGTCAAACACTGAAAGTTGAAAAACTGGAAGTTGCAACTGGTGAAAGCATTGAGCTAGAAAAAGTTCTGCTGATCGGTAACGGCGATGACGTTAAGATCGGTGCTCCGGTTGTTGAAGGTGCGAAAGTAGTTGCTGAGATCATCAACCATGGTCGTCACAAAAAAGTGAAGATCTTGAAGTTCAAGCGTCGTAAGCACCACATGAAGCAAATGGGCCACCGTCAGTGGTTCACAGAGTTGAAAATCACCAGCATCGCTGGCTAATATCATTTAATTTGAATTCCGGGGCCCGTGTTGGTTGGCCAAACCGCCGCAATCGCAGTGTTGCAGTGACCCCACAGAAGGAGAAAGATTATGGCTCACAAGAAGGCTGGTGGTAGTACCCGTAACGGTCGTGATTCCGAAAGTAAACGCTTAGGTGTCAAACTGTTTGGTGGTCAAGCTGCTAAAGCAGGTAGCATTATCGTTCGTCAACGTGGCACTCGTTTCCACGCTGGAGAGAACGTGAAAATCGGTCGTGACCACACTTTATTCGCTACCGCCGCTGGCGCAGTGAAATTCGAAGTGAAAGGTGCGAACGGACGTAAGACAGTAAGCATCGTTCCAGCAGCGTAAGTTGTAAGAACCTTGTTCAAACGCCCTGACTGCGCGCAGTTGGGGCGTTTTTGTTTGCATTTTAAGAGAGGAAAGGCATGAAATTCGTCGATGAGGCACGTATTACCGTTGAAGCGGGTGATGGCGGCAATGGCTGTATGAGCTTCCGTCGTGAGAAATTCATCCCAAAGGGTGGACCAGACGGTGGTGATGGTGGCGATGGTGGCTCGGTATTTTTAGAAGCCGATGACAGCATGAACACTTTGATCGACTATCGCTATGCGCGTCGCCATCGTGCTCAAAACGGTAAAAATGGTTCAAGTCGTAACTGTACTGGTTTTAAAGGCGAAGATTTGATTTTGCCTGTGCCTGTCGGTACGACTGCGATTGACGAAGATACTGGTGAGACACTTGGGGATCTAACCGAAATTGGTCAGCGCCTAATGGTTGTTCGCGGCGGTTTCCATGGTTTGGGTAATACCCGTTATAAATCCAGTACCAACCAAGCACCACGCCAGACCAAGCCTGGGCAAACGGGTGAGTCACGTAACGTTAAGCTTGAGCTAAAAGTGCTCGCTGATGTTGGCTTGTTGGGCTTGCCGAATGCCGGTAAGTCGACCTTTATTCGTTCAGTCTCGGCGGCGACCCCAAAGGTTGCTGATTATCCGTTTACTACCTTGGTACCCAACTTAGGTGTGGTCTCTATCGAGCAACATCGCAGTTTTGTGATTGCCGATATTCCGGGATTAATTCCAGGTGCATCGGAAGGTGCAGGTCTGGGTACGCGTTTCTTGAAGCACTTAGTGCGTACTCACTTGCTGCTGCATATTGTTGATATGGCACCGTTTGATGATTCTGATCCGGCTGATAATGTCATGGCGATTTCCAATGAGTTGCAACAATTCTCACCGGGTTTAGCTCAACGCGATCGTTGGTTGGTATTGAATAAACTCGACATGGTGCCAGAAGAAGAGCGTGAAGCTCGCTGTCAGGCCGTGATTGATAAGTTGCAGTGGGAAGGTCCGGTATATCGCATTGCTGCGATTATCAAAGAGGGTACATTCCCGTTAAGCTGCGACATTATGGAATATATCGAAGCGCGCAAAGTGCGTGCTGAAGAAGATGAAGAATT
Organism: Thalassolituus oleivorans MIL-1; assembly: GCF_000355675.1. NCBI lineage: Bacteria > Pseudomonadati > Pseudomonadota > Gammaproteobacteria > Oceanospirillales > Oceanospirillaceae > Thalassolituus > Thalassolituus oleivorans. Next base: position 3,047,980 of record NC_020888.1, on the reverse strand, counting down.
CGCAGAAAGAATGCTGGCTGAGCGCGAACAGGTTGAAATTGAAGCGCGTGAACATATTGAAGCCTTGTATGAAAAGCATCGTCTTGAACGTGAAGCGCGTAAAGCGGCTAAACGCGATGATGACGACGATGATGATCATGATGTTGAAGTGGTGTGGATGACCGAATAACGCATTTGTTATCGGTCGCGAGAAAATACGTCTTTTTTACTCCATCAATGAGCAGATCACATAGATGAGCGCGGAGCAGTGGCAAGAATCCCGCAAGCGTCTTGCAGGCGCTAAACGCTGGGTTATTAAAATCGGCAGTGCCCTTTTGACAAATGATGGTCAGGGCCTGAATCGTTCCGGTATGCAAAGCTGGGTGGATCAAATTGCCGCCTTGCTGGCGCAAGGGCATGAAGTTGTGTTGGTATCATCGGGCTCTGTTGCCGAAGGTATGACGCGTCTAGGCTGGAAAAAACGCCCCGAGCAAATCCATCAATTGCAGGCTGCTGCAGCCGTTGGGCAGATGGGGTTAGTGCACGCCTATGAAACTGCATTTTCTGGCCATAAACGCCATACCGCGCAAATTCTTCTGACGCATGACGATCTCAGTGATCGCAAGCGCTATCTCAATGCCCGTTCTACCTTGCGTACCTTGTTGGATCTTGGCGTTGTGCCTGTGATCAATGAAAACGACACTGTTGTGACCGACGAAATTTGCTTTGGTGATAACGATACGCTGGGCGCACTCGTTGCAAATCTAATTGAAGCCGATTTGTTGGTTATTTTGACTGACCAGCAAGGCTTGTTTACCGCTGATCCACGTAGTAACCCAAATGCCGAGTTAATCGCCGAAGGTCAAGCCTCGAACCCGCAATTTGCTGCTATGGCTGGCGGTGGTGGTGCGTTGGGGCGTGGTGGCATGGTGACTAAAGTACGAGCCGCTACACTGGCAGCGCGTTCGGGTGCCGATACCTTGATCGTAGGTGGTCGTATCGAGAATGTGCTCACACGGTTACGCGCCGGTGAAGTATTAGGCACCCTGTTGTTGGCGGACAAAGAACCTGTTGTTGCGCGTAAGCAGTGGATCGCTGGTCATTTGCAGACTCACGGCGAGCTGGTGCTTGATGATGGCGCGATCAAAGCGCTGCGTGATGGTGGCCGCAGTTTGCTACCGATCGGCGTTGTCGCGGCTAACGGGCGTTTTAGTCGTGGGCAGGTTGTCGCATGTCGTAATCAACAAGGCGAACTTGTAGCCAAGGGTCTGGTAAACTACAGCCGTGACGAGGCGCTGAAAATTTTACGCACGCCGACGTCTGGTTTAGAGCAAGCGTTAGGTTTTGTCGCAGAACCGGAAATGATTCACCGCGACAATTTGGTGGTTCTGTAATCAATTTTTTACTGCTTGGTGTGACCAAGCCTATAGGATAAAGGGAGCTAGTTTCTCATGATCGAAACAGTTAACGTTGGCGGAATTGAAGTCGGTAACGACGCGCCATTCGTATTATTTGGCGGAATGAACGTTTTAGAAAGCCGCGATTTGGCGATGAGTATTTGCGAACAATACGTCAAAATCACCGAGAAATTAGGCATTCCGTACGTATTCAAAGCCTCGTTTGATAAGGCGAATCGCTCGTCGATTAATTCATATCGTGGGCCGGGTATGGATGAAGGTTTGAAGATTTTTGAAGAAATCAAAAAGACCTTTAATGTGCCGATTATTACTGACGTGCATGAACCGTATCAGGCAGCTCCGGTTGCAGAGATCGTTGATGTTATTCAGTTGCCAGCGTTTTTAGCGCGTCAAACGGATCTTGTGGTTGCAATGGCGAAAACTGGCGCTGCGATCAATGTGAAAAAACCACAATTTTTAGCGCCGCATGAAATGCGTCATATCATCACAAAATTTGCCGAAGCCGGTAATCAGCGTGTGATGTTATGTGAGCGTGGCTCGTCGTTCGGCTACAACAACTTAGTTGTTGATATGCTGGGTATGAATGATATGAAAGCCATGGCTCCGGTTATCTTCGATGCAACGCATGCGTTGCAGCGTCCGGGTGGTCGTGCCGATTCTGCTGATGGTCGTCGCCAGCAAGCGTTTGAATTAGCGCGTTCTGGTATGGCGTTAGGTATTGGTGGCTTGTTCCTTGAAGCTCATCCAAACCCCGCAGAAGCGAAATGTGACGGACCTTGTGCATTGCCACTTGATAAATTAGAGCCTTACTTAGCTCAAATGAAAGCAGTGGATGATCTAGTGAAGTCATTTGAAAAAGTCATTATTGACTAATAAACACGTGGGCTTGAGCTATTCGTCATTCGATGTGGTAACTGCTGTTGACAGTTGCGCCGTATGTCTGGATAATCTCGGCCCTCTGAGATTTAACATCAACCCAATTTGAGGAGCCGACTGTGGCAAATTCCGCTGGTTCTCGTAAACGCGCCCGTCAGGCTATCAAGCGTCGCGCTCGTACCGTAGCATTACGTTCAATGGTTCGTACTTACATCAAGAAAGTACATTCAGCTGTTGCAACTTCTGATTACGATCAAGCACAAGCTTCGTTTACTAAAGCACAACCTTACATCGACAAGATGGTGAACAAAGGTATTCTTCATAAGAACACCGCTGGTCGCATCAAAAGCCGTTTGAATGCTAAGGTTTTCGCACTGAAAGGTTAATTCTTTTCGGTTCGAAGCAAAAACCCGCCAATGGCGGGTTTTTTTGTTTGCGTGCTAAGGCGCTGGGGTGGCGTGTTGTAACGGAGATTGGCATGACAGAGAAGAATTCGGAAAAAAACACGGATAAGGCCGCGGGTCGAAGCTTGTTACGCTCTTCGTCTATCGTCAGTGTAATGACTTTGTTAAGTCGAGTTTTGGGCTTGATTCGCGATGTGGTGGTCGCCCAGTATTTTGGTGCGCGCGCGGATGCTTTTTTTGTCGCCTTTAAAATCCCCAATTTCTTTCGTCGTTTATTCGCCGAGGGCGCCTTTTCAGTCGCTTTTGTACCGGTACTCAGTGAGTACCGTAAGCAGCGCACGCTTGATGAAGTACGTTTGCTAATTGCCCAAGTGTCCGGTGTTTTAGGTTTAGCTCTACTGGGTGTGACTGTCGCAGCTCTGGCGTTGTCGGATTATCTGCCTTGGGTTTTTGCTCCCGGTTTTCGCTCAGATCCGGAAAAGTTCGCCTTAACGGCCGATTTGCTGCGTATTACTTTCCCATACTTACTGTTTATCTCGCTGACGGCGTTCGCCAGTAGTGTATTGAATGCTTACGGGCGCTTTGCTATTCCTGCGTTTACACCAGTGCTACTCAATCTTTGTTTGATTTTTTCGACTTTAGTCATGACGGATTGGTTTACCGAGCCGCTTTATGCGTTGGCGTGGGGCGTGTTTATCGCAGGCCTTGTGCAGTTGGTATTTCAATTACCGTTCGTTGCGCGTTTAGGGTTATTAGTGGCGCCGCGTTACGAGCCCAAGGCCGAAGGGGTCGGGCGGATTGTTACTTTAATGATTCCGGCCTTGTTTGGTGTATCGGTAAGTCAGATCAACTTGCTGCTCGATACCTTGCTGGCGTCCTTTTTGGAAGACGGTAGCGTGAGCTGGTTGTACTACTCCGACCGCTTAAATAATTTGCCCTTAGGGATTTTTGCCATCGCCATTGGTGTGGTGATTTTACCCGCGTTGTCAGGGCGTCACGCCGACAATAATCAGCAAGCCTTTTCTCGTACCTTAGATTGGGCGGTACGCATGGTCTTTTTGCTAGCTACTCCTGCGGCTTTAGCGCTTGTTGTGCTCGCCATGCCATTGATGTCGACCATTTTTTATCATGGCGAGGTGACTGCCTACGACGTCGGTAAGATGACCTTGAGCTTGCAAGCTTATGGTGTTGGCTTGCTCGCTTTTATGATGATTAAGATTTTAGCCCCCGGCTACTACGCCCGTCAGGATACTAAGACTCCAGTTAAAATCGGTATTCAGGCGATGGTGGTGAATATGGTTCTCAACCTTGCCTTAGTTGGCCCCTTTCAGCACGCCGGTTTGGCGTTGGCGACGTCTTTGTCGGCGTATTACAACGTCTACATGCTCTATCGCGGATTGCGTAAGCAGGGGGCATATACCTTGCAGCCGGGTTGGATGAAGTTCATTGCCTTGCTGGTCGCTTCGAATGGCTTAATGATAGCAACTGTTTGGTGGATGATGGGCGATGCTGAACAGTGGCTAGTATGGGGCACATGGCAGCGTATTGGTTGGATGTCGGCGGTGGTTGGAGCTGGTGTGGCGGTTTATTTCGCTGTATTGATTGGTGCCGGCATGCGTATGCGTCATCTTCGTGGGCAGTTGTTCTAAGTTCACCTGTGTTCAAGGGCGTCATTTTTGTGTGTGGCCTAAGATGCCCTTCGGATGCGATTTTGCGCTATGTCGAAAGGTCGAAACGGCTGTCCCCAGCCGCTTAGGTTGGCTATAATTCGGCCCTTTGTTTTAACCCGTAATTTTCACTGGTCTGGGAGCGCCGATGCGCCTTTTACGTGGCCTACACAACATACCTTCAGACTTTGGTGGCTGCGTTGCCACCATTGGCAATTTCGATGGTTTGCATCTTGGCCACCAAAATATTTTGCAGTCGTTACGCGATGTCGCCGATCGGTTGCAGATGCCCACACTGGTGATGTTATTTGAACCGCAACCTCGGGAGTTTTTTGCACCTGAATCGGCGCCTGCTAGGTTGGCGAATTTACGTGAAAAACTGCAAGACTTAGCGGCGCATGGCGTTGATTACGTTTTGTGTCTGCCATTTAACCAAGCACTACGCTCAATGTCGGCTGATGCCTTTATCAATGATATTTTGCTCGCGGCATTGGATATTCGTCATCTTATTGTTGGTGATGATTTCCGTTTTGGTTGTGATCGCAGTGGTGATTATTCTGCACTCGTCGCTGCGGGTGAGCTGCATGGTTTTGGTGTGCAAGATACACCAACGTTCGAATACGATGAGGAGCGTGTGAGTAGCACTCGGGTTCGCCGTGAATTAGTAGCGAACAATCTTCCTCGTGTTGCCCAATTGTTGGGTCGAGATTATCGCATGAGTGGCCGCGTAGCGTGGGGCCGCCAGTTAGGCCGAACGATAGGGACGCCGACGGCCAATGTGATGATTCACCGCGAGCAGTTACCTCTGCACGGTGTGTATGCGGTACACGTCACCCATGAAGAAAGCGGTGAGCATTATTTAGCGGTGGCTAATGTGGGTGTTAAACCGACCGTCGCGGGAGTACCAGAGCCGTCATTGGAAGTCCATTTACTGGGCTTTTCTGGCAATTTATACCAACAGCATTTGACGGTCGAATTTCAACACAAAATTCGTGACGAACAAAAATTTGCCGACTTAACCGCATTAAAAAATGCGATTGAAAACGATAAAAATGCAGCGCGCCATTTTTTTGCAGCGCGCTCGAATTCATTCCGATTTTAGAATTTCAGATTAAGTGACCAATTATGAACGATAAAGTGGAAAGCCAATACAAAGCGACGCTGAATCTACCAGATACCGAGTTTCCTATGCGCGGTAACTTGGCACAACGCGAGCCGGAGATGCTGGCTCGCTGGGAAGCGATGGGCTTGTATCACAAAATTCGTCAGGCACGAGCAGGTCGTGATCAGTTTATTCTGCACGATGGTCCTCCATATGCGAATGGCAACATTCATATTGGTCACGCGGTTAATAAAATTCTGAAAGATATTATCGTTAAGTCACAAACCTTGAGCGGTAAGGATGCCCCTTATGTTCCTGGCTGGGACTGTCACGGTTTGCCGATTGAATTAAAGGTGGAAGAAAAAGTTGGCAAGGTGGGCGTTAACGTTACCGCTAGCGAATTCCGTAAGCATTGCCGCGAATATGCCGCCGAACAAGTCGATGGTCAGCGCCGCGATTTTAAACGTTTAATGGTGTTAGGTGATTGGGAAAATCCATATCTGACCATGAATTTTAATTTCGAAGCCGACATCATCCGTACGCTTGGCAAAATCATTAATAACGGTCATCTGCACAAAGGCTTTAAGCCGGTTAACTGGTGTAGTGATTGTGGTTCGGCTTTGGCTGAAGCTGAAGTGGAATACCAAGATAAAAAATCCATCGCCATTGATGTGAAATTCGCATTTAAAGATACTGCTGCTTTAGTTGCGGCATTTGGTGCAGACGCTGCTGTTGCAGAAAAAACTATCAGCATAGTGATCTGGACAACCACACCTTGGACGTTACCGGCAAACGAAGCTGTCTCGGTACATCCGAATTTAGAATATTCGTTAGTGCTGTTGAAAGAAGCCGACGAAGTATTGCTGTTAGCAACCGACTTAGTCGATGACGCTGTGCAACGTTATGGCCTAAGTGTTGATGGTATCGAAGTACTTGCGACTGCTCGCGGTGCGGCGTTCGGTCAATTGCCGGAACAAGCCAGTGCGCCGTTTGTGGTTAAACACCCATTTATGTCAAACGCCGAAGGTAGTGATAAATTTGTCCCCGTCATTACCGGTGAGCACGTTACCGCTGATTCAGGTACGGGCGCTGTGCACACTGCGCCAATGCACGGTGTAGACGACTACGTGGTGTCTGCGGTTTACGGTGTTAAATCCGATGAAATGCTGGTTGATGGCAGTGGTCACTTTATTGCTAATGCCGCACTTGAAGCATTGGAATTAACCGGTTTAAGTACTGCTGATAAAGGTAATTTCCGTGTTTTAGGTTTATTGGCCGAACGCGGTGCTTTAGTTAAAAAGGCCAACATTACTCACAGTTATCCGCATTGCTGGCGTCATAAAACACCGATTATTTTCCGTGCGACGCCGCAGTGGTTTGTCAGTATGAACCAAGCCGGCTTGCTCGATCAGGCAATGAATGAAGTTGAGAATACCGTTGAGTGGCGTCCAAGTTGGGGTAAGGCGCGCATTGAAGGCATGATGAAAGATCGCCCAGATTGGTGTATCTCACGTCAGCGTACTTGGGGTGTGCCAATCGCATTATTTGTGCATAAAGACACCAGTGAGTTACACCCACGTACACCTGAATTAATTGAATTAGTTGCCAATAAAGTTGAGCAAGCGGGTATTGAAGCTTGGTTCGAATTAGAGGCCAGCGAGCTTTTGGGTGACGAAGCTGCCGACTACGTTAAAGTGGTGGATACTCTCGATGTTTGGTTCGACTCAGGTGTTACCCATACCGCGGTGTTGATGCAGCGTGCTGAATTGCAAATGCCTGCTGATTTGTATTTAGAAGGTTCCGATCAGCATCGTGGTTGGTTCCAAAGCTCGTTGTTAACCAGCGTTGCAGCTTATGGTAAAGCCCCCTATAAGACGGCGTTAACCCATGGCTTTACCGTGGATGGCGACGGCAAGAAAATGTCGAAATCGATTGGTAATACTGTCGATCCACAAACTGTAATGAATAAACTCGGCGGTGATATCTTACGTTGGTGGGTTGCAGACACTGACTATAGTGGAGAGATGTCGGTTTCTGACGTTATCTTAAATCGCAATGCCGATGCCTATCGCCGCGTGCGTAACACCTGTCGTTTCTTGTTGGCGAATATCAATGGCTTTAATCCAGCAACTGACATGGTGTCTGGCGAAGACTTATTGCCACTTGATGCTTGGATGGTGGATTACACTCAGCGCCTGCAAGATAAAATTGTTGCTCTGTATCAACGCTATGATTTGAAAACTCTGACGAAAACCCTGATGAATTTCTGTGTGACAGAATTAGGCGGTTTTTATCTTGATGTGATTAAAGATCGTCAGTACACCTGTAAGAGTGATGGTATCGCACGTCGCAGTGCGCAAACCGCCCTCTATCATGTGGTAGAAGCCATGGCACGTTGGATTGCCCCTATTTTATCATTTACCGCGGAAGAAATTTGGCAGGTATTACCGGGCGAACGTGAAGAATCTGCACAATTGGCCGAGTGGTATACCGGTTTTCCAACGATAGCGGCGAACGAATTTAATGACGCTTATTGGCGTAACCTGATGGACGTTAAAGACGCCGTTAATGGTGTGTTGGAAAAAGCACGTACCGAGAAAGTTATTGGTGCGAGCTTAGGTGCTGAGGTCACATTATTTGCAAACGACCAGCAGACCACTGCACTGAATAAACTGGGCAACGAATTACGTTTTGTTTTATTAACCTCTAAAGTGACGCTGGCGCCACTAGCTGCTGAAGGCGGTGAAAAAACAGAATTGGATGGTATTCGAGTGGGTGTATTGGCTTCTGCCGACGAGAAGTGTGAACGCTGCTGGCATCATAGTGCTGATGTTGGTGCAAATACGCAGCATCCAAGCCTGTGTGGTCGTTGTATCGAAAACGTTGAGGGTGACGGCGAAATCCGTCACTTCGCATAATGACTACGAATAGTGCGCCGGAAGCCATGCCGTTAAAAAATGCATTGGTGTGGCTGTTGTTATCTGTATTGGTGATTGTGGTTGACATGATCACCAAGCAAACGGCAGAAGCGCTACTTGAATATGCTAATCCAGTATTTGTATTGCCCGTATTGGATTTTACCTTGCTGTATAACAAGGGTGCGGCTTTTAGCTTTTTGGCCGATGAGTCTGGTTGGCAGCGCTGGTTTTTCACCACGGTATCTATAGGTGTATCAGCCATGCTAATCATTTGGTTGAAGCGTTTACCGCGTACTGCCGTGTTATTACCTTTGGCACTCACTTTAATATTAGGCGGGGCTGTTGGTAATTTAATTGATCGAATATTATTTGGTCATGTTATTGATTTTATTTCAGTACATTGGGAAAACGCCTATTTTCCGGCATTTAATGTTGCTGATTCGGCCATTACGTTAGGCGCTATTTTAATGGGCGTCGATGTTATTCGTGACATGTTTAAAAGCGATAAATAATCAAGGGCTGAGTGTCTATCCCTTAACCTTTAAGTAGTAGGAGAGCGTTGTTATGTCACTGGGTACTATTGCAGCAGGTAGCCGCATTAAATTGCATTTTGCATTGAAGTTCAGTGATGAACAAACCGTCGATTCAACGTTTGAGCGTGAAGCGCCAACGCTTACTATTGGTGATGGTAATTTATTGCCGGGTTTTGAAGCCTACTTAATCGGCCTAACGACGGGTGATCACAAAGTATTTACGGTTCCGCCGGAAGAAGCTTTTGGGCAGCAAAATCCGCAGAATATCCAAGAAATGAAACGTTCTACATTTCCTGCTGATATGCCTGTAGCACCCGGCCTGATGGTATCGTTTGCGGATGCGCAAGGTGCTGAGTTGCCCGGCTTGATCAGTGAAGTGAACGGCGATTGGGTGTCGGTTGATTTTAATCACCCATTAGCGGGTAAAACTCTGCTGTTTGAAGTACAGATTTTGGAGGTTCATAATGCAGATTAAATTGGCAAATCCTCGCGGATTTTGTGCTGGCGTTGATCGTGCGATTGATATTGTTAATCGTGCATTAGAATTGTTCGAACCACCTATCTATGTTCGTCATGAAGTTGTTCATAATAAATTTGTAGTCAACGACTTAAGTGATCGCGGCGCTATTTTTGTTGATGAGCTTGATGAAGTTCCAGACAACAGTATTGTGATTTTCTCTGCACATGGCGTATCTCAAGCCGTGCGTCAGAATGCCGAGCAGCGTGGATTAAAAGTTTTTGATGCGACCTGTCCTTTGGTAACTAAGGTTCATCTTGAGGTGAGTCGTTATAGTGCAGAAGGACGTGAGTGTATTCTTATCGGCCACAAGGGGCATCCTGAAGTCGAAGGGACCATGGGGCAGTACGATTACGCTAATGGTGGTCATATCTACCTTGTAGAAGATGAAGAAGACGTTGCCGCACTGGTAGTGAATAACCCTGACAAGTTATCCTATGTCACGCAAACTACCTTATCGATGGACGATACTGCACGTGTCATCGACGCACTACGTGAAAAGTTTCCTGAGATTACTGGCCCGCGTAAAAATGACATTTGCTACGCTACGCAAAATCGTCAAGATGCCGTCAAAACGTTAGCCGAAAGCTGCGATTTAATGTTGGTCGTTGGCTCACCAAACAGCTCTAATTCTAATCGCCTGCGCGAACTGGGTGAGCGTATGGGAGCTGCGGCTTATCTTATTGATAATGCTTCTGAAATTAAACCTGAATGGTTAGAAGGTAAGCAATCAGTGGGTATCACTGCCGGTGCGTCAGCTCCTGAAGTGTTAGTAAAAGAAGTAGTCGATAAGCTAATAGCGCTAGGCGGAAGCTCTCCACAAGAGCTGCAAGGGCAGGAGGAAAATGTCGTATTTTCTCTGCCTAAAGAGCTGAAGATGGTCAGCCTTGATTAATTTTTAGAGACTTTCTGTCGATACGTAAAAGGACGCCTAGGCGTCCTTTTTTATTACTTGGCTATGTTGTAGAAAGGCTGTAAGCCTTTCTGTATACAGCGTTTAGTTTATTACCAGTCAGTGAGGCTTCCATCCGGTAGCCTTCTGTCCTGTCGTCCATATGAGTTAATCACAAGATTTCCATCACTAGCCTGGTTGTTTTGAGCCGTGGCGATGAGTTCTACACATTGTGTTAAAGGGAAGGCTAGTGGGGTATCGTTGTCCTCACTATCACTACAGACGCGGGCGGAAATAACGTAAAACGCTTTTGGTGTTGTAAATGTCGAATCTGTATATCCAAGATCTTTCAGATCATTGGTGTAAGAAACATTATCACCATAATAACGTTCTTGGGCTGCCATGATAGCGTGCATAGATGCTATAGCATCAGAGCGACCTCCCCGCTGGACATATCGAGAATAGTTTGGCATCGCAACGGTGGCAATGATAGCAATGATGGCTAGCGTAATCATCAGTTCCATTAGAGTGAAGCCGGCTATTTTTTGATTCATTCTGATGTTGTCCGTTAAATATGAATACTAATTATTTGGCAAAGCTGTCGTGGACAATTGAATGTAACGAGAAATTCTATCGTCATAACTGTAAGGATTAGCATCAAGTAAAATATAACTGCGTTTTTCTTCGGAAAGGCCAGAATCACTAAAGGCCCGCGTCAACAGAGCTATTCTCACCGCCTGCACGCTGCCCCAGACATCATCATCATCGATGTTGGCATCAGGGTCGACTTGGCTGGCGTTAACATATCTCGATACATTGGTTTCATCCGTTGCAGTGGCCACGGTAGAAACACCGTATAAAACCTGCATTCCGATAATACCAGCCGCGATAGATTGAGAATTATTCAATGCTATCCCTGTGTCTGCGTTGTAGGTTACGCAGTTTAAGGTGTCGTCATATCCACTATTAGCCCCACCGGTTACTATCCAGTAAACATCAACAAGTAACGTTTCGGTTGCTAATACTATGGCAGCTCCGGTGCAATCTTGTTGATCTCTAGCCGTTGTTGATGAGGGATTATAAACCCATTGAATGGCGAGCCTATCATTATCGCCTATACCCACCGTCGATTCGTACGTGCAGTTTCCTCCATCGGCGGGAGGAATAGCGGCACCCGCAATACATCTATCTGCAAATGGGTTTATTTGTTCAGTTGATCCAGGTATTGAAGAGTATCCCGCTCTTCGGCTTTCAGCTTGAAGCCAGCTCATAATAAAACGGCCGCCTTCTTGTGATTGACCTGCAGTATTTGAGTTCAAAGCAATAGAGTTACTGTTCACCATGATATTAACCACGAAAAAAGTAATTATGATTCCTAGTAAACCGGCAATCATTAATTCTATTAAAGTCATACCAGCTTGGTGTCGGAGTATCATCATGGGTTGTACACCATTGTTAGGCTAGTGCGCGAATTCGCTAGGCTATCTGTGTTGGCATAAACCAATTCGCCGTCCGCATTAACACCGGAGGTTCGAGTGTCCCAGCTAATTGTCACAGTAATTTCTCCGCCATTGAGTTGAGTACTCAAGAGGGGAGCAGCAATAAAATCGACCGCGCTACTCTTTGTTATATAAGTATCAACATCGGGATTAAAACCACAGGCGACTTCCCACAAGTCGGATTGGGCCTGTTCGGTGTTGCTGCAAGATAGATCTGCTTCCACTCGTGCACTGCCATCGTGGTAGGCGCTGCAAATTTTTGGAGCATTATCACAGCTGATGGTATCTCCATCAGTATTATAATCGGCAAGAGCAATACGGTTTGCTTTCATACGATTTGATAGATCTTCAAGCATCCAAATTACTTGAGAGCGATTACCAGAATCGCCAACGGATTTTGTTACTTGCAATTGTAGAGAGGCAAGTCCGACTAAACCAATAATTGTAATGGCGACGGTTACGAGAATCTCTATCAGGCTAAAACCTGCCATATTCTTTGTTAATTGAGGCATGCACCCTCCACGACAACAATTTGGCCTATTTGGTTTATGCTGATAGTGTATTCACGAGACCCTGAACAATTAACTACATCAATTGTAAAATCGCCTGTTGCTGTTGCTCTACCCCGGCGGTCAAAACCAACAGGTGTTGCGTTATTAAAATCATTAGAAGCAATATAACCAACTTCGGTTATTGGATTTGCGTCGCTACCTCGTTGGCGTAGCAAGGTTGCGCCATCAAATACTTGCCATCCATTACTCCATTTATTCGAAATAGGAGTTACTACCATGGGCCTCGACAATGAAATTGCCTGATTGCGAGCAAACATTAGATCAAGTCTCAACTCGCCTAACAGTCTTTCTGCAACACTATTAGCTGTCATACTTTTCAGCGCAGGGCTTATCGCTATCGCAGTGATAGCGATAATTGATATAACAATCATCAATTCAATGAGGGTGAAGCCTCGGTGATTAATTAGTTTAGGCATTGAAAAACCCTTGCCGTCATAATTCGCTCCAATAACTCTTTGAAACAGAGCCGCAAGAATCAGATTTAATTACTTCACTACCAACTAGAATCGCCATATTTGCACAATCGTCACCACTACCACCATCTTCTCCTCCCGTTCCGTTCTCATCTGCGGGAGGGAATACGATTTTAGGTTCAGCAGGGATACCAGACTGTTTTAATTCGGTTACTTCGATACTTAAATCTTCAAGGGGTTTATTTGGATTGTATTCTCCAAGATTAATTTCATAAAGCCTTGCATTCCCTGTTACTGCCTTGCAAGAGTCGAGATCACTAGTGTTAGAGGTCGAATTTGGGAAGTAAGTAGAAAAATAGATTCTATTATTCGCTACGATACTATCAGACAGTGATTTTTCGCCTGTTTCCGTTAGTTTGTAGTAAAAGCCAGTATTTTTCGCATCATCACTAGCACTCGCAATATTACTATAGTTGGCAAGATCAGATGTTTTCTTTGTTTTATAAGTTGATAATGCATTTTTAGTACTGGTTTCATCGGTGCTGGTTATTTGATCAAATAGCACGAAGAATCGATCTTGGTTGTTGGTTACTAATGGATGTGCTCTATATCCTGATCCAAGCGTAATCACATATCGTCCTTTGTTTTCATTGCCTTGGTAAGCAACAACAGGAGTTGTATAAAAACGAGTGTTATTCGTTACTGAGTTGCCTGTATTTAAGTCGGCCAAGAGCGTGCCTTTTTGCGTACCATCAGAAAATAGATCAATGCGCCATAGCCGCCCACCAATATCAGAAGCATATAAAATGTCTACGTTACCATCACCATTATTGTCGACTGGCGTGATATCAGAAGCAATGCTATTTGTCATCTGACTGATCGTAAGATCCGCAGCGAGTGTAGACGATGCCTTCCAAAGTAATGCGCCTGTCATTGCATCGACGATAAAAATTGCATTGCCAGTACTTTGACCTAGACGCACGGATTCACTAGTAAGGTCTTCTTCTGGGTCATAGCCGCCACCAAATACTAGGACAGGTATTGATTTTTTAGTGCTATCAACGCCAATGGCTTTCGGGTTAATGAACACAGGTGTCATGCCTGACCACGTTTGTCCTAATTCCTCGAACCCTGAGCTCGCCGTTGAAATTTGCCACAAGTATTTTGGAGTATCGCGATCAGTAACATCGATAGCATAATTAATATTGCCGCCGCGCCTCATTGTTAAATATAAGTATGCTTTATCGGTTGAACCCACTATGAAACGTCTTTTTGGAGTACCGGCATCAACATCTGTTTGATTAAAAATAAGCGAAGAAACAGGGCCATCGAGACCATACGTTTTACCGATTTCATTTTTCTTACTGTAGTACATATTTATATTTGGTAATAACTCGTAAGGAACGTAGGCAAAACGCTCTTTTGGATTTTTGCTTGGATCTCTGTATGTATCAATTGCATGCAGATAGCCGGAGTTAGTACCGAAGAATAGAGTGCTATTATAGTTGGTAGAGGTACCATAATTTAGAATGATAGGCTGACTGTGCAACGGATCTTCTATTTCTTGGCGTGCAACCTCTACTCCATCAATGGTTGTTATACCCGACGCCCACTTAAGCATGTTTAAAAAGTCGGTGCCAGACAGTTCCGTATCAAATATATCTGGTGTCATTCCCGTTGCCGCTACAATAACTCCGGAAAGGTTAACGTCTACTAAAGAGTCGTCAATAGTCTTTGATGCACCACCCAAATAGGTGTATACCTTGCGGTCGAGGGTTAGATGACTAGCCGCTCCCCCTTTAGTGACTATATTACCATCGACTTCTGATGACCATATGCTGGTAGCCTCTTTGGCAAAGTAGCCTGTATTTGCATCAACTGCTGACTTATCATTTTTGTCGAGAATTTCACCATCGCTGCCGAGTTTGTAGCGCTTTAGGTTACCAGACCAACCGGTTACAACTTTAGGTTCAAATGTTGTGTAATAAAGCTCTTCTGAACTTTCTAAGCGATTTAAAGCGTTAACCGCTACAACGGGCGCCGAGCTTCCTCCGGTTGCATCAGCTGAAACACGCTCAAATAGATTTTGTAATGTTAATTTAAGTTTTTCTGAGTCCGAGGCTTCTGAATATATGCCGTCAGAGTAGTCGGCTGCTCTTTCCAATATTGGTTTCACGCTCTTTGAGTCAGTATTCAAAAAACCACCGATAGTATGTGTCGTGATCGATTGTTGCGACTCGGTACTTGGATCTGAGTCAGCTAGGAGTAATGAATCGGCTATGTTATCCCCTTCATAAGCGGCAAGTGCTAGCTCTTCCATGCAACTGTTTGTGATGTCGCCTTCATAGTTGTCGCCATAGGTCTTACAGTTTGTACTGATACCGTCTTTAT
The DNA here is from genome assembly GCF_000355675.1 of Thalassolituus oleivorans MIL-1. Classification (NCBI taxonomy): domain Bacteria; kingdom Pseudomonadati; phylum Pseudomonadota; class Gammaproteobacteria; order Oceanospirillales; family Oceanospirillaceae; genus Thalassolituus; species Thalassolituus oleivorans. The sequence goes on along the minus strand of NC_020888.1, from coordinate 3,032,799 downwards.
TAGTATAAATCGAGGAATCTAATTTCGTTAGCAATGATTTAATATCGTCATCCGCTTCGTTATCAGACTGAGAAACACCATCGGTAAATAGAAATATATGATTTTTTTGGCAGCTATTTGTTATTGGTGAAATATATTTTCCAGTATCTTTATTATATGAATCTGGATGGCTCATGTAGAAGTATTGTGCGGTGCTAGTTTCAGCATAGCCTGCTGTTTTTTCTTCCTCGTAGAACTCTCCTGGGATTGTATTTGTTCCAGTAACAACCCATTTATAGCTATTGTTGTAAGTGTCGCTGCAGTAGCTATCATTAACGGTAGTAATTTGTCCGAAAAAACATGCCCCTAGGAAGCCCCATCCCGTCCATTGACTACATTTTCGACATTCTTTGATATCCTCGGTACGCGAAGGACCTTGGACGAGAACAGTTCCACCTTCTACATATTCAGTTTTACCGTACTTTTTGCCAAATTTGACATCGTCTCCGCGCATGTAACGAATAGCTTCGGAGTATGTTTCTACAAGGGGAGTAGTACCACCGGCTTCAAGCCCGGAGATCGCTGATAAGATCGAATTGCGATGTTTACTGTCATTGATGTCAGATATGGGAGATAAAACATATCCGCCACCGTCTTTATAATTCTGGTTGTTATTATTTTGGACGGAGCTTTTATAGTACTTGACACCAGATATAGGAGAAGCTCCGGATTCTACGCTGTCAAATCTCATAATACCTATATTTAGGTTAGCTAGTGTTGGATCACCTATCACATCAATAGCAGCTTGTTTCACGATGTCCATTCGTGATTTTTTATTGCCTTGTGCTTTGTCATTGGAATCCGGAAGAAAACCCATACTTCCGGATGTATCGAAAACGAAAATAACGTTAGGCTGCACTCCCTGAGTTGCGTCGGTTCTATATATTTCTGTATCGTCGGCGATTGAAAAAAGAGGGGCCGAAATAAGTACTATAAAAGATGCAATATGTCTCATATTTAGCAAGGTATTTATTACTTTTTTCATATTTAAATATTTCATAGTGATGGCCCTGTAATGCTAAATACAACTTGTTGTGTAGAAGCTACTCGCCCTGAAGGGTCAGTGCCGGTTGCCGAAAAGTCAAAGTAATACGTGCTCTGCGTGCCTGTCGAGTTACCACCATTGCCTTTCAGATATGTTTCCGATACGAAAGCATCAGAAGAAAGTTGGTTTAACTTAATCTGATCTGAAATGGAGGAAACGGCGGCAGGCATGTTTGGCGTCACCCAAGCGGTATTGCTAGCGAGAGACACAAAGTTGCTCGGTGCATCTTCGTTCTGAAGAATAACGCCCAGCGTGTTGCGGGTTTCATTGAGATTTTTCCCCATGTAAGTCACCCCTAAATTGAGATAGTCATATGTTGCACTAAACACTTGTTGACTGTGTTGCATGCTATTGACCATGCGCAGCTGCAGAGTTGAATTTTGCATCGACACGATTACGCCTAAGGTAATGGATGTCAGGATAATCAAACTGAATATCAGTGCTGACCCTTGTTGTCGATGAATTGACTGCATATATGCTCCGTAGCTCAGTAGCTGATGACTTTTTTCTCATACTACAGATTATACGGGTGCGGGAAATACTCTATGGCTTTCTGATAAGTGGCTGCAATCATTGATTGGACGGTTAGGAGCATGGAATGTTTCGACCATTTGGCGTTTCGGGTAGCCCGTCATTGTTTGCGTCGAGTCCTGTTCTAACACGACCTATTCTTGAAATAGTGAAACAAACGCCATATGTTTGCTGACCAGTGTGACAGTAGCTTAGAGACCCTGCATCAAAGCCTGCAAATCCTTTTTCATTGAAGTTGATCCGACTATTGTTGTAGGTACGGTGGCCGTTACTATTTTCGTTTTTTGGCAGTATGAATAGTATGTTTTCACCGTCCTCAAGAATGCTGTTACTGTTTCTATCTTGAAACACGGTTAGTTCATCATTCCAATTATTACCGCATTTTTGCTCAATAGTGAGGGGGCATAATGTCGTTGGAGTATGATAAATTATCGCTTGATTGCGAGTGTAGTTCAGTATTTGCCGCAGTTGGGTAATTTGATTTTGTGCAACTGATCGTTGGTAGACTTGGGTTGTTTTGGGTATCGCTATGCCCATCAGTAGTGAGCTGATGGCCAACACAGTTAACAACTCTAGTAAGGTGAATCCGTTACGCACAGCTCCTTTGCACATTGCCACTCTCCTTTTTGGCATTAGAGATCATCCTTAATCTCTAGAGTATTCTACAGCTTGCTTGTGTTAATTCACTCAGGAGCACATCGTATCTTTCTTTGCTTTAATCTATGCCTAATTTCTTACAACGATAGCGCAGCGCTCGGAAGCTAATACCAAGCTTTTCTGCCGCTGCCGTTTTATTCCAGCGAGTGGCTAGGAGAGCTTCTTCTATCGCGCGTTTTTCAATGTTTTCGAGGTAACCTTCAAGGTTGTTGGTCGCAATGGGAGCGTGCTCTTTAGGTGTGTCGTCAGTAACAGAATCCAGTTCGGCGGCGATATTTGCGGGAAAATACAAATCATCTAAGCGAATAATATCGCCTTCCATCATGGTGAAGGCGCGCTGCAAGATGTTTTCTAGTTCACGCACGTTGCCGGGAAACGAATATTCCAACAATGCGGCCAGCGCTTCTTCGCTCAACTTCGTACTGGGCATGCTCCACTCGTTGGCGTACTTGGTAATAAAGTGGTGGGTTAATTCTTCAATATCGTCTTTACGCTCGGATAGGCGGGGGACGTCTAGTTGAATAACATTAAGGCGAAAATATAAGTCTTGGCGAAATTGATGGTCATTTACCATCGCCGCTAGATCTTCATGGCTCGCGGTTACAATACGAACATCAATGTGCTCTTCGACTTCGGCGCCAACGCTACGTACCGATTTCTCTTGCACTACGCGCAGGAGTTTTACTTGCAAATCGAGCGGCAATTCGGCTACTTCGTCTAGAAATAAGGTGCCGCCATTTGCGGCTTTGAAAAAGCCATTTTTATTATTTAGCGCTCCTGTAAAACTTCCTTTTATATGACCAAAAAATTCGCTTTCCATTAACTCGGCCGGAATAGCTCCGCAATTGACAGCAATGAAAGGCTTGTCTGCGCGTGCGCTTTGGCTGTGTATGAGTTGTGCGACCAGTTCTTTTCCCGTGCCCGATTCCCCGTAGACAAAAACGGGTGCTTGGGTGCGCGCGACTTTGCGGATTTTATCTTTTAGCTCAATCATACAGGGAGTCGCGCCCAGTAGTTCACTGTAAGATATGGGGCGAATGGTCTGAATACGTGTTAGTTGCAGTGCGGCCTTAACAAGTTGACGCAGACGTTCGGTATCAATTGGCTTAGCGACAAAGTCGAATGCGCCTGATTTGAGGGCGTTGACGGCGAGATCCATATTGCCGTAGGCCGTAATCATAGCAATGGGCATGTCGGGATATTTGCGATTGCACAGCTGGGTAAGCTCCAGACCATCACCATCGGGGAGTTTCATATCGGTTATGCAGAAGTGATATTGCCGCTCCTCTAGCGAGGTTAGCGCTTCGCTTACGTTTTCTGCTTGATAGCAGACTAGGCCCATACGTTCGAGTGTGAGCGCAATTAAACGACGAATATCGGGTTCATCATCGACGATGAGTGCTGTGTGTACAGCTTGCATACCAGTATTTTCCTTAGAGTTTCGTCTTTTGCGTGATGTTTTTTGATACTAATAAACGCGCACGCAGTGTATGGATTATAACGAAAGTCATCAATGGCAAGTGTGAACTAGCACTAATTTGAATCGTTTTTGTAATAGTCTGGTTTTGAAGCAGATTATTAGGCTTTGCGCATCGTTATGCGAAAGCAGGCCCCTTGCGATTGCTGAATATATTCAATGCGACTTTGATTGGCTTGGCACAATTCGCGACACAAATAGAGGCCTAGACCCGTTCCGTTGTGTTCTCCGGTATTAAATGGCTCGAATAAATTCTTGCGAATGCTTTCTGCAACACCAAAGCCATTGTCGAGGACATCAAGAAATACTCGAGTCTGATTAGTCGTTACTCGCAATTGCAATTGAGCGTCACCATGGTTGGCTTTGCGTGCATAGCGCAGCCCATTAGCGGCTAAGTTATGCAGAATTTGTTGCAAGTGATCGGCGTCGAAAGGCACCAGAATATCATCGCTACATTCAATTGTTAGTGAGTAGTCTTGCGCCGGTTCCAGATGTTCAAACTGATTGTGAAAATGCACCAGCCAAGGTTTGAGTCTTAACACTTCGATACAAGCCTGGTGACCCCGAGAGAGCTGTAATATGTCTTCAATTGTGCGGTTTATACGCATGCAATGCTGCTCAATGATATGCGTTAAGCGCTGTTCTTCTGATTCTAAGTAGGGCGTTTCGGCTAGTAACTGCGACGCCTGACGCAAGGCGCTAAGAGGATTGCGAATTTCATGTGCAATACTTGCGGTTAGGCGTCCGAGGGATGCGAGTTTTATCTGTTGGGCTTCTGCTTCAATACGTGCGGAATCTTCGATGAATAGCAGATAATCTTGTTGGCTTTCGGGAATATCGACGCGAGTAACCAATAGCTGTTCGCCGTTCATCTCGACCCGTTTACTATCTTTAATGTCGATAAGGTAAGAGGGCAGCAGTATATTATCGACGATGCCAAACCATGCAGTTGCTTGAGGGTTATGAAAAAGAATCCGGCCAGATGGATCACACGCAATAATGCCCCCAGGCATATTCATGAGCGCTCGCTGGCTGAAGCGTTGTAAGCGCCGAATATGCTTGGCGTGATCGGAGGCCAAACTCAATGCACTTTGCAGGCGCTTTGATAAGGCCTGGGTTAACCATGCGAGTGCAAAACAGAGCGCACCAAATAACCCAGTGTTTACTACTTCCTGGGGCGCAAAATTGTTTGGCCATATATGTTGGGAATAAAAGACAGCAATACTTGCCCAAGCCGCGACGCCATATCCTAATACGCCGGGCGCCAGTAAGTTAGATATGATCAGTGGTACGAGTAACAGGCTGGAGAACCCTGTATCTAATCCGCCTGACGCATACATCATGCCGGCCAATATGGCGACCTCAAGAAACACATAGCTGGTGGCGGCTTGAGGGTCGGGATTACGACTGGCTATTGCGGCGAAAATGCTAGCCGCAAAAATATAGATAGATGCGAGTACTAAGAATAAATAGGGAGCTTGCTGACCGAGAATGACATCTTTCTTATCAAGACCATCAACAATCATCATAAGTAGCGCTAAAAATAAGGAGTAGTAGCTGTACATGCGCAACAGGCGATTGCCGCGTACAATGAATTCACTCGACTTTATAATCCACATCGTTCCACCAAATATGCTTCTGCGTTTGCTTCTAAGCCCGTATTTTTCGACAATACGCGCAAATAACCGAGGGTAACCTGAACACATGACTCAGTCACTTAACATTGCGCTGGCCCAATGCAACTTTTTAGTGGGCGATATACCAGGGAATACAACCCTTATATGCCAGCAAGCGGCAGAAGCCGCTGTCGCGGGTGCAGATCTAATTGTGTTCAGTGAGCTGGCTCTTACCGGTTATCCACCAGAAGATTTGTTGTTGCGTCCCAGTTTGCAACGACGCATTGATACGGCACTTGAGCAGATAGCGGCGGCAAGCAGTGAGATCGCGATTGCGATTGGTTATCCGTGGATGGACAACGATGTCCTATATAATTGTGCCGCTGTCTGGTATCGGGGGGAGGAGCTCGGGCGCTATGCCAAGCAATACCTGCCGAATTATCAGGTGTTTGATGAAAAGCGCTATTTCACAGAAGGTATCGATTCTTGTGTGATTCCATTCCGAGGTCATCAGCTGGGTTTAACGGTTTGCGAGGATGTCTGGTTTGATGGGCCGGTGGATGATGCGGTTAATGCGGGTGCGACCCTAATACTCAACCTCAATGCCTCACCATTTCATATGGGGAAATTAGAAGAGCGGGTTGAGTTAATGCAACGACACGCGACTCGTTGCAAAGTACCGCTGCTGTATGTCAATCAAGTAGGGGGACAGGATGAGCTCGTGTTTGATGGCAGTTCGTTCGCAATTTCTGCCGAGGCGCACTGTGTATTACAGATGCCATCTTGGCAATCGGCATTGGGTTACGTGCAACTTCAAGATCAACAATTAAGTGCTATTTCTGCTTCTCAGCTAGCACGTGAAGACGATCTGGCGAGCCTCTATCAAGCGTTAGTTTTGGGTGTTCGCGACTATGTGAATAAAAATCGTTTTCCGGGGGTTGTTCTCGGACTATCGGGTGGTATTGATTCCGCTTTAACTCTAGCTATTGCTGCAGATGCGCTCGGGCCTGAACGTGTCCGTGCGGTCATGATGCCGTTCACCTATACATCCGACATGAGTAAAAGCGACGCTAGCTTGCAGGCAGAAGCGATGGGAGTTCGTTATGAATCGATTTCCATCGAGCCTATGTATCGTGAATTTATGGCTGGACTGAGCGATAACTTTGCCGGATTAGCGGTGGATACCACGGAAGAAAATCTACAATCGCGCTGTCGCGGTGTATTGTTGATGGCACTGTCGAATAAGACCGGCTACATGGTGCTGACCACCGGTAATAAGAGTGAAATGGCCGTCGGCTACGCCACACTTTATGGCGACATGGCAGGTGGTTATGGGGCGTTGAAAGATGTTTATAAAACGAAAGTCTTCGCCCTTGCCGATTATCGCAATAGCATTTCCCCAATTATTCCCCAACGCGTGATTGATCGCCCACCATCGGCAGAATTAGCACCAGATCAAAAAGACGAAGACAGCCTACCGCCATATCCAGTGTTGGATTCAATACTTGAACGCTACATTGAGCATGATGATAGTGCCGATAGCATTATTGCGGCAGGGTATGAACGCGAAGATGTGATGCGTGTAATACGGCTGGTGGATGTCACTGAATACAAACGTCGCCAAGCACCAATTGGGGTGCGAGTGACACGCCGTGGATTTGGACGGGATCGTCGTTATCCGGTGACCAATGGCTGGAAGGCGGGCGTGTAGCAGTGTTTTTTAGCCGCTGACGCTGTTTTTGCGGCTAACGCCGCGGTTTTTTCTTTTCCCGGGGGCTTCCTCTAGCCCCCCTTTCTTGTGCTTTAAATCGGATGAATTTGGAGGTTTTGTAGGAGCGGATCTCATCCGCGAAAGCCTTCAACGTTAATTCAGCTTTTCAATTTGCACCGCTTTCGCGAAAAAGTTTCGCTCCTACGGAAATACATAGCTTTCATTTAAATTCGGTGTTGCGGATATCGTTAGCCGCCAAACCCCCCTTTAATCCAACAACCCAAACGTAATCACATTCAACAACGAGCGGCGATCAACCATAGCTAAGCCACTGCTTTTGAACTTGCCGTTTTTCAGTTGTGGATGGTCTGGATAATTCTGCTTTAACAACGCTAACGCTTGTTCTGATTCTGAGGTCATTTTCAGTTCGTCGTAGGCTTCAACCATAATGGCCAGTCCATCAGCTACGGCGGCTGTTCTTTGATGGTGTAGCAGAATATCTTCGCAGCGGTTGGCAGCGGCTAAAAAGGCATGACGTTTCATGTAGTAGCGCGCAACGCCCACTTCGTATGCGGCTAGTCGCTCACGAATAAACATCATACGTTTACGCGCATCGTCGACATAGCGGCTGTTGGGATAACGATCGAGCAGTTCGGCGAAGTGGTTGAAGGCATCTTCTAACGGTTGAGTATCGCGTTTTGGAAGGTCATCACTCAAATAGCGTTCTACAAAGGCAAAACCCATTTCATAGGTCGCTAAGCCACGCATGTAATAGGCGTAATCTACCTGGTCGTGCAGTGGATGCAGACGAATGAAGCGCTCGGAGGTCGCTAGTACTGAGTCTAGATCTGACATCTTATAGTTGATATAGATGAGCTCAAGTTGGGCTTGTTCGGCGTAGCGCCCGAACGGGTAGTGCGATTCTAATTTCTGCAAACGATCAGCCGCGACGACTAAACTGCCATCATCCAAAGCCTCGCGTGCTTGTTCATAATATTCGCGCTCAGTCAGTTCGCGGTCTTTATCTGGATTGGACGAGCAAGCAGACAGAAAAAGGGTAAAAATCACCAACAGCCAGCTGGACTTCATGGAGTGCGTTCCTAAATGTCGATATACTGTAACAAAGCGCCGTATTAGAACATACCTGAGCCGGTTCGCTCCATTAATTCGGGTCAGATCCTAGCAACAAGTTACGGATTTCCCCGTCAGGTATTAGAGAACCTATGTCCAATCAGATATCACAATCCGCAGAAGTTCCATACGAAGACGGAAATAAGCGTCTCGATCAGGTCGCTGCTAAGCTATTTCCTGATTACTCTCGTTCACGTTTGCAAGAGTGGATTAAGGGTGGTCAGCTTACCGTAGATGGCAACACTTGGCGTGGCCGCGACAAACTAACCGGTGGTGAAATGCTGGCGTTAGATGCCGAGTTAGAAGCTGAAGGTACTTGGCTGCCAGAAGAAATTGATTTGGATATTGTCTACGAAGATGACGATATTTTGGTGATCAATAAGCAAGCGGGGTTGGTTGTCCATCCTGCTGCTGGGAATTACCAAGGGACATTATTGAATGGCCTGTTATTCCATTGCCCTAATCTTATTCAAATTCCGCGCGCTGGCATTGTGCATCGCCTAGATAAAGACACGACCGGTTTGATGGTTGTGGCTAAAACCCTACAAGCACAGACCAGCTTAGTGGCACAGTTGCAAGATCGCAGTATGGGTCGTGAATATGAAGCCGTCGTGCAGGGCGTAATGACCGGAGGTGGTAAGGTTGATGAACCTATTGGTCGCCACGGCACACAGCGCACGCGCATGGCGGTTAATCCTATGGGTAAAGAAGCCGTCACTCATTATCGCGTGCTGCATAAATTCGCTACGCATACCTACATTCGCTGCAAGCTAGAGACGGGTCGTACCCACCAAATTCGCGTCCATCTATCTCATATTGGGTATCCACTGGTCGGTGATGCGGTATACGCAGCACGCCAGCGTTTAACTAAAGGTATTGGCCCAGTATTGCGCGATATGCTGCAAAATTTTGGACGCCAAGCTTTGCACGCGAAAAAGCTGACATTAATGCATCCTCGCACTCATGAAATTATGGAGTGGGAAGTTGAATTACCGGATGATTTTGTCCATTTGTTGAATACTTTGGCTGACGATAGCGAAGGTGACGACGAGTAATGGCTAGCACCGCGGGAATTATTACTCCTGAGTGGGAGCTTCCTGCGGGTGTGCAAGCTCGATTAACGACGCGTGCTGGAGGTATCTCGCAAGCGCCGTACGATGGTTTCAATCTGGCTACGCATGTAGGTGACAATAGAACCTCCGTCTTGGCTAATCGACGTTCCTTGCTTCGACAGCTAGTAGGTGTTCGCTCGGTGCAGTGGTTAACCCAAGTGCATAGCAATTGGGTTGTTCAAGCTTATGGTGGTGCTGTTGTGCCTGTTGCGGACGCATCATCTACTGAGCAATCTGGGTTGGCCTGTGCGGTACTAACCGCCGACTGTTTACCTGTGTTGTTTTGTCGTGATGATGGTCGCCAAGTGGCCGCCGCTCATGCGGGATGGCGCGGCTTGGCAGATGGTATTTTGTTACACACATTAAAGCAGTTTCCAGATCCCAAACGTGTATTGGTGTACCTAGCACCGTGTATTGGGCCAAGCGCATTTGAAGTGGGCCCCGAGGTAAAAGCCGCTTTTGGCTGGGCAAGTAGTGATTGCTTTATCGCCGGTGCTGGAGATCGTTGGTTGGGTAATCTGCAACGCTTAGCAGCAGAGCAATTGCTAGCCGCTGGCGTGCGCTCAATTTCAGCCAATACCGACTGCACAGTGATGAATTCAGAGCGCTATTTTTCTTATCGTCGTGATGGCGATAGTGGTCGTCAGGCCAGTCTTATCTGGATTGAATCTTAATAAAACAGAGTTTCTCTAATTTATTCACTTTTAAGCATGACAGGATAGTCCATCAGTCTGGACAATCCCTGCGGTAATGCTAGAATTAGCGCCGCTTTTGTCAGAGCTGCACGTGCCTCCACCCAGTGCCTTGCCCTCTGACAATTACAGCCTCTGGTGCGGCTATCCTCCGCCCAGTCCAGACTCGGCGTCCTCGACCAGGCAAAGAGATCTGATGATGAACTAAAAGTGATTCATCCAGCCTGAGATAGCCTACCTGTAAAGTGTTTATGGTGTCGGCTCGTATCGCACACAATAGTTATTAAGCTCAATTAGAGCATGTCTAAGAGGATAGTACGGTGGAATTACTTTCCGGCGGAGAAATGTTGGTTCGTGCACTGCACGAAGCAGGCGTTGAATATATTTATGGTTATCCGGGCGGCTCTTTGCTGCACGTATACGATGCCGTCTACAAACAAAGTGCCGTGAAACACGTATTGGTTCGTCATGAGCAGGCAGCTGCCCATATGGCCGACGGTTATGCGCGCGCGACCGGTAAGCCCGGCGTGGTTATGGTGACTTCTGGTCCAGGTGCGACCAATACCATTACGGGTATTGCTACAGCGTTCACTGACTCCATTCCTATGGTCGTCATTGCTGGACAGGTAATGAGCCATTTGGTGGGCGACGATGCTTTCCAAGAAACCGACATGCTAGGTGTGTCACGTCCGATCGTGAAACACAGCTTCAGTGTTCGTCGTCCGGAAGACATCCCAGAGCTTGTTGCTAAGGCATTTTACATTGCCAGCACAGGTCGTCCGGGTCCGGTTGTGATCGATATCCCGAAAGATATGACCATGCCGAACGAGCGTTATGAATACTCGTATCCGAAGAAAATTAAGCTGCGTTCATACACGCCGCCGCAACGTGGTCACTCAGGACAGATCAAAAAAGCTGTTGAGCTGCTGTTAAAGGCTAAGCGTCCGGTAATTTATGCGGGTGGTGGTGTCATCATCGATGGCAGTTCTGACAAGTTACGTGCTTTGGTTGATCGTTTAGATTTTCCTTGTACCAATACCTTGATGGGGCTTGGTGCTTATCCTGGTACTGGCGCACGTTTTCTGGGCATGCTGGGTATGCACGGCACCTATGAAGCGAACACGGCAATGCACAACGCTGACGTAATTTTAGCGGTTGGCGCACGTTTTGATGATCGCGTCACCAATGCGACGTCTAAGTTTTGCCCAGACGCTAAGATCATTCACATTGATATTGATCCATCGTCTATTTCCAAAACCATTATTGCTGATGTGCCAATCGTTGGCCCAGTAGGTAACGTATTGGATGAAATGATGGCACTGCTCGACGAAGCCAACGAAGTACCAGATGCCGATGCGATTGCTTCTTGGTGGAAGCAGATCAACGAATGGCGCGAGCGTCATGCGGGTCGTTACGATAAGAACGAATCGCAGTTGATGAAGCCACAAGAAGTGATTGAAGCGATTTGGGCTAAGACCAACGGCGATGCGTATATCACTTCTGATGTCGGTCAGCACCAGATGTTTGCTGCGCAGTACTACAAGTTCGATAAACCTAATCGTTGGATCAACTCTGGCGGTTTAGGCACCATGGGCTTTGGTTTCCCTGCGGCTATGGGCATTAAGATGAACTTCCCAGACGACATGGTGGTATGTGTTACGGGTGAAGGTTCTATCCAGATGAACATCCAGGAACTATCGACCTGCTTGCAGTACGGTATTCCGGTGAAAATCTTGTGTCTGAACAACGGCTCATTGGGCATGGTTCGCCAGTGGCAAGACATGAACTATGAAGGCCGTCACTCTCACTCATACATGGAGTCATTACCTGACTTCGTTAAGCTAGTAGAAGCGTACGGACACGTTGGTATTAAGGTTGAAGGTCGCGATGAGTTACCACAAGCCTTGGAAGATACCTTTGGCAAGTACAATGACCGTCTGGTCTTCCTCGACGTTGCAGTTGACCCAGAGGAACATGTTTATCCAATGCAAGTACCACTCGGTACGATGCGCGATATGTGGCTGAGCAAGACGGAGCGTACCTGATCATGAGACACATTATTTCTATCCTGTTAGAAAACGAACCGGGTGCACTGTCTCGTGTTGTTGGCTTGTTCGCGCAGCGCGGCTACAACATCGAAACCTTAACGGTTGCCCCAACTGAAGACGAGACACTGTCGCGTCTGACCATGACGACCCATGGCGATGAGCGCAAAATTGAACAGATCACTAAGCATCTGAACAAGCTGATCGAAGTGGTTAAGCTGGTCGACCTATCAGAAGGTGCTCATATCGAGCGCGAACTGATGTTGATTAAAGTGAAAGCGGTTGGTGCTCAGCGTGCGGAAATTAAACGCACAGCCGACATCTTCCGTGGTCAGATTGTGGATGTAACCGCTAGCGTTTACACCATTCAGTTGACTGGCACGAGTGACAAGCTAGAAGGCTTTATCGAAGCCATCGGCCCTGGTTGTGTATTGGAAACGGTACGTACCGGCGTGTCGGGGATTTCTCGCGGCGAGAAAATCCTGAGCTTGTAATAAACTTTGCTTGTTTGAAAAGACCCGTTTAGGTTTGGCCTAAACGGGTCTTTTTGTTTAGGGTTTTCGGTTTTTGTAGCTGCTGGCGCCGCGGGTTTTCTTTTCCCAGGGGCACGAGACGATATGCTTTAAATCGGATGGATTCGAAGGATGTTGTAGGAGGGAGTCAACGAACGTTTTTTGTTCGTACTCCCGATTGTGGCTTTGCATCGTAATTCGGCACTGCTCGCTGACGCTCCCTGAGTACCTCCTACAGAAAGACCTGCCTTTCGTTTTAATGCAGCGTTGCAAAAAGAACCCGCGGCGTCAGCCGCATAAACCATCAAACCCGATATGTACTCTTGGTCATCACCTTCGCCATACCCGCCATCAAAAACTTAACCGGCGCAGGAAACTTATAGCCCCCAGCGTTGATTGCGGTAGTGGCATGACGCGCTTCGTCTTCCAGCATTTGCAGTAGTACGGCTTTACTTTTTTCGTCTTGAATCGGCAATTCTGTCATGTGATGGGTCAGGTGCTTGCAGACTTGTTCTTCGGTCGCGGCGACAAACCCAAGGCTGACTTTATCGCTAACTTTACCTGCCAGTGCGCCAATGCCAAATGAAAGCCCATAGAAGAGCGGGTTCAAACGGCTGGTGTGGCTGCCTAAATCGTGGATGCGTTGCTCGCACCAAACAAGATGATCGACCTCTTCACGAGCGGCTTCTTCCATCGCGTCGCGCACTTGCGGCAACTTGGCTGTCAGTGCTTGGCCTTGATATAAAGCTTGGGCGCAGACTTCACCGGTATGATTGATACGCATAAGGCCCGCAGCGTGTTGGCGTTCGCTGTCACTCAGTTCGGCCGCTCCGCGTTGACTAGCGGGCGTTGAGCGCTCTGCCGTAGCGGCGCCCGGAACTAAGGTGCGTAATGCCTGATCCGCATTGGTGATGAGTTTATCAAACAGCGAGTAGTGTCGTGGATGTGCAGCCATAAATCCTCCGAAGTTTGAGCCATTTTACGTGATTTACAGCGCAAACGCATGATACAAATCAGGGCATAATAGAAAGCTAATCGAAAGTGCGCCTTGAGAGCATATGAGAGATAAGGAAATTAAATGCAGGATTTACACGATCTAAAGCTGATTCTAGAACGCAAAGAGCCGCTTGTAGTGATCGAAACGTATGAAGAATCGCGTGCCTTAGAACTACTAACACGTCTTGCAATTGAGCGTGGCGATGCGTTGCAGCAATGGACAGTGAGCGATGGCTTACGGCGCTTGGGCTTTGGCGAAGATGTTGCTGTGACCGAGACCGAATCGCCGGATAAAGCGCTGCGCGCGGTCAAGTTACGCGAAGAGAGCGGTTTGTTTGTATTCTGCGATTTGCACCCGTTTTTAGATCAAGCTTTGATTGTGCGTTTAATTAAAGACATCGTCTTTCAGCATGAAGGCTTTGGTAAGACTATTGTGTTGCTGAGTCATCAGGTTGCTTTGCCTGAAGATCTGCAGCGTTATGCGGTGCGTTTTCGTTTAACCTTGCCTGGTGAGGAACAGTTGTTATCACTGGTGCGGGAAGAAGCGCGTCATTTCTCCCGCACAACAGGGCAGAAGGTAAAAACCGACAATACGACGTTGCAACAAATCGTACGTAATTTGCGCGGCGTTACCTATGCAGATGCGCGCCGTTTGATTCGTGGTGCGATTGTTGATGATGGTGCTATCACTCAAGATGATTTGGGGCCCGTAACTAAGGCCAAAATGGCACTGTTAGATCGTGATGGGGCTATTCACTTCGAATATGACACCGCACGGTTCGTGGATGTCGCTGGCCTTGATGTGATGAAGCAGTGGTTAGATAAACGTCGTGATGCTTTTTTCGGCGATGATCCCAGAATGCGTCCGCGCGGTGTTATGTTATTTGGCGTACAAGGTAGTGGTAAAAGTTTGGCCGCTAAAGCGGTTGCCGGTTCATGGGGCGTCCCGCTGTTGCGCTTGGATATGGGGAATATGTACAACAAGTACATTGGCGAAACCGAACGCAATTTGCGCGAGGCGTTGGAGATGGCCGAAACCATGTCGCCGTGCGTGGTGTGGATGGACGAGATCGAAAAAGGCTTGGGTCAGGATGGTAGCGACTCAGGAGTCAGTCAGCGCTTACTGGGCACGTTATTAACTTGGTTGGCTGAGCATAAATCCTCTGTTTTCACCGTAATGACTGCGAACAACATTCATGCTTTACCACCTGAGTTGGTGCGTAAAGGTCGTTTGGATGAGCTATTTTTTGTTGATTTGCCGCGCGTTGATGTGCGTGAAGCCATCATACGTTTGCACTTAGCCAAGCGTCAGATTGCGGATGACACCATTGATGTCGCAGCGGTTGCAACGGCTAGTGATGGCTTTAGTGGCGCAGAACTGGAGCAGGTGATTGTATCAGCGTGTCACCGTCGCGGACGTTCAATGCAGGCTGCTGAAACGCGCTTAGTAACGACAGACGATCTGATTGATGAAGTCCAAAGAACTTGCCCGCTCTCGGTTACTATGGCTGAGGCAGTTCAAGATCTTCGTGACTGGGCTGTGGGCCGAGCTGTTTTAGCTGACTCGGCACATTAAACTAAGACGTAGCGCGTGTGTCGGTTGATTGGCCGCTTACGTTTCTCCGACTCTTAATTTCGAGCAGAGCGTTGCGCAGTCGATCTCCACTGGCCGGTTTGGCAACCAGATGACGAATCCCTACGGCGAGGGCGTCGGCGCGCACACTACTAATGCTTAATCCTGTTAGCATTAGGCTGGCCGGTTTGACTGTAATGTCTTTATCGGCATTCATGCGCTCAGCCAATTGCAAACCATTCATGATCGGCATGTCGTGATCAATAATGATGAAATCAAACGGTTGGCCAAGGTTGCATTGGTTGCGCATCATGGCGAGGGCTTCTTTACCACTGTAGGTACTACTTGCTTTCATGCCCCAGCGCTTTACTTGCTTTTCGATCACGTTACGCAATGAAGCAACATCATCAACAATCAAAATCCGCATACCGATCAAACTATCGTCGAGTATGTCGCGATGGCTATCAACTTCGGCTTCAACCGGCATTGGTAAATACAATGTTAGAGAAGCCCCTTGGCTTGTCATGCTTTCAACTTCTAAAGACGCATGCATGCGCTGTAATAACTGGCGCATGACCAGTAAATTCCAATGCTTAGTATTGCCTGGTTCAACCTGAGGATGATGATACTGCAGCAAACGGAACAGCATCTTTAGCTCATCCTGTTTCACGATATTGCCGCTTAGTTGCAATTGCAGACGCACCCCTTGAGATTGTGCGCTATCGAAGTAAGACGCATGCAGTGTGAGCTCACCGTAGTCGGTATAGGCCAAGGTGCGAGCGATTAAGTTGTGCAGCAGCGTTTGCAAGCGATTGCGGTCGCCGACTAAGCGGGCGGGTAAATCATCAGCAATATCGACCACTAACTCGACCTGCTTACGAATGGCCTCTTGTTGAAAATGTGCCATGGTCTGACTGAGCATACTGCTAATCGTAAATGGACGACGTTCAAGCTCGAGCTGGCCTTGCTGAATACGAGCAAGATCGGAAATTTCGTTAGCGACAAAGAGCAAATCACGCCCGGCCAGCCCAATGGTGTCGATGTAATCGCGTTGGTTTGCGCTTAAGGCGGTATCGGTTAATAACTCATTCATACCGATAACGCCGTTAATCGGTGTACGTAGCTCGTGGCTGATTTGTGACAATAAGCCTGACGACAGGGTAAGGTCTGAAGTTTGACGGGAAATACTAGGGGCCGCTTTGCCGGATAGTTGCATACAGGCCATTACCAAGCTGGATATCACTGCCATCGGTAACACAATAACCGACCACGTATGGATAAAATCTAGCGCAAGTACGTTCATACTGGTCAGTACGGATAGCACAATCCCGACAGTAACGAAGGCACAACCGAACAAGAGCAAATGTTGAGCTTTCTTTTGTTCGCTGCGAGCAAATATTAATAAAAACAGCATGAATATTTCGTTAACGGCGATGCCTAAACTAATCGACACTTCGTTTAGCGCACTAGAAAGCCAAAATTCACCGCTGCCAATAACGACTTGCAGAGCAATAAAAGCCCACAGAGTCAGTTGTACCCAACGCTGACGCCAGCCAAGAAAAAGAACGACTAACGTGTGTGCAATGGCAGAGAAGTTGATCGAAAGTGATTCTAAACAGCCGTCGAGTTCATTTGTTAAGGCAAAGCCAGAATGGAGTAGCCCCATCCAAGATGGAATAAAAATACTTATAACGGCGCAGTAAGCTGCGGCAGCTAATGCCAACGGAATGCGGTAGCGGCGATAACAAACCAAGAAGTAAATAAAGGCCGCAAAGGTAATACCAATGCTAACGCCGACGATGAATTGTTGATGCTGTTCATTGATGACGAAGCGATCAACACTCTTTAAATGTAATTCCGTATTAAGCAGTGCATCAGTGTGAACTCGAATTAGATAGCTCTGCGTTGTTTGTGCATTAATGCGTAGGAAAAAAGGCTGGGCTTGTGGGAAACCACCACGTAATCCATTGCTATCTCGTCCCCCACTGCCTAGCACACTAGGTTCATCGGGATCAGATATATCAAACAAACGAATATCGTCGATATGCGTATTGGATAAAGTCAGAACGACATCGCGATCTCGGTTGTAGGGATTAGATAAACTAACTCGTAACCAATAGGCTGAGCTTGTAATGCCGAATTTGAGGCGATTGCTATGACTTGGAGTAAAGCGCAGTTGTTTGTCTTGGCCGATCATGTCGTCGAGGCTTAAGCGCGCTGACGGGTCTTCATAGATGGCAACATAAGGTGTAATCGGATAGTCGAAATTATCGCCGGGAAGTAACACAGGACCACTTGCGATAGCGGTCCGTGACAGGCTTAACCCTGACAGTAACAGCAGCACCAACATACAAGCCGTAGTTAAAGAACGAAACTGCTGTACTGTCATTGTTGCTGTTCCCTCAGCGCTTAGGTTAATTAAGACTGTTGCTCGCGCTCGACTGCACGATAACCGATATCGGAACGGCAGAACATGCCATTCCAACTAACACCTTTAATTAACTCATAGGCTTGCACTTGTGCGTCGCTAACATTATTGCCGAGTGCTGTTGCGCATAACACACGTCCCCCCGCAGTAACCACTTCGCCTTCAGCATTAAGTGCCGTGCCTGCATGGAATACTTTACGATCCTGACCTTCGTCCGCAGGTAAGCTGATGACATCACCTTTAGGGTAATCGGCAGGGTAACCGGCAGCCGCCAAGACAACACCTAGAGAAGGACGCGGGTCCCACTGAGTGGTTTCTTGATCAAGCTTGCCTTCTAGCGCGGCTAAGCAATGAGCGACGATATCGGATTGCATACGCATCATGATCGGCTGAGTTTCTGGATCACCAAAACGACAGTTGTACTCGATGACTCGCGGCGCACCGGATGCGTCGATCATTAAACCAGCGTATAAGAAACCGGTGTAATCGTTGCCTTCGGCTGCCATACCGTTAACGGTTGGGTAAATCACTTCTTGCATGATGCGATCATGGATCTCAGGCGTTACCACTGGTGCTGGAGAGTATGCACCCATGCCGCCAGTGTTCGGGCCAGTATCTTTGTCGCCGACGCGTTTATGGTCTTGGCTAGTCGCCATCGCCAACACGTTTTTGCCATCGACCATTACAATAAAAGACGCTTCTTCACCCGCTAAAAACTCTTCGATCACCACACGACAGCCAGCATCACCAAAGGCGTTGCCCGATAGCATGTCGGTAACGGCTTCTTCGGCTTGCGCTAAGGTTTCGGCAACGATGACGCCTTTTCCTGCGGCAAGACCGTCCGCTTTAACAACGATAGGCGCGCCTTTTTCACGTAGGTAAGCCAGCGCTGGCTCTACTTCAGTGAAGTTTTGGTATGAACCGGTCGGAATATTCTGACGCGCTAAGAAGTCTTTAGTGAAGGCTTTCGAACCTTCTAACTGCGCAGCGCCAGCGCTAGGCCCAAAAATCTTCAAACCCGCGGCTTGGAATTGATCAACGATCCCACCCACCAGAGGTGCCTCAGGGCCAACAATGGTCAGACCAATATTGTTGTCTTGTGCGAAGGCTTGCAGTGCATCGAATGCCATGACATCAATGCCGATGTTCTCGATACCGGGTTCAATCGCTGTGCCCGCATTCCCCGGAGCAACGAATACTTTATCGACCAGCGGAGATTGCAGGGCTTTCCAAGCTAGAGCGTGTTCGCGACCGCCTGAGCCAATGATTAAAACTTGCATAAATAACTCTACCTGTATCGGATTTTAGTGGCGGAAGTGACGCATGCTGGTAAACACCATCGCAATACCGGCTTCGTCGGCTGCTGCAATCACTTCTTCATCGCGAATCGAACCGCCCGGCTGGATAATGGCTTTAATGCCATTCGCCGCTGCGTTGTCGATACCATCGCGGAATGGGAAGAAGGCATCGGATGCCATTACTGCACCTTCAACCACTAAGCCTGCATGTTCTGCTTTAATGGCGGCAATGCGTGCGGAGTTGACGCGGCTCATTTGGCCAGCGCCGACACCAACAGTTTGACGGTTTTTAGCATATACAATGGCGTTAGATTTAACGTACTTGGCAACTTTCCACGCAAAGATTAAATCGTGCATTTCGGCTTCTGTTGGTTCACGTTTTGTCACCACTTTTAGTTCGTCTGCTTTGATCATACCGTTGTCGCGATCTTGTACCAGTAAGCCACCGTTCACGCGCTTGTAGTCGAAACCAGCTGCACGCTCGCTTGGTAATTCACCACAGGTTAATAGACGCACGTTTTTCTTAGCTTCTACCACCGCAATGGCTGCTGCCGTAACGGATGGCGCAATAATTACTTCAACAAACTGACGATCAACAATCGCTTGCGCAGTATCAGCATCGAGTTCACGGTTGAAAGCAATGATGCCGCCAAAAGCCGATTCGCTGTCGGTAGCGTAGGCTAGGTCGTATGCTTTACGGATGCCACCTTCGTCATCAGGAACCACGGCAACACCACATGGGTTGGCGTGTTTAACGATGACACAGGCTGGTTTAACGAACGATTTAACACACTCAAGCGCAGCATCGGTATCGGCTACGTTGTTGTATGAAAGCTCTTTACCTTGAATCTGTTTGGCGGTCGCGATTGAGGCTTCTAACGGATTCGCTTCAACATAGAAGGCCGCTTTTTGATGCGGGTTTTCGCCATAACGCATATCTTGCGCTTTGATGAATTGACTGTTGAAGGTACGCGGGAAATCATCGCGGTTATCTGTGCTTAGTACTTCGGCGCTTTGGTCGATCGTGCCAAGGTAGTTAGCAATCATACCGTCGTAAGCGGCAGTGTGTTCGAAGGCTTTTAAGGCTAGATCGAAGCGTGTTTTGCTGGTTAAGCCTTTCAGCTCATCCAGTTCTGCCAACACTTTCGCATAATCACTGGCGTTAACCACAATACCGACATGCGCGTTATTTTTAGCGGCAGAGCGGACCATGGTTGGGCCACCGATATCAATGTTTTCGATGGCTAGTGCTAAATCACAATCTGGGCGTGCAACGGTTGCTGCGAATGGGTACAGGTTAACAACCACTAAGTCGATTGGGTTGATACCATGCTCAGCCATGATCGCATCATCTTGGCCACGACGACCTAAAACACCACCGTGAATTTTTGGATGCAGCGTTTTTACACGACCGTCCATCATTTCTGGGAAACCTGTGTAGTCAGAGACTTCTACAGCAGGAATATCATTTTCAACGAGCAGTTTATAAGTGCCGCCAGTGGAGAGAATTTCTACGCCAACGGCGCTAAGAGCGCGGGCGAAGTCAACGATACCAGTTTTATCAGAAACGCTAATCAGCGCACGACGGATAGGAGTGATGTCAGTCATAGCAACCTGTCATATTTAAAAACAAAAAAGCGGCGGCCGGTTGGGCGCACCGCTTGGAAAGAGATTTAGTTCAAAGCATGCCGAACTGTTTTAATTTTTTACGCAGGGTTCCGCGATTTAAGCCCAACACAACAGACGCTTTGGTCTGGTTGTCGCGGGTGTACTTCATGACGGTTTCTAGTAGAGGTGCTTCTACTTCAGACAAAACCATGTCGTAGATATCAACGACAGGCTGACCATCTAAATGATCAAAGTAGTTTTGCAGGGCTTTCTCTACGCTATCACGTAGGGTATGGCTCGGCTCCAATGGAGCTCTTAGATGTTTCTGCAGATCTGCGGAATCAGTCACGGTGTCTTCAACCTTATTTAACATTGCTTCTGTGTTCATGCTGCCAGTTCCTTTTCTTTCATTCTGTCCCTAAAAAACTGTTCAACCGCTTGTTGTTGAGTGACAGGGCACTCCAGTTGATTGAACTGCTTTCGGAAATCACCACCTTGTTGGTATTGCAGATACCAGCCAACGTGCTTACGTGCGATGCGTACGCCTGCAAATTCGCCATAAAACTCATATAAGGCATGCAGGTGACGAATCAGTATGTTCTGTACTTCGTCTAAAGCTGGCTCATCTAGGCATTCTCCGGTATTGAGGTAGTGTGTTACCTCGCGGAATATCCAAGGACGCCCCTGAGCCGCACGGCCTATTAATACGCCATCAGCGCCGGTGTACTGCATCACTTCAACGGCTTTGCGCGCATCGGTGATATCACCATTGGCAAATACCGGAATGGAGACGCTTTGCTTGATGTCTCTAATAGTGTCGTATTCCACTGTGTTCTTGTAACCACAAGCGCGTGTTCGCCCGTGCACCGCTAATGACACTATGCCCGCAGCTTGGGCGATTTCGGCGATGCGTACACCATTGCGATTGTCGGGATCCCAGCCGGTACGAATTTTAAGCGAGACCGGTACATCTACGGATTCGACGACCGCCTGTAAAATATCTTTCACTAAGGCTTCATCTTTTAGTAACGCCGAGCCTGCAGCTTTGTTGCAGACCTTTTTTGCTGGGCAACCCATATTGATATCAATGATTTGGGCGCCATTTTCGACGTTAAAGCGAGCTCCGGCCGCCATGATCAAAGGATCACCGCCGACGATTTGCACCGCAATGGGCTCTGGTTCACCGGTGTGATCGAGCCGCAATTGCGATTTGCGAGTTTTACGTAGATCTGGATTACCAGATACCATTTCGCTTACTACGAGGCCCGCACCGAGTTCTCGACATAGTTGTCGAAAGGGGCGGTCGGTGACCCCTGCCATTGGAGCTAGAATCACCGGATTCGGAAGCATGTAAGGACCAATTGCAGGCATCAGGAGTTTGGGCTTCTGGTTAAAAAGTGTGCTATCGAAAGTCGCGGTATGATACTCATAACCCCCTTGTGAATAAAGGGGGAATGTCATGCTTTTGCGTGTTAAATTGGCTTTTTTTCGATCAATCGAACGATGGCCAATTTGTCAATAGTTTACTGGTTCGCGAGGATGCGAATTTGGTAACTGACGGCTTCAGCACCTGGGTGCACTATCTCGAAGCCAATATGTATTGGAATACCGGCTGGCATTAGCGCTTCTCCCGCCAGTTCACCTGCTAGGTATTCGCTTGGTTGAAAGCGTCTGCTTGCCAGTACCGCATCATTTAAGTCTTTGAATTCCAAAACCAAATCAGGAAATGGCTGTTGCTGACTGGCATTATTAATTAAGAGCGTATCGACCACTAAGGCATTTTGCAGATCTGGGTGAGGCCTTACAACTAAGTGTTGGGTTGCCATATTGCGCACGTTTTGCAGGCTCGGAAGTTGGCACTTAAGCCAGACACATGCTTGCGCGTACATAGGGCGGAACGTAGCAGAGCGAGCGCCCGTATCAAAACGGAAATAAGCCACTTGAGCAGCAATGGCAACGGCCAGAACAAGTGCTCCCAATGCCCATAAGCCGTTACGCCGAACCTTCTGGCTATTACTAGGTACGTTAAGATTCGCTAACGATGGTGGCGGTAGATCGAATTCTAGACTTTGGCTAGCGAGATCAATGTCGCCACCTAATTGGAAGTTATCGTTATCTTTGTAGTCTATTTCTTCGATGTTGTCGTATTGGTCGAGATCATCGTCGATCCCTTGGGTGTGGTATTCATCAACATGCGGCTCTTCGGACTGGAGCGCTTGTTGATGGCGATTGAATGGCGCATCAAGATCGTCAAAAACACTCTCGTCGGGGCCGTCAATGTCGTCCATGTAGCTTTTGCGTTTGGTCGATGATTTAGGTTCGTCATCCTGCAAAAGGTTAAGCGCCCAAGAATCGGCATCGTCGGTTGCCGATTCTGCGTTATTGTAACGATTAATCGGTTGTAAAATATCTTCAGCAGCGTCATCAAGTGTGTGGTCATCAAAGTCGATCATGGCATGCGCTGGGGAGGAACCGCTTTCTTCAAAGAACATGCCGCCATCTTCTGAGTTGTCGGCAGCTTCTTGGGCTATTTCATCCAGCAGAAAGTCGAAATCGTTTTCTGAATCATTGCTCGACTTGTTGCTGGTTTCAGTACCTGACAACTCCGCAGCGTTACCTAAGAGCTGATCTAATTCATCATCCGTTTGGGCTGCGTTAAAGTCGTCAAAGCGCTCGGGTTCCGAGAAGGAAACGCCTTCACTCGGATTCCCGTTGCTTCGTTGGTCGTCTGGCACAAGGCCCATGCCCATGTCATCGAACTCATCACTCGATAGTTCAATATTGAGTGTTTCATGATTAGTGCTGTTGTTCGTCGCTGGCGTTTCAGCGAAGGACGGCTCTAATGTTAGTGTCGCACCATCGTCGTACTCAACATTAATATTGTCATCGACCGGCGCAAACAGAGAATTGGCCTCGAGGCTGTTTGTCGTGGTTTGCTGAGGTTTGTTTTCTATCGATTCGTCTTGTGTTGCAAGCCAATCGTCGCTTTCTTCCGGAATGTCGACAAGCTCTAGCGTCTCTTCAACCTCTATCACCTCTTCAGGCACGACGGTTTCTTCAGGCTCGAATACAGGTGAATTTTCATAAGATAGTACTTCATCTTCCTCGATTAAATCATCGAGTTCACGGGTGTCGGCTAGGTCTGCATTCAGAATGTCGTTGTCATCGGCTTCATCGTCGATCAGTAGATCATCCAGATCCATGTCGTCGTGAATTAAAATATCGCCTTCGCGTATCACTTTATTTACGCGTGGATCGACCACCGGCGGCAAAGGCCCCTTAGCAGCCATTGGTATCTCGGCTTCTGCGTCGTCATCGCCAAAAGGATCATCCATATCGTCACTGATGGCAGAAAAAACGTCGTCATCAACATTATTAGCAATAGGATCGGCGTCATCAAAAGACGGATCATGAGCAGAAAAAACGCCGTCTTCTAGGCTTTCCGCTGTAGATTCAAGCTCTGCTTCAGGCGTTACTTCAAACTTGGGCTCATCTTCCACATCCGCAAGATCGAACGAAGCAGCATCCTCTGCGTTAGAAGAACTCGAGAGTACTTTGTCGAGATCGTCGTCCTCGTCATCGGGGGGTAAGGTAAATTGTAAAACCTTATTAGCGGCTTTTCTTGGCGTTGCATCTGTTGTGGCCTCTACCAATGGGGTATTGGTGGAGGGGGAACTGATTTCGGCTGAACGAGGTACACTTGAAGCCGCGTTAGCGTGTTCTTCATTGGTAATGAAATGCTCGGCAGCCTTGAATACTTGCAAGCATGAGCCGCAGCGTACGGCGCCACCGGCAACATTGAGTTGCTCAGCGCGAACACGAAAACTGGTCCGGCAATGTGGACAGCGCGTAACCTGCATGCTCATGATAACCCTTAGTGTTTAATCCCTGTCAGTACAACCCAATCGCCCAGCTGTTTGGCAGGGTTCATGGTAAACCATTGGCTATAACAAGCGGATATCTCTTCGGCTTGCTCTGCCAGTAGGCCTGATAGTGCGAGTTTACCACCACTACGGGTCAGACTAGCGATATGTTCAGCAAGATCCGCTAATGGTCCGGCTAAAATATTCGCAACTGTGATGTCGGCCTGTATGGCTGGGGTATCTTCCGGCAGGTAGATTTCGTAGCGGCTATCGTCGATGTTGTTACGGCCAGCATTGTCACGGGTGGCGGTTAGTGCTTGTGGATCAATATCGACACCGATCATGTGACGTGCGCCTAACAGCAACGCAGCAATGCCTAAAATACCGCTACCACAGCCGTAATCGACCACTAATTCGTCGCCAGCAACGGCACCATCGAGATAGGTTAGGCAAAGTGCAGTGGTTGGGTGTGTACCAGTACCAAAGGCTAGGCCTGGATCTAGCATTAGATTGACGGCATCCGCATGGGGAGGCTCGCGCCAGCTTGGACATACCCAAAGGCGTTCACCAAAAGGCATAGGGTGGTAATCGTCCATCCAAGCGCGAACCCAGTCTTTATCTTCAACAATTTCGATTTTAAACGGTGGAAGGACATCGCCACCTTCCACCTTAAACATAATGGCCAGCTGATCGCTCAGTTCTTGTGCATCGGTATCCGCTGCAAACAAACCAATCACTTGGGTTTCATCCCACATAGGTGTGGTGCCAAGTTCAGGCTCTAAGATGGGCTGGTCGGCATCGTCTTGTAAGGTAACTGAGAGCGCACCACAGCCGAGTAGGGCATTTTCTAATGCTTCCACATCGTTCTGAGTGGCGTGTAACCGGATTTGAATCCAAGACATGCTGTTAAACCTTACTTAATTGTTTGCTTAATTGTGCGATGGCGCCTTGCAGTGCCAGTTCATAACCTTGTACGCCTAAACCGCAAATGACGCCGACTGCGATATCAGATAGGTAAGAATGTTGGCGGAAAGCTTCACGCGCATGCACATTCGAAATATGAATTTCAATAAATGGAATAGCCACGCCCGCGAGTGCATCACGCAGTGCCACACTGGTATGGGTGAAGGCGGCGGGGTTAATAATAATGAATTCGGTGCCATCTGTGCGCGCCGCATGAATGCGATCGAGCAGAACATGCTCGGCATTGCTTTGCAGGTGTGACAACTCATGCCCAGCGGCCTGCGCTTGCTGCGACAGTGTGGTTTCTATGTCGCTTAACGTGGTTGAACCATAGATATGTGGTTCGCGGGTCCCCAATAGATTTAGATTGGGGCCGTTTAAGACCAGAATGCGTGCCATGATGAATTCCCAGATGGTATAGAAGGCATAACTCCCGCGAGTTTGCCGAAAAAGCCCTTAACCGTCCAGCGCAGAGCTAAGAAACAGGCACTATTGGCCAGTTGAATGGTGCGATGAAACAAGCGGATTGGCCACAAGCGTCTATATTAAAGTCAACCCGATGACTTGCATCTAAGAAACTATGGTTGGTGTATTCGAATCTGCATGAAGCTTATGTCTCTAACTCACCTTTGGCTTCGTTGGCCTGCGCTGATGTTGCTGGCTAGTGCTTCGCTGTTTCTCAGCGCAGACAAGGAGCAGTGGGTGCCCGATAGTTTATCGCAAAAAGCGCGGCGTGATTACGACGATAGAGCAGCTGATCGCATAGATGCTTGGCGCGACATGATGCATCGAACGGCGAATGAATCAGAACAAGAAAAACTTGCAGAAGTGAATCGGTTTTTTAATAAGTACATACGCTTTCAATCAG
This sequence comes from Thalassolituus oleivorans MIL-1, assembly GCF_000355675.1. Classification (NCBI taxonomy): domain Bacteria; kingdom Pseudomonadati; phylum Pseudomonadota; class Gammaproteobacteria; order Oceanospirillales; family Oceanospirillaceae; genus Thalassolituus; species Thalassolituus oleivorans. The sequence continues at coordinate 3,006,634 of NC_020888.1, read as the reverse complement.
ACGAGCAGCACTGGGGTAAAGTGGATTATTGGGCTAGCCCCTACGAGTCGCTTGCTTCGGATGGCGGCGATTGCGAAGACTACGTTATTGCTAAATATTACTCACTACGTCAGCTTGGCGTTGATACACAAAAACTGCGTATTACTTACGTAAAGGCTATTCGCCTAAATCAAGCGCATATGGTACTAACGTATTTTCCACAGCCAGATTCGATACCACTGGTGCTTGATAATCTCACGCGGGCTATTCGTCCTGCGGATGAGCGCACTGACCTTGATCCTGTTTACAGTTTTAATGGTGAAGGCATGTGGTTAGAAAAGATGAAAGGACAAGGCATACTGCTGGGTAACCCCAATAAGCTCGACCTTTGGACGGATTTACGGATTCGTATGCATGAACTCGGCATGGATTTATAAGGAAGGCGTAACATGACACTAAGACAACAATTCTCACTACTCACCAGTTTGCTGGTCGTAGTACTGCTGGTGGGCAATCTGCTGGTCACAGTGTTCAATGGACGTGATTACTTCCAACAGCAATTGAATGCTCGAGCTTATGATGCCGCAACTTCGCTGGCCTTATCTATGTCGCAAGTGGATAGCAGCGATGAAGTGCAACTGACCCGTTTGATGGATGTTTTATTTGATCGCGGTTTCTTTGCTGAGATTTCATTTTTACGTACCGATGGCACTGCTATTCATCGTCGTGCTCGTCAAGCGTTGGATGTTGATTCTGCTCCTAACTGGTTTAAAAACTGGGTTGCTCTTGATTTGGTCGCGGCAGAGGCGGATGTCACGCGTCAATGGCGTCGCTTAGGCTCGGTTCAGGTTATCAGTCATAGTGATTTTGCTTACCGTGATATGTGGGCCATGGTAAGAGCTGAACTTATTTGGTTTGCATGGGTATTGTTGGTATCGCTGATTTTATTGCAGCTGTTGTTACGCTGGTTGTTTAGCCCGTTAATTCGTGTTGAAAAACAAGCCTTGGCTATTTGTGAGCGTGACTGGCAAATACAGACAGAAATTCCTCGTGCTAGAGAATTACGTCGTGTTGTTTTAGCCATGAATAAAATGGTGTTAAAGCTACAAAGTATTTTTAGCGAGCAGTCGGCGATGACCGAAAAACTACGCGAAGAGTCCTACTTGGATGTCAGTACCGGTTTATTAAATCGTCGCGGCTTTGACCAGCGTTTTGAGCATATTTTGAAACGCGACGATGAACACAGCGGCGTATTAATTTTATTGCAACTGCATGACTTTGCTGATTTCAACCAGCGCGAAGGCCGCCAAGCGGGCGATGACGTATTAACCCTGTTAGGGCAGGTGCTTAGCCAGTGGCGTATGGAGTACCCAAATACTATTTGTGGACGTCGCTCTGGTGCCGACATTGCACTCTACATTCCTTGTGCAGATGGTGCTCAAGCTGACGATTTAATGCAGCAGTCTTTTAGTCAGCTCAGTATGACTACCTTATCGCAACGCAATGAATTGGTTTTTCATATGGGAGCTGTGTTCTTGCAAGGCCAGCAAGATGACCCGGCTGCCGCTTTTAGCAGAGCGGATGCCGCCTTAAGACAAGCACAACGGCAACCGACATCGCGCAGCGTTATGTATCGCGACGAAGTGGTTCAACAGCAGGAGTGGACGGCTGGTGAATGGCGCCAGCTATTGCATCAAGTATTGGAGCGTGGATCCCTTAGCCTGCAATTTTTACCGGTTATTGGTAATCGCGATCAGCACTTATTGCAGTTCGAAGTATTTAGCCGCATTGAGTGGCAAGGACAAATGCTTTCGGCGGCGCGCTTTTGGCCAATGGTTGAACAGCATCAACTGGCCGCTCGCTACGATGCTTGCGTTATCGAGCGAGTGTTAGAAAGCATGATCGGCGAAGATGTCGCCAGTCGTGGACTGCGCTTCTGTATTAACTTGTCCCCAGCGTCAGTGATTGATGAGCAATTCCATTATCAACTACAGACGCTATTCCAAAAATATCCTAAGCAAGCGGCGCATATAGCTTTAGAAGTGCCAGAGTTTTGCTTGCAAGCAGCTGAACATGCGTTAGCTCGTTTAGCCTTACTATTACAGCCGTTAGGCGTAGTGGTTGGTATTGATCAGGTGGGTACAGGTACGATGGCGTTTGCATACTTGCAGCGCTTGCAACTGGATTATGTGCGCATTGATGGTAGTTTTAACCGGGGTGTTCACCTTGCTCAAGATCATCGGTTCTTTATTCAGTCGATGGTGCAGATTGCCCATAACTTAGATTTATTAGTGTTGGCCGAAGGCCTAGAAGATGAGCAGGATGTTACTGCTATTCGCCATACGGGTGTCGACGGCTTAGGTGGGTATTACTTTAGTCGCCCAATTAACTCGCTTGAAGATGCGTTAAATTGGGTTCATCCAGCCGGATAATTTCTTGCACCACGATCAATTATATTCACCGCGACAGAATGTCGCGGTGTTACCTCAGCCGCTACTTGGTATAGTTCATAGCTATTCTTATTGTTATTGGGAAAGGTTATGAAGAACGCGGTACGTATCATTTTGATCAGTCTATTCACGGTTATCTCCGTCTGCAGCTTGGCGCAAGCACCTGCTTCGGCGGTTGTGGCTAATGATGCGTGGGTAAAAGCGCCTATTCCGGGTCGTTATATGACCGCCGGTTTTGTGACCTTGCAAAATCCAAGTCAGCAAGATCGTCAACTGGTATCGGTGTCCGCTCCGTGGGCAGGACTGATTGAAATTCACACCCACTTACATGAAGACGGTGTGATGAAAATGCGGCAGTTAATGCAGCTACCTATCCCCGCGGGTGAAACCGTTACGCTGTCACCCGGTGGCTTACATTTGATGATCTTTAAATTAAATCTTCCTTTAGCTGAGCCTTTGCCACTGACTCTCTGTTTCGATGATGGCACTTGCACCAACATTGACGCCAACTTGCGTCAGAAAGACTTTTAATTTCAATTCGATTGGTCAGTGACCGAGTCGCTGGCCAATACGCTCTATCACTTCTTTGATACAGATCAGGATTACACGGATAAACGACCAATTGTTTATCTTTCACCTTGGCGTTACGCCATCTGCGACGTATTGTTTCGCTCCTTTCATTCATTGGATAGGTGGTACGGGATGAAATTTTGGCGTCAGTGTTTTTGGGTATTGTTGTCGTCCGCATTCGTATGTTTTGTTCAGGCCGAATCTTCTGATGGCGCTACTGCGGGTGATTCGAGTGTTAATGCCATGCTGCTGAAAATGCAGGGCATCGAACAATCCCCACTTGAAAAACAAGCAGCGCTTGAACAAGGTAAAGACCGAGCATTACTGTGTTTTCGCTGCCATGGCGAAGACGGCAATAGCTTGCGCGATTACATTCCTAATTTGGCTAGTCAAAACGCGGCTTATTTATTTACTCAATTCGAAAAATTCGCCAATGGTCAACGCGAGAATTACGTCATGAGTAAGATAGCGCCGTCGTTAACAACCGACGAGCGTATTGCAATTGCAGTGTATTTTGCTGATAAACCGGTTTTGTCTCGTGCGCAAGGCGTTATGCCAGACGCTAAGGGCAAGAAGGTATATGACTCACTTTGTTATGCTTGCCATGGTACCGCAGGGCATGGGGATCAGCAGTATCCACGCATTGCGGGACAACCTTATGTCTTTTTAGAAAAAACCTTATTGAGTTTTAAAAATAACGATCCGCAACGTCGAAATTCGCCAATGACAGGTGTGATTCAAAATTTGACGGAAGAGGATTTAAGGGCCGTGGCGTCTTGGGTATCGAATTTACCTTAATATTTGATTTCTGGGTGTCATCTTGCAAGGTTCATCGCTTGCTTTAGTCATGCATTAAATTTGCTACTATGCGCAGCACATGTGAGTGCGCATAGAGACTAATAGGGGCGAACATGAGTCAGGACACAACACCATCAACGCAAGACCAATGGCAGTTTTGGGTGGATCGTGGCGGTACATTTACCGACATCGTGGCTCTACGTCCCGACGGTTACTTACTAACGCATAAATTACTATCAGAAAACCCTCAGCATTATGACGACGCTGCGATTGAGGGGATTCGTCAGTTGCAAGCTACTCATTCTCAGTTTTCCGCGCAAATAGCCAATGTAAAGATGGGCACTACCGTTGCCACTAACGCCCTGTTAGAACGTAAGGGCGATGAGGTGGTGTTGCTTATTAGCAAAGGTCTTGGCGATCAATTGGCCATTGGTTATCAAACGCGCCCTGATATTTTTGCAACTCATATTCAACGTTCGCAGCCGCTTTATTGTCATCAATATGAAGTAGCTGAACGTGTTCTTGCTGACGGCTCAGTTGATTTAGCGTTAGATATCGAAACAACGTTAGTGCAATTAGAAGAAGCCTACACGCTTGGCTTTCGCTCGGTTGCCGTTGTATTAATGCATAGCTATCAGTATCCGCAGCATGAACTTGTTATTGCCGACATTGCACGCCATGTTGGCTTTAGCCAAATCTCCTTGAGTCATCAAATTAGTCCATTGATTAAGCTGGTTCCGCGCGGTGACACCACAGTTGCAGATGCTTATTTATCGCCGGTTTTGCAGCGTTATGTTGAGCAAGTGAGTCGTGCTTTACCTCCAACAAATTTGCAATTTATGCAATCGAATGGTGGTCTCGCGCAGGCGTCTGATTTTAGCGGTAAAGACGCTATTTTATCCGGCCCCGCTGGCGGTGTCGTGGGTATGGTACGCAGTGCCGAGGCGGATGGATTTAATCGTATCGTCGGCTTTGACATGGGCGGTACTTCAACCGATGTGAGTCATTACGCCGGTGAGTTAGAGCGGCAGACCGAAACTCAAATAGGCGGCGTGCGTTTACGTGTGCCTATGATGAATATTCATACGGTGGCTGCTGGCGGTGGTTCTATCGTACGTTTTGCCGACGGTCGTTTACTAGTGGGTCCTGAATCGGCGGGTGCCTTTCCGGGGCCAGCCTGTTATCGCAATGGTGGACCGTTAACGATTACCGACTGCAATGTATTTTTAGGCAAGATTCAGCCGTCGTACTTTCCTCATGTGTTTGGGCCTGAGCAAAACCAGCCGTTGGATCGCGATATCGTAGTAAAGGAATTAACGGTATTGGCAGAAGAGGTCAGTGCAACAACTGGGCGACATTATACCGCCGCACAATTGGCCGAAGGATTTATCGCTATTGCGGTTGATAGCATGGCGGCAGCCGTAAAAAAAATATCGGTACAGCGTGGTTATGATATTCAGTCTTACGTGCTGAGTGCGTTTGGCGGAGCGGGCGGTCAACACGCCTGTTTAGTCGCCGAGGCTTTAGGTATGAGCCGTGTATATCTGCACCCTTTAGCCGGGGTGTTGTCGGCTTATGGTATCGGTTTGGCGGATCAACGCTGGTTGGGGGAGCAAGCGGTTGCGTTTGATTTAACCGATAAGGGCGCATTTGAGCAGGAATTTCAGACGCTGTTTCAGCAATCGCCATTAGCGAGTAACGCTGCGGTTGAGCAACAACGCCGTGTGTACTTACGCTATCAAGGATCGGACACACCCTTATTAGTGACATTCGATAGTGCAGAGTTAATGTCTGCTAGTTTTTTGCAGCAACATCGGCAGTTATTCGGTTTTATCAAAGAAAATACCGCCATTATTGCCGATGCCATTCAATTGGAGTGCCAGGTTGCAGGTGTGACACTTGAATCGTCAGTTACTGCAAAAAATACCGCAATAAAGTCGAAGCCAATTATTAACCATTTTGCCGATATCCTGGTCGGTGGCGAGTTGGCGCGGGTGCCTATTGTAGCGACTAGCGATTTACCAAACGGATATGAAGCATCGGGCCCCATGTTATTAACCGATGCCAATAGCACTATCATGGTTGAGCAGGGCTGGCAGCTGAGGGTGTTAAATAGCGGTGCGTTGCTAATCGAAAAGAATGAAGAAATAACACGGGTAAACGATGTTGATCATTCCGCGACTATTCAGCGCGATCCGGTACGTTTAGAAATATTTAATAATCTGTTTATGTCCGTTGCGGAGCAGATGGGATTTGTTCTCGAAAAAACGGCCAGTAGCGTTAATATTAAAGAACGATTGGATTTTTCCTGCGCTTTGTTTGATCGCCATGGTGAGCTGGTGGCAAATGCGCCGCATATCCCTGTGCATTTAGGCTCAATGAGCGAAAGCATTAAAGTGGTGATTGATGGCCATCCCAATATGCAAAAGGGTGACGCCTTTGTGCTCAATACCCCCTACAACGGTGGCACCCATTTACCCGATGTGACTGTGGTTAAGCCGGTATTTATTGGCACCAATAACGCTGCTGATTTTTATGTCGCCGCGCGGGGACATCATGCCGATATTGGCGGTATTACGCCGGGATCTATGCCCGCTTATAGCCGCCATATTGAAGAAGAAGGCGTGATTCTCGATAACCTTGTACTGATGCGTGCAGGGCATTTTCAAACCGATGAAATACTCGCGGTACTTAACAGTGCTAAATATCCTGCAAGAAATCCTCAGCAAAATATTGCCGATTTAATGGCTCAACTCGCGGCCTGTGAGAAAGGGGCCAGTGAGTTACAGCGCTTATGTAACGATTACGGCAGCGCCACTGTGCACGCCTATATGCAATATGTACAAGACAATGCCGATGAAACACTGCGCGCGTGTCTAGCATCTCTGCCTAGCGGACGGTTTAGTTACGCAATGGATGACGACACCCAGTTTATGGTGAATATTGATGTTAACCAACGTGCTCGAACGGCATGTATCGATTTCACCGGAACTGGCTATCGCCCAGAGCAATTAATGCATCCGGGTAATTTCAATGCTCCAACCTCCGTGGTTCGAGCAGCCGTTTTATATAGCTTTCGTTTATTGGTGGCAAAACCAATTCCGTTAAATGCGGGGTTCTTTCGCGCTTTAGATATTATTGTCCCAGAGCAATCCATTATTGCGCCTGTGTATCCTGCCGCTGTCGTCTCCGGTAACGTCGAAACCGCCCAATACTTAGTGGATTGCTTAATGGGCGCACTGGGGATTATGGCGGGTAGCCAAGGCACCAATAATAACTTCACCTTTGGTGATGCTAAACATCAGTACTATGAGACTTTGTGTGGTGGTGCGGGGGCTTCGGCGCTGGGGGGAGGTGCGAGTGCGGTACACAGCCATATGACTAATTCGCGTTTAACCGATCCTGAAGTGCTAGAGCAGCGCTTCCCTGTGGTACTCGATCATTTTCATATTCGCCGTGGTTCTGGCGGAACAGGAGTGTTTGCGGGTGGCGACGGTGTTGAGCGTCATATACGGTTTTTACAGCCTATGCGCGCCAATATTATCAGTGGTCATCGGCACGTGCCAACATTTGGCTTAAGCGGTGGTGGGACGGGGGCGACAGGGCAGAATTTTGTTTTGCGTCAGCCCAAATCGTCAGCCCCAACCATTGAATGGCTGGACAGTTGTGCGGATGTCGAAATGAATCCCGGCGATGTATTTTGTATACATACACCGGGTGGTGGAGGGTTTGGCGAAAAAGCCTAACGCTCCCGTTAACTATTTACTCAGGCGGATTAAATCCGGCTTAATAAACTTTGTTTCTTGGCATTAAACTCATCGTCGGTTAATACACCGGCGCTGCGCAATTGCCCTAACTTCTCGAGTAGTGCAATTACATCACCGCTGGCCGCGTTGCTGCTATTCGAATTATTGTTTGAAGCATTATTGGCGGCTTCTTCTTGTGCAAAATTCGGTGCGAAATTTGGCGTTGGGCTATTCATCGGCTGATTAAATGATGAGTTTCCTTGTGACTGGCTTTGTGAACCATTATTCATCTGTTGGTTATTTGATGATGGCTGCGCAAAGTTGGTTTGCACCGGTTTTGGTAAACCTGCTCCATGAATAATCGGCAAGCTAGATACTGCAACCGTTCCATATTGGCTGCTAAACGTCAGTGAGGTATCACCACCTTGCTGCTGGCTAACGCCACCGATATTGTGATCCAAGGTGTCGTATACCGTTACTTGGCCATTCAATTCAACCGCTAAGCGTTGTGGAAATACCGCATAACGTATGTTGTTTTGCGAACCACTGCTGAAAGGACTGCCCAAATCCATTGGCCACCATTGGCTGCTACCCGGTGTACCTGCAGGAATGACTGGGAATACTTGGTTGTTGGCCAATATATTCGCGAGTTCATTGCACAAGTTATCAACGGTGTTTTTTAAACCGTTGTTGAACATGTCGCCAACCATGGTCATGCCGCCACGCATCCATTGACCGCCACCACCTAGCTCAGGGCAATTAAACTGAGCCATGCTGCCACCACCGTTATTCACGGCGACTAACATATGGACAACAGCATCCACGCTGAGATTGTAACGACGCGCGACATCGTTAACGAGATTTTGGCCGGTTTGAGTGAGCTTTTGCATAACGCTGCCTCCTATTGGGGGCTTGGGGGAATTAGAGTCGAATATAGCGGTCGAGTCATGACTAAAGAGTAAAAACCTACGATGACCGTAGCAGGTTACAAATAAACTAGGATGACAAACGAAACGGAGAATAAACGCTGATTAAGTGATGGCTCGACGTAAGAATAATCGGTTGACCTGATCACAATTTAGCCATGTTACCACATCAGATGATTGAACGTAGGTTCCTTTTAACCACAATGGCACTGTTTTTCATACGCGCACCAATCCGACGCTTTGACGGGTTTTGACAGTAAAGGTGCTTAATAAATGATCAGTGTGCATCGACTTTCGGGTAGCAACTCTATATAGTCGCGCCTCTTTGAGAACCACCTAAATATTTGGGTGTGAAGCATCTTCTTCCTCTTTGTACGCCTTAGGATTGACCCTTGATCTCCACCGCAAACATCACCATGCAGTTTGGCTCTGAGCCTCTATTCGAAAATATTTCAGCTAAGTTTGGTAACGGCAATCGTTACGGCCTTATTGGTGCCAATGGCTGCGGCAAATCGACCTTTATGAAGATTCTGAGTGGTGCGCTTGCGCCAACGTCAGGCAACGTGTCGATTACCCCAGGGCAAAAAGTCGGTACCTTGAGTCAAGATCAGTTCGCTTTTGAAGATTACAGCGTGGTTGATGCCGTGATCATGGGGGATGTTGAACTGTGGAAAGTGAAGCAAGAGCGTGATCGCATCTATTCACTGCCTGAAATGTCAGAAGAAGATGGCATGAAGGTGGCGAATCTTGAGGTTGAGTTTGCCGAGATGGACGGTTACAGCGCTGAAAGCCGTGCGGGTGATATTTTGCTAGAGGCCGGTATTCCAGAAGAATATCACTTTGGCTCCATGAAGCAGGTTGCACCGGGTAAAAAAGTCCGTGTGCTATTGGCACAAGCCTTATTTGCTAACCCAGATATCTTATTGTTGGACGAACCGACCAACAACTTGGATTTGTATACGATTAATTGGTTGGCCGAAGTACTGAACCAGCGTAAATCGACCATGATCATCATTTCGCACGATCGTCATTTCTTGAACTCAGTTTGTACTCACATGGCGGATATTGATTACGGTGAGCTACGTATTTATCCGGGTAACTACGAATACTTCCTTGAAGCATCGTCGTTGATTCGTGAGCAGTTACTTACTGAGAATGCTAAGAAAAGTGCGGAAATAGATGAGCTTCAGGCCTTCGTTAACCGTTTCTCTGCCAACGCCTCAAAAGCTAAGTTGGCTAGCTCTCGTGCTAAAAAGATGGATAAGATTCAGCTAGATGAAGTTAAGTCATCCAGCCGCGTGTCGCCATCCATCAGCTTGAAACAGCACAAAAAGCTGCATCGCCAAGCACTTATCCTTGAGGAGTTAGCTCACGGCTATGACGGCGAAACCTTGTTCACTAACGGCAATATGATTCTAGAAGCTGGAGCTAAACTGGCGGTTATCGGTGAGAACGGCGCAGGCAAAACCACCTTTTTAAAGTGCTTGATCAATGAGTTAGCACCAAACAGTGGAGTGGTTAAATGGTCTGAAAACGCATCTATCGGCTATTGCCCACAAGATAGCACCGATGATTTTGACAGTGATCTCAATCTGTTCGACTGGATGTCGCAGTGGCGCAGCGCTAAACATGATGATTTGATGGTGCGCGCTATGCTTGGTCGTTTACTGTTTACCGCTGACGATGCCAATAAAAAAGCGCGCGTTTGTTCTGGTGGCGAAAAGAATCGTCTGCTGTTTGGCAAGCTCATGATGAAGGATATCAATGTCTTAATCATGGATGAGCCTACGAACCACTTAGATATGGAAGCAATTGAGGAACTGAACAAAGCACTGAAAGCATTTGATGGTACTTTGATCTTTGTGAGTCACGATCGTGAGTTCGTATCTTCCCTCGCTACCCGAGTCGTAGAGATCAAAGACAACAAGATCATCGACTTCCAAGGCACGTATGATGAGTACTTAGCGCATCAACGTTGAGTAACAACGAAGGAGGCTATAGAGCCTCCTTTTTTTGTCGTTATGATATAACCAGTTTTTTGATATTTCTAAAAATATATATCTGTCATCAAATCATCCAGTAAGCCTAATATATATAGTTGCAACCATTGTTATATATGCACATTGGATTATCACTTTCCTTGATTCTTCACTATCCTTATAGTCATTACTAAATTTATTGTCAAAGTCTGTTTACACAGTCTATGACATGGCGGTTAGAATTTTTTTAGCGGCCAATTAAACGATGAGTTTTCATATGCCCACTGGTATACGGTGCGTGCGTGATGTAGTTTTGCTCACGCTACTCATATTATTATCACAATTATCAATAGCTGCTAATGATGAGTTAGACATTAAAACACTCGAATCTGGGTGGTCTTATCATTGGGGAGATGTTTCGTATAACAACGGCTGGGAAATGCAAACCGCAGAATGGAAAGATTTGGCGGTTTTCGATGATGTTCCTGGGCGTTCTAACGATGCTTCCATTTTGTGGTTAAAGCTGTCGTTGCCAGCAGGGCATTGGCGTGACCCTTACATCTTTGTTGATAGTATTGATTTAACCGTTCAAGTTTTTGAAAATCAAAAAATGACCTATGAGTTCGGTCACATTAGCTTGGCTGGATTGAGTCAGTTTCAGGGTTGGCCTTGGCATTTAATCCCTGTCATGAATGCCGATAAACCAACGGAGCTCTACTTTCGTATTTATTCAAATTATCCATTTATCGGTCTGTCTGGCGAAGTGGTAATAGGCGAGAAGAGTGATTTGCTGCAACGCGTATATAAACGCGGCATGACGGGCATGGTCTTTATCGTCATCTTATTTGTCGCCGGAATTTTGGTCACTACCTTAGGCATTATTAAACGCGAACGTCGTATTGCGTTGTCGACAGGGTTGTTATCCTTTGATCTAGTATTAATGATGTTTGCAGAGAATGAACTTAGCCAAGTAATTTTGAATGAACCTTTAATATGGCGTTACCTAGCGGCTTTTAGTTATTTTCTGGTGCCCTTCTTTTTGGGATTAGTGGTGCGCGAATGGTTTTCTGGCGTTGTTAGACGCATTGCCTTGCTGGTATGTATTGTTACCTGCACATTTGTTGCGGGAGTCATCTTCGCATCGGTCAGTTTGGATGTCAGTTTTATTCATGCTTACGGCATATTTGACGGCTTATTTATATTGCTAGTACTTGCCTTGTTGATCGGTTGTTTTTTGCGACGCGAGCCTCTTAGCTTTCAAGATGGCTTGGTGATTTTTGGCATATTGGCGCTCTTTTTATCCCTCTTGATGGATATGTTTTCGGCCTATAATTTTCTATTCTGGATTGCTCATGCGGGTCAGTGGGGCTTAGTATTTTTTACCTTAGCGATGTTGACTGTGTATCTAGCCAAAGATCGCGATCAACAAGTGAGCCTGAATTTACTGATGCATAGTTTAGAAAAACAGGTGGCTGAACGCACATTTGAGCTGACAGAGAGTAAAAAGCAGTTAGAGCAACTCGCTCAAGAAGACTTCTTAACAGGCTTGCTGAATCGTCGTTCCTTTGTTGATCAAGGTAAACGTGAACTCGCGAATGCATTACGTCATCATCAGCCGTTTGCTCTGGTTTTATTTGATATTGACCACTTCAAAAATATCAATGATAACTATGGTCATGGAGTCGGAGATAAGGTGCTCGAAAAGCTCGCTGACGTAGCAAAACGTACTTCCAGAGAGGGGGACTTAGTCTGCCGCTATGGTGGTGAAGAGTTTGTTATATTGCTGCCACAAAGTAATACCAACGATGCTCGAAGTTTTGTTAAGCGCTTGCACGAAGCCTTAAATAATATCAGCTTGATGGTAAATAATGGTGAGCGGATTTGTATTACCGCCAGTATTGGTATCGTTATTTTCGAACAGTTTATTGCTCATGGTGAGGATAACCATATTTATCCTGAGGTCGATAAACTACTGGAGTTTATGTTGTCGCAAGCGGATGAGGCAATGTATGAAGTAAAAGATAGTGGGCGTAACGGAATTAAAGAACGTGCTTTTTAATTCCGTTACCTAGTTTCAGACTAGGCTCTTAAACGCTGTACGCGATTTAAAATGCTGCGCGATATCATTACCGCCAGCACGTCTAGTAGCGACCAAAACCCCTGATCTTGGCGACGCGGTGCTTTACCTTTGCCCATACGATGTAATTGGCGTTCGTACCAAGAGACTTCCATTAATGCCATTTTGTCGATCATTTTTACACCGGTCTTAATAGGCCGTACCACGCTAGTAAAGTCTTCGCCCGTAAGGATGCGGTTGACTAAATCGGGCTCAACGCATAATGAGCGCCCTAGTCCTACTAGATCACATGCACCGGATTCCAGCGCTTTGCTCATCCCTTCACTAGTACGGAAACCACCGGTAACCATAAGTGGTACATCAACCGCTTTACGCAGTGTTTCAGCAAATTCTAAAAAGTAAGCTTCACGCGCAATCGTTGATGCTTTTGGCTGTTCGGCGGAGCTACCTTTGCCAGCATCTTTGCCTTGTGCCATCGCTGGTGATTCGTAAGTGCCACCGGATACTTCAATGAGATCAATACCGAGTTCAGCTAAGCGACTAGCAACAATAACAGCATCATCTTCGCCAAAACCGCCACGTTGGAAATCGGCAGAATTCATCTTGATGCCAATGTTGAAATCATTGCCGCATGCCGCGCGCATCGCTTTGTACACTTCGACTACAAAGCGCATACGATTTTCCGCAGAGCCACCCCACTGATCAGTGCGCTGGTTGTGGTGCGGAGACAAAAACTGGCTAACAAGATATCCATGTGCGCCATGAATTTGTACGCCATCGAAACCTGCGTCTTTGGCAATCTTTGCACTCGTTGCAAAGCGCTGAATAATGTCTTGAATTTCATCTTCGCGGAGCGCGCGTGGAGTAGCAAAAAATGCCTGCATTTCCTTTCTAAAGGGGATGGCACTCGGCGATACAGGATCCGGCGACAGGCCCTTGGGTGTTTGTTTGCCTGGGTGATTAAGCTGCATCCAGATTTGTCCGCCTTGAGACTTAGCCGCCGCTGCCCAACGTTTAAGCATTGGCATATCGCGCTCGTCTTCTACCACGACGTTGTTTGGTTCGCCGATATTATTGCGGTCGATCATAACGTTGCCAGTGAAGCTAAGACCTACACCGCCTTCTGCCCAACGCTGATACAAGCGCGGCAAGGCCTCGGTGACGCGCAAATCAACACTGCCAAGGGTTTCGCTTAGTGCTGATTTGGCGAAGCGATTTTTAATCACAGTACCATTCTTTAAGGTAAACGCGTCACCAAGCTTGGGGCTGGACATAGACATAACTCCAAAATTAAAACAGTGATATACTTCGATGGTCATCAAAGTAACTGATAGTTCGATCATCGTCAAACTATCTGTTTGCTGAAACTTAGTGTCCCAATACAGGATGATAATGACTACTTCTATTAACACGCAGTCCGACGGCGCCAATTCACTCACGACTGAGGCCTTATGCAATGCCTTTAAAGCGTTGTCGAATGCCAATCGTCTGCAGATGTATCGAGAAATTGTACGGATGCAGCGTCATGATGTTGGCCCTGACGACGATGCAGGATGTGTGCTTTATGATTTTATCAACTCACTGAATATCGGCGCGCCGACGATTTCACATCATGTGAAAGAGCTGGTGAACGCTAATTTAATTCGTGTAGAGCGTAATGGTAAGTTTTTGACTTGCTATCTGAACGAGCCAATGCGGCAAGCATTAACCGGTTTTTTTAGTGATATATCTGAATAGCTTTAAATAAGTTGGGCGCACAACACAAAGGCAGTGCGCCCAGTTTCTTAGTTTACAATCCCCATGTCATCTACATAGCGGATTCCTGCTGCGCTCATATAGGAATCGCGTTTACCGCTAACATAAATTTGTTCACCAACAATGCTTGGATTTAATTGTGGATTGAACTGATTGCGATATTGGCTTTCAAGTTTTACGTTAATGTTTTTACTGCCATTATTTAAGTCTTGTAACTGCAAACCATAAATACCGTTTATTTCTTGCGTGACATAGCCAGTAACCACAATTGCTGTTCCTGTTACGGTGTTTAACGCATCGTTTACCGACATATAATTGTTATTCGATACTGGATCAGGCGTCGGAGCTACCGTAATGCTAATGTCGGTTACACTGCGCACACCAGGAGATGACATATAGTCATTTTTGGTACCTGTAATGAGTAGGGTTTCACCGATAATTGCTGGATTTAATTGCGGATTAAATTGATCGCGCTGAGAGCTTTCTAACTTAACGTATAGGTATTGGTTAGGAGCGCTAAGATCAGTAAGCTTTAAACCGTAAATTCCGTTAACGGCTTCAGTCACGGTACCTATCACTTGCACAGCCGTTCCGTTATTTAGTGCTAACACTTCGGTTACGCTCAGAGCATTACCGGTTGTAGGCGGAGTAGGGTCTGTTGGCGGTGTGCTGGTGCCATTTAAGGATAGCGGAGCACCGAATGAGCCATTGGCAAAGGTTGCTGTATCCCAAGGATTGTAACCGTTAGATGGAGTGCTCCATGGATTACCATTGTCAGGATCATCCATTTCAGTTGCAGCTTTTGGTGTCGGTGTTGCCTCACCTGAAACATGGCCATTGTTGTTATCAAAAGCGGTGTAGCTTTCGGGAGTCGCTAACCAGTTGACGATATTAATACTCAAGGTTGAGGCATGGCCTGGATCAGTCCAGCCCGGATACGTTTTTTTAGTTGATCCGCTGTCTTGGCGACGATACTTCGGACTGGCATCTTCGACCGGTGAAGAATCACCAATAAAAGCCGCTTTACCTGCACCGGACTTTGCGATGGCGACATAGGGTCCTTCATCACGGCCACCAAAATATAGACCCGCATCGACGGCATTTGACCAACGACTGACGCTGTCTTGAGTTGAGAAGTAGACTAGCCCTTTGGCTTTAGTAGGGTCGGTAATAGCGAGTGTAGCGCCACCGGCCATAAGAATAGGATCAACATTTTGCGTGATTCCCTCGGCATTGACAGCAGCAGTAATATCACTAACACCCGTTTTGCAATCCGCAGCGTTAAAGCGGAAGCGAATACCAAACTGTTGCGCTAACCAACCATGAGCATTGCCAGGGTTGCGTAAGTCGCCATATTCGCCACCAATATTATACTTGCTCAATGTTGAGCGGTTATAGCCGTTAAATACTTCAGTTGCATCCCAAGTATTTAAGTTGCGATCTGCGTTGTAGTGGTCGGCGATAAAATAGATGCCTTTACCTGCCGCAACAAATTGTTCTAATGCTTGGTACTCGCTGGTTTTAAACGGACGATTTGATTCTGCCAGCACAAATACATCGGCATGTTGAATCGCACTGTAGGTAATAATCGCTTCGTTAATACTGCTATTGCTTGGCGTATTTACATCATCGTAATAACGAATCAGACCATCGTTATTTAGGTCAACCCCACGATATTCTTCAACACGATAACCATTGTTGACTAAGGCATCGGCGAAATCCGAAAAGCCCCCATCAATAACCCAATCGGCATTGCCTTCTGTGCCGCCGTGAGAAACATCGAATAATACCGTTTTACCATTAGCATTGCTGCTAGGTACTTTAACCGGGCTCGCCGCATTCCATTCATAGTCTGCGGCCAGTGTTGTAAATGCAGCGCTGAGAAGTCCAAGCGCCAGCAGTGATTGACGTGCATATTGGAGTAGTTTCATGGATATTTCCTTTTTTTAGTTATCCTGCAAACAGTTATTTAACAAACAATAGTTCTACCAAGCAGGTAGATAAAAAAACGGAGCGCAAAAAAACTTGGCGCTCCGTTATATACCTAGGCGTACTAGGTTATTATTTTTTTGTTATTCTCTGTTTATTCTAAATTCAGTGTATAAACCCCAAAGCCATCTTCATCGGTACTGTTATAAGTAATGGCTGCACTACCTGCCGCAAATGTTTGCGCTGAGTCTTTACTAGAGCTTTTGAATGTTACTGTTGTGCTATTGATCGACGTGAATGACCAGTTGTTATCAGCCGATGGATCGAAGCCCGTATCTGGATTTGCTTCAGTCATCTCAATGAGATAGTCAGCCACGGTTTGGCGGTTTTCATTGGGAGCATCAATTACGATTTTATCGCTGGTGACACCTGGGAAGTTACCACCGCCACCGGCACGGTAGTTATTAGACACCACTAAAAATTCTTGATTGTCGTCAATGGCTACACCTTGATATTGAACATTTTTAATACGATTATTTTCGGCATTAATTAGATTGCCTGATTTATCGTATTTGGCGTCTTGGCTAACGTCGATTTGGTAAGTGATGCCATCAATAACGTCGTAGTTATAGCTGGGGAAATCGGTATTAATAAGCTCATTGCCTGAACTGCCGGGCACTATGGTATTAAATTGTCCAGCAGACATTTCTAACCATTCTTTTACTTCTGCACCGGTGAGTTTTAGTACTTTAAGTGTGTTCGGATAAATGTATAAATCGGCTACATTACCGTAAGACACATCCCCGGCACTAAGATCGGTGAAGTCGTCTGCGCCGCCTCGACCTGCACGGAAAGGCGCACCCACTGAGAGGATAGGAAGATCCGCATATTCAGTGCCTGCAACAATGGATTCTACATACCAAGTCTGCGCATCGGTGACGACCTGAATGGATGGATCGTCTTGTACCAAAGCAAAGAAACTATTAATCGGAGCAGAGATTTTTGCGAATGGCTCACTCACCCATTCACTAACTTCGGCGTGATCTGTGGCAACGGCGATTTCGATGCCTTGGTGGTTGGCAACGAGAGAGGTAATTGAGCGATCGGCATTGGTTTGTGAGATAGGCTTGAGGACGGATTGGCTATCCGCTACTGACCAAACATCATCGCCATCGACGCTTAATGTCAGGTCGATATACCCTAGGTATTTGCCCCAATATCCAGGCATGACGGCAGGAATACCATTGAGCGTGCCTTTGACGTTATCAATGGCGTCGATGCCATCATAGCCGCTATCGCCAGGGAAATTGCGGTGCGCGTGACCAAACATAATGGCATTGATACCGTTCACCTGTGATAGATAGAAGCTGGCGTTTTCATCGCCCCCTGCGCGGGTATCCGTGGTTAAGCCTGAGTGTGCAATGGCGATAATGATATCGGCACCGGCGGCTTTCATCTCAGGTATATAGTGATTTGCCATATCGACGATATCTTTAGCAATCACGCGGGTTTCTAAATTGTTCTTATCCCACTGCAATATTTGCGGTGGCAGGAAGCCGATATAGCCGATAGTGATCGTGTGTGCGTTGCCTTCGGTATCCAGTACTTGTTTGTCTTTCAGTAGATACGGCGTGAAGTAAGGGATGTCGTTAGTGGTGTCGTTGTCGGCATCGTCAAAGAACACGTTGGCGGAAATGTAGGGAAAGTTGGTGTCATCAATGGCTTCTTTTAGGAAAGGTAAGCCATAGTTGAACTCGTGATTCCCTACGTTAGCTACGTCGTAATTGAGTAAGTTCATCGCTTTGTAGATTGGATGAACCTCGTTGGTTTCTAATCCCTTTACCTTGGCAACGTAATCGCCTAGCGGGCTGCCTTGCAGTAGGTCGCCGTTATCGACCAATACACTGTTGTCGACTTCAGCCCGAGCAGCATCAATAAGAGACGCGGTTTTAACTAAGCCAACCGTGTCATCTTGCGCATTTTGGTAGTAATTGAAGTTCATGACGTTGGCGTGTAAATCTGTCGTTTCCATGATGCGCAGAGTCACAGTACTGCTGCTCGCAGGTGCTGGGTCTACTAAGTTGGCCGTATCTCCGCCGCTGTTGTTATTATCGCCACCACAAGCGACAAGCCCGAGTGTTATAGTCGAATACAACGCAAGATGAATGAGGGAACTGCGATTCGGTGTCATGGATTTTTCCTGTCCTTAGATAATGAGACCTAAGACCCTAGAGAGCTTCAATGACAGAGAAGTGAAAGGAAAATAACGAAAATAAGTCCAACTCTTGACGAAGATGTTACTGCTTAGATAACTCAATCCCTACTGTGGCTGTCAGGATTATTCTGTCTTGTGTTAAACTATCGCCATTGTCATTCAACGATTAGAGAGAGTAAACCTATGGACATCATGGAGGTCATCAAAGACCAAATCGAAAGCAACAGCATCTTGTTGTACATGAAAGGTTCACCAAACCAGCCGTTGTGCGGTTTCTCTGCCCGTACTGTGCAAGCAGTAATGGAATGTGGCCAGAAGTTTGCCTACGTAGATGTCTTGTCTAACCAAGAAGTACGCGCCAACTTACCAACTTATGCTAATTGGCCAACCTTCCCACAATTGTGGGTGAATGGTGAGCTAGTTGGTGGTTGTGACATCATTACTGAGATGCACGCCAAAGGCGAACTGAAAGCCTTGCTAGACGAAGCGGCTCCGAAAGAATAAGTCGTTGCTTTTGAGCCAAAAAAACCGAGCTATGCTCGGTTTTTTTATGGGTAGTATTTGTTACTAAGTCGCTGTCGCTGCCGAACTAGTTTGCACTAGCCAAGTGTGCGGACGATCTTGTGGGCTGGCGGCTGTAGCTCTGTGAAAACTGCTTAGCGGTTATTAATGTCTGTTGTTTCTCATCCCAGATAACATATTTGAATGCGCCCGGTATATCGAAAAGACTTAGCCGAGGTACATTGTTAAATAAATCTTTATGCCGATTATGGCATGCCACTAAGTTGTAATTTGGAATACGTGCCGATAAATGATGAATGTGGTGATAGGCGATATCCGCGGTAAACCAATTTAACCAACGAGGTAGTTGTAAAAAGCTAGTGCCATGGATAGCTGCAGCAAAGTAATCCCAGTGTTGAGTATCTGCGGCATATGAATTTTCAAAGTTGTGCTGCACGGTAAATAAAATAATACCTAAAGCACCAGCAAGAGATAGGGCAATCGTATAGATGGTAAAGAAAGGTATTGCACCAAAATAGCTAATGGCGAATGCCCAAGCGCAGAACAGTGTGAGGTTGTTAGCCGTCATGTGGCGATATTCTTGCCAATCGCCCCAAGAGCGTGTTTCGAATTTAGCGCTAATATCTTTTAAAGACTGATTTTTGTTAGCGATTTTTTCTTTAATAATAAAACGTATTAATTGGACGTTGCCTTTTAACCAATTAAAACGCGGATTGAATATGAAGTATAAAAATCCCGCAATTGGCCCCATGAAAAGCTTTCTTGCCCGTGCATAAGACTTACGTTGTTTGGATGTCAATTTTTCGTATTCGGATGCGGATAGTACTGCAAGTGGGCCACGATATTTTTCCCAATTGCCATTAGTAGCATGATGATAATCGTGGTGCTTTGACCAAACAAACTGAGGAACACCACACATTACGCCAAGAATAAAACCGGTAATTGCATTACCTCTTGGCTTTTCGTACAAGCAGTTATGGCCACAGTCATGCATGATGACGAAGACGCGTAAAATAAAAAGAACAAGTACGGCCGTTATTGCGGCAGATAGCCAGTAGGATATTGATAGAGCTGCTATGGCAGTATAAAAAAGTATGAAATAGGGAATGATCGTAGTTAGCGTTTGAAGTAGTGCTTTACTATTTTTGCGTACTGCGTAATCGGCAATGAGAGAGTTTTTTTGCTCTTTCAGCTTTAGCGTATCCACGTCTTGTTCACTAGCCATTTTTGTTATTAATTCCATGTTTTTATAGTTATTCACACAACTGTAATATTTATTGATCCAATAGTCACTACAAACGGTATCTTTGTCTGTAATGTCATTGCTTGAAAGTATTTATATGCGTTAACAGTTAGCAAAGTAAGAATAAAATTGTAGTCGATTTCGAGAAAATCGCATTTTTTGGACGGTTTTCGTATCGATTATTGTGAAATGCCAATAGATTGTTATTGATATCTTTACTAAAAGACTTCCATTGCTTGAGATTGGTGTTTAAGTTGCACTTAATTTATAGGGGGAAATATTAGAGGCTAACTAAATATGAGGTGGCGTTAAAAAAGCTTATTCTGCCAATGAGGCTTTATAATTTTCTATGGCCGTATCGTGTGCAAGTATTAAAACGTCTAAATCGCTATTGATCAGATCCGCATTCCAGACCTCGATGTAGTAGATTCCATTGCTAATGGCCAACTCAAGTGCCGCTGTAAACTCGTCTGTTGTGAGTGAGCTTGAGCCGATATCGTTATTAACAGCGCCGACCATTTGTAGAGAAGCAAAGCTCTCTTGTTGAGCTCGTTGAATTAACGAATATGCACCGGTGTAAACGTTCAGTGCATTATGTTCACTCCACCAAGCGGCGAATACACCAAATCGTTTTCCATATATTTTCAGCCCATAATCGACCACTTCATTGGGGACCTCATCACTGAAAAATACGGGGTGAACTTCAAGATCGATTGGTGTGGTTGGGAAGGCTGTGGCAAAGGCATCTACGACACCTTTCCATGAATCGATTAAAGCGCTTTCGCTGTAGCCAGCATTTTGAAACTCAGCTTCTGTTTCCGTCGAGAAGTTGTATTGCATTTCAAAGCCATTGGTTGTGGCGTTGGTCATATGAATTAGCGCAATTGTATTGGAATCTTTATAGTGCTCACCTAAGGCTGCTATAAATTCTTTATAGTAACTTAAGTAAACGTCATCCCAAGGTAAGGGAAGGCTACGACTATCGTTGCGTATCACATAATCAATAAAGGTAGCGCCTTCGTCGGCTAGCCATTTAGGAGCATATGGACCATTCATAATCGCTAATGTGATCTTTATGCCACGCGCTTCGGCGTATTCGATTTGCTCGTCGATATATGACCAATCATAGATACCTACTTGAGGATTCAAGTCTGTCCAAGAAATACGCACCAATACACCATCTAAGTAGTCTAAGCCTTCGGTATCACGATTGATTGACGATGCTTTTTCGCTCGTTAGGCCGCAGCTGCAGTATGTTCCTGCGATTTGATAAGTGGTTTCTTCGATAGCTGGATCATCAGTGCTGGAATCAGCGACGTCTTCTGTTGCTGGCTCCGGCTTAGTGTTTTCAGTGTTTGTATCGGGGGAGTGTTCTTGGGGATCGCCGTTTGTATCGGTGAGCGACTCGGAAGTTGAGCTGGCACCGCCACATCCGACTAAAAATAAGAAGGTGGTTGTCGTTATGCTGAGTAGCGCAGTTTTGAGGAAACGGGAACCTGCGTCTTTCCAATGTAACCGCAAGTTGATCCTATGGTAGAACAGCATATGCCACTTTTTGTTAATAAAGTTATTAGTGAGCTTGCTACTCTAGTGTTCATGCTGCTGGCTTGTATAGTGTTATTTTGATCTTGTGGGTCAATCGTGAAGTTTGTCACGTTTTCAATTTGTGTCTTTCTTGTGTACGGGACTTGTGGTCAACTTTGCCCTGTTGGGTCTAACTAAATTTAATCTTATTTCACCGATGTGTTTCTATTAGTAAGCGCTATGCTTATGATGCTACTAGCCGTTTTATTTATCAGCAGGTTATATGGGTATTCGCTTTATTCGAGTGTTGATTTCTATTTGGGCCATTACTTCGTGTGGCCTTAGTTGGGGGCTTAGCAACGAAGAGTTCAAACAGTCGTTTGAATCTGCACGTAAAGGCAAGTGGAGTCATGTGGATGCTGAGGTGCAGCAGCACGTACTTGCGCCCTATATTGAGTTTCATCGCCTCAAATCACAACTGCCAAAATTATCGCCTGAAGCCATTCAGCAATTTGCTGAAACCTATCCTGATACGCCGTTATATGGTTGGCTAAAAAAGCACGCGACCAGCGCTTACGGTAAAGCACGTAAGTGGGATGCTGTGGTTGCTCTAAATTCTAAAGCGCCAGCCGATGTGGCAGGGCGTTGCATATACTACCGCGCACAACTCATATCAGACCAAGCATTAGCATTTGAAGGCGGCCGCTCTCTTTGGTTACATGGCAAGCCTTTGCCAGATGAGTGTGATGATTTATTTAAAGCGATGATAAGCCGCGGTGAAATCGATAATCACATGATCTGGCAGCGTGCTTTACTTAGCCTAGAAAATGGCAATACCCGTTTAGCTAAATATGTAGCACGCAAACTGACGGACGATAGCTGGACGCCCACTCGCTCATATCTCAAAACGATCATTCAGAATCCTAATGCGCTGTTAGATTTGCCGCAAAAAGTAAGCAATAGAATTGAAGTTTCGCCGTTAGTAACCGCAGTAATGGTGAATCTTGCCAATAAAAAGATACATGAAGCTCAAGTTTTATGGCCGAAAGTAAAGTCGAAATATGCGATGAACGAGAACGATATCGCTGTCGTCAATAAGGCCTTGGCGCGTAACAGTTATAAACTTCCTGCGGATCAACGTGATGAAAATACGTATTTGCGCTTAATTGAAGCGGGTAATGCTGATTGGATTGAGCCAGTTTTACGCGAAGCTATCGTGGCTTCAAAATGGCATACCGTTTTGTATTGGACAGAAAGTGTTCGAGGAATGGCTACTGATAATAGTTATTATCAGTATTGGCGTGCACGTGCATTTGAACAGTTGGGTGATCAGGTGAAAGCTGACGCTGCTTATAAAATTGCCGCAACCCAACGCGATTTCTATGGTTTTTTAGCCGCTGAAAAATCTTCGTTACCTTACGCTTTAAATAGTGCAGCACCGCAAGTCAACGATAAGGATTTACTGGCAATTGATTCATTCCCCGCGATTCAGCGCATTAGTGCTTTATGGGCTATTAATGAGCATGGTTTGGCGATGGATGAGTGGAGTTATTTGATTAATAGCTCACCCGCTAAATCGGGCTTATTCGCCGAATACGCGCTTAAAAACGAATGGTATGGCTTATCGGTGCAGGCCACGATACTGGGTCGCCATTGGGATTATGTTGCTCATCGTTTCCCGCCTGCGTATAAAGAATTATTTACCCAGTGGGCGGATGAGCGCGGAGTAGATCCTATCTTGTTAATGGCCATAGCTCGTCGTGAGAGCGCTTTTAATAAAGATGCTGTGTCTCCGGTTGGAGCGCGAGGCTTAATGCAAATGATGCCAAGCACCGCTAAGCAAGTAGGACGTCAGCAAGATGTCCCTTATCGTCATGGCGATCAGTTATTTGATCAGGAGATGAATGTACAACTCGCCAGCTCCTATGTGCAGACACTATTGGAGAAATACGACGGAAATGTGATCGCCACTTTAGCAGGTTACAACGCAGGCCCTAATCGTACCGATCGCTGGTTAGCTGAATCTAATGGCTCGTTCGATCAGTTTATCGAAAGTATCTCTTATCGTGAAACCCGTGATTATGTGAAAGCAGTTCTTACATATCGGGTGATTTTTGAAAGTTTGGATGGCGATGAGGTGATTTCAGTTCTTGAACCATCAGAGAGAGGGATTACTCAATACTTGTCGAAAAACGATACAGGCCCATCAAAAACAGCCGCAATACCATAAGTTATTGCGGCTTCTTGTTACGATTCACGCTGATGACGTGTTTTCCAAAGCACTTCTTGACCGCCTTCACGGCGGGCTAACACCCGAGCCAAAACGAATAACAGATCAGATAGACGATTTAAGTACTGTAAGCCCAGTAGATTAATGTCGTTATCTGAGTGTTTGGCTTCGAGTAAAACAACCATATTACGTTCAGCGCGGCGGCACACGGTTCTAGCCATATGGCAGCGTGATGCACTTTCACTTCCCCCCGGTAAGATAAAA
Organism: Thalassolituus oleivorans MIL-1; assembly: GCF_000355675.1. Classification (NCBI taxonomy): domain Bacteria; kingdom Pseudomonadati; phylum Pseudomonadota; class Gammaproteobacteria; order Oceanospirillales; family Oceanospirillaceae; genus Thalassolituus; species Thalassolituus oleivorans. Next base: position 2,982,427 of record NC_020888.1, on the reverse strand, counting down.
TCCTTTAACGGCGGTAAGTCATCGTTGAGCTCTTCAAGATAATCTTCTAAATCATCAATTAACACACTGTGTAGAGCGTTATAACCGGGAACTGCTAATTCGCCGCCCAAATCAAATAAATCGTGCTGAATTTGATCTAGCATGGGCTGTAGACCATCGTCATTCGATAGGGATGCACGTAGCATCCCCACCCATGAGTTCAACTCATCAACGTCGCCAATGCAGTGAATGCGCTGACTACTTTTGCTGATACGGCTGCCATCACCAAGGCCTGTCTCGCCTTTGTCGCCGGTTTTAGTCGTAATACGTGACAGTCTATTTCCCATGATGTGTGCTCTTTAATTAAAACTGAAAACGACCACTTAATTGTGCGTAGCGACCTTCGGCAATATAGCCATTGGCAGTGCTATAGTCATGATTTAGTAGGTTTTCTATACGCAAGCCTAGGCTTAATTGGCTGTTGACCTGATAGTTCGTATTTACGTTGAATACACTGTAGCTTGCTAACGGAATGCTATCACCCATCCAAGTGTATTCAACACTGCGCTGATGATAACTGCCTTCGATATTGGCATCCCAGCGGTTCGCTTGATAGCTCACAATCGCTTTGCTAACGCGTGGGGCGCGACGTGCTAAACGGCGATCGTTATCGAGGTCTTGTGCATCTAACCACTCTTGAATTAAACGACTAGAAAATGCACGGCTCCAGTGTTGCTCCCAAGTAATTGTTAAAGAATTGATCTCAGAGTGACCGATGTTTCTTGGTGTTGAATCAATTTGATCGGTAAATAATGCTCGTTGACCGCTAATCAGTAGGCTGCCATCAACCAATGGTAAAGTGTAATCAATATTCCAAATGCGAGAACGTTCTATACTTAAATCCGGATTGCCATAGCTAGGATAATATAGCTCGTTAAACGTTGGAGCACGGAAAGCAGTTGCTTGCCCCAACGCCAAGCTATCGCCATTGCTAAAGTTCAAAACAGCATTGGTATTAAATGACCAAAAATCACCATATTGCTCATCATCATCGTAGCGACTGCCCGTTTCTAAAACGATATTTTCACCGTGGAATCGATAACCTAAATACCCGCCTTGAGTACTAATGCTGGTTTCGTCGTATGCGGTGTCGCTAGCACTGACATCGCTTTTGCGATAATCGGCACCAATTAAAACAGCATGCTTAGGATTAATGCGAATTAAACCAGTTAGATCCAAGCTGTCTTGCTCGGTCGAGAATAAATCGGCGCTGGAGCGAGAAATACCTTGGCCGAAATTCCAGCTTTTATCTAAGCTTTTTCCTGCTTGTAGACGCACGTCAGCACGAGTCGTTTGTAGCTGGTAAAAGGCGGAAATTACACGATTATCAAAATCGGCTTCGTCGCCACCAAAACTGCTGTCGTATTGGTAATTGCCTTTATTCGCTTGTAAGTCTAGGCCCGCGGATTGGGCGTCTGTAAATTGATAGCTAACGCCTGCGGTAACGCCGTTGCGTTCGTAGCCGTCGGCATCGGTATCGCTGTTTTCTTTGATATCATAGCCTCTTGCTGCATTGTGCAAGGCGCTGATATACACGCTGGTATCGCCCAGTTTAGCCGCGCTGCGCACACCGATCTGACGAGTTTCATCTGTACCAATTGCGGTATTAATGGTCGTGCTCGGCACATCTTGGCGAGTAATAAGATTAATTACACCGCCTTGTGCATCGGCGCCATAAATAGAAGCTCGTGAGCCTTTGATGATTTCTACGCGTTCAATTTGTTCTAGAGGAATTAATTGAAATTCGGTTGTGCCCGCAGTTGCCGAGCCGATGCGTTGACCGTTAATTAAGAAAACGATCTGCTTACTGTCTAGACCATTGATGTAGAGGTTACTCGCTTGCGCAACACCACCGGTTTTAGAAAACTGAAATCCTGCCTGAGTGGCTAATAGATCGGTTAGCGTTTGAGCATTTGAGGCTTCAATGTCAGCGCGATCAAATAAAACCACTTGCGCAGGATTAATTGCATTTTCGGCAACACGACTGGCAATCGTCGTTTGAGTGTCGAGCTGTTGAGCAAATGCTGGTGTTGCCAAAGCAACGGATAAAATCAATAATTTTTTCATTTGAGTTCCGAAAGGTAAGGACCAATCGGCGGGGAATAATTGGGATGTGGCGTTCGACCTGAACTATGCTGGTTGCAGTATTCAGTCAGGGCGTGACCATTACCCGTACTGCCCACCGCAATACTTGTACATGTGCAACTCAGGCCGGTATCCGGGCTTACGGTCTGAGTTTATACTCACCATCGACGCCTTCCCATGCTATGCACAGTGGCAGATTGTCGACGGTATGACCGATCACCGTTGCGGGGGCAGCGCTGGATTTGCTGTCGCTCTGTTGCAACAACTTACCAGTCTTCCCGTTTAACCCAACGTGTTGAGGTTGGGCACCTGAATTGCGCGCAGGTTATCGGTATAGACCTTCTAGGTCAAGGGTGAAGCGGGTATTGGTAGGTTGGGTAGGCTAGAGCAGTAAGCGATGAGGGCCATCGTTATGCGGTAAGCAGAGTTCAAAGCAGGCGCCATGGTCATCAGTAATTGGACGGTATCTTAGTTGGCCTTGATGGTGTGAGGTGACAATAAAGTAAGACACTGATAGCCCTAGCCCTGTTCCTTGGCCAACTTCCTTGGTGGTATAAAAGGGTTCAAATATGTGAGCGACGACATCACTTGGTATCCCTGGACCGTTGTCTTCAATGGTGATGCAAATTCGTTCGTCGTCCCAGCTGGCACGAATACGCACACGCGGACGCCACTTCGGCTCTACAGCAGGATCTGGCTCATAAGACTCTAAGGCTTGTTGTGAATTCTTTAATAAATTTAGCAGCACCTGTTCAATTTCACTGGGTACACAAATAACTTGAGGAATTGTTGTTGTGTTATCTAATTCGACATCAATATGGCGTAGAGATAGATCATTGCTGGCGATTGTGAGTGTGGTGTCGATTAATTCTTGAACATCTACAGGTCGTTTTTGGAGGTGATCATTACGTGCGAATTGCAGCATATTAGCAACGATTTGAGCCGCTCGCTCACCGGCATCTTGGATATGATCGAAAAATTGATAAATGGCTCTTTGCTCTAAATATTCTTCTAGCTTATCGAGGGGTAACCCGACTTTCGTTGCAACTTTTTGGTTAGCGACCAAATTGTGTTGTAGGCGACGGCGAATATTCTGTAGATTTTGCAAAATTGCACCGAGCGGATTATTAATTTCATGCGCCATGCCTGCCGCTAATCCACCTACCGTCATCATTTTTTCTGTTTGCACCATGATTTCTTCCATACGCTGACGCTGACTTACATCATCAATACGGATTACGACACGTGCTTGCTGTCCATAAGGAAGAGGGTAGGCGAGTACATCGGTTACCATAGGCCTTTCGAAGCTTTGAATCGTTAAACGCTCTATTTTTTCCATGCGAGCGGCTACCGCTGGGCTACTCGGTAATATGTTTTGGTTAGCGAGTTCAGGTACGAGGGTCAATAACGGCAGCCCAACAAGTTGAGTATATTCTTTATTTAACCAATCACCGGCTTGCTGATTGCACTGTACGATACGATTACGAGCATCGAGTGCAAACAGTGCGGATGGCATGGCATTTAAAATGCCGTTAAGTAGTGTCTTGGTATTTTTAAGTTGTACTTCAATGCCGCGACGCACAGAAACTTCTCGGGCTAAATCTTCGTTCATTTGCCGCGTTTCAGTTGATAAACGAGTGGCCCGTAAACGCGCTCTCTCAGCTTGCTGATGCGCTGTTTTAAGATGCTGGGTACGCTGATTGCGTAACCAAAATAGATCGTTTAGTGCTTCGGCTAAAGGCTTAATATCTGGATCTTGCGTACTAATCGTGATGCGTTCGTCATTATCATTACGGGTTGCGGTGCGAATGTCATGTAATAAGTTTTGATAAGGGGTACGTTGCCAATTTCGGGTTAAAGCGTAAAGAAAGAATACCAGTAAGGCCGACATCGTCACGACCAGTAGCGCCGTGGTTAACGTATCTAAGTAAAAGAAATTTGGTAATGATACTTGGGTGCTAATTAACAACGACATAGGTTGTTCTGCCACCCGCAATTGATAGCGATGTATGTTTTTCTTACTGGAAGTTGCAGTTAAATTAGTGCTGAGTAATGAGGTTTCATTTTGTGAAAAGCTATGAGCAACACGCTGTCCTTCGGTGTTGTAGAGCGCCATTTCATTGACCTGATAATGCTGGGTCATACGATGCATTAAACTTTGCAGTTTATGCAGCTGCGCTTCTTCATTTTTACGTTCTTTAGCGACGCCTTTTATTTCATTTTGCATGACTTGAGCTTGCAATAAATCAGCAAAGGTGCGGCTGATTTCGGGTGCTAATTGCTCTCGACCAACACGTTCAGCCGCTAAGATATAGGCAACTGTGGTTAATGCGATAATCAAACCACAGATAACTAAGGTTGCTAACATGGCTTTTTGCCGGGCTAGCATGAGGATGGTATTCCGCTGACGAAAATCATTCGCATATTAATTCGTTGCTTAGTTGTGTCATAAGCTCTGCACAATGCGGTAGAGCATACTCATGTTGTTCTGCTTGAGCCAATAAATAGCCGTTAATATAAGGCAGTTCGGTTGGTCGCTGTTGCAGTACATCTTGCAGTGTCGATGATTGATTAGCGGCTGTAGCAGTTGCCACTTGTTCAGCTTGGGTGAGTAAATTCCAAGGCAAAGACCAATTTAAAAAAGTATATAAGCCAGCGATTTCCGCCGCTAACAATTGTAAGTGACGACGGTAGTCCGGATTTGTGACAAGTTCACCATTACGACAGCGATATAAGGCTGTCAGTGGATTGATGACGGCATTAATGGCTAATTTATGTCGTAGTCTATCCAGCATGTCGGGTGCGTATACTGTGCGCATAGGCAGATAGGAATCGCAGTTGTTGCACTCCTGACTGTCGTGACTAAGTCTGTTCTGAACAAGCCCCTCTTGATAACGTCCAATAAAAGTCTGACCTTGACCTGCATAGACGACATCACTGCGATTTTGGCGATATGCCCCTTCTGTGGAGCTAGCAAGCCATAACTCGGGCGGGTTATTTTGTGTGCTTAGCCAGTCGGCGACTGCTGCTTGTTGGCCCATGCCATTTTGCAGTAACACAAGGCGCTTAATTCGATGCAGGTGGTCTGCCAGTGGAGTGATTGCGCTCAGCGTATCGGCGGCCTTGGTGGTGATTACCAGCCAGTCTAAGTTTTCATTTTGCCAATGTGCAAGTTGCAGCTGGTCGGTGTTATTGGCAGTCACAAGCTGACGAAACACGGGCTTACCGTCTTTACTAATGACCATGCAGTCATGGTCACGCCAGTGCCATGCCATAAGGGTGCCGAGAGCACCGAGTCCGAGAATGCCGATTGATAATGTCATAGCCGGATTATAGGCACGTCCGAGGCGTGCCGTCATGTGGTGCGGGTATAGGTTGGTGCGGAAATTAAACGTTAGCGAGGGGCGCGCTATCATCGTTGTCGGTAGAGGCTTTGATGGCCGCCGGTTTTACCGCAGATTTTACGGGCTTAGCTTTTCCATTTGAGGATGCTAATTGCAGGCTAGCCAAATCCGGCGACCATAGGGCCTTGAGTTTGACGAGTAAAGTATCGGGATGATCCGCCGGTACACTGCGAATCCAAAGGGGCAAAACTTCTTCATCTTCCTTGATTAAATTGGCTATGGTTTCGTGGGTTAAGCCACGCTCACTGAGTAGCCAAACGACTAACGGCATGAGTCGAGCATACTGGCGGCGCAGTGTTCGATCTAACAGCTCGTCGCGGGTTAAACTAAAGCGCCCAGCAATAAGATCACAGGCATCGTTTAACAGACGTTGTAACTCTTCTGGCGTGCGACTCACCCCTGTGACCGCATTGCGAGCTTGATGCTGATTAATGAAGTGATCGCGTGCGAGTGCCTGATACAACGGATGACAACCGTGCTCAAGGTCTAACTCAACTACGTGCGGCTGTTCCATTACGGCTTGATAGCGGGTTGCCGTGTTGTGACGGGTTTGGCACAGCAAATTCAGCATCGACTGGGTATCAATCCACTTAGGTGGGTTGAGGTCGCGGTAATGATGATCGCTGCTCCATGGATACACACAGGCGTCTGCTACCAGTCGTTGCGTTTGTGGTAAGCGATGCATTTGAATAATCAGATCGGTGAGGTAAGCCTGCTCATCAACCAGTAACACTATGCCTTGCTCAGACAATACCGGCTTGGTTTGTTGCCAGCAACGCTCATGCAGCTGATTGAACGCGACCTGTATGTCTTCTAATACTTCGGTCCAGTCGCGGTCGCAACGCATGACACAGCGAATGGAGTTTTCATCGAGTACATAGGCAAGCAAGCGGCAGCCGCGCAGCTCCGCTAATAAGCGGATGCCGTAGTCGTATTCAAAAACCGACTGAAAGATACCTTGGCTTCGTGCACCAGAGAGGGCGAAATAGTAAACGCCGGCGCCGTGCAACATCATTTTTGTTTCCATAGCTATAAAGGTAGTTCAAGTTATTCGCCTTGCCAGTGTTGGTTTTTGGATTTTTTCTTGTTGCAAGGGTTACAATGCGGCATTTGAGGAGAATTGTTATGCCATCGTTTGACGTTGTTTCTGAAGTAGATAAGCACGAAGCCCAAAACGCCGTTGATCAAGCGAATCGTGAGTTAAGCACGCGCTTTGATTTTCGCGGTGTCGATGCAAGTTTTGAATTGAAAGATTTGATCGTCACTATGATTGCCGATCACGAATTTCAGATTGATCAGATGAAGCCTATTTTGTCTGGCAATATGATTAAGCGTGGCATCAAGGTGAGCTGTCTTGAATACAGCGACCTCAAAGGCTCAGGCAAGCAAGTGAAGGTAATGGCCACTATGCGCCAGGGGATCGACAGTGATTTAGCCCGTAAAATGGTAAAAATGGTTAAAGACAGCAAGATCAAAGTGCAGGCCTCGGTACAGGGTGAAACTGTGCGCATCCAAGGCAAGGCTCGTGATGATTTGCAAGCTGTGATGGCCATGTTCCGCACTGACGAAAGCATCAGCATGCCGTTGGCATTCAAGAACTTCAAAGATTGATGTCCTCCCTGCACGCGTCACTACAATGGTGGCGCGACGCGTTAGCCATTTATCGGCAGAAGCCAGTCATGGTCATTACCTTGCTGGGTTTCTCTGCTGGATTGCCTTACTTGTTGGTGTTTTCAACCCTAACTGCTTGGTTGCGTGACGCCGGAGTAGAACGTACGGCGATCGGTTTTTTTGCTTGGGTCGGTATGACCTATTCCATCAAAATTTTCTGGGCGCCCGTTGTCGATCGCTTACGTATTCCGCTCTTGTATCCCTTATTGGGACAGCGGCGTAGTTGGATTTTCAGTGGTCAACTCGGCATTATCGGCGGACTGCTATGGCTTAGCCAAATGAATCCGCAAGATAGCCTCTTTTGGGTCGCCGCCGCCGCTTTATTAATCGCCTTTTCATCATCGACCCAAGATGTTTCGTTAGACGCATTTCGTATTGAATCCGCACCCGATGAAGTTCAGGGCGCTATGTCTGCGGGCTATATTCTTGGCTATCGGCTAGCGCTCTTGGTATCGGGTGCGGGCGCATTTTATATTGCCGATGTCGTTGATTGGCACAGCGCGTATGTTGTTATGGCCGCTTGTATGACGCTTGGTATTGTCGCCTTATTTTGGGCCGATGAACCGGCGCATCGCAGTGCTGATGAGCAGCGCTTGATGGATGCGCAAATGGTTGATCAAGTAATGGGTCGGCCGATGAATCTAGCCCAGCGTCCGGCTTGGGAGCGGCATTTATTAGGGGCGGTTATATGCCCTATGCTGGAATTTTTTCAGCGTAATGGCACGTTCGCCTTACTGATATTGATCTTTATCGCAGTATTCCGTTTAAGTGATATCAGCATGGGCGTAATGGCCAATCCGTTTTATTTGGACTTAGGCTACAGCAAAACAGATATCGCTTGGGTGGCAAAATTCTTCGGTTTCTTCATGACCATCTTTGGCTCGCTATTGTGCGGGGCGCTGGTGGTGAAATGGGGCATATTTAAGCCATTACTGCTCGGGGCTATTTTGGTGTCTGCCACCAACCTTTTATTTGCTTTGCTGGCGACCGTTGGTTTCTCATCTATGACTAATGCCCAAGGAATTGAGGCACAGTTTCTAACAGCAACCCCTTCATTGTTTTGGCTGGGCTTTGTGATAAGTGCCGACAACCTCAGTGGTGGCATCGCCAGCACCGCTTTTATTGCTTATTTATCGAGCCTGACGAATAAGAGCTATACCGCGACTCAGTATGCCTTGTTTAGCTCGTTAATGACCTTGCCGGGGAAATTTATTAGCGGATTTTCAGGCTGGGTAGTAGACAGCAGTAGCTACGCGGACTTCTTCGTCGTTGCGGCCATGTTGGGTATTCCTGCGATTCTCTTGGTTATGGTGCTGAGGCGGCATGATGCGCAGACTGGTTCATAAAGTATGAAGATTGGAGATAAACACGTTGGGTATATTAGACTACGTTTGCATCAATACTTAAATTTTGGTTTTTATCAAGGATGAATCTATGAAATATTCAATGATTGTTTTTTCTATTCTAGTTACTGCTTGTGCTTCCACGACTATTAAATATAACTACCAGCCATCGATGCAGAAGTTCAACATACCTAGCCTAAATGTCATTGAATCAGTTGGTCTAGGTGAGACTATCTTAGATCAAGGCGTTTCGACGACTAAAGATGTTTTTCAAATTACTAGAGAAAGTCAAATTGTAGGTTATAAAATCAAGCCTGGTAAGCTTAATAAGGTTGGAGGAGATTTGGAATATGAATATTTTGTTCAAGATATCGGATCTGGCTACACAATTTATTCAGGTTTGATCATTCCTAGCCCTGATGCTTCCGCTACTGTTCTTTATAAACGATCTAATCGCGAATTTTGTATTGTGCGCCCATTCGATTTGCAAGTGTGTGGTACGATTTATGGTAATCGTAAGAATGAAACAGTTATCACGAGTGAGAGCTTTCGTCGGACGCTAGTTTATGGTGGACGTATTGGTGATAGACTGAAAATAATTTATAGAGAATTTAGTGATAATTTTGCCAGACCTGCTTTTAATACGGAAGTTGAATACGATTTGAGTCAGAGTAGTATTATTGGATATGCGGGCGCGAGAATCGAAATAATATCCGCTACAAATACTGAAATTGAATATAAAGTCTTAAAAGGATTTAACGAACAATAACTAATGAAAATCATGAGATTTAATTTCTAGTTGTTTTAACGCCGAACTTAAATCTAACAGTCGATACGCCATTAAATGGGTAACACCGCTGTTGCTGTCTTTTTCGACATGGCCGTACACCTGCATGATGCGGGCATTTAATAAGGTTTGTAGTTGCTGTTGTGCGGTTCTCAACCAGACCACGACATTGGTGCAGCCGGTTTCATCTTCAAGAGTTACAAAGGTAACTCCGGCGGCGGTTCCTGGGCGTTGTCGACAGGTGACTAAACCACTCACAAAACATTCATCGCCATGATTTAGCTGACGTAAGCCAAGCGCGGTAATGCTACTGCCGAGGTGGCCTTGCTCGCGCAAGATCTCAATTGGGTGGCGTCCTAATGTCACTCCCATGCTGTGATAATCTTCTAATAAATCTGCGACTTCATTGGGTGCTGATAGCGGCCAAACACCACTATCTTCGGATAAATCATTTCGTAGTAAATCGCCTTGTTGCGGCTCAGCTACTTGCCAGCGCGCGTGGTATCTATGTTCGGCAAGGTCACCAAAGGCATTGGCCGAGGCCAGTGCTTCTAATTCGTGCTTATTCAGATTCGCTGCACGCATACATTCTTGAATACTTTTATAACCGCCGATGGGCCGTTGTTCGCACAGTCGCAGGGCGCTAGCTCGTTGCAATCCTTTCACTAAACGTAAGCCTAAGCGTACTGCGTTATGGTTGGCGCTGTGATCCCAGTTGCTGTGGTTAATGTCGACGGCTTCTATGGTGACGCTATGGTGTCGTGCATCTTCGATAAGTTGCGCTGGGCTATAAAATCCCATCGGCTGGCTATTGAGTAAAGCAGCTAAATAAATCGCGGGATGATGACACTTCAGCCATGCGGTAATGTAAACCAATAAAGCAAAACTCGCAGCGTGAGACTCAGGAAAACCGTATTCGCCAAAGCCCTCTAATTGGCGTTGAATACGAGCAATGTATTCTTCGCTAAACCCATTTTTTAACATATTCGTACGCAAGCGTTGCTGCAAAATATGCATATGACCTTTCTTGCGCCAGCTCGCCATGGAACGTCTAAGTTGATCGGCTTCTGCAGCGCTAAAATTGGCGGCAACCATCGCAAAGGCAATAACTTGTTCTTGAAATAACGGCACGCCATAGGTGCGTTCTAAAATGGGCTTTAAGGCTGCCATGGGGTAATCTGGCACTTCTTCACCATTACGTCGTTTTAAATAAGGGTGCACCATATCGCCATGAATAGGGCCGGGGCGAACAATCGAAACCTGAATCACTAAGTCATAATAGGTTCGTGGTTTTAACCGCGGCAGCATATTCATTTGTGCGCGGCTCTCTACTTGAAAAACCCCGACTGAATCGGCGCGTTGTAACATGGCATAGGTGGCTGGATCTTCGCGTGGGATATCACTCATGGTGATATTCAATGCCTGCAAACTACGGCGAATCGCTGTCATCATGCCTAGGCTTAAAATATCGACTTTCATTAATCCTAGGGTTTCGAGATCTTCTTTGTCCCATTGAATAACCGTACGGTCGGGCATACTGGCATTTTCAATAGGCACGAGATCACCCAATAAACCATTGGCAATGACAAAACCGCCTACATGTTGGGATAGATGACGAGGAAAGGTTAGTAGCTGTTCGATCAAGGTGCGAAAACGTGCTTGATGTGGATTCGTCTCAGATAGTGGAAAGACGGCATCCAGCCAAGAGCTTGAGTGATAACGACCTGCATAGCGTGCCATGACATGCTCTAATTGAATTTTATTTAGCCCTAAGCTTTTACCCACATCGCGTAAGGCGCTGCGCGGTTTGTAGCGAATAACTGTTGCGGTTAAAGCTGCGCGTTCGCGCCCGTAGGTGCGGTAAATATATTGGATGACTTCTTCACGCCGTTGGCTTTCAAAGTCGATATCAATATCCGGTGGTTCATGACGCTCTTCCGAGATAAAACGCTCGAAGAGTAGTTGTACTTCTTCGGGATTAACTTCGGTTAAAAATAAGCAATAACAAACGATAGAGTTTGCCGCCGAACCACGTCCCTGACAGAGGATATCTTGGCTACGAGCAAACTGAACGACATCGTATAGAGTGATAAAGTAATGCTCATAGCCTTTGTATTTTATAAGCTTTAGTTCTTTCTCTATTGTCTCTTGGATTGCTTTTTTACTACCGTTAGGGAAACGTATTTTTTGCCCTTTTTCGACCAGATCGCGTAAATAATCACTGGCATTCTGTCCCTTAGGTACGCCATCTTCAGGGTATTGATAGGCGATTTCATCTAATGAGAATTGACAGCGATTAGCGATATCGAGTGTGCTATTTAATAAGGCACTGGAATATAAATGTTGGAGTTTTTTGGGTGAGCGTAAATGTCGTTCAGCGTTAGAAAATAAATGCTGAGCAATATCGTTAATGGCAGCATTATGACGTATCGCTGTTAGGCAATCCTGCAAAGCATGGCGCTCGGTACTGTGCATATGGACGTAATTGGCGCAGGTAACCGGCAGTTTGTATTCAGCTGCGAGCTGTAAAACATGATCAAAATTCACATCGTCATGTTCATCTAAAAGCCGCTCAGCAAGTAGCCATAAGCGCCCATTAAAGTGCTGCATGAGTAGCGATTTTTCGTTTAACGATGGGCCGCGCCACAATAATAGGCAGTATTTTAAGTCGAGTAACCACTCTGGTTTGAAATCATAAGAACCTTTGACTGCAGCACGACGACAGCGGGTAATAAATTGGCATAACTCGGCATAGCCTTGGCGATGAGGAGCCAGTAAAACATAGCACTCTTGCTGGTAATTAAACTCACTACCCACAATCAGTTTAATGTTCAGTTGATGCTCTTTAATTTCGCGATGTGCACACACCACGCCCGCGACCGAGCATTCGTCAGTAATAGCCAGAGCTTCATAATTTAGCTCGTTAGCGCGCTGCACTAGCTCTTCTGGATGAGATGCACCGCGTAAAAAACTGAAATTACTGAGGCAATGTAGTTCGGCATAGCGAAATGTTTTTAGTAAATGTTCCATGGTATCCGTTAGCCAAAATAGCCATGCACAAACCATTGACCATGGTCGTCTCTGAATACCCAAATGAGTTGTTGGCGGCACAATACCTGATAGTAATCGCGGCGTATTGCGTGGTCGTCCCACCAACCGCTGGCGATGCGTTCAGGACCATGCAGAATATGTTCGGGAGGAGGGCAAGGATGGGGCTTAGGTAATAACCACAAAGGCCGTTTTGCATGTCGGGCCTGTATTGACTGTGTCGTTTTATGCTGTGCTTGCTGCAATGAGTATGTTTGCCACGCTTTCTCTGGGCGTGGATCAGCTGTTGCTTTTAAGCATTGCACTTGTTCTTCATCTAAACGCGCCTGTAAGCGGTTAAGTAATGCGGCATCATCACGTACTTGATATACGGTTGCTTGCGTGTCGGCATCTTGTAAGCAGCCGCCTTGCTCTGCTTTACGATCAAGAAAACGGGTAACGCTTAAATGCAATTCACGTACTGGAGCGCGTAATTGTTTTCGTTCTAATTGATAACGACAAACATTGAGTAATTCACTATGACGATACTCTGGGCGAACTAATTCAAATTGCCAATAAGTATCGGGTGGCTCTGCATGCTGCAAACGTAGCTTGAGCCAACGTGTACTCAGTTGGCGGTGATGTAAAAAACCGCTGAGGCTTTCTAGTAAGCGCGAGAGAGGAAACAGCAAGCCGTTACGGTGCTCTACTTCGTACATGAATAATGCATTGTCATGGAAGTTTAATGGTGGCTTAAACTGCATCAGAGTATGTTTTTTACTGCCCGAAAGTTGTTGCAGCGTATGGACTAAATTGGGATTTATCCGACGTCCCAACTCGGCTAAAGGTAAGCGTAATAACTCGCCTAAGGTGTTGATGCCTAAACGCTGTAATGCCAGCGTATCAGCCGCATTAAAATCCAGTTGCAGTAAGGGTAATGCTTGCAAGGCACTGTTGATTGTCGCGTGCTCTAAACTCGGAAATCCTTTGTTGGCTCGTGCTAATAAACGTGCTGCCAGCGGTGTTAATCCTGCGGCCAGTTGTACCGGCCATTCTTGTTGCCGACAGGCATCGTCGATATGCCGCCAAAAAGCTTCTAGCCCGCCAAATAAACGCAACATGCTTCCTGCCTCTAGCCATAAGCCAGCATGGCCTTGTTCTGCATATTGGGTGTCAGGACTCACCTGAGCGGAAAACTGATAGGCCCATAATGCTCGCTGTTGTAATAAATGCTGTAACCGCGATGAGTCTAGCGTATGGGTTATTAAATTGGGGCAGCTATATAAGGCGCTGGCTAAAGGCATATCCAGAGTAATTCCGGCTTTTTCAGCACTGATATTATGATCAATGATGTGATGCCCTTGGCCATGCAATATGGCTAAAGGCTCACTGGCAAGGCTGAGTAAGCTATGACGATAAAAGCTGGGGAAATATAGATACAACCAGCCCTGCGCTTTTTGTGGATTAACCCGCGAGCGCATAACCATGATCAGATAAATGCAGATTAAAAGGTTCGCAGGGCCAAGAACCACGACGTTTGTGAAAGGTAACTTGCAATGTATCGGCTTGCTGGCGAGCAACTTCTAAACGCAATGCTGCCGGCGAGCCTGAAGTATCTAATCCCGTTTGCGGCCATAGCCAACAATGGCTGCGATTATCGGCGGCAGCAATTTGTAAACGCCGGATATGCTGTTTATCCCATTCTTGTAACCAGCCAAGTACCGCACTGCAGTGACCACTTTTTAGGCCTTCTTCCATGCACCATACCGCTTCTTTGTATGAACGTGGATGTACCATCAGAATACGTTCACTGCGCACACCGGCGAGTTCGAGTGCAGGAGCATAAGGAATGGCTGGCGGAGCAACCCAAAGCAACCAACGCGCTTGCTGGCTTAGCTTAGCCAGTGCTGGAATAACAATACTAAGTTCCCCGACACCGCCGCCTTGGTGGTAAATTTCGCATACTTGTCCGGGTTGCCAGCCGCCATTGGGTAGACGTGCATCTAGGGCGGCATAGCCACTGCTAATAGTCTGATGCTGTGGAGGTAGGTGTTGCTGAGCCTGCCAGACTTGGCCTTGCTGAAGAACCTGTTCGAGTGATGCCATACTTCACCTCTGAACGACTTTACGCCGCGAGTAGCCTTACTGTTGATAAATACAGTACTGTATATAAAAACAGTATTCAATCAGAAGAGTGTAAAGATGCGGCGGACGACACTGCCCGAATAGCAGAGCCATGATAAGTATGAATATTGATAGCAACCGGACGACGCAAGCTAAGAGCCTGCGTACGATCATAATCGAAGTAAAAAGAAGAGGGTGTTAAGGCTTGCGAAACGACAGCGTCATGCGGTCGCTTTCACCAATGGCGAGGTATTTTTCACGATCCTGATCACCTAGGCGCAACGTCGGAGGTAATGTCCAAACGCCTGCTGGATATAGGTGTGTATCGTTAGGGTTAGCGTTAATTTCAGAATGCTCAAACGGTTCAAAACCAGCATTAATCGCCAGTTCAGTTACATAAGCTTCGCTAACGTAACCGCTCTCAATCATTTGTTCTCGGGTAAAATTCTGCGGTGCGCGATGTTCAACCACCCCCAATATACCACCACGCTTTAAGGCAACATGGGCGGCATCAAATACGGCTTGTTCTTGTCCTGTACGCATCCAGTTGTGAACATTACGGAAGGTAAGTACTCGATCCGCTTGCCCTGCTTCCCCAAGATCCATATAAGTTGGGGGTTCTAGTTCAACGATATCAATGCTGCCATAAACATCACGATGCTTAGTAAAACGCTGATCGTATTGTTCTCGAGTTTTACGGAAAAATTCTACCTTACTGTCATGTGGCCAATGAGCAGCAATAAACTTACCTTTGTTTCGTAAATAAGGCGCCAAAATAGCACTGTACCAACCACTGCCAGGCCAGATTTCAACCACGGTATGATCTGGTTGTACGTCAAAAAACTGTAGCGTCTGGGCTGGATGACGATATTGATCACGTTGATGTTCGACGCTAGTACGCGCCGAATGTGACGGTGTTTCAATTGTCGCTTTATAGGTATCCGCCATCGCATTATTGGCATCACAACCCTCAAGTAATAGCGAGAGTGGTAATAATGCAAACATGGTTAATGCTATGTGCATGTCCATATGCTCCTTATCGTAATCAGATCATCTTTAATTTAATGTGTTTGGGCAATTTTCTTTGACGTTGGTTCAGTTGTGTCGTCCATATCCACTTCCCAAGGTGGATTTGGGCGTACAGATTCAATTACAAAATCGACGAAACTGCGCACCTTGGCGGATAGATGTCGGTTGCTCGGATACAGGGCATGAATAGGACTTGCCTCGAATGGCCAATCGCTTAGCACAGGTACTAAATTATTCGCTCTAATAGCTGACGCCGCGATAAGCATTGGTAGAGGTGCAATACCGGCACCAGCAAGTGCTAATGTGTACAAACTGGCAAAGTCGTTAACTTGCAGTCGCGGCTTTAGTTGTAAATTGTGGACTTGATCATTGGGGCCTTGTAACTGCCATTGAGACCACTGCGACGCTGTCATTAAGGTGTGTTCTTGTAGCTCGCTTGGATGTTTCGGGGCACCATACTTTTTCACATACTCAGGGCTTGCACATAAGATGGCTCGAGCATCGCCAAGGTGACGTCCAATTAATGAGGAATCTTCTAATTGACCCACGCGGAAAGCGACGTCTATACCGTCCTGCACTAGATCTAAGCGCTGGTCGGTCAGTACTAAATCGATTTGTACTTGTGGATGGTCATCCATAAAGTCGGCAATTAAGCCGGACAATACCGTTGAACCAAATAGCACAGGAGCGGTAATGCGCAAAGTACCGGTTGGGGTGCTCTGCATTTGCGTTACGGCAATGTTAGCTTCTTCTATCTCGCCCAAAATCCGCGCACAGTGATTGTAGTATGCACTGCCGGTGTCGGTAAGACGTAGACTACGAGTCGTGCGCTGTATTAGGCGTACACCTAATCGTTCTTCTAATTGCGTGATCTTTCGACTGACCGTTGACTTAGGTAGACCTAAGTTTTTGGCTGCACCTGTAAAGCTTCCTGCTTCTACAACATGCACGAAAATAGCCATTTCGTTGAGGTCGAATTCTTCACGTTTGCCAATTAGCATAGATGCACTCTCATTAGTGACTCAGGCTCCAGTATGAGTCACTGGATTACCATTACCAGCACAGCGCCGGTTTCTTTAGTATGGGGTCAGAATAGAAAATTTAAAGTTTTTTTGGAACAATAATGTTGTAAATGTTCGTATTGAATCATTTAAGGGTAGTACTAAAGTTAAGCCTATCATTAGACAATCGTCATCTTAGAGCCGCGCTCGAATACCAAATGACGGTATAAAGGGCAGATCAAGTACATCATTGCGCTCGCTGTAGTCGGCATTGTCGTAGTTGTAATCAATCACATTACGCTGCGCATAGAGATTCAAGACCTCGATATATAGGTCCATTTCCCAACGAGCGAAGCGATAGGTGCGGTCAGCGCGCACATCGAGGCGATGATAGACAGGTAGGCGCTCGGAGTATGGCTCGCCATAGATAGGGTTATAGAGGTCTGGATTATTGCTATCTACGACTACATCGTCGATTGGAGTGACAAGTTGACCACTTTGAACTCGCCATTTGAAACCAAGCTGCCAGTCGTCATCCCATTGATAGTTTGCCACTAGATTGACGATCACTGGCTGGTCATAGGCGTAGCGGAAATCTTCATTAGTCAGTGTGTTTTCCCGTCGGGTACGTGACCAAGCAACAGAAGCCCAGCCATACCAGCGTTGGCTTAATTGTTTGTTCACAAACAACTCAAGTCCCCAAGCGTCGCCTTCCGCGTCGTTGGTATAGCGCGGTAAGGCATTGTATTGCTCATCACTGAGACTATCGTAGAGCGGACTTTTACTTGGACGTGCGATCGGAATATCGGCAAACGTTTTATAGTAAGCCTCAATTTTCCATAACAAAGTAGGTGTCATCTGGTGCTCTAGCCCGGTGACATAATGCGTGGCTTTGGGTTCGTTTAACTCTGGGTTACCGAACTCTTTAGCATACTGCCCAAAGTTCTCAGGCAGGCTGTGATAACGTCCATAGCCTTGGGTTAGCCACCAATCGGGTTGAAACATCCAACGGCTATTAAGTTTTGGCTCCACATAGGCATTTTCAGTGTAATCATTGTATGACAGTAAAACGCCAGGAGTGAGGGTCCAGTTTTCATTAACGTCCCAATTATCACTCAGAAACGCATTGGTTTCATAAATTACTGGGTGATCTTCAGCTTCGATGATTTCGGTACCTTCAACAAAGCGGCAGTCACTTTTAAATTCATCGCATGGTGGACCTTCAAAGCGGCCCATTGCGGCTAAATGACGTTCGCTAAACTCCAATCCCCATTGCAATTCATGGCGATAGTTCAGCGCATAGCTAAAGCGACTGCGTAGGCGATAGTCGTTAACTTTTGCATTGATATAGTTACCGCTGCCAACAAAAAATTGAAATTTCTGCTCTAACTGTGAAAGGTTAATACTTTGTGTTAAACCATTGCTATAAAAAGCATCCCACTGTAGTCCTTGGCTATTAAAATACTGTTCGAAGCCAAAGCCACCGGATTTACCGGGATCTTGACTAACCACTGCCGAGTCGTCAGTAAATAACACCGCTGCTTTGTCGCGTGCGCCGATTACTTGCAACGAGAGGGTGTCGGTGGCATTTAGTCGTACTTCGTACTTGCCTTGATAATCATAAAACTCAGGTAAGGTAGTGAATTCAAATTCATCACTATCAATAATGTTTTCGATATAAAACTGAAATAAACTTTGTCGCGCCGTAAAATAAAATGCTTGATCGTCTGAAACCGGCGTTTCGACTAAAAAGCCAGCACGTAATAAACTCATATCAATGATGGCTTGGCTTTGATCGTAATAAGGCGAACGTGTGCGGGTATCGATTACGCCCCCGGTGGCATTATTGTATTCAGCACCAAAGGCACCGGGGATAAAGGTAAATGACTCGATAACATTGTCATTTAAAATACTAGAGCCATCGGTGTGGAATAAATAACCGACCGGTGTTAGATCAATATAGTAAGCGTTGTCATCCGGTGATGAACCACGAATCGCCGGTTTGGCTTCGCCACCTTTGCTGAACACCACACCGGGTAAGCTTTCTATTGCGCGTAATGGATCATTGCCGGCTCCCGGCACTTTTAATAGCTGTTCTGTGCTCACAACATTAAGCGGTGTGTCTGCTTCCGCACTGACTTCGACGTTATCCAGCACTAAGTCATCTGCGTAGACGAGGGTAGACCACATCATCAAAGACAACAAAACATAGGGTGATTTTAGGTGGCGGCAATTCATGTTTAAACTCGATAGGACACTGTAATGAGCAATTTAAGGGTAACGATAAACGATTTCTGCTTTTATACCATTGCCTTGATCATCACGCAGGTTTGTTAAACCTTTGTAGCGTAGCAAGCGTTGGCTTGTTAAGTCATATGTCAGCTGAATGGGGTCGAGTAACCATGCTATCCAACGCGACTTTAAGCGCATCTCAACGGTCAGGGTCGTATCATCTTGGTTAATCGGAATTAACCTAAAATCGATATACTCTAAGCGCGCAGGAGCCGCGAATGAAAAGCTTTCAGTCTTGCCGGCCAGTAATCCTTGCCATTGCTCACGCACAAACTCATCGAAACCAGCATCGACTACCGTCGTGTATTCTGGTTTGTCTAGGCTCTTAATGCTAACAGGACTGTCAGTGTTCTCTTTAACACTTAAAATACGTTTTTTATTGTCGGTTTCAGCACTTTCTTGATAGCCGTCACGAAAATCTGTTAACTCAAAGTCTGGTGTCGTGGGTGTACCTTTATAGGTGCTGGTTTTGTGGGCAATGACCTTTCCGTCGGGATCAATATAATCTACCTCACGAGAAATCGGCATGTCATTGTCGATAATAAGCGTGTGAACCTCGCGGTAGAGCAGTACTTTATCGTCGAGTGAATACGCTTCGCCTTCATAGTTCACCGTAAGAATTTCGGCATTCGCTGTCGTGCCTATAAAAATAGCGATAATAAAGCTTAAAATACGCATAATAATTACGACCTTGATTGCTTAATAGAACTGGAATCAGTATCGGTAGCACTTGACGCCATTCGCGGCTTGAAAAAACACCAAGAAAAAACCCCCAGTAAGATCGCCCAGCCAAATGCAATCACTAGATAGCCAGTGCCAGTGATATCGATAGACCCAAGATGATGTCCCATGAAGTAACTCCAAGGCGCTGCGACAAGAGCTAATGGCACGATAACGCGAGGGTAACGCATCAGAGTCGCAAGGGAATGCCGTAAGGTCGTCGCAAAGGCTAACCAAAGCAACATAAGCCATGTTGGAATGAATAAACCGTCATGGTCTGGAAACGAAATATAGCCAAGCAAATAACTAAGATTATCTAAGCCAATGCCTAGCAATGAAAATAGCACTACTAATGGCCATTCTTTGCTATCAGCGATAAAACAATGCCATATTAACAATCCGGCCACGACGATGGCAGCCCAAGGTTGTCCATAAGCAACACAGGCGACCCAGCAGGCTTGGAAGCCTACTAGGTTGGTAATAACATCGACGCGTTGGCTAACCTTCATTAAAAAACCTACTAAAAGCTGCCTAAAATCGGTGTACGACGGTTCATGGGCTTGGCAAATATTACTTGCACATCACCAATCACTCGCTCGGCAAAGCCACCTTCGCAATAGGCAAAGTAAAAATCCCAAAGACGAATGAATGTATCGTCGTATCCTAGTGCTTTAATAGCATCTTGATTTTTTAGGAAACGTTCGCGCCATGCCGCTAATGTACGCGCATAGTGCGGGGTAATATCTTCCATGTGAATCATCTTCATATCAGAGCTACGAGTAAAAGAATTCTGAATGGCGGTAATGCATGGAATAAAACTCCCTGGGAAGATATAACGCTTAATAAAATCGACGCTATTTTTAGCTTCCTCATAGCGTTGATCGTCAATGGTGATGGCTTGTAGTAAAGCAATGCCATCGTCTTTTAATAGACGATTAATAGTACCGATGTAGGTATCTAGATATTGGTGACCAACCGCTTCGATCATTTCAATGGAGACTAATTTATCGAACTTTCCTTCCAAAGCGCGGTAATCGCTTTTCAATAAATGAATACGATCTTGCAAGCCTTCTTCGGCAATACGCTTTTCTGCTAATGCATATTGTTCTTCTGAAATTGTGGTAGTGGTCACTTCACAGCCGTAATGCTTGGCTGCATGAATAGCCATCGAACCCCATCCAGTACCAATTTCTACTAGATGATCACTCGGTTGTAATTGCAGTTTCTGGCAAATACGATCGAGCTTATAAATTGAGGCTTCTTCCATCGTGGCGGTATCGCTTGGAAATATACCGCTGGAGTACATCATGGTTGGATCAAGAAATAGCTCAAACATATCATTGCCTAAGTCATAATGAGCGGCAATGTTACGGCGTGAGCCTTTCTCGGTATTTTTGTTGAGAAAATGCAATGCTTTTAGAGCGATTTTCCCGAGGTTGGCTAGGCCACTGTCAATGCTGTCGACTACATCTTTATTAAGCGACAATACCTGTATGAGCTTAGGTAAATCTGGGCTGCTCCAATCGCCAGTCATATAAGACTCACCAGCGCCAACGCTGCCGTTTAAAGCAATGCTGCGGTAGGCTTCGTAGTCATTAATTACCAATTCGGCCTTGATGTTGATTTGGCTGGTATCACCAAATTCAATACGATTATCACCTTCGCGCAGCAGCAAGCCGCCGGTGTGTAAGCGTGATAATGTTTTTAATAAGGCACCACGACAAATTTTGTCCAACCAGTGCATACGATCGTGCGAAAGAGTGAGCGTTTTCATCGTGGATACTCCTGTCGTGTATCTAAATTTTGTTTTAAGTCATCTTCGGGTGAGTTTTCAGGGTGCGAATAAAAGGGCGCCTTTTTTAACCAAAGGCGCAAAGCATTGGCATAGATTCCCCACAGAACCTTTAATGTCATCAACGGAAACTGCTTTAACACCATGCTCATCATTGCTGCTGTCATAGGCTGACGTTGCATCGACATGGTGGCATCGAAGTCTTTATTGCCTTCATTGAAAGTATCCATATGTATTAATAGATTGTCGTTAGGAATCGGCATAACCCAGCGATATTCCATTTTTAATGGATTGAAGGGGGATACATGAAACACTTTATCAAAGCGGTATTCAAAGCGAGTATTGTCGCTGCTAGTATGCATACGTTGCGGTGCAATACCTCGTTCGCCATTATTAATGCCGGTTGTTAGCGTGTAATGAAAACGCTCATTCCAGGGCGTGTTCGTGATTTCAGATAAAATCCCCAGTAAATTACCGTTCGCATCGTATCCGTAGTAAAAACTAACTGGATTAATGGCATAGCCGAAGTAGCGCAAATTAGTTAGTAAACACACGGTATCAACGCGCTGCCCTGTTTCTTGCATAAACGCTTGGCGCACACAGCGCTTTAAATCGCTGGCAGTTTGTACGCGTCCACACTCAGTGCCACGATAGAAATCTGAGCGTTTAAATTGTGCTAGTGCCCAGCGTTTCGCCGACCAAAATGGATGGCGTTGCATCACGTCATCAACTTCGTCTAAGTTCAGCCACACCATGAATGCTTTATAGCGCAATTGGTTGTTTACCGGCGAGAAGCGCCGATGCCGAACCCAACCGGTATAGATAGCACTGCTGAGGTAGCTCATGCTAAGTCGACTCCCAACTCATGCGTGACTCGTAAGGCACTGCGCACGCCATCTTCATGGAAGCCATTAAACCAATAGGCACCGCAATAATGCGTACGGTTTCTACCACTAATTTCGTTATGTCGCTCTTGAGCGGCCATTCCCTTGAGCGTAAATACTGGGTGGGCGTAACGGAATTGGCGAATAATTTTACTAGGATCAATGTCAGCGGTTTTATTTAAGGTCACGCAAAAGTGAGTGCCGTCTTCAGGAAAATTTTGCAGACGGTTCATATAATAAGTAACGGCAACGGTGTCTTGATCTTGTTGGCCAATATGATAATTCCACGCAGCCCAAGCTTTTTGATGAACCGGCAAGATGCTGTGATCGGTATGCAGCACAACATCGTTCATCTTGTAAGGGATGGCGCTTAAAATATCTTGCTCTTGCGAGCTTGGATCTTTCAACATGGCTAATGCTTGATCGCTGTGACAAGCAAGAATAATTTCGTCAAAGCGCTCATTGCCACGCTTGGAGGTGATGGTTACGCCATCGGCATCGCGAGTAATTCCGAGCACAGGCGTTTTTAAGTAAATTTGAGCGGCTGATAGAGAGGACCGGATTTTTTCAACATAGCTACGTGAGCCACGGCTAATAACGCGCCATTGTGGGCGATCATCGACACTCAACATTCCGTGGTTATTAAAGAAACGCACGAAAAAATAGAGTGGAAATTCCATCATCATGGCTTCGCTAGAAGACCAAACAGCGGCACCCATCGGAATAATGTAAAAGCGTCGGAACCAATCGCTGTATTTTTTGCGTTCTAAGTAGCTACCTAAGGTTTCAGTTTCACTCAGAGTTCCAGCGTTTAATTCTGCCCGCGTTTCTTTATTAAAACGCAGAATGTCGCGGATCATAAACCAGAAGCGCGGACGTAAAAAATTACTGCGCTGCGCAAACAGTGAGTCAAAAGAGTGACCATTATACTCAAGCCCACTGCGCTCGCATTTAACACTAAAACTCATATCCGAATCTTCGCTGGCAACGCCAAGTTGATCCATCAATTTAATGAAATTCGGATAGGTCCAATCGTTAAAGACAATAAAACCAGTATTTACCGGAAAGGTCTTTCCGTCGATCTCAACGTCGGTTGTTTGGGTATGGCCACCTAGATAATCATTTGCTTCGTACAGATGAACGTCGTAACGCTCGCGCAATAAATATGCACAGGTTAAACCGGCAACACCGGAGCCTATCACGGCGATACGTTTTTTCATGAGTGAGAATCCTTGTTATCTGGAGTGCCCGCACGCGACATACTGGCGGTAATACGAAGTCGTAAAAAATCGGGGAGATTTCCGATTAATTTTAGTAAATAGCTGAAACGCTTGGGAAAGTGAATTTCGAACTGACGTTTCTGCATGCCTTTTACCATGTAGCGAGCAGCATCTTCGGCACTGATGCGCATCGGCATAGGAAAGTCGTTCTTATCGGTTAACGGTGTTTTTACGAAGCCAGGACACACGATAGATACGTCCATGCCTAAATGCACTAAGTCAGCACGCATAGCTTCTAAAAAATGACTGACTGCGGCTTTACTACTGCCGTAGGCTTGAGCGCGCGGCATAGGTAGATAAGCCACGCTGCTACTGACGCCTACAATGTAACCGGATTGGCTTTTACGTAGGAGCGGTAGAGCCGCTTCAACACAGTTTACCAATCCCATAAAATTAGTTTCATGCACGCGACGAATTAAAGCCGCATCGAAATGATTAACATCAACGTATTCCGCGGTGCCAGCATTAGCTACTAACGTATCTATGTGACCAAAACGATCCGTGAGCTGTTGAGCAGCTTGGGCCAAGGTACTCGGTTGAGTAATATCAACAGGAATAATGCTGACATTATCAAAACCAGTAGCAACTTCTTGTAGCTTATCTTCGTTGCGAGCACTGATGATCAGGGCTTTACAGTTTTTTTGTAATTCACCAACCAGAGCTGCTCCAATGCCTGAAGACGCGCCAATAAGCCAAATAACTTGCTCGGCCATCGGCAGAGCTTGATGTTTATGAGTCATAGCATTCTCCCCTTGAGTTTGCGGATGGCCCAGCCTAAGACCGGTAGGTGTTCGTATAGCATGTTGCCACCATCGAAAAAATCTCGATGATCGATAATTAAATCGTCGCGCCAAATCAATTCACTACCACCTTCAACATGAATGACCTGCTTGCCAGCATAAAGTTTTGGGTGGCGGTAACTCATGGTCCAACGAATAAAACTCGTGTTGTCTTGCTGCCAACTACGATGAAATTCAAAGTGGATATAGCTCACATTTTCATACATAGCGGCAAAATACTGAGTAAGTACATCCAAACCACTGACTTGATGAAAGGGATCTTGGAACTGAATGTCTGGGTGGTAGCATTGTCCCAGCGATTCTTTATTCACTGTGCTCGCTGAAAGATTTCGATACAGTTGTTGAAATCTTTCATGGCGTGGCAAGGCTTCCGTTTCAGGCATCATTACTTTGCATCCTTGCGATTATTGTTGGCGCGACGACCTTCTTCTAATACATGAGCAGGCACTGGGCTTAAATCCCAAACAATTCCCAACCAACTCATCACTTTGAGAATGCCGTACGTAATATCTATTTCGTACCAGTAAAAGCCTTGGCGCGCAGACACCGCCCAGCGGTGATGATTGTTGTGCCAGCCTTCGCCTAGTGTGAGTAAGGCTAGTATTGCGTTGTTACGGCTTTCATCTTTGTTGTTGAAGCGCTTTTTTCCCCATATATGGCCAAGGGAATTAATGGTCACTGTGGAATGGAATAAGATCACGGTGGATATCACAAAGCCCCAGACAATGAGTTGTAGACCATTAGTTTCAAGAGCCGGAGCGAAAGCTGCTAAAAGTTCACCGGCGACGAATAACAAGGCTAATAACAACATAGGGGCAAAGATATCGTAGCGGTCTAGCCAGCGTAATTCTGGGTATTTAGCGAAATCGTTAATACGGTGCATTTGTGTTTTGAAACTGGCATCACATGTAAACCAACCCGCGTGACTCCACCAAAAACCACGCTTTACCGGTGAGTGAAGGTCATCATCAGTATCGGCATGTTGATGATGTGCGCGATGGTGTGCTGCCCACCAAAGTGGCCCGCGCTGGGCTGACATATTGCCGAGTAAGGCAAAAATAAATTGGGCTGGGCGGCTAGTTTTGTACGAGCGATGAGAAAAGTAGCGGTGATAAAATGCTGTAATAGCAAATAAACGCAGCCAAAATAGGGCCAGACATACCACTACTGCAGTGGTGCTAACGCCAGTAACGAGTACGCCGAAGCAGGCCAAATGCAAAATAATAAATGGCATGGTCCGCACCCAGTTAAACTCGGTGCTTGTCATCGGTTCATCGTTATCTATGCTGGAGTCGATCCAGCGCTGCACGTTTTTCCACAGTGATCGCTTCTGTAATGGCTCGTTCATAATCACTTCCCTTGTTGCTTGTTGCCTTAAGCAACTTCTAATGTATTTTTGAAAGCGTCCAAGGCTCTTTGGCGCGCCATTTTATGATCGACTATCGGCGCTGGATAGCCGCATAGTTTACGTTCTGCCGCACTAGGTGCATGCCGTGATTTACTCGGTAAACGGGTAAGTTCCGGTAAATAACGAATTAAAAAATAGCCGTCTTTATCAAAACGTTCAGACTGGGTGGTTGGATTAAAAATCCTGAAATAAGGTGCGCCATCAGCGCCGGTAGAAGCGCTCCATTGCCAACCACCATTGTTTGACGCTAGGTCAGCATCCACTAAATATTCATTAAAAAATGCTTCGCCCATGCGCCAATCAATCAGTAGGTGCTTGGTTAGAAACATGGCGGTAATCATACGCAGGCGATTATGCATCCAACCTTGTTGTCGTAGTTGTTGCATTGCAGCGTCAATAATGGGATAGCCTGTTTTACCTTCGCACCAAGCATTGAAGTCTTTTTCACAGTTGCGCCACGGCACATGTTCGGTGTGCGGTTTAAAAGCTTTGTGTTTACACAGGCTAGGATAGGCGACCAATAAATGGCGGTAGAACTCGCGCCAAATAAGTTCATTAATCCAAGTATCAATACCGTTTTCACCGCCATTTAAAAGACAGGCGTTTTTTAACCAAGCGCTGTATAAACATTGGCGTGGTGATAACAAACCGGTAGATAAGTAATACGATACTCTACTCGTGGCGTCGGCATCGGGTAAATCGCGCTGCTCGTGATAACGCAGCACGTCATCGTCTAGAAATGTATTAAGTTGATTATGCGCGCTGTCTTCGTCCGTTGGCCAAAGATCATCGGCTTGGGTGGTAATGTCAGTATGATCTTGCAACAAATGAAAGGCCGTTTCATTGTGCTGGCGTACTGCAGGGGCCGGAAGTGGTGCCGCAAACTGATTATTGACGATATTCAGCCAAGCTTTCTTAAAGGGTGTGAACACTCGATAGGGTTCATCTTGCTGCGTTTTTACCGATCCCGGTGGCAGTAAGCACTGATCATGGAATTTATTAACAATAATATCGTGATCCTGACACCAGCGGCCAACAACGATATCACGTTTACGTTCGTTGACTTCGTATTCCAAATTGAATGCCAGTTCGCTGACTCTCTGTGAGCCCATACATTGCTGTAGATAACTAACACAATCAGCAAAATTATCGACGGTAACAATAGCCAGAGGAATATTAAGCTGAGCAAGTTGCTGTTTTAGCTCCATCATCGCCGCTTGCATTAAATTGATTTTGCGCGGGCCTAGGCCATGCTGTTGCCATTGCTTAAGCGTGTTAAAAACGATGGCACAAACATCGTCATCTTGATCGCGGCAGGCATGAGTCAGTGCTGGGTTATCGTGTATGCGCAAATCCGTGCGAAACCATACGAGCCGAGTCATGCTTGACCTCCAAGAGTTGTAATAAACATTTGTACCTGCTTAGCGGTTTGTTCTGGTAAACGTACGGTTTTCTCACTGGCCGAAAGTGCTGCGGGCACGGCTCCTGAAACAAACACTGTGCGTTCATGTTGTTGGGCAAAATCGATCCAAGGTTGCACTTGATCGTTGTTACTTGGATGGAAGTGAACCCACACCCACGAACTAGATACGATCTGACTAGCGATTTGGATGTCGGTTGGTGTTAAACAGTGACCGAAATATTCTACGCGAAAGGCGGCAGCGCCCAAGGCGTAACTACTAGCGAGTAAATTGAGCTCTGCATCGGCGTGGTTAGTAGCCATTAGTAGCGTTGGGCCATCATTGTGGCGATGCTGGCTTTGAATCAGCCCGGTGAGTTTACGTGCGAGCATGTGTTCGAAGGCTCGCACCAGTAACGGCTGGCTGTAATCGGCGCGTAACACTTCTAATACTGGTAATAAACAACGCTCGTAATACACGGCCATCGGATAGCTGGCTAACCCACTATTCCACAAATCATCAAGTTTTTGGCTATTTAGGTGTGTAACGGCCATAAGCATGTCATTTTGCTGCTGTTGCCAGTCATCGCTATTAGCCGGAATGGTCGGCACCGAATCACTCAGCAGTAATTTAACTTGGCGAACTGGGTAACCTTTTTCTAACCAATATAAAATATTATTCACACGTTCGACATGCGTATCGGTATAGAAGCGATGACCTTTTTCTGTACGCATTGGCTGAATAATGCCGTAACGCCGCTCCCAAGCGCGCAAGGTCACTGGGTTAACCCCAGTGAGCCGTGCAAACTCACGAATAGGATAGGT
The DNA here is from genome assembly GCF_000355675.1 of Thalassolituus oleivorans MIL-1. Classification (NCBI taxonomy): domain Bacteria; kingdom Pseudomonadati; phylum Pseudomonadota; class Gammaproteobacteria; order Oceanospirillales; family Oceanospirillaceae; genus Thalassolituus; species Thalassolituus oleivorans. The sequence continues at coordinate 2,954,517 of NC_020888.1, read as the reverse complement.
CGGTAGATTTTCTAGGCGGTTCATAGGCTGTTCCGCAAACCTAGCTCATACGGATGTGGATTCAAGTAAACCTGCTGGCGGGCGTAATTATTCGCGCCCTCATGGTGTAACAAATGATGTTTTAACAAGGTCAGAGGAACCACTAAAGGCACGATACCTAGGCGATATTGATGAATCAGTTCTTCTAATTCCTTTTTATCCCCCGCTGTTAAAAACATTTTTAAATAGCCCTGCAAGTGCATCAGGGTGTTGGTATGCATTTTACGACTCGCCGGTTTTGCTAGCGCAGTCATCAGCTGGGTAAAGTATTCGTCTGCAATTGCGCTTATATCTTGGCTGGCTAAATTCGCGAGTAGTCGGCCCATTGATTTGTAGTGGACTGAGCTGTGCGCCATTACTAAATATTTATAGCGTGAGTGAAAATCGATCAGACGTGCCGCAGTGACAGGCGTGGCCTTGAATAACTGCCATTCGCGATACGTAAAAACGCGCACCATAAAATTTTCGCGCAGGGCGGCGTCATTCAAGCGTCCCGCTTCCTCAACCGGTAGTAATGGATTTTGCGCTTGGAAATGGCTGGCATAGATACCAGCGGTAGTGCCTTCAGGATGGCCATTGGCTAGGTAACGTTTAACGCCAAATACACCGCAGCTCGGGCTTTTTTGCATAAAGATGTAGCCGCAAAGCTGCGTTTGCTGCTGGCCTTGCATCCGGCCATATTCCGCCAATGCATCGGTAACATCTAGTTCTGGATTGTCAGTACCTAAGGCGCGGACCGTGTCGTCGTTGGCATCCGCGCTGACTAAGCGAATGGGTTCGCGCGGGGTGCTCATGCCGATAGCGACTTCTGGGCAAATGCTCACGAAGCTAAAATATTTGCTTAGTACGTCGGTACAAAAACGCGAGCGTTTGTGGCCACCGTTAAAGCGAACAGGGTCACCCATCAGACAAGCGCTGATTCCTACGGGGATAAGGTCAGCACCGCTAAGGAGACTTTTATTGTCTTTATCTGAATTAAATTGATTCGCTTGTGCCATTCTGTATAACTCCTGCATCGAGTTTTGTATAACATCATTTTGGCCACTGAACCTTCTACAAGTCAAACTATTTTGTACAATATTTTTCTATTTTGTATAACTTTATGGCCGCTAGGCGGATAAGGTTAGGTTGGCTGTACATAGAAGAGGGTGTCATTGGCTTAGAGTTTGGGTTTAGCAGCACCTTACATAGGTCTTGATTCAGCATAGTTGGCTCTGACTAATAAGTGGCCTAATGGAATAGGATTTAGACAAAGGGGAGGGGAAGAGATTGCCTGTGATGATGTTAGGCTGGTGGGATTTTAGGGAAAAAAAAGCCGCTGCTCCGTGGAAGATGACAGCGGCAAAGTACTCATTGTGCTGGTGCACGAGTACGAGTGGAAATTACTGCGTGCTAATGCGGCGAATCACAATATTGCTGATCGCATTGGCAACTTCTGGTTCTAGTCCTACAGGACTGTGAAGCGATATTTCTAGGTCGTAGCCCTGTTGTTTTAGTTCGTTCTGCTGTTGTTCTAGCATGGCTGGTACGTCTTTACGGAGATGGCGACCTGCGGCAAAAAACAGTGGCAGTATGTCGATTCGGCTGTAGCCTGCAGCTGCTAGCGTTGCTACTTGGTGATGCAGAGAAGGGTCGGCTAACTCCATGTAGGCTAGCTCAACACGCTCGCTATCAAGACCACTACGAATGTGTGCGAGTAGGTTATCAAACGGCGCTAGCCAGTTGGCATCGCTGCTGCCGTGCGCTAGTAAGATGGTGGCAACTGTTGCTGCGGGCGTAGTCATATAAGCTTTCCGTTGTCGCAATATCGTTGTTTAAAAATAAGAGGCTGCTTGCTGACCGCTCAGCCAAGCGCCTTCGAGTGTACCGCGCTGACACCAATCGCCACAAACAGCCACGGCTCTGTCGGCATCAAACAAGGCTCCGGCATCCAATGGCTTAGCGGGGACGGCGTAAAGCCAACGATGCAGCCAGTGTTCACTCACCGCATACCCTTGCACTCCTAACGCAGTAAAAAAAGCTTGCTCTAGGGCGTGCAATACCTCTTCTCGTGGCGCATCAACCTGCTCCTGGCTCCACGCGTGGCTGGCTTGTATAACCCAAGTTTCGCCGGAGTCACGGAGTGGTTTGCTGTTGTTTCTGGCCAGCCAAGCAATAGCGCTATCGTGCACAAATGCGGCATCAACTGGTGTGTCGATACGCTCGGGAAATGCCAGCAATAAGGTCCAGCAGGGCAACATCTCTACATCATTGATTGCTGCGGCGAGATGGCTGTTTTCCAATAATGGTAAGGCCTGTTGCGGTGGTGTATTGATAATCAAGCTATCAAAGGGTCCATAGTGTTGGTCGTTTTCGTCAGTGAGTAACCATTCACTATCGGTACGCTGACAGCTGACAATACGAGTGTTTGGAATAAACTCGGTTGCCGGTGCTAGTAGTTGACGACTGAGAGCCGTCATTCGTGATACGCCAACGTAACGAGTGGATTCGTCATCCGATAAACGAATGCCTTCTGCGTCGATCACATGAGGAGTGACCGCCCACTCACTGACCCAACCTTGATGTTGCCACTCGTGTAAGGTTTTCATGAAACTGGCGTCATGAGCGCGAATAAACTGTGCCCCCATATCCCAAGAGGCATCGCCAACTTTTTTGCTCGCCATACGTCCGCCAGAACCACGACTTTTATCAAATAGGGTAACGACGTGCCCTTGTTTGGTTAAAGCGCTGAGGGCGCTCAAGCCTGCCATTCCAGCACCAACAATTGCGATACGCTTCATAAATACCTTCTTGTACAAGTTCCTGATGTCTTATTGCGGAACTTGCCCGCCGATTAATTGCAGATATTGTATCACTTATTTTATTGTTGTATAACTTTTGTATAGAAAATATGATGCACGCCTACACAGATACAACCGTTAATGCCGGCGCTCCTGTCAATGAGCACAAGCACAATTAGTTAAGAGGAAAGGTTATGAGCTACAAAGCCCCGCTGCGAGATATGCAATTTGTATTGTACGAAGTTTTAAACGGCGACCAAATTTTGCCTGCATTACCAGGCTACGAAGACGCGACGCGTGAAATTATGGATGCGATGCTGACTGAAGGCGCAAAGTTGTCAGAAAACGTACTTGCACCATTGAATGCGTCTGGTGATCGAGAAGGCTGCCAATACGACCCAGAAACAAAATTGGTGACAGTGCCGAAAGGCTTCAAAGAAGCTTACAAGCAATTCGCTGAAGCCGGCTGGACCGCGTTGGCGTCGCCAGTTGAGTACGGTGGTCAGGGCTTACCGCATACACTAAACACCTTAGCTGAAGAGATGGTGTGTTCTGCCAACTTGTCACTGGGTATGTACCCAGGTCTAACTCATGGGGCCATTAATGCGTTGACCAGTTATGGCACTGACGAACTTAAAGAAACCTATCTACCGCGACTAATCAGCGGTGAGTGGACCGGCACTATGTGCTTAACCGAACCGCAATGTGGTACCGACTTGGGTTTGATTCGCACCAAAGCTGAGCCGCAAGCGGATGGGTCTTATGCGATTTCTGGTACCAAAATTTGGATTACCGGTGGCGAACACGACATGGTGGATAACATCATTCATCTCGTACTCGCTAAGCTGCCAGATGCGCCGGCCAGTGCTAAGGGAATCTCTTTATTCTTGGTGCCTAAATTCCTAGAAGACGGCAGCCGCAACCCAGCTTTTTGTGGTGGTTTAGAACACAAAATGGGTATCAAAGGCTCGGCTACCTGCGTGATGAACTTCGAGCAAGCTAAAGGTTGGTTGATTGGTGAACCAAACAAAGGTTTACAAGCTATGTTCGTGATGATGAATAGTGCGCGTTTGATGGTGGGTTTGCAGGGCTTAGGTATTGCTGAAGCGGCTTACCAAACATCGCTTGGCTTTGCCAAAGATCGTTTACAGTCGCGCTCATTAGCGGGCCCGCAAGAGCCAGAAAAACCTGCGGACAGCATTATTGTGCATCCCGATGTACGCCGTATGTTGTTGCGTCAAAAGGCGACTATCGAAGGCAGTCGCGCCATGGCTTACTTCACTAACTTGCAGTTGGATATTGCGCACAAAGCTGAAACAGCCGAAGAGCGTGAGCAAGCAGATGATATGGTGCAGTTGTTAACGCCAGTTGTTAAAGCTTTCTTAACCGACGAAGGTTTCTTCTGCGCGAACGATGGCTTGCAGCTAATGGGCGGTGCTGGTTTCACTCAGGATTGGCCACTAGAGCAGTATGTGCGTGATTCTCGCATTACTCGTATCTACGAAGGTACCAACGGTATTCAGGCACTGGATCTCGTAGGGCGTAAACTCGGGATTGCCGGTGGGCGTCCGGTGAAGCGTTACTTTGCTATGCTGGATCAGTATATGAAAGATTATGCAGATGCCCCACATGTCGCAGAGTTGAAAGCTGCTAAAGATCGCCTGCAAAAAGCGACTATGTGGTTAATGCAAAACGGCATGATGGATCGTGAACAAGCTGGAGCAGCGGCAACGCCGTACCTGCGCCTATTTGCTCTAACGACAGTCGCGTATTTCTGGAGCCGTATGGCTAAGGTTGCGCAGGAGCAATTGGCTGGTGGATCGACGGAGACACATTTCTATCAGGCCAAAATCAAGACGGCACACTTCTTTATGTCTAAGCTGTTACCACAAACGGAATCTTTATTGACCGAAATAGAAGCCGGTAAAGAAAGCTTAATGGCACTTGATGTAGCTGAGTTCTAACGTGTACAGGAGGTCGGTGATGAAGCAAAGGATTTTGATTACGGGTGGTACTGGATTCATTGGCAGTCGCTTAGTCGAACGCTGGTGGCAACAGGGCCACGATGTAACCGTGCTTACTCGCCGGCCCGAATGGGCACAAGAACGTTGGTCGGGGATGGTGCATACTGCCTCCGACCTTGCACAGCTTGAAGGACAATATGATCGCCTTGTGAATCTGGCCGGGGAAGGCATTGCTGATGCACGCTGGTCGGATTCTCGAAAAGCGATAATTCGCCGCAGTCGCATCCAGTTGACCGAGCAATTGGTTGAATGGGCCCAAGCGACAGGGCAGCATTTCGATATCGTCTTAACGGGATCCGCTGTTGGCTACTACGGCGGTTTTGATGGTGCTGACGGCCGGCAAGCCGTATCTGAAGATAGTCCTTCGGGTAGTGATTTTTCCGCTACCTTGTGTAGAGATTGGGAATTAGCGGCTGAGCCTTTGATCGACCTCTCGAATCGCACTGTGATTCTGCGTACCGGTTTAGTTCTGGGGCCTAATGGTGGCATGCTCAAGCGCATGTGGTTGCCTTTTCAAATGGGCTTAGGGGGCGTCATAGGGTCTGGCCAACAAGTACTGTCTTGGATCCACATGCGTGATTATTGCCGTGCTATTGATCATATCTGTGATAGTGATTTACGTGGCGCGGTTAACATGATAGCGCCAACTCCGGCCACTAATCGCCAGTTCACAAAAGCACTGGGCAAAGCCTTGCATCGACCTACTCTTTTCCCTATGCCTACATTGGTAGCCAAGCTAGCGTTTGGTGAAATGAGCGAATTGTTACTGCAAGGGCAGCAAGCCCTTCCCACGCAGTTGCAAAAATCCGGATTTCGTTATGAATACGACGATTTAGGCCGGGCCCTCGAGGACATCGTAAGCTTGTGGTAAGCTCCTGCTCGCTTAGGGTCACTCGGATCGTGACGTCATAGGGAGTTTCCCGCTAAGTATTTCCGTTGCAAATATTGCAGAACGTTAACAGTAATTTCCCGACCATTTTATTGACGCCTGACTATCGTTGCATTACTGCATATCAAAGCGTTTTTAACCTACTGATTAATAGCGAAAAAAACGGAAAAATGACGTTTTAAACTTTACTGTAGTTTTCTGTTATCGGCGATTGCGGAGTACTGATTCGGCAGCTAAACCTAAAGATATCAAGATAGCATCCGATACAGGTAAATTTAGCCATGAGCACTAGTCGCCAAACACTCGATCAGTTTTTGTACGAGTTCGATCAGAGTTATCGTGTAGGTTATGTAAATTTTTCTCGTGCGACTGAGCTTGCGGATGCGCAACTCATTCTCACATTAGAGCGCGATTGCGAGCGAAAGACATTTGCCTTCTCGCAGCCGCACTTCTACGACGTAGACAAAAATCTAGTTGCGAGCCACGGCCTTTACATTGCCGCTATCAAGAGCTCGCCACTGTCGCCTAACCGCGTTGAGGTTGGCGATATTGAAGGTGGTTTTGGCTATTTCACTGCAAAAAATGTGAAGAATATTACGCCGACCGCATGATATGAATGATTAGCCTCAATAACGGATGTATGAAAGCTAACGAATACGCACCCTGATAACAGCACCCGATGTACTTTTAAAGCAGCTTAGGCTGCTTTTTTTGCATCTGCACCAAAGCTTTTGAAATATTTCACCACGGTATACCTGCTCATATTTGCCTTCTACTAGCTTGTGCTTTTCACCTTTTAAATGTAAGCGCTCAAGCAACCCCACCTACCAATTTAAATAACCGCCAGTTCTATATTTTCCGGCAGCAGTTTTTCAATATCTTCCACCGTTTCACAGTGCGGCAATCGCGTCAGTACCGTACGTAAATACGCGTAGGGTTCGAGTCCATTCGCTTTGGCGGTTTCTATTATGCTGTACAGCATGGCGCTGGCCTTTGCACCACGTTGACTATCGCTAAACAGCCAATTTTTGCGTCCAATCGCAAACGGTCTGATGGCATTTTCGACTGGGTTGTTGTCTATGTTCAGTCGGCCATCGCTGATGTATACCGTGAGCTTATCCCAGTTTTTATCAAGGTAGGCTAACGCTTCGCCCGTTTTTCCTTTAGGCAGGGTCTGTTGCAACGCTTTATCCAGCCAAGCTCTGAGTTTATTGAGCTGGGGAAGGCTTTTTTCTTGTCGAATTTGATATTTTTGTTCGGCTGATTGGTCTTTGATGCTAGCTTCGATAGCGTAAAGCCCTTTGATCATGGTGATCGCCATATCGGCTTTGCTGACTTTCCCTTTCGGGCTAGGGCTGACTTTTTGCGCCTCGATAAATTTACGACGAGCATGAGCCATGCAGCCTAATGCTGTGACGCCTTCTTGCTGCCCAATTCGGTGATAACCCGCGTAATCATCAGTTTGCAGGTAGCCTTGATAGTCGCCTAATAGCGAGGCTGCAACGTCTGTACGTCGACTACTCGCGTAATCAAATAAGATGATGGGATGTTCTCGATCACCGGTTTTTCGGACCCACATGTAGCTGAGACTTTCGGCCGTTTTATCCGGTTCTTTTAACACCTGCACCCGAGTTTCATCCATGTGGATGTAGTCGCTATCCAGAAGTTGATCATTCAGCAGGTTATAGAGCGGTTGCAGACATTCACTGCTTTTGATCATCCAGTTGGCTAAGGTGTTACGCGGTAAATGAATGCCCATTCGTTTGAAAATGGTTTCCATCCGGTAGAGAGGTAAACCGTCTTGATATTTGGCAACCGCAATGTGGGCGAGTAAGCCTGGGCTGGCATTGCTCTTAGGAAGCGGTTGTTTCGGAAGTTCAGCAATGTGCACGCCGTTTTCGCAGGCCTTACACGCGTATTTTTTGCGGGCATGAACGAGCACCTGAACCACAGCAGGAATAATATCCAGTTGTTCGCTGGTGTCTTCACCGATGCAGGTTTTTACACAGCCACATTCACAACGTTTATCGACTTCAGCAAGATCGTGTTCGATACGTACTCGCGGTAATACCGCAGGCAGAGGTTTACGGCCGGAGGCTTTTTTAGGCGCAGACGATACAGCATCAGAGGCTGATTCTGCGGTGCTCACTTCTGCATCAATGGACTCTGCGATTTCAGGAGCAGAGGCATCATTCTCATGTTCGACTTCATCAAACAATTCGGCTTGCTGATCACTCTTCTCGCTGCTTTTACCAAACTGACGCTGTTTAAACAGAATGATCTGTTCTTCCAAAAACTGGATACGTGATTGTTTTTTATTTAACAGTACTTGATGGTGATGAATTAATTGTTCTTTTTTTTCCAACTGATTCTGTTGCGATTGCAATAACTGACTCTGCGCTAAAAGCTGTTGTTTTAGCGCAACAATATCGTCAGGTAAGTGATCAGCCGGTGGTGTTTTCATGGGGTTGGATTATACCAAATCCGTTAATTTATAGCAGAGTAAAATAGCGTTTCATGCGGTTTATTATTAAAAATATCCAGTCCATCCAATAATAAATTCAGTTGATAACCGTCGATGCAAAGGGATGCAGTGTCGGTCGGCTTTAGCCATTTAAAACGTTGCTTTTCCAACCGTTTGTACCACAGCACAAAGCCATTGCGCTCCCAGTACAGTAGCTTAACTTTATCGCGGTTACGATTACAAAAGACGAACAGCGCATTGATCATGGGGTTGAGTTCTAACTCCTGCTCAATCAGAGCGGACAAGCCATTAATAGACTTGCGCATATCCACCGCGCCTGCGTATAAATACACCTGAACCGATGCGCTAGGCCGAAGCATACAAAAGCCCTCGATCATTGAGAGCCACCAATAGATCGGGTAAGGCCTCGACTGACAGTTCAATCAACACCTGCGAGCCCAATCGTAGTCGTGCCGGAGCCGAAGACGTCAGCGTGATAGGGATCAGAGCCTTGGTTTTCGTCGACTCTGTCTTGGGCGACAAACGTTTACGCCAATACTGAAAATTATGAACGGCTATGTTGTGCTGCTGACAAAAGGCGACTTGGGATAGACCACTCTCGTGCCAGAGATTAAGGTGTTGTTGCCATTGTTCCGATTTGGTCATGAGCTGTCTCGTTAAATAATTTGAAGACAGTTTAGAGGGATTTCGGCGTGGGTTTTAGGTGGGGTTGTTTGAGCGCTTACGATTGTTCTGCTAACTGAGGATTACTATCGAAGTCATCAACGGAGTTTTTAAAATCGTCAAAAGAGACCACAGCTTTAACAACTGGTGAGTGTATTCCCGTCTCAGCCCCATGCGCATCGGTCTTCTTCGCTTGTACCTGATCCGCTTCCATGTCAGAAAACTTGGCGCTATTCCCTTTAGCTTTGCGTTTTTTACCTTCAAGTTTCAGTTTACGCGTGGCTTTGGCGAAGTCGCTGAGTATATCCCCAACCTTTTGGAACTTGAATCGCCCCTAGTTTCCTAGACACTCTTTAAAGTTACAATGTACTTAAAGAGGAGGCCGATATGGCTGGTGAACGATATAACGAAGAATTCAAGATCGCAGCAGTAAAGCAAGTGACCGAACATGGTTACTCCATTGCTGATGTTGCTCAGCGTTTAGGCATTACAACTAAGAGCTTGTACAACTGGCGTGATCGTTACGGCGAGAATGCGCAAGCCTACCACGAGAAGCAATCCAGTCATGAAGAGCTGCGTAAGCTTAAAGCGGAGCTAAAACGTGTCACAGAGGAGCGTGACATATTAAAGGAGGCCGCCGTGTTCTTTGCTGCCGAGTCAAAGAAAAATACACGTTCATAAAATCTCGAACTGATCGCTACTCCGTTCGTACTCTGTGTCGAACACTTGAAGTTCATCCTAGTGGGTTTTATGCCTGGTTAGCGAATCCCGAAAGTATACGGCAGAAAGTTGATGAGTATCTTCTCGGGTTTATTAAGCAATTCTGGCTTGAGAGTGGTTGCGTTTATGGCTATCGAAAAATCTATAAAGATCTAAAGCATGCGGGAGAACACTGCGGGAAAAATCGTGTTCATCGACTGATGCAGCAGGCACAAATACAGGCAGAACGGGGCTACAACCGAAAAACACGCTATGACAGCGGCGAGCTATCCACCGTTGCCCCTAACCTACTGAATCGTGAATTTGATGTATCCAAACCGAATACCGTATGGGTCACCGATATTACATACATTCGTACCTATGAGGGCTGGCTGTTTCTAGCGGTAATCATTGATTTATTCTCACGACAGGTCGTTGGCTGGTCGATGAGTGAACGTATTAATACCGACTTGGTACTGAATGCAATCACGATGGCGTGCTGGCGAAGGAAGCCAAAAGGTGAGGTGATCGTGCATTCCGATCAAGGTTGCCAATACACAAGTTACGACTGGCAAAGCATGTTAAAAGCCAATAACTTAACCGTCAGCATGAGCCGTAGAGGGAACTGTCATGATAATGCCTGTGCGGAAAGCTTCTTTGCCTTGCTAAAGCGAGAACGTATTCGCCGTAAAATTTATCGCACAAGAGAAGAAGGAAAAGCGGATATATTTAATTATATCGAGCTGTTTTATAATTCCACACGTCGCCATGGTAATAATAATGACTTGTCGCCAAGGGACTATGAAAAGAATTATTTTTTGAAGCAAATGGGTGTCTAGGAAACTAGGGGCGATTCAACTTCTTAATGAGGTGCGCTTTGCTGCCAATGGCGGCCACAGCTCCAACACCATCTGTAACCGCGGCCATTATAATGGTGAGTATTAATTCAAAGGCGGCGGTGCTCGCGACATTGGTGATTTCAATGGCGTGTTGGGCTTCGGCATAGTCTTTTACAAATTGATAGAGCATGTCACGCAGGCTTGGGTCTTCGATCACCAAGTTGGCCATCGCCATGGCTTCGTCAATTTGTTGTTCGGTGATTTGTGTAGGGTCGAAGCCTAGCGCTTCTACCAGTTCGCGCTTTTCGCCTTTTACGTAGGTTTCGGAGTAGGTTTTAGTAAAGTCTTCCGATTCCCACGCAGCTTGTAGAGCACGGGCGTGATGCTACATTTTACAAAAGGATTTATAAGGTTGCTGCTCCCTTGAATGCGATGTGCCCTTAGTATCCCCTAGCAGTATAAATATCAAGATTTGATATCAGTATTAAATTTTGAATTTTCTACATATTGAAGAAGTAGTTTGTTGGCGCTATTCCCAAGGTCAAAAACACCAGAGCGACTAATTAGAGTGTGCTTCGTATTTGGAGTAAATTTTAAAATTTCACCATTCTCAATTTGAAAGCCGCCAATAATATCCTCTGGCGGGGTCTCTCCTTGTGGTGTTGGAGTTCTTTGGTCAATCAAATATATCCAGCCAGTTCCTTGAGCTTTAGCTTGATTTATTAACTCATCTTGGCGAATCAAAACAGTGTTAATAAAGCTAGTGAGTGTGCTTCTGAATTCTTTATTTTCTTGAAAAATTTGATGTATCTCTGATTCTTTATTTGGAATAAACGGCAAAGAACCCAAGATTAAGTTTGATATCAAGCCCTCTAATTCAACTTTCTTTTTGGAAGCTAAGGTTACTAAAAATAATTCTCTTTCATTAATTTCTGCTTCTACAATATTAAGAGTTAATTTTGACATAATGAGTTCTCTTTTAAATTCGCCTACCTACTTGCGAATTTTTTAATGATATATCGTCTTTTTTCTTTTTGCATTTCAAAACTATCAATGTTGTTGATTTCATCTTGGCTGATTTTATCAAACACATTGACAACAGCTTTGCTGCCAGTTTTTTCATCTATTTGGTAGGCCAATTCTCCAAAGCTACTTTCAGATGTCAATCCACCAGTAAAAACATTCGAGAGAGAGCCTTTGCAAAGTAATTTATACCCAATGTTATTATAAAATTTTCTTATGTCAGCAAGAATATAGAAAAAGTTGTGACCTGAAAATTCTCCCTTCCTACCTTCCGTATCTGAATACTTTATTTTCATTAAAGATTTTTCTAGATTAAGTGACAATTCTATTTCACCACAAATTTTTCTGCCATTATGTAACTCTATTTTATATGTCTCATTCATTAATCAAGCCCTTTGTGTGATTCGGATTTTCTATAAAATCTCCTATTGCTCGATTACTACCGTCTAAGGGAGTGCATCCCTTAATGTTACACGTATCTATTTTTCCTTTGAAAGCAACTTCCTGTTCGTGTGCAAATGGATTATCTGGGTAAGCTTTATTTACATCAATGCCTCCACCAGGATTGTCTATTTCGTATAGGTAACCAGGTTTGTTAGTTTGAGTATTTACCTCAGCAGCACCCGATGGAACTTTTGATGTTCCAATGTATTGACTAGGTACATTAAAATCAACGTAATCTTCTAATGGCACTTCAGCTTCAGGCTTCCAAGATTTGAATCCATTTTCAAATATTTCTTCTGGGCCCCTTGAATCACGTCTGTACAATGTATCAGGCTGCCCATCGTTTGTAGGTTCAATATTTGGTTTACTCACTTCTCCCGTCTCAGCCCCATGCGCATCGGTCTTCTTCGTCTGTACCTGATCCGCTTCCATATCAGAAAACTTGGCGTTGTTGCCTTTTGTTTTCCGCTTTTTGGCTTGTAGCTTTAACTTGCGTGTGGCTTTGGCGAAGTCGCTGAGTAAATCCCCAACCTTTTGGAACTTCTTAATGAGGTGCGCTTTGCTGCCAATGGCGGCCACAGCTCCAACACCACCTGTAACCGCGGCCATTATAATGGTGAGTATTAATTCAAAGGCGGCGGTGCCGGCGACATTGGTGATTTCAATGGCGTGTTGGGCTTCGGCGTAGTCTTTTACAAATTGATAGAGCATGTCAGGCAGGCTTGGGTCTTCGATCACCAAGTTGGCCATCGCCATGGCTTCGTCAATTTGTTGTTCGGTGATTTGTGTAGGGTCGAAGCCTAGCGCTTCTACCAGTTCGCGCTTTTCGCCTTTTACGTAGGTTTCGGAGTAGGTTTTAGAAAAGTCGTCCGATTCCCATGCTGCTTGCAGGGCGCGGGCGGCATGCTGCATTTTTACAAAGGGGTTTACGACGTCGCTCACTTCTTTTAGCCATACCACCATGCCCCAAGCGGATGAGCCAACGCCTTGCATAAACGCACCGGTGTAAATGACGCCTTTCATCACGGTGGTTTCTTTATCCATCTGCTTTTGATACATGGCTGCTTCGGCGCGTTCGCCAGCGACTAGGATTCAAAGGGATTCAAAGGGTCAGAGTCGTTGATTTCTTAGACCTTAAGCTCTCGGTGTTTTCGCAGCGTGTATAAATTTCATTAAGATAAGAGTATCACTTGTTTCAAGGAAGAAACGATGGCCCGCCGTCCACGACTATATCTGCCCAATTGCCCGTTACATATTATTCAGCGCGGAAATAATCGCTATGCCTGTTTTCGTGATGACTCGAACTATAAGGGATATCTGCATTTTAAATCGCCTTAAGAAATCAACGACTCTGACCCCTTAAATCCTTGGTCGATGGTGAACTGGTGATTGCCCGCCGGGGCGCGAAGGGTGGTTACCGTATAGTGCGCTCACCCGCTCAGATCAGCCTTAGAGCCTTAGGGATGTCGTAGAGGCGTTCGAAGGCCCGATCGTACTTACCGAATGCTCTCAGGATCACAACGTGTGTGACATTACTGACACCTGCAACCTTTCCGACGGCTGGGGCGGTATCAACCAGCTGATTACGTAGATGATGGGGCGTTTATCCCTTGAAGACGTCCGTAATCCTCAGATCGTCGATAAGCTGTATCGGCAGTTGATGGCTGATAGCCTGCGGATTCAGTTGGTGAATTTGTAAACTCCATAAACGCACCTTTTCTGTTCGTCCCTAACCAAAGCTCTGTTTAAGGTGTTTGGTTATTTATCAGAGCCCTGGTCGATTGTTATATGATTGAACACGGCCAGTGTTGACAAGGGAGACAATTGATTGAATATCGCATTTCGTTTAGATTTGCGGTTACTTGCTGGGGGGGGATCCAGCTTTAATTTCACATGGAGTGTTCAAAAATGTCATTTCGCCTAATAGCTGTAGTTTCACTATTACTAATCTCTTTCTCGGCCCCCTCTTACTCTTACACCAAAGATGAGAAAGCGAGCATTCGTAAGGCCATTGAAGGAAAAGATAGGCAAGTAATATCTGAACTAATATCAGAGAAACTTAGCGACAATTTTACGGTGGAATACGAGCCACTATTGGCTTACCTCGCGAAGAGTAAGGATGTAGATTTCTTTTCCTACATGCTTGGGTATATTGATTATAACGATAAGATAATTGCTCGGCTCGTCATCAGTAAGGGTAGCAATATCGCTGTCAGGGATTATTTGTTAACGTCTCACTTAGACGTAAATTATTACCTGGACGGAAAACCTTTAGTTCACCATGTCTTTGATCCTGATACGATACGTTATCTGGTATCCAAAGGTGGTGATATCAAAAAGCTATCAGATTCTGGTGAACCCATGATTTTTTCATCTGTAGGTCTGAGTGCTTCCGCTGTTGAACCATATTTGAAAACACTGAATGAGCTATCATACCCCTTCAATTCAGAGTCTTCAGATGGGCGAAAAATCGCTCATGAAGTGGCGAAAGCTGGACAGTTGAAGTACCTCATGCTCCTCAGGGAACTGAATCTTGATTTGACTGAAGAAGATGACAACGGCTTTAGCCCGATCTTCTATATCATGACGACTGATCTTGGAGTTACATACAGGAATGTATATTTCAAAGGGTATCGGTTTCCCTCTTCGAAAGTATTTTCCGCACTCGAATACGCTATAGACGCCAATGCAGAAGAAGCGGTCAACTACATTATGAGTGAGTATGATTTTGAAATATCTGATGGTCGGATAGTTGATATTATAAAGAATTCAGATGTTGCCCGCATAATGATAGCTGCAGGAGTTGACCCTGATTTAACTGGTTCCCGGGGGGATAGTCTTGCTAGTGACTTAATTATGAATGGAAAAAACTCTATTGTAAGCGTTCTATACCATAGTGGTTATGAATTAGCAGAAAAATTTGAACCAGATGAAGCAAACTCTGAAAGTCAATGTGATGACTGTGACTATAAATATAGCCCTGAATATGAACGGTATAAAGTCTTAAAAAACTATTACGAATCGGCTGATATTGAGCCTGAACTTGGATCATGCGGAGCGAAGCTTAATACTTCCAACTTTCCTTACGGTGAATGGGTGGAAGAGGGCAGTGAGTCCGATAGCCTGAGTTTACTCCGAGATGGTACGTTTGGCATGGTACGTAGCTTTTTCGGTCGAACCGAAAAAACCACCGGAACATGGAAGGTTGCTCACTGTGGTGTCGAAGTGCTTCACGAGGATGGCAGGTTAACTTATTATCCGATAAGGAAATTTACTGGTGGATCGTTCGAGATGTCTTTCCACGGTTTGGATAGACAATATGTCAGAAATAATTGAGTTTTTATGTAATATAAATTTTATATTTTTTAATTTGAGGATTTGAATTTGTACAAAGGGATTTTTTTAAGTGCAATTTCACTTTTACTGTCATGTGAATTGAGTGCTGGTGTGTATAAATGGGTGGATGAGAGTGGTCAGGTTCACTATAGCGACAAGCCGCCGATTTCAGTATCAAATAAAACGGAAGAAATTGAAATACAGAAGAATAGTGAAGATGCAGAAAGTGTGGAGCGCCTGAGAAGGATGGTGACCGACGCAAAGAGTAGCTCTACTGGTAGTAAAGTGAAAAATAGGGCGTCTTCTTTAGGTGGAAAGTCAGGAAGTAGTGGTATTTGTGAACATTACCAGAAGACATATGAAACATACAAAAAAGACGGCGTAGAGGGAATTAATATGCGAACTAATGAACGAAAGATGATGACTGGAAAGGTAGCAGAGCAAGAAATTAAGCGTGTTAAGGAAAGAATAGAGTTGCTGTGTAATTGATGAACATATAATTCTGGCTTTACTGAAATCTCCATGCTTTTCGTTATTTATTGAGGTACAGGAGGATTCAAGGGATTCAAAGGGTCAGAGTCGTTGATTTCTTAGACCTTAAGCTCTCGGTGTTTTCGCAGCGTGTATAAATTTCATTAAGATAAGAGTATCACTTGTTTCAAGGGAGAAACGATGGCCCGCCGTCCACGACTATATCTGCCCAATTGCCCGTTACATATTATTCAGCGCGGAAATAATCGCTATGCCTATTTTCGTGATGACTCGGACTATAAGGGATATCTGTATTTTAAATCGCCTTAAGAAATCAACGACTCTGACCCCTTAAATCTCGTGCCAGAGATTAAGGTGTTGTTGCCATTGTTCCGATTTGGTCATGAGCTGTCTCGTTAAATAATTTGAAGACAGTTTAGAGGGATTTCGGCGTGGGTTTTAGATGGGGTTGTTTGAGCGCTTACGTTTCTTTATCCATCTGCTTTTGATATATGGCTGCTTCGGCGCGTTCGCCAGCGACTATGGCCATTAATGCATTGCGGATTTTGACGCGCAGTTCGTTGCGTGGATCAGGTTCGTCGTCGTTGATGGCGAGCGCAGTGCCGATTTTTTCAATCGTGAGATACGAATTACTTAGGGCTGTGCTGAGTGCCGCTTGTGGGCCGCTCGGCAGATTCGGGATGTCATGCAACGTGCCAAAGTAGAAGTGATTATGCGCTTGTTGAAGCCCATTGGCAGGCATGGCCGGGGGCAGAAAATCGAAAGCGTATGAAAATCAACGACTCTGCCTTCTTGAATTCCGCTCTTAAAAATTTGGAGGGTATTATATTTCTCTTAATTTCTCTAAATCTTTAGGTGATAAATACCTTCCATCATTATTCGAAACAATCAAAATACCTATATTTCCTGGTATTTTTGTCAATAACTCTCGACCGTTGATGGATTTTGCATGCCAGTTGGGAATCGTGACCAACTGGCGATTAGTTGATACTGTTACGCAGTATTCATTTTTTCCTTCAGCTTTGGTTAGCACAGGAGAATGATCACCTTCTGGCGAACAAATCATAAAATATTCAGATTCTTTCTTTAGGTGGTTTTCGGATTTCATAATAACTAGCTCAATGATATTGCATCTGCAATTTTATCACACTTATTTTCTCTAATTCTATCGGAGTATAGTTTTATTTTTTCCTTTTCTTCTTGAGAGAATTTACATATTAGGAAGTGTTTTTTTAAGGTGATAAGAAATTTATGAGCTATTTCAGGGTTGATGTCAGAGATTTGATAATGCTGCTTCCTAATTGATATCGAGATTCCAAGCAATATTGATAGAACTGCTGTTAAAGAATTTTTCTGACAATCAATGTCGTCTATAAGGTCAGTAAGGGCTGAAAAAAAAGTCCCTAAATTTTCTTTGGGGCTAATATCTATATATTTTTTCACCCAACCTGTGATGAAAAGTACATAGTCA
This sequence comes from Thalassolituus oleivorans MIL-1, assembly GCF_000355675.1. Taxonomy (NCBI): domain Bacteria; kingdom Pseudomonadati; phylum Pseudomonadota; class Gammaproteobacteria; order Oceanospirillales; family Oceanospirillaceae; genus Thalassolituus; species Thalassolituus oleivorans. The sequence goes on along the minus strand of NC_020888.1, from coordinate 2,937,333 downwards.
TGATTGTGACTTTCCCTATTTCTAGAAAAGTAGTTGCCATTACCCAGAAAAAAGTCTTTTGTTTCATTTCTATTTAAAGCTTTAATAAATAAGTTTTTGTTCATTGGAGGGGCTCAACAACTAGTCCAGAATTTTTCTTTAAATTGTCGACATTGTTATTATGAATAATCCGGTCACCACCAGAGAGTGTAGCTTCGCTAGTTCCAGATTTAGTAAGCCCTCCAGGAACCCATTCATGTTCATAAGCTCCTCTTTCATTTCCATTAGGCATGCTATATTCAAAACTCGGATCGTTTGGCGAAAGTTTTACATAAGATATCTTGGCTGAACTTAAATCTGTATTCTCACCCAGATTCAACTCATCTCTAAGAACTCTCCAGTCACCACCAGAGTCTTTATATTTTGTCACAACTTGATCCATTTCAGATGATAAACCAACAAATTTACCATCCTTAGGGAAAGAGGTGTATTCAGGGGCGGATATCCACTCTTCAATTACAATAAAAGCCCCTCCTTCTTCCTTAAATTTATTAAGATGGGAATCGACGTAATCTTTAGATAAGTACTCTCCCACATCATTTGGCCTATTGCCTCTCTCGAGATTTATTATTTCATCATATTTCTCTTGGGTCATAGGAACAGATTTCGGTACTGTAGCGTTTGCCGAATTCTTAGGTCCTGTCTCAGCCCCATGCGCATCGGTCTTCTTCGCCTGTACCTGATCCGTTTCCATGTCGGAAAACTTGGCGCTATTCCCTTTAGCTTTGCGTTTTTTACCTTCAAGTTTCAGTTTACGCGTGGCTTTGGCGAAGTCGCTGAGTAAATCCCCAACCTTTTGGAACTTCTTAATGAGGTGCGCTTTGCTGCCAATGGCGGCTACAGCTCCAACACCACCTGTAACCGCGGCCATTATAATGGTGAGTATTAATTCAAAGGCGGCGGTGCCCGCGACATTGGTGATTTCAATGGCGTGTTGGGCTTCGGCGTAGTCTTTTACAAATTGATAGAGCATGTCGCGCAGGCCTGGGTCTTCGATCACCAAGTTGGCCATCGCCATGGCTTCGTCAATTTGTTGTTCGGTGATCTGCGATGGATCAAAGCCTAAGGCTTCTACTAGCTCGCGTTTTTCGCCTTTTACGTAGGTTTCGGAGTAGGTTTTAGAAAAGTCGTCCGATTCCCATGCAGCTTGCAGTGCGCGGGCATGGTGCTGCATTTTTACAAAGGGATTTACGACGTCGCTTACTTCTTTTAGCCATACCACCATGCCCCAAGCAGATGAGCCAACGCCTTGCATAAAGGCACCGGTGTAGATGACGCCTTTCATCACGGTGGTTTCTTTATCCATCTGCTTTTGATACATGGCTGCTTCGGCGCGTTCGCCAGCGACTATGGCCATTAATGCATTGCGGATTTTGACGCGCAGTTCGTTGCGTGGATCAGGTTCGTCGTCGTTGATGGCGAGCGCAGTGCCGATTTTTTCAATCGTGAGATACGAATTACTTAGGGCTGTACTGAGTGCCGCTTGTGGGCCGCTCGGCAGATTCGGGATGTCGTGCAAGGTGCCAAAGTAGAAGTGGTTGTGCGCTTGTTGAAGCCCATTGGCAGGCATGGCGCTGAGTAAGTTGTCAGCCAACAGTGAGCTGCCAGCGCCCAGATTTTCGGGATGCCAAAATTTAGGTCCCGCGCCTTTACGAATGCGGTAACGGTTGCCGCTCTTATCTTCTAATTCGAAATCGGCCATATCCCTATATTCTTCCCATTTATTCCATTATTGCGGCGAGTATTGAGCTGCATACGTAGCAAAATAACGAGGGGTGATATTAAGCGGTTAGGGCGTTGGCTTCAATTGGGTTTATCAATAAAGTGAGAAATGAAGCCAATGAAGCCATTAGTGTCAGGTTGTGCAAAAAAACGTCGTTGTAGGATTTTATATTAGTGAAGTGATTACGGTTAACGTCGAGAATCGCTGCAACTTCGCTCGTGCCGGTTTGTATTTAGAGACGAGCAGGTCTTTATTAGACTTAACTGTCGAAAGGGACTTTCTTCTAAAAACCAACTCATCTAAGCTCAAAGCCTAATTTTTTAGAGGTTTTGTTCCATGACCGATGAAGTGTTCGTCATCGCCGCTTATGGCATGTTGGTTATTCTTTCTGTACTGGCTATCGTTACCATCGGCACTATTGGTTGGATAGTGGTTGCCTACATTACCGACCGTCATCAAACACGGCATACGGTGCGTCGTAACTTCCCCGTCATTGGCCGTTTTCGTTATCTATTTGAACACTTGGGTGAATTTTTTCGGCAGTATTTTTTTGCTATGGATCGCGAGGAGATGCCGTTTAACCGCGCCGAGCGCGGTTGGGTCTATCGAGCTGCTAAAAACGAGAGTACTACGGTGGCATTTGGCTCAACTCGCCGGTTAGATATCCCCGGTACTATTATGTTTGTGAATAGTCCATTTCCCGCTTTGAAACACGATTTTTGCGCATCTCGTGCTGTTACGATTGGAGAACACTGCCGTACGCCTTTTACCACCAGTGCTTTAGTGAATATTTCGGGTATGAGTTACGGTGCGTTGTCTAAGCCAGCCATTCTAGCGTTATCAAAAGGCGCTAAAAAAGCCGGTTGCTGGATGAATACTGGGGAGGGCGGCTTATCGGATTTTCACTTGGAAGGCGGCTGCGATATCGTTTTTCAAATTGGTACGGCGAAGTATGGCGTACGTAATGATGAAGGCGGCTTAGACGAGAAGAAATTAGCCGACATCGCTCATATTGAGCGTGTGCGCATGTTTGAAATTAAACTCAGTCAAGGTGCCAAACCGGGTAAGGGCGGTATTTTGCCCGGCGGTAAGGTCAGTGCTGAAATTGCTGCAATTCGTGGTATCCCTGAGGGTGAAGATTCTATTAGCCCTAATGGCCATCCTGAAATTCATTCAGTAGATGACATTCTTGATATGGTCGCGCGAGTGCGAGCCATTACCGGTAAGCCGACCGGCTTTAAAACCGTATTGGGTGATGTCGATTGGATTCGCGATCTTTGCCGTGAAATCCAGCGTCGCGGCCCTGAAAGTGCGCCGGATTTTATTACCCTTGATGGTGCGGAGGGAGGCACAGGTGCGGCGCCACAATCTTTAATTGATTACATGGGATTGCCGATAGGCCAAGCCTTGCCAATGCTAGTGGATGCTCTCGACGAGTTTGATTTGCGCCCGCGTATACGGGTAATTGCCTCGGGTAAATTGTTAACCCCTGATAAAGTCGCTTGGGCAATTTGTGTAGGGGCTGATTTTGCCGTCACCGCGCGTGGTTTCATGTTTGCGTTGGGGTGTATTCAGGCACTGCAATGCAATAAAAATACCTGTCCAACGGGGATTACGACCCATAACCCTCAGCTACAGCGTGGTTTAGTGCCTGCTGATAAAGCCGAGCGCGTTGCGCATTTTGCTAAGAATTTAGAGCAGGAAATTGGCATTATTGCCCACTCGTGTGGTGTCGACGAACCGCGTGAATTGCAGCGTCGCCATGCGCGTATGGTGCAGCCAAATGGTGAGGCTCGCTTGCTATCCGAATTATACGGTACGGATCGCTTTCATCCGGCAACCGAAGGCAGCTAACGCTGCCTATCGCGGTTGGGTCTTTGTTGGACTAAGTGCCGCAGAAGGTTCGCAGTACTTTTTCATCTGGCTGAGGCGGCAATTGATAGCTCGAATATTCAGGCTGTTCGGCGTAGGGGCGAGCAAGAATCCGCAGTAAGCGTTTAAACGGTTCGAAGTCGTTGTTGTCTTCTGCCGCTTTAATCACCTCTGCTACACGGTGATTGCGTGGAATATAAGCCGGATTGACCGCACGCATGGCAATAGCTTGTTCTTTAGGTGAGCTCGTTTCGTGCTGACAGCGAGCTTGCCATTCGTCTAACCAGTGTTCGATTGCCGTATCGTTACTGCCGCTGCATGCTGGTGCTTGGATTAAGGTTAATACCCCTAACTTAGTGTCTGCGGCGTCAGGGTTTTCAGCCAAATCGCATAAGCGGCGGAAGAATAGGGTGTAGTCCATTTCAGCTTCTGTGAGGGCAGATAAGAGTGACTCAATGAGCGCTTGATCGGTTTCTTGTTCCGTCGCTAAGCCTAATTTTTTACGCATAGCCTGTAGCCACGCCTGTTGTTGCCATACTGCAAAGTCTTGCAGTACCTCGGTAACTTGAGCAATGGCTGTTTTTTCATCGTCATTGATCAAGCTAAGTAAGGTCTCGGCTAAGCGAGCCAGATTCCACTGACCTATGGCGGGCTGGTTCTGATAAGCGTAACGGCCGTTACGATCAATATAGCTATAAACGGTATTGGCCTTGTAGGTATCCATAAAAGCACATGGGCCGTAGTCAATCGTCTCGCCGCTCACCGTCATGTTGTCGGTGTTCATGACGCCGTGGATAAAGCCTAGCTGCATCCAGTTAGCGATAAGCTCAGCCTGCTTATGACAAATTGCGGTAAAAAGTTGCAAGTAACGGTCGTCGGCTTGGTTATTAATTTCAGGATAATGGCGCGCTAATACGTGATCAGCCAAGGTACGAAGGCCATCGATATCGCGGCGTACGGCAAAATATTGAAAGGTGCCAACGCGGATATGGCTAGAGGCAACGCGGGTGAATACTCCACCAGGTTCGCGTTGTTCGCGTATGACATGCTCGCCGCTGCTAATCGCGGCCAAAGCACGGGTAGTCGGTACGCCCAGAGCGTGCATGGCTTCACACATGACGTATTCACGTAGCACAGGACCAATCGGTGAGCGACCATCGCCACCACGCGAGTAGGGAGTGCGTCCTGCGCCTTTAAGCTGAATATCACGGCGTTGCCCGTCGCGGTTGATGACATCACCGAGTAATAAGGCGCGTCCATCGCCTAGCTGAGGATTTAACTGACCAAATTGATGGCCGCTGTACGCCATCGCTAACGGATCTGCCCCGTCCGGTAGCTGGTTGCCACTGAATAGTAGCGCCAATTCGTCGTTGCTTTTACCGTTGAGTTCGATGCCAAGCTCAGTCGCTAAGTCATGGTTGAATAGAATGAGCGCAGGGTTGGCTACCGGCGTAGGCATTGCCCTGCTGTAAAATTGGCTGGGCAATGTGGCGTAGATGTTAACAAACGGAATAGTCAAAGAAGCAGACACAGGCAAGTCCCGAAAAAGGGTGTAGCGACGAGAATAAAGACGAACACCGGCAGCGTCCAGTCTTCATCTTGTCTTAGGGAGGGGAAGGTCTGGACTTTACAGCTAAACCGAAACTTGCCAATGTGAATAAGCATTCGTGGTGGATCGTGGGTATGACGCAGCAGCAAAATAGTGAAGCAGAAAAAATTGAACTCGAACATCAAGCCGCCAAGCTATTTATGCGCTGGTATGAGCATGATACGGGTAAGCAAATTCGTCATTTGTGGCATAACAAACCCATTAAACCGGATGTTTCTTGTCGATTTGAAGGAGCACGTTTAGATATCGAAGTTGCGCATTTATATGGCAGCGAACAAGAAGCGATGCAGATATTAGGACGAGAACTGAGTGAGCAGACTCGTTACGAATTACACCAATTGCAGGCCGTTAGCGACCCTCATTCACGTTTATTGAGCGCGCTGAATCGAATTTTGGCGAGCAAGGCGAGTAAACATTACAAAACCAAGCGCGTATGGCTGTTAATTCGTAATGCACACCCAGCCTGGAGCACCGATGAGATTCGCGCTCTTCAGCATAATATTGAAGTACCAGTTGATCATCCATTCGAACAAATTTGGATACTCGGAGATTTCCAAGGTCACACCGGCATTGTCCAATTATATCCTTAGTCTTTTATTCGCGGCTGCATCTCGGACGCACAAGCGTGTATAGTTATTTCACTCCTTTTTTGTGACCAATATATTTGATGTTAAAGATATTTTCTTCTTTAGGTTTGCGCACTGTGAGCGGTCTGTTACTGGTGCTAGGTTTAACCTTGAGTGCTGTTGCCTTAGCCGAATCTCAGGTCGATAATTCTGCTCCTCTCACTATTGCAGTTGCAGCAAATTTTTCTGCCCCGATGAAGCTCTTAGCCTCAGAATTTGAACAGCAAACAGGGCGTCCCGTGCGTTTAAGTATTGCGTCTTCCGGGAAGTTATTCGCGCAAATTCAGCATGGCGCTCCATTTGATGTCTTTCTTTCTGCGGATCAAGATAAGCCGCAACGCTTAGTCGAACAGGGGTTAGCTGTCAGTGGTAGCCAATTTACTTATGCGGTAGGTGAGTTGGCTTTATGGAGTTCGCAGCAGCACATAGATCCAGAACAAACGCTACGCCAAGGCAATTTTCGTAAGTTAGCGATAGCTAATCCTAAACTCGCGCCCTATGGCCTAGCGGCGGAACAAGCATTGGTTTCGCTGGACTTAACAGAGGCGAGCAAAAGTAAAATCATTTTCGGCGAAAGCATTGGTCAGGCATTTCAGTTCGTTGCCTCAGGCAGTGCTGAATTAGGTTTTGTTGCGCGTGCTCAAGTGATTGCGGCGGGTTCAAGTGATTCACTTTCTAAGGGGAGCGTGTGGTTTTTGCCCAATAACCATTATGCTCCAATTCGACAAGATGCCGTACTCTTGGTTAGAGCAAAGACAGACAGCGGAGCAGGACAGTTTTTAGAATTTCTGCAGTCAGAATATGCAAAAAATACGATTCAGAATTTTGGTTATGGAAGTATTAGTGTCGATGCAAAAGGTAGTCAATAATCTATGTTGTTAGCGCCCAGTGACGTAGATGCGATTGTGTTAACGGCGAAATTAGCCAGCGTTGTCACGTTTCTGCTACTGCTGATCGGTACGCCATTGGCATGGTGGTTGGCACGGACGTCGTCGATATTCAAAACGCCAGTGTCGGCCTTAGTGACCTTGCCATTGATTTTACCGCCCACGGTATTAGGATTTTATTTATTAATTGCTATGGGGCCAGAAGGTCCTTTAGGCCAATTAACCACGGCTCTTGGTATTGGCTTATTGCCTTTTACGTTTTCTGGTTTAGTCATTGCCTCCGTGTTGTATTCGCTTCCTTTCGTTGTGCAGCCGATTCAAAATGCAATGGAGGCGATTGGAGAACGTCCTTTAGAAGTTGCTAAAACATTGGGGGCGGGAGCATGGGATAGATTTTTTACCATTGTATTGCCTTTGTCGCGCCGCGGTATCATCACCGCTACTGTTTTAGGTTTTGCACACACAGTAGGGGAGTTTGGCGTTGTGCTTATGATCGGCGGGAATATTCCCGCCGAGACTCAAGTGCTATCGGTGCAGATTTATGATCACGTAGAGTCTCTACAATATGGGCAAGCGCATTGGTTATCGGCATTAATGTTGGCTTTCTCGTTCATCGTATTAATGACCATGATGTTATTTAATCGCAAGGGGTTAGCACTTGGACGCTAATATTCGTGTGCGCATAAAACACACCTTAGGTCATTTTACATTGGATGTAGATCTGAGCTTACCGGCCTCGGGAATTATTGCGATTACTGGGCCATCGGGTTCTGGTAAAACAACCTTATTACGCTGTATTGCCGGTTTAGAGCAGGCCCAAGGTGACGATAATTGTATCTCCTTCGCTGATCAAATATGGCTGCAAGGTTCTAAACAGAGTATCAAAACTGAACAGCGACCGCTGGCTTATGTTTTTCAAGAGTCGAGCTTACTGCCGCATTTAACCGTTGCTGAAAACATAGATTACGCCGCTAAACGCAGTCGTCGTCGTAACTGCGAACCGTTGGGTGCGCAAGCGCGAGCTCATATTATTAAGTTATTGGATATAACCGCATTATTAGCGCAATCTCCTGAGCAATTATCGGGTGGTGAACGTCAGCGAGTCGCCTTAGCTCGAGCATTAATTGCCAATCCGCAGGTGCTATTACTCGACGAGCCATTATCAGCCCTCGATATGGAACGTAAGCAAGAAATTCTGCCGTATTTAGAGGAAGTCGGTAAGGTATTTTCAGGACCTATTTTATATGTCAGTCATGCCATGGATGAAATAGCGCGACTGGCGGATCACCTTGTGATTTTGCAAGCCGGTCGGGTTTTAGATGAAGGCCCATTAGCATCAACTTTAATGCGAGTTCATAAGCCTATTATTTGGGGCGATGATGTTATGAGCGTATTGCAAGGGCAAGTTGCACTGCGCGACGAAGATTTTTATCTAACCCGTATTGACGTTGATGGCTCTCCTTTTTGGTTACGTGGTTTAGATAAAAATTTAGCAACCGAACAGCGTATTCAGGTTCTGGCGCGGGATATCAGTGTCGCTGTAGCCGAACCTGGGCCGAGTAGCATCGTTAATTGCATTGTTTGTGAGCTAGAAAGTATTTTCCCACCCGAGCGCGGTGAAGTGCTTTTGCGTTTACGTTTACCGCGCAGCGAGCAGCGCCTACTGGCGAGCATTACGGCTAAATCCTTACAGCAACTTGCACTCATTGAAGGCCAAACGCTATGGGCACAAATTAAGTCTGTGGCGTTATTGAAATAGAACGAGTCGCCACGACAGGGCTAGGGTAATAAGGTATGAGTTTCGTTTTTGTTTGATGGTTAAGAATATCGTCTAACGACTGTTGCGATAGCTCGGGTAGCCAGTGTTGAATATGCTGCAGCTCGGGGTCATATTCTTGCAGTTGCTTATTGATATTAAATTGGCGTTGCGGTCTTGCATCGTGGCCAACACCGGCTAGGTACGCCCAATTCCCCCAGTTGCTAGCGACATCAAAATCAATAAGATGCTGTTCAAACCAACGCGCTCCCCAGCGCCAATCAAGTTGTAATTGGTGAATAAAGTAACTCGCCATATTCTGGCGTAAACGATTCGAGACAAAACCAGTTGTGCGTAATTCAACGAGCCCAGCGTCAATCATAGGAATGCCTGTACTTGCCGCACACCAAGCTTGCCAATGTTTTTGTACTATATGCTCGGGTATTTTTTTAGGGGTTACCGTGTCAGTGCGTAAGCCATTTTTTTGAAACAAGCGGTCGCCATGGTGACGCATCGACCAATGAAAATATTCACGCCACAGCAGTTCTAACTTTAGCCACTGGCTATGTTCATCGGCTTGGTAGGCCGCTTCGTATTGTAGAATTTGATGCCAAATATGCCTAGGTGATAGGCATCCCCATGCTAAATATGGACTTAACTGGCTGCTAAAGTAATCGCCAATAAGTGCATTACGAGTGGCTTTATAGTGCTGAATTGATTTATTTTCCCATAGGTAGTCTTTTAAATGCTGCTTACCACTGCGTTCGCCGCCATTTCGTTTTAGTTGAATACCCGTATCGCTGTGTTCTTCAGGCCATTGCGCGGGTGCCCATATAGGCAGCACAGTATCTCGAAGTTTTAGGGGGAGCGCCTTGATATCTTCGGCCACTTTAAACTGCTGCGGATGCTTTTCTATCGTTCTTCGAAATTGACTAAAAGTTGTCGGCCAGTGACTTAGAAAGTCCGTCATTTGCGCAGGTGAGAACAGTGTGTAGGGTTCATAGCACTCAATCTGGATGCCAAGCTCTGCGATACGTGCTAGCCAGCCGGCTTCTTCTGGCGCTTGGGCGGAAGCCGTAATTAAAGTAAATGCTTGCTCTAGATATATTTTTTGCAGTAGCTCAACCGGATCGCCAAATAGAATAGTTAAATCAAATGTGTGCTCATCGAGAGTGCGGTGTAAATCGATTAAGCTGCTGCGTAAAAAACGAGCTTTTGCCGCGCCTAGTCTTGTCATGCCTTGAGCATCTATATCCAGCCATTCTTTGGGCATAATATAAATAATGCTTAACGGCTCATTTTTGGCTCGCGCGAGGTAAAAGCCGGGATGATCGTGCAAGCGTAAATCGTTACGTAGCCATAATATTTGCATTTAAAATTCCTCCTCAACCTGAGCGGCAGCGCATAGATTAGGTGGTGTGATAGCAGCTTTGTGCAAAGTACTCTTCGCGCTGCGTTTACAGCGCTCGCTACAATATTTTACTTCGTCCCAGCTGCGTGCCCATTTACGTCGCCAGCAAAAGGGTTGTTGGCAGTGCGCGCAATCTTTTTTGGGTAACAGAAGTTTATGATGAGTCATAGGGTATTTATTAAAGTTCGTCTATATGGCTGAGAAGGTATTCTGCGCGATTGAGTATTGCCTGCTGTTTTCCCGAGTCCATTTTCTCAAAGCTACGATAAATCATGGTCATGCGCGGATTGCCATTAAATTGCTCTTTATGGCGTTGAATGAAATGCCAGTACAAGCTGTTAAACGGGCAGCTATCGTGCTCTGTCGACGTTTTTATCGAGTAGTGACAGCCGCTACAGTAGTTCGACATTTTATGAATATAATTACCTGAAGCCGCATAAGGCTTACTGCCTAAGTAGCCGCCGTCTGCATGCATTACCATTCCCAATGTGTTGGGTAGCTCTACCCAATCGTAGGCATCGGCATATACTGCTAAATACCAGTCACAAACGTCTTCTGGTTTGATCCCTGCAATAAGTGCGAAATTACCGGTTACCATTAAACGCTGAATATGATGGGCATACGCATGGTTAAATGTGGTCTTGAAGGCATCGCTCATGCACGCCATTTTGGTATCACCATCCCAATAATAGCGTGGTAAATCGCGCGTATTACCGAGTTTATTTAAGTGCGCGTACTGGGGCATATTTAGCCAGTAAATACCGCGAACATATTCGCGCCAGCCAATAATTTGGCGAATAAACCCTTCTGCCGCGTTCAGTGGTACATGATTGTCTTCGTAGGCTTTTAGCGCGGCTTGGCATACTTCCAATGGCAGCAACAAACCACAGTTGATATAGGGTGATAGCAAACTGTGGAATAGCTGGTGTTGATCTTTCGCCATGGCATCTTGATAGTCACCAAAATACGGTAAGCGAAAACGCACAAAATGCGCTAATGCTTCGAGTGCTTGCTGGCGAGTCGTTGCCCACTCAAAGGTATCTATGTTGCCGGGGTGATGGGAGAACTCCTCAGTTACGAGTTTGATCACCGCTTTATCGATGTCGTCCCGAGCGAATGCTATTGGGTCGGGTAACGAGGGATCACCATTCCAGCGCTTGCGATTGTCGGCGTCGTAATTCCAGTCACCGCCTTCCGGCTTATCGCCTTGCATGAGCAAGCCTGTTTTACGGCGCATGTCGCGATAGAAATATTCCATCCGTAACTGCTTACGACCCTGTGCCCACTGTGCGAATTCTGCCTGAGAGCAAATGAAGCGATCATCAATATAACATTCTACCGGGATGCCTAATTGTTGTTGCCAAGCATTACTTATAGCGTGTTGTAGGCGGTATTCACCGCATTCGGTGGTGATAATGGCGCTTGCACTAAATTCTGTGGCGTACGATTGCACCACGCTAAGCAAGGTAGAGCAGGATGACTGCGCGTCGTACTCGTGGTAGTCGACTTGCCAACCTTGGTTGCGTAATTCTGCAGCGAAGTGGCGCATAGCACTGAAAATGAGTGCAATTTTTTGCGGATGATGCGGCACATAGCTGGCCTCCGCTGCGACTTCCGCCATGAGGATACGGTCACAGGTAGGATCAAGCACGCGCAGACTGGCCAGCGAGTGTGTTAGTTGGTCACCAAGAATAAGGCCGATACGCATAATTATACAAATACACAGTTATTGTACAATTACTGTATAACTAAATGGGCTGAGATGCTAGTACAAGGCAGATTCTGCTGCCTGTCTTTGCCACTGAGAAGTCAGATTCGGATCAATTGCCTCGCGTAATGGCTGTTCTGGCTCTAGTGCCTGTGCGGTTGGTTGCATACCCTGAGTAGTACGAACCATTGCTGATCGTCTGATATTGCACTCTAGAGGTTGGAGTATTACTAATGTGTGTTGGCTTAGTAATGGCTGCTCAGCCATACGTACTGCAGCGCATTCTTGCAGGAGTGCAGCGAATACCGGCAATAAAATCAAATCAGAGTTGCATATATTCATAGACACAATAAGTTATAGCACTAACTTTGATTTCAACCGACCAGAGGGTTGCGCCCGAGTGTCGGGTCGTTAATTTTAATTACGGAAAAAGTGAGCCAGACATGACCCAGAATTTTCAAGCCGCCACAGTCGAACAAGTTGCGGTAATTGGTGCCGGTACCATGGGGCGCGGTATTGCCATATCTTTCGCTAACGCCGGCATTAACGTAACGCTCCTCGACTTGAATGACGATGTGCGTGCCCAAGCAATGGATTATATCGGTAAGATTTACGCACAAATGGTTGAGCGTGAACGCATCACCCAAGAACAGATGGATGCGCGCTTGGCGTGCTTCAGTGATACCGGCAGCTATGCGGATATCGCTCATGTGCAATTAGTGGTTGAAGCCGTGTATGAAAACTTGGCTCTGAAGCAAACTATTTTTCGTGAGCTCGATCGCGTGGTAAATGCCGACGCCATCTTGGCGACCAATACCTCCTACCTTGATATTGATGCCATCGCGGCCGAGACCTCGCGTCCAGAAAAAGTGTTGGGTATGCATTTCTTCAGCCCTGCTCACATCATGAAACTACTGGAAATTGTGCGCGGTGCTAAAACCGATCCTGCCGTATTAGATTTAGTGGAAGCTCTGGGGGCTCGTATCGGTAAAGTGGCCGTCGTGGCTGGCAACTGTCATGGGTTTATCGGTAATCGTATGTTGGAACCGTATGTCTTCCAATCTCGGCGCTTATTGCTTGAAGGTGCGTTGCCGCAGCAAGTCGATCAGGCGCTAGAGGCGTTTGGTATGGCCATGGGGCCCTTCCGTATGTACGACGTTGTTGGTATCGACTTGGAGTGGCGTTCGCGCCAAATGGCCGAAGTGAAGTTCGAGCAAGGTTCCGCTGACGAGTTAAACGTCCGTGTTGATGATCGTTTATGTGAGATGGAGCGCTTTGGCCAAAAGAATGGCAAAGGTTACTACCGCTATGAAGCTGGCAGTCGCCAAGCCTTGCGTGATGAAGACGTTGAGGCTCTGGTGATCAGCACCTCAATTGAAGCGGGTTTTGAGCGTCGCAGTATTAGCGACAATGAAATTGTAGAGCGTTGCCTCTTAGGCTTAATTAACGAAGGTGCGCGTATTTTGCAGGAAGGCATTGCTAGCAGCAGTGCAGATATCGACAAGGTATATCTTAATGGCTACGGCTTCCCAGCGGAGCGCGGTGGTCCTATGGCATACGCCGATGAACGTGGTATTGCCAATGTGTATAACGCATTAAAAGCATTGGAAGCTGAGCATGGTGAATTCTTTAAACCGGCCGCTTTGCTACAACGGCTTGCAGAACAACAGCGTTGCTTCGCCGATGTGAATTCTTCTGACATAAATACGGAGAGCAAATAATGACAGCATTTAAAGCCCCATTGCGTGATATGCGTTTTGCCCTGCACGAAGTGCTGGATGTTTCTTCGCACTATGCCGCCATTGGCCGTAGTGATTTAAACGCAGAATTGGTTGATGCCGTATTGGAAGAAGGCGGGCGCTTTACCGCTGGCGTTTTAGCTCCGTTAAATCGTTCTGGCGATGAAGAAGGTGTGACGTTTAATAATGGTGAAGTAAAAACCCCTGATGGTTTTCCTGAAGCTTATCGCCAGTTTTGCGAGAATGGCTGGGCCTCAATGACAGGGCCAGAAGAATACGGTGGTCAGGGTCTACCTGTGTCGATGGCTGCGCCCTTTCACGAAATGATGATGGCCGCCAACTTGTCGTTCCGTGTTTATTCGGGTCTGACCGAAGGCGCTGTATTAGCGCTAACAAAGCACGGCAGTGAAGCATTAAAGGATGAGTACTTACCGAAACTTGTGTCGGGCGAGTGGTTGGGCACTATGTGTTTAACCGAACCTCACGCCGGTACTGATTTAGCCCTACTGCGAACCAAAGCTGAACCGCAAGCGGATGGCAGTTATGCGGTGAGTGGTACTAAGATTTTTATTAGCGGCGGCGAACAGGATATGTCGTCGAATATTATTCACTTGGTATTGGCTCGTCTGCCCGATGCACCCGCCGGTGTAAAAGGGATTAGTTTATTTTTAGTGCCTAAATTTTTACCAACCGAAGCGGGCGAACCGGGTGAGCGTAACCCGGCGGTGTGTGGCTCGGTTGAACATAAAATGGGCATTAAAGCCGCCGCTACTTGTGTGATGAATTTCGATAGCGCGAAAGGCTGGTTGATTGGTGACGAAAATAAAGGCTTAGCCTGTATGTTCACTATGATGAATGACGCGCGCTTTCAGGTAGGCTTACAAGGCCTTGGTATCGGCGAAATGGCGTATCAAGGGGCGGTAGAATACGCTCTTGAGCGCTTGCAGTCGCGTGCCTTAAGCGGCCCGCAGCATCCAGAATTAGCCGCCGATCCTATTATTGTTCATCCTGATGTTCGCCGTATGTTACTCACGCAAAAAACCTTAGTAGAAGGCTGCCGTGTATTAGCGTATGACGCTGCTTTGGCTTTGGATATTGAACATTTTCACGACGATGCTGCAGAACGTAAATTAGCCGGTACTCGTGCTGCCTTGCTGATACCTATTGTTAAATCCTTTTTAACTGACATGAGTGCCGAAGCCGCTAATATCGGTATGCAGGTATACGGTGGGCATGGCTTTATTCGCGAATGGGGTATGGAGCAATTAGTGCGTGATGGCCGTATTACCCAAATTTACGAAGGCACCAACGGCATTCAGTCGCTGGATTTATTACGTCGTAAAGTGATGGGTGATCAAGGCGCAGAATTGACGCGCTTGCAGGATGAAATTGATGCTTTCTGTCAGCAACAGGAGAGTAATGTGGCGCTAGCCAGCTTGTTAACTCCTTTGCTATCCGTCAATGCTCATTGGCGCTCATTGGCCGCGGATATTATGCAACGCTCAGCTCAAAATCCCGAAGAAATTGGCGGTTGTGCTACTGATTTTATGCAATTTTCTGCGTATGCACTGCTAGCCTATGCATGGGCGAGAATGGCAACCGTGGCGGCGAAACGTGCGCAAGAAAACCCAGAAGATGTGGAATTTTATCAGGCTAAAATTGCCTCAGCACGTTTTTATGCCGAGCGTATTTTACCGCGTGCTGATATGCATCGTCAGGTATTGAAAACACCGCTTGATAGTCTATTTGGCTTAACCGCTGAGCAATTTGTACGTTAAATCACGTGGCCTAAATTAAGCGCAATTATGCGTTTAATTTAGGCTTAGTAATTTCTAGGTGAGGTATAACAATAATATGACCAATTTTACCTTTTCAACGACCCGAACCATTATTAACGAAGCAGGCGCAGCTCGTCGTTTAGCGACGATCTGCGAAGAGCAGGGCGCGCGCAGTGTGATGTTGGTAACCGATGAGGGCATTATCGGTGCTGGTTTGTTGGAACGTATTCTCCCGAGTTTTCAGCAATCTGCTCTACAGTTAACCGTCTTTAAAGATGTGGAAGCTGATCCGTCAGATACAACTGTTATGGCCGCTACAGAGGCAGCTCGTCGCGCTAACGTCGATTATGTTGTAGGTTTTGGCGGTGGTAGTTCTATGGATGTCGCTAAGCTGGTGGCTTTACTTGCTCATCCGCAATGCAAACAACCATTATCTGACATGTACGGCGTGGGTAATGCTCGTGGTGTACGCCTGCCGTTATTGCAAGTTCCAACAACGGCGGGTACTGGTTCAGAAGTCACGCCAATTGCGATTGTCACTACGGGCGCAACGACAAAAGCCGGTGTGGTATCAGCCGTATTGCAACCGGATATTGCGTTACTTGATGCGGAATTAACCACAGGTCTGCCGCCACATGTGACAGCAGCCACGGGCATTGATGCCATGGTGCATGCCATTGAGGCCTATACTTCGGCGGTGAAGAAAAACCCAGTATCTGATTTGCTTGCGAAAGAAGCATTACGTCTACTTTCTAGCAATTTAATGGTGGCAGTTAAAGACGGCAATAATATTCAAGCGCGTAGCAATATGCTGTTAGGCGCGTTGTACGCTGGCCAAGCCTTTGCCAATGCGCCGGTTGCTGCGGTACATGCCTTAGCCTATCCGTTAGGTGGACACTTTCATATTCCGCATGGTTTAAGTAACTCGCTGGTTTTGCCTCATGTTATGCGCTTTAACGCGCCTAAAGCTGCGCAGTTGTATGCAGAATTAGCCCCGGTTGTTATGGGCGACGCAGCCAATGTTGGCAGCAATGAAGAAAAAACCGCAGCACTTATTACTTGGTTAGAGCAGCAGACCATCAATACCGGATTACCAACGCGATTGCGGGACTGTGGTATTCGTGAAGACGCGGTTGCTATGCTTGCCAGTGAAGCCATGTTGCAAACTCGGTTGTTAGGGAATAACCCGCGTGAAGTTACCGAGGCCGATGCGTTAGCGATTTATCAAGCAGCGTACTAATACGGGTGCTAACCAATAATAGGATTTTAGCAATAGGATGATTAATGACTACTGAAACTAAACCGCTTAAACGCAGCGATTATCGTGAGTTTTATCCGATTGTGACGCGCTGGATGGATAATGATATTTATGGTCATGTGAATAATGTGACGTACTATTCCTATTTCGATAGTGCAGTAAATCGTTATTTAATTGAGCATGGTGGATTAAATATTCATGATGCACCAATCGTTGGTTTTGTGGTGAATTCACACTGTAATTACCTAGCACCTATTGCTTATCCTGATGCCATAGACGTTGGCTTGCGAGTTAATAAATTAGGTAATAGTTCGGTCACCTACGGTGTTGCTATTTTTAAGCAAGGAGACGAACAAGCCTGTGCATACGGCGATTTTATTCACGTATTTGTTGAACGTGCGGCTAATAAAGCAGTCCCAATCCCTGAATCCATTCGTACAGCGCTAGCAGCCTTGGTTGTTTCTTAAACGGGCTAATAGAGGAGAAAATTATGCAAAAGATCTATCCGTACTATTTAGCGAATGAAGCGGTTTATGCTAATACCGATTTAAAAGTCACCGATAAATATAGTGGTGAAGTTGCCTGTGAAGTTGCATTGGCAACGCCAGATGTTCTCGATCAGGCTATTACAGCCGCAGTTGCCGCTACCGAAGCTATGCGCAAAATGACGGTATATGAACGTCAAGCGGTACTCGAACATTGCGTAAAACGTTTTACCGAACGCAAAGACGAGCTAGCACATGCCTTGTGTATCGAAGCGGGTAAGCCTATCAATGACGCTATTGGTGAAGTCACTCGTTTAATCGACACCTTCAAAATTGCGGCTGAAGAAACGCCGCGCATGTTAGGTGAGACGCTGCCGCTGGATATTAGTCCTCGGGCTAAAGGCTATCGTGGTATGACCCAGCGAGTGCCCATTGGGCCTTGTGCATTTATTAGCCCATTTAACTTCCCACTTAATTTGGCGGCACATAAGGTTGCACCTGCTATTGCGACGGGTTGTCCGTTTGTTTTAAAGCCAGCCAGTATGACGCCAGTAGGCGCCTTGTTAATTGGCGAAATTCTAGCGGAAACGAATTTACCTAAAGGCGCATTCTCTATTCTGCCGTGTCGTCGTGACAGTGCGGATTTGTTAACCGAAGACGACCGTTTAAAGTTATTAAGCTTTACGGGCTCGCCAGATGTGGGTTGGAAGCTGAAAGCTCGTGCTGGTAAAAAGCCTGTTATTTTAGAGCTTGGTGGTAATGCGGCCTGTGTTGTTGATAAGGACTGGGATCTGGATGATGCCGTTGCTCGCGTCATTATCGGTGCGTTTTATCAGTCGGGTCAGAGCTGTATTGGAGTTCAACGCTTATTTGTCCATAGTGACGTTTACGCTACTTTTAAAGAAAAGCTAGTGGCGAAAACTAAAGCGCTTAAGAGCGGAGATCCTAAAGATAAAGAAACTTTTATCGGCCCTATGATCAGTGAAGGCGAAGCTAAGCGTTTGCATGGCTGGATTGAGTCGGCAATAGATAAGGGCGCAACCTTGCTTTGCGGTGGTCAGCGCAATGGCAATATGTTGCAAGCGACGCTGTTAGAAAATGTTGATGCTAATTGCGAGCTGAGCGCAGAAGAAGCGTTTGGCCCAGTGGCCATATTAGAACCGTTTGATGATTTTGATGCGGTATTAAAACGTGTTAACGACAGTCGCTTTGGTTTGCAGGCTGGTATTTTTACTCGTGATTTATACAAGGCTCAGCAAGCTTGGGATGAGCTTGAGGTGGGTGGCGTAGTGATCGGCGATGTACCAAGCTGGCGGGTTGATCACATGCCGTATGGCGGCGTTAAAGACTCAGGTCTGGGTCGCGAGGGTATTCGTTGGGCAATGGAAGATATGACCGAATTGCGTTTGATGGTGATTCGCACTCCGCAATAAGTGTTTGCACATGGAAAAATTGAGCCGCTTCAGCAATGAAGCGGCTTTTTTATACCTATCAATATAAAAAAATATGTCATTTTTATTAAAGTATAAACGCTCTGTTTTATATCGAAGCGCTGAAATTATAATGGCTAGAAATAACGTCGTTGAAGACTCAAATTAATTACAACGCTTTGCGGCGTTCTTCTAAGCCAGTATCGAGTGTTTTCTTAAGTAGCGTAAACAGTTCAATAGATGCATCTATTTCCGTTTTACGATTTGTCAGGCTTTCGATGTTTAGACCTAACGGCAAGTTAAGTGGTAAACATTCGGCCAAAATATGTTGCAAATTGTTGTGACAAATCTTGATCGATTCTGCCAATGGATCTTCTGCTGCCATCATTTCTTGGCGAGTGCTCTCAGGTACTGAGATTCCCAGCCATTCCATAAATTCTAACGTCTTCAAGCTACCGCATGGGGTAAAGGTCAGAATAATACGTTGAGGCTCGACACCTTGCTCAGCACATGATTTTGCATAGCTCGTAAGCAAATCAATGGTAGCGTTGGCATCATAAACGGCTTGCGAGATAAAAAAGGTACAGCCTTGCTTACCTTTATTGAGCAAACGGGTGTGCTCATTGCCTTTGGCTGCATGACGTTCGGCAATGGTAACACCGCCAAGGTGGTAAGGCGCTTCATGGGTCGCTAGCACTTTATAGGCTTCTGGTAGTGATAGGCGTATATCTCCTTCAGAGGATGGCGCGCCAACCAATACGATATCGCGCACGCCAAATTCATTCCAGGCACGCGTTAACCAGTCTGAGAAATCACTGGCGTTGCGTTGCGCAACACTCTTATAGGTGATCACAGGATGGCCTGATTTTTCGCGGATAATACGTGAATAGGCGCAAGGATCGAATGTTTGCATAAATGGAAATGGACGCGGTTTATTCGTACGACTGCTTTCATCTTGAATGTCATAAACGATCATGCCGTCGTAATCTAGTGCTGATAAGCGCTCTAATAGTTTCTCTGCTATCTCATCAACACGTTCGTTTGTAGTGCTGTCTTTTGGCGGAGTTGTGCCGACAAAGTACACACCTTGATGGATATTCTGGAAATCTTCTTGTAAACGGGAGCCCATGAGCGACCTTCTTTCTAAATACGATAACGATGCAGCATTCTAACAGTGAATGGCCTAGATGTGACCGTCGTGGTCTTGAATGTTTCGAGGTTGAACGTGAGTGGCGCTAATAGTGCAGAGCAAAATCCATAAAAAAGCCGCACCAGAGGGTGCGGCTTAGTTCAGCAGCGGGGCTATCAGGCGTTAGCAGCCTCGTTGATGCCGGCATAATGTTCTTTAGTATGCATGCGATTAGCACGGCTGAAGGTGCCCATGTCATTGAAGCGAATACCTTGTTTGCGTAGCACTTCGTGTGATTCTTTTGTCGCCAGATGACGAATATAGAATGGGTCACGTACCACGAAGTGGTGAATCGCATGGGTACTGCCAAAGTTGAAGCAGAAAGCTTGAAGTGGCAGTAGATACCAAGGATTCATAACCTGGCACTGCTCGTGAATAATGCCAGAGCGGTTATCGCCATAGTAATGCATGTTGGATGAAATAAAGTGCAGGCAGAAGGTACGCAGTACGTTCGGTGCAATCAGAACAACCACCAAACCGGTTACCCAATCTTGTTGCGCCAGCAGCCATTGCGGCCATGCAATCTGTGCATCCAGTGTCCAAGCAATGCCATTAGCCAAGTGAAACAACACGAACAGGTGCCAAATCAAATACAGGGTGGTGCCTAGTGGTGTAAAAGAAGCGGCTGCAATGAGGCGCAAATTCTTTAGATCTTTATGGTTCACCTTGCCTTCCTTCAGCAAGCGACGAGGCTCAATGAAGTACTTAGGGATGCGCAAGTAGAACGCCAGCATGTTATCGCCAACCATAAGGAGACGACGGATTCCCCAGCTTTCGCCATTGGTAATCCCGCGTTCCTCTAAGTCTGTCTCAGTCCCAGACACTTTATGATGATGTAAATGCGTGTGACGGCGTACCCATGGATTTTGGGTCAGCGGACGCGCTAAGTAAACACCCGCCATCATGACATGATGCCAAAATGGGGTTTTACGGAAGTACATGTAGTGGATCAGGTCATGTTCCAGCTCATGTAAAAGAGATGTCCAGAAGGCGCTCAGTACGATCACCATCCAAACTGGCATAATGCCTTCAAAATAGAGCCAGCCGTTGAGCACCATGCCCAATATGCTGGTTAAAAAGATACCCATTCCTACCGCATTTTGATGCTTTACTAGGCTCGGGTGGTTATTACGAACGCGATCACTCACCGCCATCAGTTCACTTTGAATTTGACGGTCTTTTTGTTTGGCTGCCTTTAACGAATCGGCGGAATTGAGGCCAGTTGTCGATGACATAGGTATACTCCTGTTAATCACAATAACAATGTACCGTGCAGAATCGGGTGCTGCCTTGCCCATGCTGCCAATCATTTGACCGGAGATGCCAATGTCGATGGAAGGCAAAGCCGTTGCCATGTTCTTGCGCCCACTTGCCAGCTTGCTGGTAGCGCGCAACATAGCCCCTGAGCCGATATTTAGCCAGTTTGGGATTAGCTTGGCGGATACCCGCAATACTGAAGCTATGGTCGATACCACTAAGTCTTATGCCTTGTTGGATGAGGTTGAGCGCTTACTCGATGACCCGTCGCTGGGAATTAATATGGCGCGTGAGAGCGAATACTCGACCTTTGGTGGTTTGGGCTTAGCATTATCTGCCGGTGGCAGTTTGTTGAGTGTGTTGCAGCGTATTGTGCGTTTTCATCGTTTAATCAGTAATGTCGTTAATCTTGAATTGGATATTGAGGACGACCGAGTGGCTATTCGATTTGTGCCGAATGAAGGGTTTGAGCCGCATCACCAAGGTATTCAATTTGTTATGGCCAGTCTTGTCCGTATGGTGCGTATTCGAATTGACGCAAAATTAAATCCAATTGAAGTGCATGCTCCAGCGATTAATGAATTATTTTTAGATCGTATGAGCCGCTATTTTCGCGTTAAGGTGCAAGCGGCGGATCATTTTACATTGGTATTTGCACGCCACGCTGTTAATGCGGAACTGCAATCGAGCGAGCCTCAAATGGCGGCGATGTTAGATGCAACACTGAGTGAGCGATTAGCCCAGCAAGAAAAGGGTTCATTGGTTATTCAGTTATCTCTATGGGTAGAAGGGCAGTTGCCCGAAGGAGAGCCGTCATTAACGGATGCTGCAGAACAATTTCATATGAGTGTACGTAGTTTACAGCGGCGCTTAACGGAAGAAGACTTAACATGGCAGAAGTTATTAGAACGTACGCGCAGAACATTGGTTGAACGGCACTTACGTATTCCTGGTACGAGTGTTACGCAATTAGCGTTTTTACTCGGATTTTCTGATGTTAGTGCTTTTTCTCGGGCATTTAAAAAATGGTATGGCGTATCGCCGAGTCAATTTAATAAGCCGTCTGAATAGGTGGCTTATACTTTTTACACGCTGGCCCAGCCGCGCAATAAGTTGTGGTAAAGGCCACTCAAACGTCGTACTTCATTATCGGCACTGCCCCGGTCTTGGGTTAATACCTGAATAGATTGGTCTAATTCAAATAATTGCTCACGTTGAATGGCATTCGCGACCATGCTTTGTATCCAAAAGAAAGCCGCTAAGCGCTTACCTCGGATTACAGGTTTGACTTCATGCAAGCTGGTGGAGGGATATAAGATTAAATCACCAGCGTTTAATTTCACCTCTTGCGCACCGTATTGAGTTTCTATGGTCAATTCGCCGCCATCGTATTCATCGGCATCACTTAAAAATAACGTTGCGGAAATATCGGTACGCATTGCTTGACCGTCGGGCAGTGTCATTATGGCGCTATCAATATGCAAGCCGTAATGACCACTATTCTGATAACAATTAAAACGAGGCGGAAAGATTTTTTGCGGTAACGTCGCAGAAATAAACAAAGGATGTTGCCGTACTGCATCCAGTACCGCTTGAGCTAATTGCTGGGCTAGAGCACTGGTTTCATCAAGCTGCAGGTTGGCTTTAACATTCGCCGCTATACCGCCAGCGGTGCGTATTCCCTCGACCCAAGGCGCTTGTTCGAGCGCTTGGTGTAAGGCTAACGCATCGTCGCGGCGAATGATGTTTTCGATTGGCAACAACATGTCTAGCTCCTTAATTATTAAGCTTGACGCGTAAAAAGTGATTCGGCATTAATGTTTTCGATGTTACTACAGCCTGCCAATGCCATAGTAATTTCAAACTCATCACGCAGTAATTTCAGCATATGAGCGACGCCGAGTGCCCCCGCTGTTGCCAATGCCCATAATTGTGGGCGACCAATCAGTACGGCGTTAGCACCCAGAGCCATGGCTTTGAAAATATCACTGCCGCGTCGAATGCCGCTATCCAACAATACGGTGAAATCATCTCCAACGGCAGCTCGAATAGCGGGAAGTAATTCAATGCTGGCGGGTAAGGTATCAAGTGTACGGCCACCATGATTCGATACCACAACACCATCGAACCCTAACTTTTTTAACAGGATTGCATCTTGCGGATGGCTAATTCCCTTAGCTATTAAAGGCAATTTAACCTGCTGCCGTAACCAGACTAAATCGTTTTGGTTGGGTGCATCGCTCATAAAACCGTTAAGAATAATGCTATCGCTTGGATTTAACGTTTTAGTGGCGGCTTGCGGCAAGTCGCGGAGATTAATATTGATATCGTTAGGCAATAAAAATCCGGCTCTTTGAGGGCGATTTCGTAAGCCGTTAACCGGTGCATCGAGAGTAATAACAATAGCGCTGTAACCGCTATCAATAGCGCGATTTATTAATTCTAGATTGGCGTCTCGGCAAGGCTGCCAATACAGTTGAAACCAGTGTGGCCCGGCATGTTGGGCGATATCTTCTAGCCGTTTACTGGCAAGTGTACTCACAATCATAGGTATATTCAGCGCGGCGGCTGCTTGTGCTGTGGCTATTTCGCCATCAGCATGAATCAGAGTTTGATGAGCGACGGGCGCCAATAATATTGGATGGGATAAGGTTTGTTTTAGACGGCCTGAAAATAATTCAACCTGTGTGCTGCTATGAGAAAAATCATTCAGTACACGGTTGTAGATCGACATTGCATCAAACGCTATACGATTACGGTCGAGCGTAATATCGTCGGCTACGCCAGCATTGATATATTCCAGCACATCGTAAGCTAATGCCTCGCGAGCGTAACGCTCGTAGTCGCTCACACTAACGATATCAGTAGGGATATAATTGAGCGACGCTGTGTGGTTCATATCTCACCGTATTAATCGTAAAATAAAAAACACCGAGCACTGAATGCTCGGTGTTTCGCTTGCTATCGCTTATGAATTAAAACTCATAGGCTACCGTTAGTTGCGCATTGCGTGCATCACCAATGTAGGCAAAGGCGCCACTACGATAGGCCGTTAAGTAGTAATCTTTATCCGTGAGGTTTGCCACGTTAACGCGGGCATTCAGTTGCTCGTTAAATTCATAACTCGCGAACGCATCAAAGATGGTATAAGACGGAACACGAAGATCTTCACTGGCCGTGCTGTCTGGCTGGCCAACATACACTTCACTCGAATGATTCGCGGCTGCACCAAAACTGAATTTATCGGTTAGCTGATAACGCACTTGAGCAAAGGCAGAACGGTTTGCAAAATTGGCTAAGCGGCCACCAGGTTCTACAGGTTCGCCACCTGACGTTGCAGCGGTTTTTAGAATTTCCGACTTCATTAATGCCATACCTAACTGAGTGCTCAAGCGTTCGGTAATGTTACCGACTAGTGAGAATTCAACCCCTTTAACTCGGTTCTTACCGGTATTATAGGTGCCTGCGGTATCGTAATCAGTGCCTTCCATTACGTCGTCTTTGGTTACTTGGAATAAGGCAGCCGTTGCTAGTAGTTTTTCATTGAGTAAGTTCCACTTGGTACCTAGTTCAATATTCTCTACTTTTTCTGGTTTTGCTTTGTCGACGCTTTCTGCGCTTGAACACAAACCGCCGTAACCGCAGTTACCACCCACATCAGACTCACCACCATTAATGTTGGCCGACGTACTGTACGTTAGGTAAACATTACCGTTATCGGTAATGTCATACATGGTGCCTATGTGACCGTTCCATAGGGTATCGTCGTATTCATAAGTGGTATCTGAGCCATCTCGACCGGTAACAATATTCTTGTATTCAAAGGTATCAGCGCGCACGCCAGCAAATACGGAAAATTCATCGGTGATATCAATAGTGTCCATAACATAAAGTGAAATGGTATCAATTTGGTAGTCGGAGTCGGCAGCACCCTTATTGATATTACGACCCATTAAGGTATCGATGTTATCAATGTAGTTGCCATTTTCATCCTGTAAACAATAACCATTGGAAACACCACCGCGACCAGAAACCAGACAGTTAGAGTCGCCTTCATTAGTAACGCTATAAACACCATTTAATACATCGTGTTTAGAGTATTCACCACCCACAACAAATTGATGAGCCATCCCAGCAATTTCAGTATCAATGAAAAGGTTTAATTGATTGGCAAAGTATTCTACTTCTTGCCAGCCTTGGTGCGTGCTTAGTGAAATGGTGGCTATGTCACCTGCAGGATCGGTAACATCGCGACTAGTTCCACGAGCACCGGTAACGACGTAGCCGTTATTGGTGGTGCCATGACGCATAGAGTTTTCTATACGCAGGTTATCATTGAGCTCGTATTCAGCACGTAAAGTAACGGTATCAACGCGAGATTTAATAAAATCCTGTTTTTGTGCGTAGGCAGGAATATCGTCATTCACTTTTCCTGTCGTTCTATCAATGTAACTACCAATATCATTATTTTCGAACGCACTTAAGTGGTAGTAGTCAGCGATGATTTTTAGTTTATCAGTCGCTTGGTAAGCGCCAGATAATGCTAGACCATTGCGTTCTTTATCGTTTGGATCACGATCAGGAATCTCCTCATAGCTATGTAATACGTTGGCACGTACGGCTAAGTCGTCGTTAATACTTCGGTTGGTATCTAAAGTAATACGACGGTAATTATCCGTACCTAATCCAGCTTCCACTTTGTTGAAGTCGTATTCGCTGCTGGCTTGTTTGGTAATGCTATTCACTGCACCACCTGTTGAGCCACGGCCTGCAAACGTTGAACTTGGCCCTTTGGTGATTTCAACTTGTTCTACCGCAAAGCTCTCGCGTGTTGTCATACCAGGATCGCGCAGGCCATCGACAAACACATCAGAACGAGCTTCGTGGCCACGAATAACGTAGCGATCACCGAAGGCATTACCGTTTTCTCCAGTACCTAAAGTAATACCCGGCTGCGCGTCCAGTATGTCCTTTAGGTCACTCCGACCAGATTCTTGAATTTGAGTCTGGGTCAGTACGGTCATTGTTTGTGGTGTCTCAGCAATATCTTTGACATGACGGCTATCGCCAGAGACTTTAGCTTTATATGGAGCGCCAGGCTCGGCGTATGGATTGGTATCCACGGTGCGCTCTTCAACCTGCATGGTATCAAGCATGATGGTATCGTCAGCCATTGCCATATTCGCAAGAGGCAGAGATCCCAATAGTAATGCTGGCAACCCTATGCTCAATGTAGTGGCGCCGGGTGCAAGTCGGGTGGTGCGCAGCGTCAGCTTACCGCTGCTCTTTGCTGTTTTCTTATCCATGATTAGTCCCCAAATGATGTGTTGGTAATAAGCGTGAAATCGATCGGCATAACGAGTGGTAGCTCCATCCGTCCCGGTGCAAAGTTATCCGGCACCGGCGGTAGAGGATTCGCGTCGTCGAACATTTTTAATGCTGCGGCATCGAGGTAGGGATATCCGCTAGAGGTATCCACCTGACGATTTAGCACATTGCCTTGTCGATCCATGGTGAAAGCAATACGGACTATGCCTTCTTGCTTTTCTTTTTTAGCCGCAGACGGATAGCGCTTATATTTTGCTAACCAACGATTAAGTTGGTTTTTGTAGTTTTTTGCGCTGCCGCGTACACCGCCGCTTTGACTCTGCTCGGCTTTCCCCGTTGCTTTAACGGCAGCTTGTACTGGTGCCGCTTTTACTTCCGGTTCTGGCAGAGTTTCTTCTCTCTCATCATTTGGTTGCTCAACAGGAATTTCTTCTGCTGGTGATTTTTCTTTCGGTTTTATTTCTTCAACTTTAAAGCTGTTATTAGCTAAATCTTTTGCTTCGATTATGGGTTTCTTTTGTATAAGTTTTTTAATTTCTATCGGTTTTTCAGGTATTTTTTTCACGACCGGAGTCGGGCGTTCTAATTGTGTTAAACGCTCTTGAATATCGGCATAAGAGCCAAGTTGGCCAACGCCTAAGTCGATGCCCATCTCACCGGTATCCATCGCATCACCTTCAGATGTGTTGGCGTTTACCGAGATGGCATACCAAACGGCACCGTGCAAAATAAGCGCTGTAGAACCCGCTAAAACCCAACGCAAAGCACTCATTGTTGGGTCGCCATAGTGAAAAGCTTTATCTCGATATTGCTACTGTCACCCAAGGCGTTTAGTAAAATATCCAGCTGCTTGGCAGTTGCTCTACCATCGGCAAAAAGTGCAATCTTGGCAGTTGCGTTGTCGCTAACTAAGCTGGTTAGTTGCGATGGCAGAACGGTTTCACCATTGAGCTTGAGTTCACCATTAGCGTGCAACTCTAAGCGCATGGGCAAGGCATCGGCGGTTGTTAGTTGCGTGCTCTTAGGTAATTCAATTTCTTTGTTGGGCTGAGCTTTTATTTGCCCTGCTACCATAAAAAATATAAGCAATAAAAACACAATATTAATCAGTGGAATCATATTGTCGTCGGATTGCTGCTTACTGTTGGTAAACGAAAATAATGAAAGATCCCTCGCAGATGTTTCGGATGGCGCTAAGTTAACCTTCATTTTCATCACCTTGGGTCGTGCTTTTGATCGCCTGACTAGTATGAATAGTGTTAAAACCGAGTTGTTTTAACTGTTCGTACGTTGCAATTATTTGACTGAGTGATACAGCCTCTTCAGCGCTTAAAATGATAGGTTTAGTTAACGCTTCGCCTGTGAGTTGCATCGGTAAATCGCTTATATTAATAGGTCGTTTTAGCGTGTCCGTAAGTAATCCGATATCATCGCTGTATACAATAATTACCGGCGGTACATCGTCCTTAGCAGCTTGATGCGTACTCGGTATGGTTAGGTCAAGCATCTGCCACTGACTAAAACTCGATGTCAGCATAAAAAACATGAGTAAAATAAATACCACATCAATGAGCGCGGTTAAGCTAATCGGTCTAGCACGCCGCGCTGAGGTACTTAAAGAAAACATATTATTCATGACGCGCTACGCTGACTCACAGAAGTTGTAGCGGTTTCGCTGGCTGTGTGACGGGCGAAGTAGGTGAATACTTGGCCAATATCATCCTGCAAATTATGTACTTGTTGCTCTGCTCGACGTTCAAATAGGCTGTGAATAAGTGATACGGGAATCGCCACACCAAGACCAACCGCTGTGGTCAGTAAAGCTTGCCAAATACCACCAGATAGAACCGCCGGATCAACTTGAGCGCCGGCAAGTTCCATTGCCTTAAACGCTTCAATCATGCCGAGTACCGTGCCAAATAGACCGAGTAGGGGTGCTAACGTAGCGATGACCTCAAGCGGGCGTAGGTAGTTACTGTATGCATGTGCCACATCACGAGCTTTGCGGATAACTTCGGATTGGGTATCGTTTTTCGACAGAGTTTGCTCTTGAAGTAGCTCTACGGCATCGCCGATAAGCTGGCTATGCGGGTTGCGTTGACGCTGTGCAAGTAGACGTAATTGTTTCAGTTCCCCCATTTGCAAGTGAGCCAGCAAGCGCTTTGGCGTGCTATTGCGTGCGGGCAATTGCACAAGCGTTGCTGCCAACTTGAGCAGAATTAGAGTGGTGGCAGCGATCGAGAATAGAATGAGAATGGCAACCACTGGGCCGCCGATAGAATCAATGAAATTAAGTAATGTGATCATAGTATGCCTCCCGAGCTAACTGGAATGCATACTAATGCTAATGAGAATCTATATCAATAGCATTCGTAAATATTATGAAGCGATTGCAACCTGGTTGCGGCCATTGTTCTTAGCTTGATATAGCAGGTCGTCGGCGTCTTTTAACAGCTTTTCCCAATTCTCTCTGTCGATAGGTATTTCGGCATGTACTCCGATACTAACCGTCATGGCTTCGGAATGTCGGCCCTCGGATACTATCGTCGATACGAATGCTTTACGTATACTTTCGGCAATATTAAGCGCATCGGTGATGACGGTATCGGGCAGCATGACAATGAATTCTTCGCCACCGTAGCGTGCAACTAGATCGGTAGGGCGGTGAATATTGCCGCGTATGAGTTGTGCCGCTTTTATTAAACATAGGTCGCCAAAGGCATGGCCATTGAGATCATTTAGACGTTTAAAGTGATCAATATCTATCATCAAAATCGCGATCGACTTTTTGTATCGAAAGGCTTCGTAGTAGTTATCGATGTAAACTTTATCGAAATGGCGGCGGTTATAAAGGCTGGTTAGTGGATCGGTAATGCTTAACCGTGCCAACTGTTCATTCACAGCCTCTAATTCTTGAGTTCTCTCACGTACTTTGTTGTCTAGTTTTATATTGGTATCAAGCTGAACTTCTAACAATTCTTGCTGAGTAGAAATACGTAATTCTTTTTCTTGGTTGATCTTGTCGGCGAAAGCAATAGACAATAAAGCAAGCTCAACAATAGAGCCAATGGCAATACCTTGCCCACCAATCACTGTGGCATTTACCATTCCCGTAATATCGAATAGATACCATGCAATAAAAATCAAATTGGCGAGCCAAGCAATTGTAAAAATTCGGGCAGCTTTTACGCCTCTCATCCAGCCCTTGATGCCTATGTAAATACCGGCGGTGACCGCACTTAAGCCAATAATATGACCTAAGGTTAAGACGGTGGCGTAAGGTAGTGACAGACTAACTATTGTTAATAAGGTGACTAAAATAAAGAGAGTGACGCCAATTGCCTTATCTAATTTTGTTCCCGTATTTTCTATATCGACAAATTTCAATACGAAAATAACCGCGGTGAGTTGCATAAATGGTGTTAGAAATATAATCACTTCATTGTTAAAGCCAGGATTATCAGGCCATAGATACTTAAATCCGAAGCCAAATAAAGCAAACTGTAGTGCGCCTGCTGCGGTTAGGTAGACAAGGTATAGAAAGTAAGTGAAATCCCTCGTGGCAACCCAGATGAAGGTATTGTAAATCAACATGATGGCCATGATGCCGAAGTAAGCACCTCCCCATAAATACATGGATCGCTCATCATCCGCCGCTTTCGGATAGGTGATGATATCCAAGGGCATCATAAGAGGCCCAGGGGAAGCGACTCGAATGTATACATCAATACTTGCCGGATTGGCCGCTGTAGCTGTTATCGGAAAAAGATAAATTCGTAAATCAATTGGCCGCTCAGAGAATATTCTTTGATCTCCGCCTTGAAAGTGTTTTATGACGTTATCTTGTTGTAAATAGTAAACGTCAATGTAGTCGTGATGAGGATAATTCAGACGAATGTAAGTTTGTTCTTTGAGTTTATCCAGCCCTGTTAGGGTTATTCTGAACCATGCGGGGTTGTCAGAATGACCTAAGTTACCTTTAACACCTTGCGGTGCTAGCCATCTCTCATCGGCTAACTCTGTTTGGGCGTAGATATCGTCATTCTCGGCGATTGTGTGGTATTCGAGATGGGATAACAGATCAATTTTGTCTTTGATATTGGATATATCGAGTACTTCGGTGCTGTG
This sequence comes from Thalassolituus oleivorans MIL-1, assembly GCF_000355675.1. Classification (NCBI taxonomy): domain Bacteria; kingdom Pseudomonadati; phylum Pseudomonadota; class Gammaproteobacteria; order Oceanospirillales; family Oceanospirillaceae; genus Thalassolituus; species Thalassolituus oleivorans. Next base: position 2,907,110 of record NC_020888.1, on the reverse strand, counting down.
GGCATTAATACTTAAGCAGAGAATGACCACGCTCATTATTAGCGAGCGGAATAGTTGCCAAAATGACGCTACTACTTGGCGTCGATTAGACTTGTCATCATGAGGGCGGATATCGGCATTCCTTTTGATCTAGTGCCATGTAACGATAGTTGAGAGTGGTGTAGTGTCAATCCTGTTTCGAGCTTATGAGAGGTATCCGCGTTCTGGTATTCAATATGTTTCGACAACCTGATTGCGGCCATTCTCCTTAGCTTGATAAAGATAGTTATCAGCGTCTTTGAGCAACGCTTCGTGTTGGTTTATGTTGGTCGGCATGGTAAAGGCTAAGCCTATGCTAACGGTCATGCTAGCAGCCACTCGACCATCTCTGACAATTGTATTGGCAAAGGCGTGGCGCAGTGATTCGGCTACCTGTTTTGCTTGGTTGTATTTCACGTTTGGAAGAACAACGATAAATTCTTCGCCGCCGTAACGTGCACAAATGTCTGGCGGAGAATTTAATGCCTGACGGATTAATTCTCCCGCACGAATTAAGCAGCGATCACCGAATACATGGCCATATTCGTCATTTAGACGTTTGAAGTGATCGACATCTATCATGAGTACTGCGAGTGATTGTTTGTTTTTAATCGACTCTTTGTAGAGACGTTCGTACTCTTGATCAAAATGACGTCGATTAAACAGCCCTGTTAGGCCATCCGTGGTACTGAGATATTCTAATTTACGATTCGCTTGTTCTAGTGCTTTGGTGCGTTGCTTTACTTTATGATCAAGATCTTCATTCATGGCCCGCTGCACATTAATTAATGTGGCTTGGGTATGTAGGCGCAATTCTTTCTCTTGATTCATGCGGTCAGCAAAGGCGAAAGATAATAGCGATAGCTCAATAACAGAGCCTATTGCTATGGCATAGTTTCCATAGGTGGTGGAATCAATCACAGCCATTAGGTCAAGTAAGTACCAGCCGATAAACATTAAGTAGATTAACCAAGCGGTAGCAAATAGCCGTGCCGCTTTGAAACCCATAAGCCAGCCTTTAACCCCAATGTATAGTCCGCAACCAACGCCAACCAACCCGACTATATTGACGACGGAAATAAAGGTCGAAAAGCTCATAAAGAAGCTTGCAAATAGCATGCTGACGCAACATGCCAGTAAGGAGTATCCAGCAAAACGGTCGAGCCGTGATCGCATACGTCGTAAGCGAATAAACTTTATAACAAATAATACGGCAGAGGTTTCCATTAACCCTGAGGTGAGCATAATCATAAAGTTATTACTCAATATTTCAGGATTTTTCCAAAGGTACTGGAAGCCAAAACCAAATAAGGTGAACTGCTGCGCTGCTACTGCAGCCATGTACATGAGGTAGTAGAGGTAAGTGCTGTCGCGCAGCGAAGTATAAATAAATGCATTGTAGACCAGCATGATAATAATCACGCCGAAGTATAAGCCAACGAATAAAAGTAATACTGACTCATCCTTTACCGCTTCCACTTGAGTGAGTAACTCAATTGGAACCATCATAGGCCCTTGAGTCTCTATGCGTAGATAGACATCCACCACCTCACCCATTGGAATTTTGACCGGCGCTAAAAATGTACGGTGATCTACGGGACGGCTTGCAAATGTGCGTTCATCTCCACCTTCAAAGTGACCAATATTTTGCTCGCCATGCTGTAAATAAAGATCGATATAGTCGTGGTGGGGGTAGTTTACTCTTAGAAATATGGGTGTAGAGAGAAGATGGTTCTTAATGATTTGGGTATGGAACCAAATCACGCGTTGGCTATGCCCGAAGTTACGATGCTCTTGCTTTGATACTTGCCAGTCTTCATCACTTAGGGATTGAATGTCGGCCAAGGTTTGCTCAGGTGACGCAGCGGTATAGCGCAAAGTAGGGATTAAGTTGAGGCGTGTATCAACCGCCGCAATATCTGTCACGGCAGCTACGGGTGATGCTCCCACCAATTGGCAGGCCAGAACGAGCAACAGCCCAAAAATGAACTGAAGTCTAACTTTTGTGTATTCGTTCACCCAGTGGCTAGCAGCGGGATCAACTCTAATTCTTGCTCTATGCATTGGCGTATAATGTCTTGTTGTCGATCACTATTATTATTCTTATTACAAACCTAGTTTAATCAGTAGAGCCACTGTTTTCTGTAGTGTATCGAGCGATCTAGGTAAGTATTTGTAACTGGACATAGGTAAAGTAAGATCACGATCAGAGAAAAAATCTAACTTCAATGGCGCATCTTGTGTACTTATAGAATATGCCATGTATTGGCGTAATAATGCACATTAAGTCACATTCTGCGGAGTTAAATTCGGGCTTACTTTCCCTTTACTTACTACCTGTGAGCTGTGTCACGAACGGCACAAAAGCAACGATAGGCAGCATTAGGAATGGCTTGAGTAAAGTGTGCGATGCTTCCGGTTCGGCGTTAATTCCTCAACTATACTTAGAGCCTTTCTGCCTTTTGTACTAAAGAGGGCGACGTTATAGCGACGACTTGGAATTTTAATGCGCTACTTACTCACAATGTTGGTTGTATGGATGATGTCGACCACTTCTATCGCCGCTACTAGGATTGAGGTCGATAGGCTGAGCGATAACTTAGCGTTAGGGCAATATGTCGATACCGTGCGCCTTGAACGGGATGATTCGGGGTTAACAGATTATGTACGTAATGCTGATTTTGTAGCGGGAGAGTATGAAGCGCTTAACTTTGGGTACACCCAGCAGCGGGTATGGCTCAAGTTTGAACTTTCAAACGCCTCTGATCATGATATTGAACGTATTTTAAATATTCGTTATCCCTTAATCGATCGTCTGTATCTATATAATGACAGCACGACGACTCCGCTCTATACCCTTGGTCGGTTTTACGCAAATGAATTCGACCAAGCACTCCATATTCCGGCTTCCTATTTTGTTATGCCGTTGGTCATTAAAGCGCATAGCACCGAAACCTATTATCTTAGTGTCGATAGTGACAATTCTATTGCACTACCGATTTATCTGACGACGACACCAGCGCTCGAACGGCAGGCATTTCAGTATGCCGTTAATATTGTTTTTTATTTTGGTTTGGTCGTTACCAATATCTTATTTGCATTTTTCATGACCTTGCTGTTAAGAGACCGCGAGCAGCTCTATTACAGTTTATTTATGGTGAGTTATCATTTTCTTTTCTTTGCCGTATTGGAAGGTATGCCACATACCCTTTTCGGTATTGATTCGTTATTCATAAGTCGAGATATCATTCCTTATATTTTAAGTATCTCAATGACTATATTTACAGTGTTTGCCGCGTCATATTTAAAGCTACGTAAATACGCTCCTAAAGCTTATAAAATGGCGAAAGCTCTAACCGGAATTATGCTGCTTTCCTTAGTTTTGTGCTTTATTTTGCCTTCTTATTACGCCATTAAATTGACAACTCTTACGTCTATTTTGGTTGGTGTTTTTTATGCATCGGTCGTCAGTAATTTTATTCTGCGTGGGCGTCCAGGTGTTAGATCATTTCTACTGGCTTGGGGGACGGGTGTTGCCGGTGCAATAGTGTATGGAATGAAAGTATGGAACTTGGTTCCGGTTAATTTCATCACCAGTTACGGTTGGCATATAGGAACATTAATCGAAGCGGCCGTATTCTCCTCTATGATGGCCTATCGTGCAGCCCGAGACCGAAAGGAACGCTTGGAGTTTTTGCATCAGCTCAATAAAAAAGAACGTGATTTACGTCATACACAAGAGCGCTTATTGGAATCTGAAAGTGCTGCAAAAGCGGATCTAGAGCTACAAGTAAAACAACGTACCCGAGACTTATCGAATATCTTGGCTCAGTTAGAAACCGAGAATCGTTCGCTGGCCGAATTATCCATTAACGATGGCTTAACCAAGGTACGCAATCGCAGATACTTTAACGATATCTTTCCACAAATGTGGAGTGATGCGATAGCCGATCAAACCCCAATTAGCGTTATATTGCTGGATATCGACCACTTCAAAAAGGTGAATGACGACTATGGTCATATCAGTGGTGATGATTGCCTTGTTAAAGTAGCCGGTATCATGCGCCAGTCGGTTAATCACCCGATAGATGTTGTATGTCGTTATGGTGGTGAAGAATTTGTTATTATCTTGCCGGATACTACCCAACAACAAGCCTTTGCTCTTGCCGAAAACATGCGTAAAAATATCGCCAACACCATTATTTCCAATAACGAACGCGCCTTTAGAGTAACCTCCAGTTTCGGTGTTGGTGGGTTAATTCCGACAGAAGAAATAGCGCCCGAAGACCTGATTGCTCAATGCGATGCCGCGCTCTATACCTCCAAGCGCAACGGCCGCAACCGCGTTACTGTGGCCGATGATATTGCTACAAGTGGAAAAGCCGAAGCGGCTGATTTTACAAAGCTTTAACCTCAAAGGCGATTGGAACACCGCTTGGGAAAACCCAATATTTCAAGGGGAAGTTCAAACGGCAGTGAATGCCATGTTTGAGTGATATTTAAATGATCTAGGCGAAGCCCTAGCGCGCAAGTGTTAGGGCTTTTTTGTTAGAGCCTTTGAGGAATGCTGCTTTAGGCAATCGACCAGAGTCCAAAAAGCAATGCTTATATTACTTCTGGTGCCAAAGCCTGTTGGCCTAGCCCCTACATTGCAGTAAATTACAGGCTATTTGTCAGGCGGCTCATCAAGCGGCCACATTGCCACGGAACTGCACACCTAATGTCAGAGCAAACACAAACCCCGAACAACCTCGCCGCCTACTGCTGGTCGATCGCCGATTTACTGCGTGGCGATTTCAAACAAAGCCAGTATGGCCGCATCATTCTGCCATTTACCTTATTACGCCGCCTTGAAGGCGTGTTAGAAGCCAGCAAAGACGCCGTACTCGCGGAATATGAGCGGGTAAAAAATCTCAACTTGCCCGAGGAAGCACAAGAAAAACTGATACTTAGGGCCACTCAAATCGACGGCCAAGGCCTTAGCTTTTTTAACACCTCCAAGATGGATCTGTCCAAACTGGGCGAAGCCGGCATTAAGGCCAACCTAGAAAGCTATATTCAAGGTTTCTCGAAAGATGCGCGCGAGATATTCGAATACTTCAACTTTGCCGAGTTCATCGGCCAGCTCAACGACGCAGACTTGCTCTACAAGGTGGTGCAAAAAGTCCGTGCCACCGATTTAAGCCCCAAGGCCATCTCGAATCACGACATGGGCCTCACCTTCGAAGAGTTGATACGTCGGTTTGCTGAAGGCTCAAACGAAACCGCCGGGGAGCACTTCACCCCGCGCGACATCGTGCGCCTCACTACGGCCTTAGTATTTATGGAAGACGACGATGCCTTATCTAAGCAAGGCATCATCCGCACTATCTATGACCCCACCGCAGGCACCGGCGGATTTTTATCCTCAGGTATGGAATACGTGCTCGAATTAAACAGCGGCGCAAAAATGATTGCCTATGGCCAAGAGCTAAACCCAGAAAGCTACGCCATTTGCAAAGCCGACATGCTGATCAAAGGGCAAGAAGTCGATAACATCAAACTTGGCAACACCCTCTCTAACGATCAGCTTTACGCCAATAAGTTTGACTACATGCTGTCTAATCCACCCTTTGGTGTCGATTGGAAAAAAATCGAGTCCACCATCAAAGACGAAAATACTCTTAAGGGCTTTGATGGGCGTTTTGGCCCCGGCTTACCGCGCGTATCGGACGGCTCGCTACTCTTCTTAATGCACTTAATCAGCAAGCTGCGTGATAGCAGTGACGGCGGCGGTCGCATTGGTATTATTCTGAATGGTTCGCCGTTATTTACTGGCGGTGCAGGCTCGGGCGAAAGCGAAATTCGCCGTTACATATTAGAGGCCGACCTACTCGAAACCATCGTGGCTCTGCCAACGGATATGTTCTACAACACCGGCATCGCCACCTATGTGTGGGTGCTGTCGAATAAAAAATCGCAAGAACGTAAAGGCAAAGTCCAACTTATTAACGGCGTAAACCTGTGCGGCAAAATGCGTAAATCGTTAGGGTCGAAACGCAACGAAATGAGCGCCGACGACATCGCCACCATTATTCGTACCTTTGGTGCCTTTGAGGTGGTGGACGCTCGCCCAGTATCGGACTTTGTGGGCGAAAAACCCGCCGACGTGAAAAGCAGCCGTGGCCGCCAAGCCGCGAATCCAAAGGCCGAGGTAGTTAAAACCTTCGCCAGTAAAATTTTTGCCAACCACGAATTTGGCTATCGCCGTATTACCATCGAGCGCCCACTGCGCGAAAGCTATCAGTTTAGCGACGAGCGCCTTGCTGAGCTGCGGTTTGCCAACAAGCCGTTAAATGCGCCAATGAAATGGATTTACGAAACCTACGGAGATCCTTGGACTGATGAGGTTCAAGGTGAAGGGTATGGCCAGCTAACAGAACACGCAGTAGAAATACGCGCCTACCTCAAAAGCCATTACAGCGAGCTAAAAGAGAAGCAAATAAAAGACCTGCTCGACAGCAAGCTCTGGCTCGATTGCCTACAAACCTTTTTATTGGGCAAGTCGCTCCAATCCATCATCGGCACTGAACAGTGCGATGATATGAATGGCTATGATGCGGTGCTGAATAAAGCCTGCAAAACGCTGAATATTAAACTCGACGCGAAAGAAAAAAAGGCGATCACCGACGCGGTAAGTTGGAAGAATCCAGCGGCAGAAAAAGTCATCAAAAAGATTCACAAAGCAAAAGCGAACCCGCTTTATGGTTTATTTGAAGTAGAGCGTGATGGCAAAAAGCAGACGGTAGAATACAAACCTGACGGCGATTTACGCGATAACGAAAACGTAAGCCTAGACCCAACACAAACAGTTAATGCATTAAACGAAGCCTATTTTATTAAAGAGGTACAACCCCATGTGCCGGATGCCTGGATAGACGCCAGCAAAATCGATGCGAAAGATCAGCAGGTCGGCATAGTGGGTTATGAAATTCCGTTTAATCGCCATTTTTATCAGTATCAACCGCCAAGGGATTTGGCCGAGATCGACGCGGATTTGGATGCGGTGAGTGCAGAGATAATGGAATTATTGCGGGAGGTGCACTCCTGATGGTTCTTCACCGCGATACCCTATGTTATTTCCGCGAAATCGACTTTACAACAAGGGTCAGCCTTCGGGCATCGACTTGCTCGACACGCCGTGAATGCGTCCCTGCAGGCTTGACGCCAGCATCCATGCTGGCGACAGCCGTGCAAGCCTTCACCCGAATGCAGACCTGCCTATTCGCCAGCCTCGAAACCGAGATGGAGAAGGTGTATGGATAAGGTGGGTTTGAGCGACAAGTATAAGACGTATCCTGAGTACAAAAACATCAACTTGGGATGGTTGAGTCAGATACCGATTCACTGGGATGTAAAAAAGCTAAAATATCTAGGTGAATCAATAATAGGGTTAACATATGCTCCTGAAAATGTTGTTGGAGAGGGGGATGGAATTTTAGTTTTAAGATCCTCAAACATACAAAATAAGAAATTAGAATTTGAAGATAATGTTTATGTTAATAAAAAAATTCCGGGAAAGTTAATTACACGTGAAGGAGATATATTGATTTGTGCTCGAAATGGTAGTCGTGCACTAATCGGAAAGAATGCTCAGATTACTAAAGATGTTGCAGGGGTTAGTTTTGGTGCCTTCATGTCGATATTCAGAAGCCCATACAATAACTATTTATCAAATGTATTTAACTCACCTTTATTTGAATATCAATCGGGTTCATTCCTTACGGCAACGATAAATCAGCTAACGACGGGGAATTTGAATAGTTTTGAAATTCCTTTGCCTACAGAATTGGAAAGGGAAAAAATCGCCAACTTCCTCGACCACGAAACCGCCAAAATCGACACCCTGATCGACAAGCAGCAACAACTCATTAAACTGCTCAAAGAAAAGCGCCAAGCCGTCATCAGCCACGCCGTCACCAAAGGCCTCAACTCCAATGTCCCTATGCGCGACTCGGGAGTGGAGTGGTTAGGAGAAGTGCCAGAGCATTGGGATTTCGTCCCTATTAAACACATAGTAGAAATTCCGGTTACTGATGGACCTCATGAAACTCCAAATTTTATTGATGAGGGTGTACCTTTTATCTCTGCAGAAGCGGTATCTGCCGGTAAAATCGATTTTAAAAAAATCAGAGCTCATATTTCAGAAGAAGATAATGAACGATATTCTTTAAAATACTCACCAAAAATACATGATATTTACATGGTTAAATCAGGAGCAACAACTGGTGTAACTGCTATTGTTGAGACTCATGTGAATTTTAATATATGGTCTCCTTTAGCTGTGATTAGATGTAAAGAAGATTCTTCCCCATATTTTGTTCTTAATTTTATGCGTTCAATAAATTTTCAAGAGGCCGTTGAGCTAAATTGGAGTTTTGGGACACAGCAAAATATAGGTATGGGGGTGATTGAAAACCTAATTGTTACAAAACCTCCGCTTGTTGAAGCTATTGAAATAGTTGAAAATTTAAAAATTAAATGTAGCTTATATGACTCTGTTATTGGAAAAGCATTGAATCAAATTGATTTAATGAAAGAACGCCGCACCGCTCTAATCTCCGCCGCTGTCACCGGCAAAATCGACGTTCGGGAATGGATCGATTTGGATGTTAGTGTAGGCAAGGAGGAAGTATGACTTCAACACTTATTTTCGATAAAATTGAGCAACTTAAAATAGATATCGATTCCGATGATGGATTGAAAGTAAAAAGGAAATACGTGTTTGGCGCTTCTTTTATGCTCGTTATATTGGGCGTGTTAGGTGGGAAGGTTACAGAAGTTAATATTGGTATAGCAAAGTTCGAATCCTTAAATTTGAAGGCGCTAGAATTTTTTTTGATTTTTTGGGTTTTTGCTTGTTTGATTCGCTATTACGGATATGCCAAAAATCATCAACGAAAGATCAAAAATATTCTTCATATGAGGTTGTTAAAAGACCCTTACTTTCTTAAGGTGTGCCAGTATTCTGATGAGGCTTCAGGCCTGATCTATGATTATGCACCTAGTGATTTCTACTCTCTTGAAATCGGATGTAATAATAATGGCTATTCTGAGTCGACATACATATCCAGATTCCCTATGTGTCGAGAAATATCATACATTTGGTCAATTGATGGAATTTTTGAGCCTGATGCTAAGGTGGTGAATATATGGTTAGATATAGGAAAGAGAGAATATATTAAAGTCATTTTTCTTGAGTTGAAGTACAAGTTTTTTAGATTTCTTGATCGTGAGTATCTAGATATATATGGGGCATATATATTCTCCATTGTAGCTTTGATGGCTTACGTTTTTCGTGATTTTATCAGTGCATTTATAAATTAAAAAGGTGAAGGAATACTATGAAAAAGCAAACATTAGAAGCACATGAGTATGCGCTAGCAGACGTTTTTTGCGATAAGTACGAATTTGAGATCCCGGGATATCAACGCCCTTATTCTTGGCAGGTGGAGCAGGCTACTACACTTGTTGATGATCTTTTATTGTTTTTGGAAGATCAGCCCGAGAATATTAAAGATGCTGATCCATATTTTTTAGGCAGCCTTGTATTAATTAAGCCCGATGGCCCTTCTTCTCAAGTAGTTGATGGTCAGCAACGTTTGACAACACTTACTATTCTCATGTCTGTTTTGAGAACAATAATGACAGATGGCTTTTCAAATAGTCTAGATATGAGAATATTTCAAAAAGGTGATGAAGCTTTAATGACTGATGATAAACCAAGATTAAAGACCAGATCACAAGATCAAGATTTTTTCTTCAAGTATATACAAGAATCTAATCGTTTGGATGAACTTTTTTCCCTAAATAAAAAATTAAGTGATAGTCAAAGTAATATTTTAAAGAATGCATTGGCTATGCATAGATTGCTTGAGAAAAATGACGAAAAAGTTTTACAGAGGCTTACTAAGTTTCTTATGACGGGTTGTTTCGTGGTGGTGGTAACTACGCCTAATGTTGAATCTGCTTATCGCATATTCTCGGTTATGAATGATCGTGGGCTTGATTTAAGTCCAACGGATATTCTGAAAAATCACATTACTAGTAAAATATCTGGGAAAGACGGAAAGCAGGAAAACTATACTAAAAAATGGGAAGATATTGAAGAACGAATAGGAAGAGATAATTTTAACTTTTTGTTTAGTCATATCAGAATGATTGAAATGCGCACTAAATCACGGTCAAATGTTGTGGCTGACTTTAAAAATGAAATAAAACCTGAAAAAAACCCTGAAAATTTTATTGATAAAAAACTAGTTCCATATTCTGAAGCTTATTCTGATATTTTGGATGAAAATTATTCGGGTACATTATATGTGGAGGATATCAATAACTCTTTCAGGTGGTTAAATAGGATCGATAATAATGATTGGGTTCCCGCTGCTATTTATTATCTTTCCAAGTATAGCAATGATGCTGAAAGGCTATTGAAGTTTTTTAGACTTTTAGAGCGGTTGGCTTCAATTTTGATGATTAATCGTGTTGCGATAAATAATAGGATTTCGCGTTATGCAAAGTTAATTGCTGTAATTGATGCAGGTACTGAATTTTCAGAATCATCACCATTGCATTTAGTTGATTCTGAAAAAAAATCTGCTTTACAGCAAATTAATGGGCCTATTTATGAAGTCGGACAAATAAGAGTGATGGTTTTATTACGTTTGGATTCTGAAATTAGCGATGGTATGGCTGTATATGACCATCCAAGGATAACGGTAGAGCATGTGATGCCTCAACACCCTAATAAAGATAGTCAATGGAAAAAGTGGTGTCCAAGTGTACTTGATCACGAAAATTTGGTTCATTGTCTTGGAAATCTAGCGTTGCTTTCTCGCACTAAAAACAGTGCAGCAAATAACTATGAATTTGAAAAGAAAAAAACAGCTTATTTCAATCCTAGAAATGGTCACTCGGCATTTGTATTAACTAACGAGATAATTAAGGAAAAAGAATGGACGCCGACAGTGATTGAAGCTCGGCAAAAGCGTTTGGTGAACAAATTGATTGAAGTTTGGGATCTAAACTAGCTGTTATATTTAAGCAATAGTATCGTTTTTAGTAATTTTTTTAATGAAAAAGGATGTCAGTCAATTCTGATTCTCTCTTGTTTTTGTATTAAATATTTTATCTATCTGGTAATGCTAAATAGATGTTTTGGGAGCACTCTACTAATGTGCTCTAAGAAGTGAAACGATAAGAGTAACTTCTACCCATCTTCTAGATGCCGATGATAGCGGGTAATGAATAGATAATACCCAAATTGGGTTTGATCACACCCAAATGGGTCTCTTCTTATTTGTTCATGGATGTCGATAGTACAAACACTGTTAGTTGTCGTTATGCGGTTGCATAAATTAAAGTGTCGGCATATATTTACAAGTGCCGACATTTTAAGAATTTATGCCTTATGTCTAAAACCTCAAAACGCCAACAAGTGATCAATCTCGCCATACAGCGAGGGGTTATACGTCCGCGCGATTTGCTGGCTCACGGCTTGCCCAAAGACTACTTAAACATTTTAGCGCGTGAAGGCGTGTTGTTTAAGCTGGGCCGTGGTTTGTATCAATGGCCAGATCGTGAAGCCAGCCGCCACAAGTCTTTGATTGAGGTCGCTAAACTGGCACCTAATGGTGTGGTGGCGCTGCTGTCTGCTTTGAGTTTTCATGGCTTGGGTACACAAAATCCTTTTGAAGTTTGGTTGGCAATTGACCGCAAGTCGCGCCGTCCTCGTATTCATTATCCGCCGGTGCGCTTTGTCACTATGTCTCATGAAGGTTTGGTTGAAGGTGTTGAGCAGCATGAAATCGATGGCGTAATGGTTTCGGTTTTTTGTCCGGCGAAAACCGTAGCCGATTGTTTTAAGTACCGTAATAAGATTGGGTTAGACGTCGCCCTAGAAGCGCTAAAGGATGGTTGGCGTGCACAAATGTTCACGATGGATGATCTGCTTAGGTACGCCAAGGTGTGTCGTGTGGCGAAGGTTATGCAACCTTATATGGAGTCTTTGGGTTGACTCTTTGCGCGATATTTATAAGCAAGGTACATAAGGAGAATGGCCTTTGGTGACTAATAAAGCGGCGTCGATACGCCAAAAACTGCTGAACTTATCGCGCGAACGCGGTGAGTCATTTGATTTCGTGTTACAGCAGTATGCGATTCAGCGGCTATTGTATCGTTTGAGTGTGTCGGAGTATCACGATCAGTTTCTTTTGAAAGGGGCGATGTTATTTTCGGTTTGGACGGGAGATCTGCATCGTCCTACTAAAGATATTGATTTGTTGGGTTTTGGATCAAACGATACTGATGTACTAGTAAATGATTTCAAAGTCATTTGTGCTATAGAAGCCGATGATGGTTTGATCTTTGATATTGAATCCATTCAAGGTGTTCGAATTAAGGAAGACTCACTTTATCAAGGTGTGAGAGTCACAGGGTTTGCTCATTTAGAAAAAGCGAAAATAGGTTTGCAAGTTGATATTGGTTTTGGCGATGCTGTCACGCCTAATGCTAGGCTGGCAACTATTCCGTCATTTTTAGATTTTCCTGCTCCTATAATGAAGATCTATCCGGTTTATACGGTGATCGCTGAGAAGTTTCACGCGATGGTGGCGCTGGGTCTGTTCAATAGTCGTATTAAAGATTTTTATGATATTTGGATGATTGCTATTCATGGCTTACAGGAAGGTGATTTTTTACTCGGCGGGGATGCTCTCGATGGGACTGCTCTTGATGGTACTCTACTAGTCTCTGCCATTAGATCGACGTTCAATCGGCGGAATACGGTGATGAGCACAGAGATGCTGTCTGTTTTTACGGCTGAATTTATGCAAGATACGAACAAACATAAACAGTGGAATGCCTTCTTGAATAAAAATCGAATCGTCAGTGATCAGTCTTTTGAAAATATACAGCAAGGGTTACGACGTTTTTTAGAGCCCGCTTATCAAGCAGCCGCCCTAGGCGCTGAATATCCTTTCAAGTGGGATGTCAGTGAAGGGAAATGGAAATAAGTCGACGTTAGTTCCGCTATGTATTTCGTTCATTTTGCTTAGTTTTATCATTAGGGTAGGTGGATGCAGCAAACGAAAGACCGTACGATTAGGTGATGTCGCATTAAGTAACGTGAACTAAAAACAATAAGGGATTAAAGAATGGCCAGTGCCAGTGAATTCGCATTTCAAAACGAAATGATTCAGCAGTTGGTGGCGAATGGTTGGTTGCTGGGTAAGCCCGAGCACTACAATCGTGAGTTGGCACTATATTCAGAGGATTTGCTGGGGTTTGTGAAAGACACCCAAGATGAGCAATGGCAAAAATTCTGTGCCTTATACCCTAATGATCCCGATACTAAGTTTTTAGAGCGTGTTGCTGCTCAGCTAAACAAGGCTGACCCCAATGCAGCTGCGTCGTTTTCGAATAAAGAGCTGCGCTCCTTTGGTACGTTAGGGGTGTTGCGTCACGAGCTGCGTGATCGCGGTACGCGTTTTAGCCTGTGCCAATTTAAGCCCGAGCACGACCTAAACCCCGATACGCTAGCCCGTTATCAGCAAAACCGTTTACGCGTGGTGCCAGAGCTGGTCTACAGCCCTTGGGCGACGGATGAGCATGAAGCCGAGGAAGGCACTCGTTCTAAGCGGTGGCGCATCGACTTAGTCCTGTTTGTGAATGGCTTGCCAGTGGCGACGCTAGAGCTGAAATCTGAGTTTAAGCAAGCCGTGCAAAACGCCATCAAACAGTACAAAACCACCCGCTTTGCCATTGACCCCACCACAAAAAAGCCCGAGCCGCTATTAACCTTTAAACGCGGTGCTTTGGTGCATTTTGCTGTGAGCCAATACGAAGTGTATATGGCGACTCGTTTAGAGGGCGATACGACTTTCTTTTTGCCTTTTAACAAAGGGACGTCAACGGGTGGCGCGGGTAACGACGTGCCTGCGGATGTAAACCAGTATGCCACCGAATACTTGTGGAATGAGGTATTACAGCCCGATAACTTGCTGAATATTCTCGCCCGTTTTGTGCATTTACAAATTGAAGAAAAAGAAGACTGGGAAGGGCGCAAGTACAAAAAAGAGGCGCTGATATTCCCGCGTTATCACCAGTGGGATGTGGTCACTAAGTTGGTGAATGCCGCACGCACGGAAGGGCCGGGCAATAAGTATTTAATTCAGCACAGTGCCGGTTCGGGCAAGTCGAATTCTATCGCGTGGTCGGCGCACCAGTTATCGGCGATTCACACTGGGGAGGGCAATAAGCTGTTTGATTCGGTGATTGTGGTGACAGATCGAACGGTACTGGACGATCAGCTGCAAGAAACGATTTCGCAGTTTACCTCGGTCGAGGGCACGGTGGGGCGCATTAACCGCAATGAGGGCGATGGCTCTAAATCGGAAAAACTCGCCAAAGCACTCGAAACCTCGCAGCCGATTATTATCGTCACCATTCAAACCTTCCCTTATGTGTTAAAAGCCATCGAAAACAGCGTCAGCTTAAAAGAGCGCAATTATGTGGTGATTGCCGATGAAGCGCACAGTTCGCAAACCGGCAGTACCGCGCGCCAGTTAAAAGAAGTGCTGATGATGGACGCCACAAGCGACGAAGAAGAACTCTCGACCGAGGATATTCTCGATGCTGCTGTGGCTTCACGTCGTGCGTCTAAAAATCTCAGTTATTTAGCCTTTACCGCCACGCCTAAAACTAAAACGCTTGAGCAGTTTGGTCGTTTACCTAAGCCGAATGAAGCACCATCTAAAACCAACAAGCCCGAAGCCTACCATGTGTATTCGATGCGCCAAGCCATCGAAGAAGGCTTTATTTTAGATGTGCTGAAAAACTACACCAATTATAAAGTTGCCTATAACTTAGCCATGAAAATGGCAGGCAGCGATCAAGAGGTTGAAAGCAAAAAGGCCAAGGTCAAACTGAACCAGTGGGTGCGTTTGCACGATTACAACATTAGCCAAAAAGTGCAGGTCATTGTCGAGCATTTTAAAGATAACGTGATGGGTTTATTGGGCGGACAAGCGAAAGCTATGGTCGTGACCAGCTCGCGCAAAGAAGCCGTGCGCTACAAGCTCGCTTTTGATAAGTACATTGCTGAGAAGGGCGCTGCTGGCTTAGGTTCAGGAGCAGGAGCAGAAAAACGTTATGCCAATATTCACGCAATGGTGGCCTTCTCTGGTGAGGTGGAATACAACGAGAAAGACCCCAATGCTACGGCATTACTGGGCGAGAAATTCACCGAAGCCAATATGAACACTAATCTCAAAGGTCGTGATATGCGCAAAGCCTTTGATAGCGACGATTACCAAGTAATGATTGTTGCCAACAAGTTTCAAACTGGCTTTGATCAGCCCAAACTCTGCGCTATGTACGTTGATAAAAAACTGGGTGGGGTTGAGTGTGTACAAACACTGTCGCGGTTAAATCGTACTTTCCCGAGTAAGGCAGAAACTGGCACTTTCATTTTGGACTTTTTTAATGAGCCAGACGATATTCTGTCTGCCTTTCAGCCGTATTATCAAACTGCTGAATTGGCCGATGTATCCAACCCTGATTTGATCTTTGATTTATCCGACAAGCTGCGCGCTTCGGGTATTTTCTTGTGGCAAGAAGTCGAGCAGTTTTGTAACGCCTTTTATGTAAAAAGCAAAAGCAATGCGGCCATCGCGAACATCTGCAAGCCTGCGGTTGAGCGTTGGCAAAAACGCTATAAGTCAGCCATTGAGGCATTTAAACAAGCGAAAGAGATGTTTGAGCGCACTAAGCGCACGAATGATCCGGTGTTAATTGCGAATGCCGAGAATAGTTTTAAAGAATGTAAGCAAGAAAAAGACGCGCTAGAAATCTTCAAGAAAGACTTGGGCACGTTTGTGCGCTTTTACGAGTTTATGTCTCAGATTGTGGACTACAACGATAAAGATTTAGAAAAACTCTGTTTGTATGCACGTAATTTGCGCCCTATGTTGCGTGAGGTCGTTGAAGAAGACGATGACATTAACCTGAATGATGTCGTGTTAAGTCACTATCGTTTGTCGGTAATTCGTCAACAAGATTTAAAGTTAAAAGAAGACTCAGCAGATTATAAATTAGTGCCGGGCGAAGGTTTGGGGTCAGCCAAAGCAAAAGACAAAAAAGAAGAGTTTTTGTCGCAAATAATTGAGCGTTTAAACGAACTCTTTATTACCGATCAGTTAACTGAAAACGACATGGTGAACTATGCCTACACCGTGCGCGATAAACTCAGTGAGAATATTCAGGTCATGCAACAGATTGCCAACAACAGCCCAGAGCAAGCGATGTTAGGCGATTTTGCGAAAGCGATTGATGATGCCATTTTGGATAGTAGCGCAGCGCATCAAAACCAGATGATGCAGTTACTGTCAGACCCAATCAAAGCGAAAGGATTTTCTAAGTTAATTTATGATTTGCTGACTTTGGCGGTGTGAGGTGTCTCGTTCGATGGAGTAATAAAAAAGGCCCGATACCAAAATACGGTATCGAGCCTTTTTCTTTAATATGGTGGAGATGGCGGGATTTGAACCCGCGTCCGCCAATCCTCCACTAGAGGATCTACATGCTTAGCCGTCTCTATTAATTTAGTTCGTCACGGGCCGAGGGGCAGGCCGTTCAGAACGAGCTCGATTAAGTTTAACTCTTTGGCTACGAGCGAAGCCTCCAAGCGATCCTATAAGACGTCGCCCTCGTCCCCCGGCTATAGGAACCCGAGTTCGGAGGTAAGCGGGCTTAAGCCGCTAGTGCGTAAGTTTCGTCGTTTGCGACTATAACTATGTATAACGTTTATTTACGAGATCGCTATACACTCTCGGCATGCACCCATAGCTTTGTAATCAACGTCGAATCCTAATCATCCCCAGATTCTTCGCCTAATCAATCGCCTTAGGTCGTAGTGTTTAATGTGGGGGCGGAGTTTGATTTTTCAACCTTGCCCTGTATTCACATTAGTCGTGCAGCGTATCACAAGCCTTGCTCGCTGTCAGCGAACAGAGTGCTTCATGATGCGTTCTTTTTGTTTGGCCCAGTCGCGATCTTTTGAGCTATCGCGTTTGTCGTGGCTTTGTTTCCCTTTGGCTAGGGCAATCTCGGCTTTGATGTTTGGACCTTTCCAATAAATCGCGGTACAGACGCAGGTGTAACCCTTGGCCTGAATTTTTTGTACCAATCGATCAATTTCACGGCGGTGCATCAGCAACTTACGCTCGCGTCGCGGCTCGGTCACAATGTGCGTTGAGGCCTGCTGCAGCGGCGAAATCAATGCACCGTGTAGCCAAGCTTCACCGTTGTGAATTTGGACAAAAGAGTCGACGAGTTGGCATTTGCCTTCACGCAGGGATTTTACTTCCCAGCCGGTAAGAACCAGACCTACTTCGAGTTTGTCTTCGAGAAAGTAGTCGTGACGGGCTTTTTTGTTCTGTGCGATGGTGCCGCCACCGGACTTAGGTTTTTTGTTTGTGCTCATGGCGCTGATTATAACTGACACTGTGGTGAAAGGGCAGTAGGTAGCCTGCGCCCTTGAGCGTAGGGGGTAAATCCCTGACAATACGCGCATTACAAGAAAGGATAAGAATATGACGGCAGATAAGCGCGGTATGCACGGCATCTGGAGCAGTCGCTGGACGTTTATTTTGGCTGCGACAGGATCGGCAGTGGGTTTAGGGAATATTTGGAAGTTCCCCTACATTGCTGGTGAGAACGGCGGCGGCGCATTTGTATTGGTGTATTTACTATGCATTTTAACCGCAGGCATTCCGATCATGATGGCGGAAGTGCTACTTGGTCGTAAAGCGCGCATGAGTCCGATTCATACCATGGAGCGCCTCACAGCGACGGCAAAAGCGCCGCGTATGTTTGCCGGCATTGGTTGGATGGGGGCTGTGGCTGGGTTTTGTATTCTGTCATTTTACAGTGTGATTGCAGGCTGGACTGTGTATTACACAGTAAAGATGGCGACCGGCACATTTACTGGCATTAGCGGTGAGAATGCAGGGGCTGTATTTAGTGACCTGCTCGCTGATCCTCAGTCGTTAATGCTTTATCACACAATTTTTATGGTATTAGTCGGGGTTGTGATTGCGCGTGGTGTGCATCGCGGCTTGGAAAATGCAGTGCGTATTATGATGCCGCTGTTGTTCATTATGTTGATACTGCTTTTAGGCTACAGCTTGACGACACCGGGTTTTAGCCAAGGGTTTAACTTCTTATTTAGCTTTGATTTCAGCAAGTTGTCGCAAGAAAGCGTCGTCGTAGCTTTAGGACACGCGTTTTTCACTTTGAGCTTAGGTATGGGCGCGATCATGGCCTACGGTGCTTATATGCCAGCAGATGCATCACTGGGTAAGACTGTTTTGGCTGTGGGTATTCTGGATACAATAGTGGCATTAGCCGCAGGTTTAGTGATATTCCCGATTGTATTCACTAACGGTTTAGAGCCGGGTGCTGGCCCAGGGCTGATGTTTCAGACCTTGCCTATCGCCTTTGGTGGATTGCCTGGCGGCGTACTGATTGGCACAACGTTCTTTGTTCTTGTCGTGATCGCGGCGTGGAGTTCTGCTATTTCTATTGCTGAGCCTGCGGTCGCTTGGTGTGTCGAGAAGGGTGTTGGTCGCGGCCGTTCAACCTTCATTGTCTGTGCGCTGGCTTGGTTTTTAGGTATCGGCACGGTTTTCTCGTTTAATGATTGGTCGAATAATCAATTTTTCGTCCATGTGACACCAACAGTAGCGGAGCAGGCTGATGCAACGAGTGTCCAGTTGCCCGAGGCTGAGTGGTTTGCCTATGCCGATGTCTCTGAGTTAGAACGGCTATACCCGCCGACCGAAAGCGTTAACTTTCAAATTACAGGCAAGACATTCTTCGACGTACTCGACTTTTTAACCGCCAACATTCTGTTACCACTAGGTGGTGTGTTGATTTCGCTGTTTGGGGGTTGGTTTTTGAGCCGTCGCAGCGTTGCGGATGAAGCTCGGGTTAATAACACCGCGATTTTTGAAATCTGGCGTTTTATGATTCGGTTTGTATCGCCTGCAGCGGTGCTGTTTGTATTTATCCACGGCATCTTATGATGCTTCTGGCAACCAAAAGGTAAGCGAATGACGACTATTACGCGCAGTGCATTAGTGATGCATACCGCGGAAGAAATGTTTGATCTAGTAAATGATGTGCGCCGCTATCCCGAGTTTTTGCCGGGTTGCCAAGCGACAGAGGTGCTGGATGAAGATGACAACTTTATTGAGGCGCGTCTGACAATCAGTAAGGCTGGATTGCAACATAGCTTCAGTACTCACAATGACCTTGTACGCCCGGAGCGTATGGATATTCGATTACTGGAAGGACCTTTTAGTCGTTTTACGGGTACTTGGCGCTTTCAAAAACTATCGGATGAGGCTTGTAAGGTGTCGTTGGATATGGAATTTGAAATGGGCAATTTTATCACTGGGGCTGCTATGGGGGCCCTGTTTAAACAAGTTGCTGGGGCTATGGTTGACTCTTTTGTAAAACGAGCGAATGAGATTTATGGCTGAGAAAATTCAGGTCGAGGTAGCCTACGCCTTACCTCATAAGCAAAAAATTGTTGCAGTTGAAGTGCCTGAGGGCACGACCTTGTTAGATGCGGTACGTCTGTCGGGTATTGAAGCCGAATTTCCCGAGTTGGTATTAGCGGATGCTAAGTTTGGTATTTTTGGTAAGGCTGTACGTGATGCGGAAGGCGAGGTGTTGCGCGCTGGCGACCGTGTAGAGATTTATCGCCCGCTGATTATTGACCCTAAGCAAGCGCGCGCTAACCGCGCAGCAAAGGCGGCGAAAGGCTAAGGCTGGTGGTGAGTGCGGCACAAAAAAGCCCACTCACCGTGGGCTTGATTTGCAGCTAGTACCTAGAGGTCGGTAGGTACGGTATTAAGATTTCGTTCTTCTTCTGGTAGTGAGTTGAGCTGGTTCGTTTCATTGAAATCTTCAGCAGGTAAGTCGCCAGAATAGTGGGTATAAAGACCTTGGTCATTGAAGTGAATGACTACATGGTAGTCTTTCACTACCTTATCGCGTTGCTCTAAGGTATAGATGTAATCCCACTGTTTTTGCTCAAAAGGGTTACGCATTACAGGGTTGCCCATTACGTAACTTACTTGGCGTTGATTCATGCCAGGCTTGAGTTGGCTTAGCATCTCAGGGGTAACAATATTGCCCTGTTGGACGTTGAGCTTGTACACACCGGGAAAAGTGCAGCCGGAAAGGGTTGCAAAACCAAGTAAACCGGTCAGAATTAGGGCTCGCATGATCAGGGTACTGTCTCTTTGGTTGCTTTCAGCTAGGACCACGATGATACCTGATAATTCAACTTGCTGTGAAATATTCGAGGAAGGCAATGTCCGATCAAAACGTGGAATTGCGCAAGGCAGGCCTGAAAGTCACGCTGCCACGTGTCAAAATTCTTAGTATCTTGGAGAGTGATCCAGATGCTCACATGAGTGCAGAAGATGTTTATCGCGCGTTAATTGAAGCGGGCGAAGATGTCGGTTTGGCGACGGTATACCGTGTATTAACCCAGTTCGAAAGCGCTGGGTTGGTTACTCGTCATAACTTTGATGGTGGTCACTCGGTGTTTGAGTTGGCGCGAGGCGAACACCATGATCATATGGTTAACGTCGATGATGGTACTGTTATCGAGTTTACCAATACGCAAATCGAACGCTTACAGCACGAAATCGCTGAACAGCATGGGTTCGATTTGGTTGATCACAGCTTAGTGCTTTACGTTCGTAAAAAATAAGCTGGCTGTCATTTTAAAAAACCGCACTGCATTACTGCAGTGCGGTTTTTTTTATGGGCGCTACTTTTATGTTAAAGGTCACAGTGCCGATTACGAGCGCACCAACGCGAGCATCTCTGAGGCATGCGCCAATGTCTGGCTGGTAATTTCGATCCCGCCTAACATACGAGCGAGTTCTTCCGCTCTTTGTTTGCTACTTAGCTCCCGAATACGCGTATGAGTGGCTTCATCACCACTGACCTTACTGACTTGGAAGTGCTGATGCGCTTGGGCGGCCACTTGCGGCTGGTGAGTGACGCACATAACTTGGCTATTGTTACCGAGTTTACGCATTAGTCGACCAACACGTTCCGCAGTGCCGCCACCTATACCAACATCGACTTCGTCGAAAATTAGGCTTGGCACTTTACTGGTAGCAGCGGTGACGACCTGAATCGCTAAGCTAATACGCGATAATTCACCGCCAGATGCTACTTTTGCCAATGGGCCTGCAGGCATTCCCGGATTGGTCTGCACGATGAAGTGAATGTCGTCGATGCCATGGCTTTGTGCTTGCTTAATATCTTGGGGAATTACTTGGGTGATAAACCGTGCTCGCCCGAGAGATAACGCCTCAAAGTGGGCTTCAATATCTTTATCCATTTGTGTTGCGGCATGGATGCGAGCATTGCTTAAGGCTTGAGCTTCGCTTAAGAAGGCTTGGTAGAGCGATTCTACTTCAGCTCGTAATTCTGCTAAATCCTCATCTGACAACGACAAAGCAGCGAGCGCTTGTTCCTGTTCTTGCCAATGTGCATACACTTGTTGAGCATTAATGTGATGCTTGCGCGCCATCGTGTAGATATCGCTTAAACGACTTTCGATTTGCTGTAAGCGATGCGGATTGATATCGACACCATCTAGATAGCGCTGTAATGAATTACCGGCTTCTTCTAATTGGATATGCGCTTGCTGTAAGAGATCACGGGCTTCTTCTAAGTGCGGATGGCGATCATCAATTTGTTGCAGCTGATGAATCGCTTGATAGACCATCTGAGTGGCGGCTTGCTCGCTGTTATCGTCACCTAGGCAGGCAATAACCGCAGATTGACCGCTTAATAGCGTGTTTTCGGCATTGGCTAAACGTTTGTGTTCGGCTTCAAGTTCATCCAGTTCAAGTTCACCAATTGCCAGTTCACGTAACTCTTCAACTTGATAGGTTAATAGCTGACGTTGAGCTTGAAGCTCGGCGCTTTCTTCCTGCAGGCTTTTGAGTTGGCGATATTGCGTTTGCCATTGGCGATATAACCCACTGACTTTGGTCGTTTGTTCCGATAGCCCAGCATAGCTGTCGAGCAGCTGTCTCGGGGTGTCTTTTTCTAGCAAGCGTTGGTGAGCATGCTGTGAATGCACATCAATTAAGTGGCTAGCGATTTCTTTTAAGTCGTTAGCAGGCACAGGGCGGCCATTTATGTAGCCGCGTGAACGACCTTCAGCCGAAATTATTCGGCGTAAAATAACTTCGTCATCGCTAGGGAAATCATAGCTTTTTAACCAAGCTTGGGCGTTGCTATTGGTCTTAAATGTGGCGCATACCTCGGCTTTGCTTGCGCCTTTGCGCACGCATCCTGCTTCTGCTCGTTGGCCTAAGGCTAAACCTAAGGCATCGAGCAAAATGGACTTACCGGCACCCGTCTCGCCAGTAATAACCGACATTCCTGCACCGAACTCTAATTCCATGTGTTCGACGAGGGCGAATTGATGAATGGACAGATTTGCTAGCATGGTATGCGCTCCAGTATCTGAATGGATATACAGTGTTTTTATATACAGTGGTGCTTATTGTCAAGTGAAGTTTTGAACAGCGCCCTTGAAACACAATTTGTGACCCCCATATAGGAGTCAGATTTCTTGTATGTGAATGAGGATAGATACATGTCAGACGAGCAAAAGGTTCAAGACGAGACCCTGGAACAGGTAGCCCCTGAGGTTGCTGCTGAAACCGAGGACGCAGCGGACGCTTCGCCTGAATCAACGGCTCTGGCGGATGCTCAGAAAGAGATAGCTGAGCTCAAAGAGCAAATGTTGCGTACCCAAGCGGAAATGCAAAACGTACGTCGCCGTGCTGAGCTTGATGTCGAAAAAGCACATAAGTTTGGTTTGGAAAAATTCGCCGCTGAGATGGTGGGCGTCGTTGATAATTTAGAGCGCGGCCTAGCTGCAGCGCCAGAAGAGGAAGCGACGAAGGCAATTCGAGATGGCATTGAAATGACCCTAAGCGGTTTTATTTCATCGCTGGCTCGCTTCAATGTTGATGTGGTTAATCCCGAAGGTGAAACCTTTAATCCTGAGTTTCATCAAGCAATGTCAATGATTGAAAATCCGGATTTGGCCCCAAATACTGTGATTGCAGTGATGCAGAAGGGCTACACATTGCACGGTCGTTTATTGCGTCCAGCGATGGTGATGGTCAGTAAGGGCGCGGCACAAATAGACGAAAAAGCTTAATTTTTGTACTGGTATAGCCTTGAAATAGAAATTCCAGCACCAATATAGAAGTCATCGAACAACACAATTAATCATTACAATATTTGGGCTTTGCGCCCAGAGATTTGGAGAGTAATAGTATGGGTAGAATTATCGGTATTGACCTCGGAACCACCAACTCATGTGTGGCAATCCTTGATGGCGACAAACCAAAAGTTATTGAAAACGCAGAAGGCGATCGTACCACTCCTTCCATCGTTGCGTATGCCGACGAAGAAGTTTTAGTAGGTCAATCGGCTAAGCGTCAGGCGGTTACTAACCCGCACAACACTTTATTCGCAGTTAAGCGTCTAATTGGCCGTAAATTTAAAGATGACGTTGTACAGAAAGACATCTCTATGGTGCCGTACAAAATCATTGAAGCCGATAACGGCGATGCATGGGTTGCTGTACGCGATCAAAAATTCGCACCGCCACAAATTTCGGCAGAAATTCTGAAGAAAATGAAGAAAACCGCCGAAGATTATCTTGGCGAAAAGGTAACTGAAGCGGTGATTACTGTTCCTGCTTACTTTAACGATTCACAACGTCAAGCAACTAAAGATGCGGGTAAAATCGCAGGCCTAGACGTTAAGCGTATTATCAACGAGCCAACCGCGGCTGCTTTAGCGTACGGTATGGATAAAACCGGTGGTGACCGTACTATCGCGGTTTACGACTTAGGTGGTGGTACATTCGATATTTCTATTATCGAAGTTGCTGATGTTGATGGCGAAAAGCAATTCGAAGTATTGGCGACTAACGGTGATACTTTCTTAGGTGGTGAAGATTTCGACTTACGTTTGATCGAATATTTAGCAGCCGAATTTAAGAAAGACACGGGCATTGATTTGCACAACGATCCTTTGGCCTTGCAACGTCTGAAAGAAGGTGCGGAAAAAGCCAAGGTTGAGTTGTCTTCGTCACAACAAACTGATGTGAACTTGCCATACATCACGGCTGATGCGTCAGGTCCTAAGCATTTAAATGTGAAAGTGACTCGCGCGAAATTAGAAAGCTTGGTTGAAGAGCTGGTTAAGCGCTCTATGGATCCTTGTGCCATGGCATTGAAAGATGCTGGCCTGAGTGCTTCTGAGATTGATGAAGTAATCTTGGTTGGTGGCCAGACCCGTATGCCTATGGTGCAGAAAGCGGTTGCTGATTTCTTTGGTAAAGAGCCACGTAAAGACGTAAACCCTGATGAAGCGGTTGCCGTAGGCGCAGCAATTCAAGGTGCGGTTCTTTCAGGCGACGTGAAAGACGTATTACTGTTAGACGTAACACCGCTGACTCTGGGTATTGAAACCATGGGTGGCGTTGCTACGCCAGTGATTGATAAGAACACCACGATTCCTACTAAGAAATCACAAGTGTTCTCAACCGCTGAAGATAACCAAACAGCAGTGACGATTCACGTTGTGCAGGGTGAGCGTAAGCAAGCGGCACAGAATAAGTCTCTTGGTCGTTTTGATTTGGCTGATATTCCGCCAGCACAGCGTGGTATGCCACAAATTGAAGTGACGTTCGACATTGATGCCAACGGTATCTTGAACGTAAGTGCGAAAGATAAGGCAACGGGCAAAGTTCAGTCTATCGTGATCAAGGCGTCTTCAGGTTTGAGTGATGAAGAAATCGAGAAAATGGTAGCCGATGCTGAAGCTAACGCTGAAGCGGATAAAAAGTTTGAAAGCCTAGTGCAAGCTCGTAATACAGCGGATGGTTTGATTCACGCAACTCGCAAAACTCTAGAAGAAGCTGGCGACAAAGCCACTGCTGAAGAGAAATCTGCGATTGAAGCGGCTATTACAGATCTTGAAGCTGTATTTAAAGGCGATGACATCGCTGAGATCGAAGCGAAAACCAATGCGCTAACAGAAGCCTCTGCTTCTTTGGCTCAGAAGTTGTACGCAGAACAAGCTCAAGCAGCCGAAGGCGCTAAACAAGGTGATGACCAATCAGCTCAAGATGATGATGTGGTTGATGCCGAGTTTGAAGAAGTGAAAGACAAGTAATCGGGGCCGCAGGCCACTGATTGACAGGGGCGCGGCAGTCTTCATTGAGGGCTGTCGCGTTTTTTTGCTTCATTAGTTTGAGTAAAAAGTTTCCTAGTTATTACGTGCCGGTACTCTGTGTATTGGGCAAAACCGAACACAAAACTGCACTGAATAATCCCCCCTTAAGGCGTAAATCGCGGTCGTCTGGGTGGCAGTACAACAGGTGATGACATGTCGAAGCGAGATTATTACGAAATATTAGGCGTCAGTCGCGACGTTGAAGGTAAAGACCTGAAAAAGGCTTACCGTAAGTTGGCCATGAAATATCATCCGGATCGTAATCCTGATGACAAAGATGCCGACGCAAAATTTAAAGAAGCTACCGAAGCTTATGAAATTTTAGGCGACGAGAAAAAGCGCGCTGCTTATGATCAATATGGTCATGCCGGTGTAGATCCAAATGCCGCTGGTGGCGGTGGTTTTGGCGGCGGTAGCGGTAACTTCAGCGATATCTTCGGTGATGTTTTCGGTGATATTTTTGGTGGCGGTGGCCGCGGAGGTCGCGGTGGCCCACAGCGTGGTTCAGATCTACGTTACACGATGGATTTATCACTAGAAGAAGCGGTTCGTGGCGTTGAGAAAAAGATTCGTGTTCCAACGTTAACGGCTTGTAGCACTTGTGATGGTAGCGGCGCTAAGCCGGGTACTAAGCCAAAAGTGTGTGGCACTTGTCATGGTCAAGGCCAAGTGCGTATGCAACAGGGCTTTTTCTCTGTTCAGCAAACTTGTCCGAGTTGCCGTGGTCAAGGCACCATGATTGAAGATCCATGTACTAGCTGTCATGGTCGTGGTGTTAAAGAAGAAACCAAAACACTGTCGGTTAAGATTCCGCCAGGTGTGGATACCGGTGATCGTATTCGTTTGTCTGGAGAGGGCGAAGCGGGTGCCATGGGCGGGCCTGCTGGCGACCTATATGTACAGGTCAGTGTGCGTGAGCATGAGTTGTTCCATCGTGATGGTCGTAACCTATACTGTGATGTCCCTATCAGCATTGTTGATGCGGCGTTGGGTGGTGAGTTAGAAGTACCAACACTTGATGGTCGAGTGAAGCTTAAGATTCCAGCCGAAACTCAAAGCGGTAAGTTGTTCCGTTTGCGTGGCAAGGGCGTTGTTCCTGTGCGTGGTGGTACGGCGGGCGATTTACTTTGCCGCGTACAGGTAGAAACGCCGGTGAATCTAACATCAGAGCAGAAAGATCTGTTGTTGAAATTCCAAGCGTCTCTTAATGGCGAAAAGGGTGGTGATAAGCACTCTCCGCAAAAGAAAACGTGGTTTGAAGGCGTGAAGCGTTTCTTTGAAGAAATCTAACGCCTGATTGACTGAGGTGCTAGCTCGATTGATAGGCATCAATCGAGGTCAACTAGCGCCTCTGTCTCGCATCACTGTTAAATTCCCGATATCCTTACACCTTTTCATAATTCCTATTTTCAATTCTGGAACCCTGTCATGACACGTATTGCTATTACCGGTGCCGCCGGACGTATGGGGCGAGTGCTGATCGAAGCAGTCAACGCCGATGAACAAGCGCAAGTAGGCGCAGCTATTGTACTAGCGGGTGATCCAATGGCAGGGGTTGATGTTGGCGCTATCGCTGGTTTGGGATCAGTGCTAAATGTTGCGGCTACTACGGATCTAAGTTCGGTGATAGACCAATTTGATGTGTTGATTGATTTCACTTCGCCGGAAGCCACTATGGCGAATGTTGAACTTTGCCGCCAAGCAGGCAAGTGCATTGTTATCGGTACAACGGGATTAACCGAAGCTCAGAAGGCTGGTTTAAAAGAAGCTGCGGGTGATATGGGCATTGTCTTTGCCCCTAACTATTCGGTTGGCGTCAATCTCTGTTTGAATCTCCTGCGTATGGCAGCCTCTGTTATGGGTGATGATAGCGACATAGAGGTGATCGAGATGCATCACCGTCACAAGGTTGATGCCCCGTCAGGTACTGCTTTGCGTATGGGAGAAGTGGTTGCAGAAACCATGGGATGGGATTTAAACGAAGTGGCTTGCTATGGGCGTGAAGGTCAAACTGGCGCGCGTCCACATAAGCAAATTGGTTTTGAAACCATTCGTGGTGGCGACGTTGTCGGTGATCATACGGTGATGTTTGCAACTGAAGGCGAGCGTGTTGAGATTACTCATAAAGCGCAAAGCCGTATGACCTTTGCTAAAGGTGCGGTACGTGCCGCTAAGTGGATTGGTACTCAGCCAGCTGGTTTATACGATATGCAGGATGTACTTGGCTTTTAATGTTAAGTGTAAGAATAAAAAAACGCCGGCTTAGCCGGCGTTTTTGTTTAAAGCATAAGTTATTCAGCTGCTGTTGGCTTGCTTAGCAAGTTCTTTAGTTCGTCGCGAATGGGATCAAAAGAGGAAGTTAAATCGTCAATAGAGGCATTGCTGTAATCCCAATGCTTATCTTCAAGTAAATCGCGCATATTGCGTAGCGTTACCTTAGGTGCACTTTTGGATACCATATTGGCTATCCAACTTGGTAAGCCGCCTGATAAGTCTACGAATGTGGTGAAGCGAATTTTAGTATTGCCATTCGGTAGGGGAGTAACTTCGAATAAATTATTAAATTCGCTGATTTGCACCATGCCCTTTGGAGCTGGAACCACATCTGGAACATTCGTGCTTTGTATATTAATCACGCCATCTTTGATCGACATCTTATTGATAAGGGTGACATAACGATCAGCTACCGGCCAAATGCCAGAATATTCCATGTATACATATTGATTCAGTGCTCGATCACTTTTTTGACAGTGAAACACCCAGTCAGATAAATCATCGGAATTCTCTAATGTCAGTAAAACGTGCAAAGCAGGTTGCGGGATGATGATTTCTCCACGGAACTGTTGAACATCTGCTCCTTCTACTTTACGACGCCAAGTGCTGACTTCGCCAATATCATCACCAACCTTGCCGGCTTTCCAAGGAATATTATCATTAATGATGGTGGTTTTAACGTCACTAGAACTTGCTGTGAGTGAAAAAGTGAGGGCGGTAATTAACGTAATGGTGGTTAAAAACAAAGAGCGCACAGTGATTTTCTCGATAATGTGATGGACACAAGTAGGTGCCGTTACTATTTGCGGCCATCCTAACTAACGCGCGGGGAGTCGTCTATAGAAGGAGGCTAACATGGCGCGAACCATGTCAGCCTAAGGAGTGGATGAGTACTTTATGACTCGCGGATGCCTATGATGTGGTTAAATCCACGCTCTACCATTTCTTCCATGCCGTCGGGTTTGCCCATAGGGCTAAACACCATAGATACCAACATGTGAGCGTTGCCAATTGCCCATCTGGCACGTTCAATTGGTGCTAAACCATCAATGAGTAGGCCTTCTTTAATCGCGAGCTCTACTTGAGCTGTGATGATTTCGAGTAGGCGAGTTTGAAACTCGATATAGCGCGGCCACGTGTCCTCTCGTACAGAAGCACTCCACTCTAGCCATACTTTGATGTAATTTGAGTTTTCTTCGCAGGCCCTAAGAAACGCTTGGATGTGGTTCTTTATGCCATCCACTGGATTTTCTGCATCCTCGTACACGCGTTCTGCTAAGTTTAATAAAAAGCTTTCAACTTCATCGAGTACCGCACCAACAAGTGCTTCACGAGTGTTGAAGTAGTTAAAAACCGTTGCGACGGATACCCCGGCTTGTTGGGCAATTTCGGTATGGCCACCACGTCCAATGCCGCGGCGAGCAAAGACTTCAATCGCATCGTTTAGTAATAATTTCTTTCGTTCGTCTGGTTGTAAGCGTCGACGACCTTCGACAGCAGCAGGCATGCAGCATCCTCTTTCCTTGTTAATTACTAACTATGCAAAAAGCTCACCTAGGAGAATTGAGCCTTTGGTAACTCGACCGTCTAGCTATCGGCCTGAATCGATGGCTAGATCTTTGGGTCATCCTATTTTGTCGGTACGTAAAGTCATAGTTTATATAGGGTCATAGTGGCTTGGCCCGAACTTAGTTGGAAGTACGAACTACCATTTCTGATAACTAAGTATGAATTTTTTCTGGTAATGGCTTGTTAAGCATTGTCCTGATGCGACAAGTTACATATTTCAACGAAACAAGTGGTCATAAGGTGCTAATTCGGTGCAGTTTGGACTAATGTCCTAAGTGCCATTTTAAATGGACACAAGCGCCCCTTTTTAGTATCATTTAGGGTTAGTTCTAGTGTGTATCACGGCAGTCGAAAAGACGCCGAAAAAATCAGTGAAAAGCGGGATGGAGTCAGTTGATGTCGCCATTCCGCTTTTTTACGACTGATGGTTTTGCCACGTCCAGTCTGGGCCTGCCTGATGCAGACGCACGCCAGTTTATTTACAGTTCGGGGAATGAGTCTTGTCTACGCCAGCGATTCTAGCTCTTGAAGATGGCAGTATCTTCAAAGGCATCAGCATTGGTGCTGAAGGTCAATCTGTGGGGGAAGTGGTATTTAACACTTCCATGACCGGTTATCAGGAGATCCTTACCGATCCTTCCTATGCCAACCAGATGGTTACGTTAACCTATCCTCATATTGGTAGCTACGGCACCAATGATGAAGATGAAGAGTCATCCGCAGTCCATGCTAAAGGTTTGATTATTCGTGATTTGCCTTTGATCGCATCTAGCTTTCGCAGCCAGCAGCCGCTGGATCAATATTTGAAATCGCACAATGTGTGTGGCATTTCTGACATCGATACTCGTCGTTTAACACGCATCCTACGAGAAAAAGGGTCACTAAGTGGTTGTATCTTAGTGGCAGACGATTCGCACAGTGACGCTGGCATCGCTCGCGCCATTGAAGCCGCTAAAGCCTTCCCTGGCTTAAAAGGCATGGATCTAGCGAAAGAAGTGACGGTGAAAGAAGCTTATCGTTGGACGCAAGGCGACTGGACACTAGGCCAAGGTTTTAGTGAACAAACAGCCCCTAAGTACAAGGTTGTTGCTTTCGATTATGGTGTTAAGCGCAATATTTTACGCCTTCTAGCAGAGCGTGGCTGTGACCTAACGGTTGTACCAGCGCAAACCTCTGCAGCTGACGTGCTAGCCATGAATCCGGATGGTGTATTTCTATCTAACGGCCCTGGTGACCCAGAGCCATGTGATTACGCGATCAAAGCGATTCAAGAAATCTTAGAAACCAATATTCCTGTTTTCGGTATCTGTTTAGGTCACCAGTTGCTGGCTCTGGCATCAGGTGCGAAAACTGTAAAAATGGGTCATGGTCACCACGGTGGTAACCATCCAGTTCAAGATATTGATACTGGCCGAGTGATGATTACCAGCCAGAACCATGGTTTCGCAGTGGATGAAGCAACGTTGCCGGCGAACTTAGTAGCAACTCACAAGTCATTGTTTGACGGTACGTTGCAAGGTATTCGCCGCACTGATAAGCCAGCGTTTAGCTTCCAAGGTCACCCAGAAGCGAGCCCAGGTCCGCGTGACGTGGCGCCGCTGTTTGACCACTTCATCGAATTGATTAAAACCGCCAAAGCCGCGCAATAACAGGATTGACTGAGTAATGCCAAAACGTACTGACATACAAAGTATTTTGATCATCGGCGCGGGCCCGATTGTAATCGGCCAGGCGTGTGAGTTTGACTATTCTGGGGCGCAGGCTTGTAAAGCACTGCGTGAAGAGGGTTACCGTGTAATTTTGGTGAACTCTAACCCTGCAACGATTATGACCGATCCGTCGATGGCGGATGCAACCTATATCGAACCGATTACGGTTGAAGCGGTTACTAAAATCATCGAAAAAGAGCGTCCAGATGCTTTGCTACCAACAATGGGTGGCCAAACGGCGCTGAACTGCGCGCTCGGTTTAGAAGCGGCAGGCGTTCTGGAAAAATTCGGCGTTGAGATGATCGGTGCTAATGCCGATACCATCGACAAGGCCGAAGATCGTAGCCGTTTCGATAAAGCGATGAAGAAGATTGGTTTGGAATGTCCGCGTGCGGGCATTGCTCACAGCATGGAAGAAGCACGCGAAGTGCAAAAAGAGCTAGGCTTCCCATGCATCATTCGTCCGTCATTCACCATGGGTGGAACGGGCGGCGGTATTGCCTACAACAAAGAAGAGTTCGAAGAGATCTGTACTCGCGGTTTGGATTTGTCGCCAACCAATGAGCTGCTGATCGACGAATCTCTGATCGGTTGGAAAGAATATGAGATGGAAGTTGTGCGTGATAAAAACGACAACTGCATCATCATTTGTTCTATCGAAAACTTCGATGCAATGGGTGTTCACACCGGTGATTCGATCACAGTGGCTCCTGCGCAAACACTGACGGATAAAGAATACCAAATCATGCGTGATGCCTCTTTGGCAGTGCTACGCGAGATTGGTGTTGAGACCGGCGGTTCTAACGTGCAGTTTGGTTTGAATCCAAAAGATGGCCGTATGGTCGTGATTGAGATGAACCCACGTGTATCTCGCTCTTCTGCCTTGGCATCGAAAGCAACGGGTTTCCCGATTGCAAAAGTAGCCGCCAAGTTAGCGATTGGTTACACCTTAGATGAACTGCAAAACGATATTACCGGTGGTCGTACGCCAGCATCGTTTGAGCCGTCAATCGACTATGTGGTCACTAAGATCCCACGTTTTACTTTCGAAAAATTTCCACAAGCTGATGGTCGTCTAACTACTCAGATGAAATCTGTAGGCGAAGTGATGGCGATTGGTCGTACGCAGCAAGAATCTTTGCAAAAAGCGCTGCGCGGTTTAGAAGTGGGTGCGACGGGCTTTGATCCGAAAGTGGATTTAAACGATCCCGTATCGCGCGACAAAATTGTTTCTGAATTACGTACTCCTGGTGCTGATCGTATTTGGTACGTTGGTGATGCTTTCCGTGCTGGCATGAGTGTTGACGAAGTTTACGAACACTCATTTATCGACCCTTGGTTCTTAGTTCAGATTGAAGATCTGATCAAAGAAGAAACGGCCGTTGCTCAGAGCAGCTTACAGTCGTTAGATGCGGCTCGTATGTTTAAGCTGAAACGTAAAGGTTTCTCTGATGCACGCTTAGCTGCTTTGATGGGGATTTCTGAGAAATCACTGCGCAAGCATCGCCAAAAAATGGGTATTCGCCCAGTTTATAAGCGCGTAGATACTTGTGCGGCAGAATTCGCCACTGACACTGCTTACATGTACTCAACGTACGAAGAAGAGTGTGAATCGAATCCAACGGATCGCGAAAAAATCATCGTATTAGGCGGTGGTCCTAACCGTATCGGTCAAGGTATTGAATTCGACTATTGCTGTGTGCACGCAGCATTGGCAGCGAAGGAAGAAGGGTACGAAGCCATCATGGTGAACTGTAACCCTGAAACCGTATCAACCGATTACGATACCTCTGATCGTCTGTATTTTGAGCCTGTTACCTTAGAAGACGTGCTTGAAATTGTTGATAAAGAAAAACCTAAAGGCGTTATTGTTCAGTACGGTGGTCAAACGCCGCTGAAATTAGCCGAAGAATTAGAAGCTGCTGGTGTACCTATTATTGGTACTTCACCAGAGGCGATTGACCGTGCAGAAGATCGTGAACGCTTCCAGCAAATGATTCAACGCTTAGGCTTGAAGCAGCCGGTTAACGCGACGGTAACGTCGGCAGATCAAGCTGTTATAAAGGCTGCTGAGATCGGCTATCCATTGGTTGTTCGTCCGTCCTATGTATTGGGTGGCCGGGCTATGGAAATCGTTAATAACGAAGCATCGTTGCGTCGTTATATGACCGAAGCTGTGAAAGTATCCAACGAATCGCCAGTGCTGTTGGATTACTTTTTGAATCGCGCGGTGGAGGTCGATATCGACGCCATTTGCGACGGTGAACAAGTCGTTATCGGCGGTATCATGCAGCATATCGAACAAGCCGGCATTCACTCTGGTGACTCTGCGTGTTCTCTGCCTCCGTACAGTTTGCCTGCCGACGTTCAAGATGAAATGCGCAAGCAGGTAGCTGCAATGGCATTAGAATTGGGTGTAGTTGGTTTGATGAACACTCAGTTGGCTTGGCAAGATGGTGAGATTTATGTGATTGAGGTTAACCCTCGTGCATCACGTACTGTTCCGTTCGTGTCGAAGTGTATCGGTCTTTCATTGGCAGCTATCGCTGCGAAAGTCATGATGGGCAAGAGCCTGAAGGAATTGGGCTTCACCAAAGAAATCGTTCCGCCTTACTTCTCAGTAAAAGAAGCGGTGTTCCCGTTCAATAAATTCCAAGGCGTGGATCCAATTCTCGGCCCTGAAATGAAATCGACCGGTGAAGTAATGGGCGTAGGTAAAACCTTCGGCGAAGCCTTCTTTAAAGCACAGCTGGGTGCTAGCGCAAGTTTGCCGAACACTGGCCGCGTCTTTATATCGGTGCGTGATGCTGATAAAGCGGGTGTTGTTGAAGTTGCTAAAGGCTTTGTCGAACGTGGTTTCTCATTAATCTGCACCGATGGTACATGTCGTGTACTTAAGGCAGCTGGTGTCGAATGTAGCCGTGTGAATAAAGTGACCGAAGGTCGCCCACATATCGTCGACATGATTAAAAATGATGAAATTGCGTTAATTGTGAATACGACTGATGGTTCTCAAGCCATTGCAGATTCTGCGGATATTCGCCGCAGTGCACTACAACATAAGGTTTACTACACCACTACTTTGGCTGGTGCAGAGGCGGTTGTAGAAGGTCTGCGTTCTGATGGCTTGAAAGAAGTCCATCGTTTACAAGAGCTGCACGCAACCATCGTTTGATGGTTGCTGCGATATTTTAAAGGGAGAGCATAATGCAGAAATATCCCATGACTGTTGAAGGCGAAGCAACATTGCGTGCCGAGCTACAACGTCTAAAGACGATTGATCGTCCGCGGGTTATCGCTTCAATTGCTGAAGCTCGTGAACATGGTGATTTAAAAGAAAACGCCGAATATCATGCTGCGCGTGAACAGCAGGGTTTTATCGAGGGGCGTATTCAAGATATCGAAGGCAAGCTGTCGAACTCTCAAGTAATTGATATTAAATCGATTCCTCATAGTGGTAAGGTTTTGTTTGGTACTACGGTAACTATCATTAACTGTGCGACTGATGCCTCTGTGGTGTATCGCATTGTTGGTGAAGATGAAGCAGATATTAAAGCGAATCGTATTTCTATTTCTTCACCAATTGCGCGTGCCTTGATTGGTAAAGAGGAAGGTGATGTTGTCATCGTGACCATTCCTAGTGGAACCGTTGAATACGAAATCGAAGAAGTGCAGCACATCTAATATTGATGGTGTTGAATAAAAAAGCCCGCTAAGCGGGCTTTTTTATTGGATTTTTCACGTATTGCTTGTCAACTCAGCGTTTATTTATTGGATGCTGCTAAGCGTATAACTTGCCAATAAGTTGGTGGGGTAGGTATCGCTTGTTTTTCCCGCAATAAACGATGCAGTTTAGGCAGTTGCCAGTAGGGGACAGAAACTAGCGCATGATGCTCAATGTGGAAATTCACATTAAAGGGAGCAAACAAAGCTCTGCCTATAATGCCTGCCTTTGTCGTACGGGTATTTTTTAGCATATTGCCACTGCGTTCGGTCATAGCATGTTCCGCGATCGACCGAACTCTGATGCACAACGGGTACGCAAATAGATACCCAGCCCACCATATAAAGAACAGTTCAGTTAGATTTGAAAAATACATTGTGAGAAAAAATATACTGTGGAATATCAGTGTTCTTCGGCTCTCTTTAACAAATGTCCATAAATAATCTGCTCTTGATTGGCCATTGCTAGGCAATTTTTCCACGGTACCTGCGACATTCCATTTGAGGATGCCTGCATTCATCATGCCTAGGCCAATGAGTGATTTGATACCTGTGATTCCTGATATATCGCGCAAAAATTTACGCATCATGGATGCAGGACTGGTTGGAAAGCCATCACAGAGGGGAAGGTCTACATCCAGTTCTGTACCTGTGTGTACATGGTGCAGCGCGTGATGACGGCGGTATTTTGCGATATCCAGAAATATAGGAGCAGCGCATAGCCAATTACAAACGGAGTCATTGAACTTCTGCGTTTCGAATAAACTGCGATGTGAGCCTTCATGGCTGAGAATGGCGAGCCCGAGTATTCGTCCGCCAATCAAGGTTATGGAGACAATCAGTAACGGCAGGCTCCACCAAGTGAATGCATCAATAGCTAACTCGGACATAAAGAGTGCCAAGGCGATAGTGGCCCAGCAGCCTGCTATGCCAAACCAGCCCCAAGCATCAGAACGTCGATGTAGGGATGCAATCACCTCTGGTCCGAGCAGTTGGGTTAGGGTGTCGCGTGCAGACTTGCGTTCTAAGCCTGTTTCAAAATCGTCGTGTGTATTGGTCATAGTATTTGTTCCAGTGTTATCCGTTTAAATTACACTCAATAAAACAATGTGTCAAATTCTGTAATGATAAGGGTTTGAGTCATTGTGGTAACATGTGAGTATCTTAATTAGGCCGATTCTATGTCTGTTCGAGCACAGCCTCATTCCGCTAAAAAACTCATTCTCAATCTTGTTAAAGCAGCTGATCAGCCTATTTCAGCGCCTACTCTTGTGCGCATGGGTGCCTTGTTCGAGTTAGAAGCGAATAATATTCGAGTGACCCTAAATCGCTTGGTGGCTCAGGGCTTACTTATTTTGAGTGACCAAGGTGGCTATATCTTTGGTCAAGAGGCGCAGGTTTTTGCGGATCAGCAGAAGCGATGGCATGCGTTAGAGCAAAGCCTCAAACAATGGGATGGTAGTTGGTTAGCAATTTATGTGGCCAATCTTGGGCGGCGTGACCGCAAGCAACTACGCAAGCGTGAGCGCGCAACTACGCTTTGGGGCTTTCGCGAATTCGAGCAGGGATTATTGATTCGACCAGATAATCTTAAGATTGATATCGCGATATTGAAGCAGAATCTCGTTGAGCTAGGGCTGGAACCCCAAGCTTGTTTATTTCGTGCATCAGAACTTCAGTGTGAGCAGCTGCCGAGTGATTTGGCGCTTTGGCCGTTACAGCAGCTGAATGATAAGTATCTAGAACTCACCGCAGAAATGCAGTTGTGGCTTACCGATTATGCGTCGAAAAGTCTGCAGGATGCAGCGCGAGAGTCATTTTTAATCGGTGATAAAGTATTGCATGAAATTGCTTATGACCCCCGACTACCGGGGGAGATGATCAATAGTGCTAGTCGCCAAAATATGGTCGAAACCATGATTCAATTTAACGCCGTTGGCCGAGCTATTTGGTCGGAACTTATCGCGACAGTTGGTAACGACTAGCCTCTTAGGTTGTTTTAAGGGCAGCGTACCGTCGGTAGATCATTTAAGTCTGGATCATCGTCGCGCTCAATGGCTTTCATCATTTCTTGTAAACGCTGACGTGCTTGGCGACGTTTCACCGCTTTGTTGTAACGGCGAATTTGAGTTTCGTCTTTAAGTTCTAATTCGGGCACCGGCGTTGGCTGGTTGTTCTCGTCCATCGCCACCATAGTGAAATAGCAGGTATGCGTATGCTTTACTGTTTTCCGGCGAATGTCTTCTGCAATCACTTTAATACCAATTTCCATCGAAGTACGACCGGTATAGTTGATGGTCGCAAGGCAGGTGATCATCTCACCGATGTGAATTGGTTGTTTGAATAGAACGTTATCGACCGACAGAGTTACAGCGTATTGACCGCTGAAACGCATTGCGCAGGTATAGGCAACTTTATCGAGGAGCTTAAGTAATTCGCCACCATGCATATTGCCAGAAAAGTTGGCCATACCAGGTGTGACCAGTTCGGTCATTTCAGTTTGGATAATTTGCCCCACAGCGACATCTCCTGAGGTGATTAAGAGCGCGGATTTTGACAAATTTTTAGCAGGTTGAAAGGTTTATTTTGCTTATGTCTAGAATGTCCTCGAAAAATGCCCCGAAAACGGGGCATTGATCTATTCGTTGGTCAAACTTTCTCTACCAGTAAA
Organism: Thalassolituus oleivorans MIL-1; assembly: GCF_000355675.1. NCBI lineage: Bacteria > Pseudomonadati > Pseudomonadota > Gammaproteobacteria > Oceanospirillales > Oceanospirillaceae > Thalassolituus > Thalassolituus oleivorans. The sequence goes on along the minus strand of NC_020888.1, from coordinate 2,869,742 downwards.
CTACCGATGGAATAACCAGCACCGAATGAGCAGATCAAACCTTTCTCGCCTTTTTGGATATCGGCTTTATTGCGATGGAAAGCAATCACAGAACCTGACGAGGCTGTATTAGCAAATTCGTCTAGTACGATTGGTGTTTCTTCTGGCTCGGGCATGCGTCCCAATAGTTTCTTAGCTGCAAACATGTTCATTGTTAGGTTGGCTTGATGCAACCACATGCGTTTGAGTTGACTAGCTTCTAAGTGATTCTCAGCTAATTGCTCAGAAATAAAGTTAGTGACTAGAGGTAATAATTCTTTAAATACACGTTTGCCTTGCTGGCTGAAAAACGCACGATCTTCAGGCAAATTATCGAAGCAATGGTCAGTGTAGTTACCGTCGCAACGAATATTGTCTGAAAACTGAGTAAATTGCTTAGTATTCAAAATACGGAAAGCGCTATCAGAAGTGCAGGTTTCTTCCGGCTCAATAATCACAGCTGTAGCAACATCGCCGAAAATAAAGTGGCTATCGCGCGACTTTAGATTGACTTGCGGTGTGGTGAATTCGGGGTTCACTACGATGGCGCACTTTGCTAACCCTGCTTTTACAGAAGCGTAAGCCGAGATTAAACCAAAGGTTGCTGAGGAGCATGCAATGCCCATGTCGTAAGCAAAGCCTTTAATCCCCAGCTTTTCTTGAATTTCAACGGCAATTGAAGGATAAGCGCGCTGGTGATTGGTTGTCGCCACAATCAGCATATCGATGTCGGCTGCAGTTTTACCCGCTTGTGCCATCGCTTCTTTCGCTGCTGCAATACCCATGGTCACACATTCTGGCTCATCGCCTTCGTAGCTTGGTTTAAAGCGTGGATGCATCACGGTTGGATCTAGCATGCCTTCTTTATGCATGGCATAGCGTGATTTGATACCAGACGCTTTTTCAATAAATTCGCTACTTGATGTTGGCAAGGCTTCTACTTTGCCCATCTCGATTTGTCCAGCGTGCTCATCATTAAAACGATGTACATAACTATTGTATGCATCAACTAATTCATCGTTGGTGACAGTGTGAGGCGGAATGAATAGGCCTGAGCCGGAAATAACAATCTGAGACATGACGATAGGAAACCTTTATTTTTAATGCATTATCCCCCGAACTGAACGGGGTTCCAACACTCATAGCCGTCAGTGCTGGAAGTTGTCCTAAAATGAGGGATGCGCCGCGCCAGCGCTCACCTCGTTAATGCTGACAATTGTAACAGCAAAATTTTATAAGCGTTTTAGATTCGAAAGATTCGGCTTTGCCTTTGGATTACGGCGTATTAATAGTGCCGTATTACCAATTTGTTGTACCAATTCTGCTTTCGAGATTTTCAGTACTTCGGCAATAACTTCTTTCTTTAATTCACGGTCACCGACAGAAACTTTGATTTTAATCAGTTCGTGGTCGTCTAGAGCACGATTAAGTTCCTCGATGACACCTTCCGTCAGACCATTACTGGCGATGGTCACAATCGGGTTTAACTGGTGGCCAATGGCCCGGTATGCTTTACGTTGTTCGTTGCTTATAGCCATATCGATTCGGTCGCTATGTGGTTCGGTGTTAGAATCCTGTGGCGACGTCGGGGCCGCTACGGCCCGATAGTATACCTGACCCTGGAGCAAACACCGCTATGGCGCGATCAAAAACGAGTGCAGACTGGCTAAAAGAGCATATAGACGACATTTATGTGCAAAAAGCTCAGCAAGATGGTTACCGCACGCGTGCCAGTTATAAGTTAATAGAATTAGACGAACGCGATCAGTTGTTGCGTTCTGGGATGACCGTAATTGACCTAGGGTCGGCTCCTGGCGGTTGGTCGCAGGTAGTTGCACAACGCCTTGGTGATAAAGGGTTGGTGATCGCATCCGATATCCTACCGATGGATGCTATCGCTGATGTAACCTTTATTCAGGGCGATTTCACCACGGATGAGGTTTTTGATGAGTTATTAACGGCGATTAATGACCGTCCAGTGGACCTTGTAATTTCCGATATGGCACCCAATATGAGTGGTATGGCCTCCATTGACCAACCAGGCGCTATGTATTTAGTAGAGCTTGCGCTTGATATGGCGCGTCAGGTTTTGAAACCCAATGGCACTTTTGTTGCCAAAGTGTTTCAAGGTGAGGGTTTTGATGAATACCTTACGGATGTTCGCTCTTCTTTTACAAAAGTGTTGATTCGTAAACCAAAAGCATCGCGCCCACGTTCGCGTGAGGTGTACATTGTGGGTAAAGGTTTCCGTCCTTAGCGAATGCTTGCTAAGCTAAGGGCAATAAATCGGCTGGGACGTTCCAGCCAGACTAAAGAGGTGGTGCCGCGCATGGCAAAGAATTTCATATTGTGGGTAGTTATAGCTGCCGTCTTGATGATGGTATTTCAAAGCTTTAACCCAACGACTCGCGGAACCGAGCTGTCGTATTCTGATTTCATGAAAGCCGTCCAAAATGGTCAGGTTCAATCTGTCACCATTTCTGGTCAGTCCATCACAGGTAAACAAAAATCAACGGATCAGCGTTTTGAGACCGTTTTACCAGCCTTTGATGACAAATTGATGGATACCTTGTTGGCAAATAATGTCGATGTGGTAGGCGAAAAGCCTGAGAAACAAGGTTTCTTGTCGCAACTATTATTAGCGTCCTTGCCGATTCTGATCATCATCGCCGTGTTCATGATCTTCATGCGTCAAATGCAAGGTGGTGGTTCTGGGCGTGGCGGCCCAATGGCATTTGGTAAGAGCAAGGCTAAGTTGCTGAGCGAAGATCAAATCAAAACGACATTTGATGATGTAGCTGGCTGTGATGAAGCCAAAGAAGATGTAAAAGAGTTGGTCGAATTTTTACGTGATCCGGGCAAGTACCAGCGTTTGGGTGGTCGAATTCCCCGTGGCGTATTAATGGCGGGACAACCGGGTACCGGTAAAACACTGTTGGCGAAAGCGATTGCTGGTGAAGCACGTGTTCCTTTCTTCTCCATCTCTGGTTCAGATTTCGTAGAGATGTTCGTTGGTGTCGGTGCATCTCGTGTGCGCGACATGTTTGAGCAAGCGAAGAAGCAAGCACCTTGCATTATCTTTATCGACGAAATTGATGCCGTAGGCCGTTCTCGTGGTGTGGGCATGGGTGGTGGTAACGACGAGCGCGAACAAACTCTGAACCAATTATTGGTTGAGATGGATGGCTTTGAAGTGAACGACGGCATTATTGTTATCGCCGCGACTAACCGTCCAGATGTTCTTGATCCTGCGCTATTACGTCCAGGACGTTTCGACCGTCAGGTCGTTGTGGGTTTACCCGATATTCGTGGTCGTGAGCAAATCCTCAAAGTACACATGCGCAAAGTACCGATTGGTGATGATGTTAATGCGTCTGTGTTGGCTCGCGGTACGCCGGGTTTCTCTGGTGCTGACCTTGCCAACTTAGTTAACGAAGCCTCTTTGTTTGCTGCGCGTGCGAATCGCAATACCGTTGGTATGGAAGAATTTGAACAAGCGAAAGATAAGATCCTCATGGGTGCCGAGCGCAAAACCATGGTCATGTCAGAAAAAGAGAAAACCAACACGGCGTACCACGAAGCAGGTCATGCCATTGTTGGTCGTATCGTGCCTGAGCATGATCCGGTTTATAAAGTGTCGATTATTCCTCGTGGCCGCGCCCTTGGTGTAACTATGTTCTTACCAGAAGAAGATCGTCACTCAATCAGCAAGCGCGGTATCGAAAGCAATATTTGTTCTCTGTACGGTGGTCGTATCGCCGAAGAGATGACGTTAGGTAAAGACGGTGTTACTACCGGCGCTTCTAACGATATTGAACGCGCAACCAAATACGCTCGTAACTACGTCACTAAGTGGGGCCTGTCCGATAAATTAGGTGCTCAGCTGTATAGCGAAGACGAGCAAAATAGTTATTTGGGTAGTGCTGGTGGCGGTCAGATGTCTCATCTATCTGACGAAACTGCGCGAGTGATTGATGCAGAAGTCAGACACCTACTTGATACTTGCTATCAGCGCTCGGTTAAGATTCTTGAAGAAAATCGCGAGAAGCTTGAAATGATGAAAGATGCACTGATGGAATATGAAACCATTGATGCCGATCAGATCGACGACATTATGGAAGGTCGCAAACCGCGCCCACCTAAGTCGTGGACAGATACGGGCTCAGGTCCATCTGCTCCTGCGGAAGCGAGCCGTGATATGGCCAAAGATGATGACGACTCGGTCGGTGATCCGGCGAGTGAGCAAAGCTAAGCATTGGTTGGCTGAAGAAGGCGGCTTTTAAGCCGCCTTTTTTGTTGGCTAGAAATGCATGAATTACCGAAAGTATTCGAGAAAGTATTCGAGTTAGCTAAATCAAGAAGGACGAAACATTGCGTTTACAGTGTGGTCAGCGGCAGCTGGATTTATCAGAGCCTAGAATTATGGGGATATTAAATGTCACCCCAGATTCGTTTTCTGATGGTGGTTTGTTTGTTCGCCCTGAGCAAGCGTTACGACATGTTGAGCAAATGATCGCTGATGGTGCGGCGATTATCGATGTCGGTGGCGAATCCACTCGTCCGGGAGCCGAGCCGGTTGCGACGGCGGAGGAATTGCAGCGCGTAATCCCTGTGATTGAAGCGATTGCTCGTGAATTTGATGTTGCCATATCTGTTGATACCAGTAGCGCCGCCGTGATGCGTGAAAGCGCAGCAGCGGGCGCGCATATCATTAATGATGTGCGTTCTTTGCGTCGTGAGGGGGCCTTAGCAGCGGCTGTCGCTAGTCGTTTACCTGTGTGTTTAATGCATATGGTGGGCGAGCCAACGAATATGCAAAATAATCCCCATTACGATGACGTAGTGAGTGATGTTGCTGATTTTTTGCAGCAACGCGCTGATGAATGTGAGCAGGCTGGGATGAGTAAGGATCGTATTTTAATAGATCCCGGTTTTGGCTTTGCTAAGACCTATGAGCATAATTACCAGCTGCTTAATCAATTAGAAAAGATTACAGCGCTTGGTTATCCCCTGCTTACTGGATTGTCGCGCAAGCGCATGATTGCTGCAGCTATTGGTGGACATTCTAGTCCGGAAGATCGGGATGTTGGTAGTGCAGCAGCAGCGTTGTTGTGTGTATTAAAAGGTGCGCGGATTATTCGTGTGCACAACGTAAAAGCGACAGCCGATGCTGTCAGTGTATTGCAAGCCACTCTAGGAGAGGGCAATGAGTAGAAAGTATTTTGGTACCGATGGCGTGCGCGGTCGAGTGGGCGTTGCGCCGATTACTCCGCAATTTATTATGCATCTGGGATGGGCTGCGGGTAAGGTGTTTGCGCAGCAAGGCAAAAGCCGCATTTTAATCGGTAAAGATACGCGAATTTCCGGCTATATGTTTGAGTCTGCTTTAGAAGCAGGGCTTTCGGCGGCTGGCGTTGATGTCGGTTTATTGGGGCCTATTCCAACGCCAGGTATTGCCTATTTAACCCGGACTTTCCGTGCGCAAGCCGGCATTGTGATCAGTGCCTCGCACAATCCTTATTACGATAATGGTATTAAGTTTTTTTCGGGTGACGGCACTAAATTACCAGACGAAACTGAATTACAGATTGAGTCCTACCTTGATTTGCCGATGGATTGTGTGGAATCAGATCGGTTAGGTAAAGCGGTGCGCATTAATGATGCGGCGGGTCGATATATCGAATTTTGCAAAGGCACAGTGAACTCCTTGAATTTACGCGGCCTACGCGTGGTGCTGGATTGCAGCCATGGTGCTACTTATCAAATTGCACCGGCGGTATTCTCTGAATTAGGGGCTACGGTTATCACGATTGGTAATCAGCCCAATGGTATGAATATCAACGATGGTGTCGGTTCAACGTCGCCAGAAGGATTGCGCGCTAAGGTATTGGAAGAAAAAGCCGACCTTGGTATTGCCTTCGATGGCGATGGCGATCGCGTTATGATGGTCGATCATTTGGGTGAGTTAGTTGATGGCGATCAATTGCTGTTTATTGTCGCTACTCATGCTCAAGAGCAAGGTCGTTTAAAAGGCGGCGTTGTTGGTACGCAAATGAGTAACCTAGGTCTTGAATTAGCTCTAAAAGAGCAAGGTGTTGAGTTCTTGCGTGCCAAAGTCGGCGATCGTTACGTCATGCAAATGCTAGCAGAAAATGGTTGGCGTTATGGCGGCGAATCATCCGGTCACTTATTGTGCTTGGATTCGAACAGTACGGGTGATGGTATTGTTTCAGCATTGCAGGTGTTGCTGGCATTACGTGATACCGGTGTTGGTTTGCACGAGTGGCAAAAGCGCATGAGTAAAATGCCACAAACTATGATTAACGTTCATCGTAGTCGTAATATCGATGTGATGAGCGACGCAACGATTCAAGCAGCGATTGCCGCAACGGAAAAAAAGTTGGCCAATCGCGGGCGCGTATTATTGCGCCCTTCGGGTACTGAGCCTTTGGTGCGGGTTATGGTTGAAGGTGAAGATCCTGTGGTAACTCAATTGTTAGCCCAAGAATTAGCAGAAGTGGTTGAGCGGGCATTGGCGTAACTTCTTTTACTCTAAGATGCTTCAATTAGCGGCTCTGGCTTGTCTATGAGGGGCATCTTAGATAGTATCTGCGCTCTTTGAATTTTGAGGGGACCCCATGCGTCGTTTACTGGTAGCCGGTAACTGGAAAATGAATGCTTCCGTCGCTATGACCGAGCATTTACTGTCCGCGATCCGGGATGCTGAGATCGATACATGTGATGTGGCTGTTTTTCCACCATTCCCTTACCTAGCATTGGCACACAGTACTATCGCAGATGCGCCCATTCGCTTGGGTGCACAGACGTGTAGTCTTGAGCAAAGCGGCGCGTTTACCGGCGAAGTAGCAGTGTCTATGCTATCTGAGTTTCAGGTGGCTTTGGTCTTGGTTGGTCATTCTGAACGACGCAGCCTGTATGGCGAAACAGATAAAATTGTTTTGTTGAAGACATTGCGTGTGCTTGAGCAAGGTATGACTGCAGTTGTGTGTATCGGTGAGACGCTAGAAGAGCGCCAAGCTGGTAATGAGCGTGAAGTAGTTGAGACTCAGCTGAGATTATTGCTTGATGAATTGTCAGACCAGCAATGGCAGTCGGTTGTTTTAGCGTATGAGCCAGTATGGGCAATCGGTACGGGTGAGACAGCAACGCCAGAGCAAGCACAAGCGATGCATCGCTATATTCGTAGCTTGTTGCAGCAGCGTAGTGCTGATATTGCGAATACTACACAGATTTTGTACGGCGGCAGCGTAAAGGCTGCTAATGCGGCGGAGTTATTCTCCCAGCCGGATATTGATGGTGGATTGGTCGGCGGTGCCTCGTTGGATGCCAATGAATTTCTTGGAATTTGTCGAGCTAAATAAAACTCGATAACGATAAATAGGTAGGTTATGGAACAAATTATTTTAATCGTTCACATTGTATTGGCGCTTGGTATCGTCTTTTTTGTGATGATTCAGCAAGGTAAAGGTGCGGATGCAGGTGCTTCTTTCGGCAGTGGTGCATCGCAAACTGTATTCGGCAGCCAAGGTTCTGGTAACTTTTTAAGCCGTTCAACGGCTATTTTGGCAACTGCTTTCTTTGTGACCAGCCTAGGTTTGGCGGTATTCGCTAAGCAGCACGCGACAAAAGCATCGGATTTAGGTATTCCAAGCCAAGAAGTGATAGAAACACTTGAGCAAGATACCCCTGTTGTGGAAGAATACGCGCCGTCTGTTGATGCGCCGGAATTAGACGCATCAGTATCTGGCGAAGCGCCAGAAGTAGAGACGCCTGAACAGACGAAGTAATTCGTTTAGCAGGATTGCAGTGCGGATGTGGTGGAATTGGTAGACACGCCATCTTGAGGGGGTGGTGAGCATAGCTTGTGCGAGTTCGAGTCTCGCCATCCGCACCAATTATTCTAAAAAGGCGAACCTAGTTCGCTTTTTTCGTTTAATACGCCTATAATGCGCGAGCTTTGAAGAGCATATCAAAGAGCCCCTCCAGTCAGGGGCTTTTTAGTAATTGCACTTCCCGGTGACTCAAAAAACCGGATAGCGGTGAAACGTCACAGAAGTCTGCGTAAGCGGGCTTCAGTCTGCGTAAAAGCAGTAGCGGACTGGGCACATGTTGCCCAGTTTTTGTTTGTGTTGGGAGAGAATTTCTCCCGCAGGAGTTAGGCTTGTCAAAAGATACACAGTTAACAGAAATGATTGGCCCAGTGGTCGAATCTATGGGTTTTGTCTACTGGGGACTTGAGTTTTCAGCTCAAGGACGTCATTCGCTGTTGCGTGTTTTTATTGATCACGAAGATGGCATTAACGTTGATCATTGCGCGAGCGTCAGTCGGCAAATTAGTAGCGTCTTGGATGTTGAAGATCCTATCTCTCAGGAATATACCCTAGAGGTATCTTCTCCTGGTATGGATCGTCCACTGTTCACATTAGAGCAGTACGTTGCTTATACAGGTCACATTATAGATGTGCGCCTGCGTATGCCGTTTGATGGCCGTCGCAAATTTAAAGGTCAGCTGGTTGGTATCGAAGAGCAAGATATCGTGATGCGTGTAGACGATCACGAATATTTGCTACCTATCGAACTAATCGATAAAGCTAATGTTGTTCCACAATTCAAGGACTAAGGTTGCAGAGCGAGGCTAGAAGATGAGCAAAGAAATTCTCCTGGTCGCGGAAGCGGTATCCAATGAGAAGGGCGTTTCAAAAGAAATTATTTTTGAAGCAATTGAATCGGCCCTGGCAGCGGCTGCCAAGAAGCGTTATGACGATGAAGACGCTACCATCCGCGTTGATATTGACCGTAAAACCGGCGATTACGAAACATTCCGTAGTTGGTTGGTGGTTAGTAATGATGTAGTTCCTGGATTGGGTGACGAACTAACCCTGCAGGAAGCACACGAAATTGATACAAATCTGCAACCTGGTGATACCTACGAAACTGTTGTGGATAATCCAGATTTCGGTCGTATTGCTGCCCAAGCGGCAAAGCAAATTATCGTACAAAAAGTACGTGAAGCTGAACGTGCGCAAATTGTTGAGCAATACCAACATCGCGAAGGCGAACTGATTCACGGCACCGTGAAAAAAGTAACACGCGATAACGTGATTGTTGATTTGGGTAATAATGCCGAAGGTTTACTACCGAAAGAGCATTTAATTGGTCGTGAAATTATGCGTATGGGCGATCGTGTTCGCACCATTTTGCATTCTGTTCGCCCAGAAAATCGTGGTCCGCAATTAATGTTGAGCCGCACTGTGCCGGCCATGTTAATTGAACTGTTCCGTATTGAAGTGCCTGAGATCGCTGAAGAAGTGATTGAAATTAAAGGTGCTGCTCGTGATCCAGGTTCACGTGCGAAAATCGCGGTTAAGTCAAACGACAAGCGCATTGATCCTGTCGGTGCTTGCGTTGGTATGCGCGGTGGTCGTGTGCAAGCGGTTACCAACGAACTTGGTGGTAATGAGCGTATTGATATTGTTCTTTGGGACGACAACCCAGCGCAGTTGGTTATCAATGCTATGGCACCGGCTGATGTTGCTTCCATCATTATGGATGAAGAAACGAACAGTATGGACGTCGCAGTGGCTGCCGATAACTTGGCGCAAGCGATCGGTCGTGGCGGTCAGAACGTACGTTTGGCATCCGAGCTGACTGGCTGGGAAATCAACGTCATGACCGAAGAACAAGCCTCTGAGAAACAAAACGAAGAAGCCTCTGGTTTCATCGATAACTTCATCAATGTGCTGGATTTGGATGAAGACTTCGCCACTTTGTTGGTTGAAGAAGGCTTCACCACTTTAGAAGAAATAGCATACGTACCAATGGAAGAAATGCTGTCCATTGACGGTTTAGATGAAGACGTTGTTACTGAACTGCGTAATCGCGCAAAAGACGTACTGCTGACTCAAGCAATTGCTTCTGAAGAGAAATTGGAATCTGCAGAGCCTGCAGAAGACCTTCTTACAATGGAAGGTATGGATAAGCATTTAGCGTTGGTACTTGCCAGTAAAGGCATTTGTACGATGGAAGATCTTGCCGAGCAATCCATCGATGACCTGCTGGATATTGAGGCGATGACTGAAGAACAGGCTGCGAAGCTGATCATGACAGCACGCGCGCCTTGGTTCGAAGGCAACGACTAATCACTCGCTCGGCATAGGAGATACGTATGGCTGAAGTAACGGTAAAAGAACTCGCCGACGTGGTAGGGACCAGCGCAGAGCGCTTGTTGTCCCAGATGAAAGAAGCGGGGTTGCCACAGACGGCTGAAAACCAACAGGTTTCAGACGAGCAGAAGCAGTCACTGTTGCTGTTTCTGAAAAAGAGCCACGGCGAAGAATCAGGTGAACCTAAAAAAATCACTTTGAAGCGTAAAGTAACGACCACGTTGAAAACGGGTCAGGGCGGCAAAAAGGCGGTCTCTATTGAGGTTCGCAAAAAGCGCACTTACGTGAAGCGTGATGAAGTCGATCCTGCTGTTGAAAAAGCACGCTTAGAAGAAGAAGCGCGTTTAGCGGCAGAAGCACAAGCAGCCGAGGCGGCGAAGGCCGCGGCATTAGCTGCCGAAAAAGCAGCTGAAGAAGCTAAAGTAGCGGCAGCGCCTGTCGTGGCTGATAAGCCGGCGGCGGCAGAGCCAGCGACGAAAGCATCAGAGCCTGTAGCGAAAGCGAAAGTTAAAGCCAAAGAAAAAGCACCTGCCCCTGAAACTGAAGATGCAGCGCAGAAACGTGCCGAAGCCGAACTTGCTCAACAGCGTTTGGAAGAGTCACGTAAGAAAGCGAAGGGCGGCGAAAAGAAACGTGTTGATGATAAGCCAGAAAGTCGTTTCAACGACGGTGGCAGCCAAGACAAGAATCGTCCGCGTCGTGCTAAAACTAAGCTTAAGAGCAATCGTAGTTCGTCTTCACGTCATAACCAAAATGCGAATAACGAGCACGCGTTTACGCGTCCTACCGCACCGGTTGTGAAAGAAGTTGAATTACCAGAAGCAATTACGGTTGGCGATCTGGCATCTAAGATGTCGGTTAAAGCTGGTGAAGTGATTAAGGTTCTGATGAAAATGGGCGTTATGGCGACCATCAACCAGACGCTTGATCAAGACACTGCAACCTTAGTGGTTGAAGAAATGGGTCACACCGTTTCTAAGTTAATTGCTGATAACGCATTAGAAGTAGCCGTAACTGAATCGGTTAATTACAGCGGTGATGAGTTACCTCGCGCTCCTGTCGTAACGGTAATGGGTCACGTTGACCATGGTAAAACATCTTTACTGGATTACATTCGTCGCACCCGTGTTGTACACGGCGAAGCGGGCGGTATTACCCAGCATATTGGTGCTTACCACGTTGAAACTGACCACGGTATGGTGTCGTTCTTGGATACTCCAGGACACGCGGCGTTTACCTCTATGCGTGCTCGTGGTGCTCAATCCACAGACGTTGTTATTCTTGTTGTTGCCGCCGATGACGGCGTGATGCCACAAACAGAAGAAGCCGTTCAGCACGCGAAAGCGGCTGGTGTGCCGATTGTGGTTGCGATCAACAAAATGGATAAAGAAAGCGCCGATCCAGAACGTGTTAAGAGCGAACTGGCTGGTCGCGATGTATTGCCAGAAGATTGGGGCGGTACAGTGCCATTCATACCAGTATCAGCGCATACCGGTATGGGCATCGATGAATTATTAGAAGCCGTTCTGCTGCAAGCTGAAATTCTAGAATTGAAAGCGCACTTCACCGGCCCTGGCCAAGGTGTTGTTGTTGAATCGCGTCTTGATAAAGGCCGCGGTCCAGTAGCGACTCTATTAGTACAGAACGGCATGCTGAAGAAAGGCGACATCGTTTTAGCGGGTACTTGCTATGGTCGCGCTCGTGCATTGTTGGACGAGAATGGCGAGCAAACTGCTGAAGCTGGCCCATCAATCCCTGTAGAAATTTTGGGCTTGAATGGTACGCCAGATGCGGGCGACAACTTTATGGTTGTTGAAAGCGAGAAGAAGGCACGTGAAGTGGCTGAATTCCGCGAATCTCGTATGAAAGAGATCGTTCAACAGCGCCAGCAGGCTGCTAAGTTGGATGCCTTGTTCAGTGGTATGGGTGCTGACAAAGTTGAAAACCTGAACGTGGTGCTGAAAGCAGACGTTCGTGGTTCGCTAGAAGCCTTGATTAGTTCCTTGCAGAAGTTAGGTACTAGTGAAGTTAAAGTGAATGTTGTTTCGTCTGGTGTCGGTGGTATCACTGAAACTGACGTAACCCTCGCGGTTGCTTCGAGTGCAGTGGTGTTTGGTTTCAACGTACGTGCTGATAATGCAGCTAAGCGTATCGTTGAAAACAGCGGCATTGATATGCGTTATTACAGCGTAATTTACGATCTGCTTGATGATGTTAAACAAGCCATGGCTGGTTTGTTGGCACCTGAGTTGCGTGAAGAAATTACCGGTATTGCGGAAGTACGTGATGTATTTAACTCACCTAAGTTCGGTCAGATTGCTGGCTGTATGGTGACGGATGGTACTATCTATCGTAATAAGAAAATCCGTGTTCTACGTGACAACGTAGTTGTGTATGAAGGCGAATTGGAATCGCTACGTCGTTATAAAGACGATGTACAAGAAGTACGCAACGGCATGGAATGTGGTATCGGCGTGAAGAACTACCAAGACGTTCGCCCTGGCGATCAGATCGAAGTGTTCGATGTGCGTGAAATCGCACGTACGCTATAACACTCGGTTGTTGTAAACCAAAGCCCGGCCATGCCGGGCTTTGGTGTCTCTGAATGACAGAGTTAAAGCTCTGCAAGGAAAACCAAAAATGCCAAAAGACTTCAGTCGTACCTCGCGTCTGGGTGAACAGATTCAACGCGAAGTAGCGCGTATGATTCAATTTGATATGAAAGATCCACGCCTTGGCTTGGTGACTTTAAACTATGTGAAAGTTGCAAAAGATCTAGGGTATGCCGATTTGTATTTCACGGTAATGGGTGCGCGTGGCGAATCAGATGCCGAAATTCGTACTCAAACCTCACGTATTTTAAATGATGCCGCCGGTTATTTGCGCAGCGAGCTAGCGCGTATTTTAACTACGCGTGTCACACCGCAATTACGCTTCCATTACGATGAAAGTATGGATCGTGGTCACCATTTAACGGGTCTGATTAAACGTGCAATGGCAGAAGATGCGCTGCATGAAAAAGACAGCGATAAAGATTAACGAAATACGTTTAGGATAGGCATGGGCAGAAATAGCTCTCGACGCAAAAAAGGCCGTGATATTAGCGGTATCATCGTGGTGAACAAACCTTATGGGGCGAGTTCAAACCACGTACTACAGCAAGTTAAAACTCTGTTCAACGCCAATAAAGCTGGTCATACGGGGGCACTTGATCCGTTAGCAACAGGGTTATTGCCCATCTGTTTAGGTGAGGCAACTAAGTTTTCGCAGCTGTTATTGGAATCCGATAAAGCGTACGACACGACCGCGACCTTAGGCGAAATCCGTAGCACCGGCGATGCTGAAGGCGAGGTGCTAAAACAAGCCCCAATTCCCGTGTTAGCTGAAGATGATATTGAAGAGATATTGACCAAATTCCGTGGCAATGTTGAACAAGTTCCTCCGATGTTTTCGGCACTCAAATTGGACGGTAAGCCGTTATATAAGCTGGCCCGTAAAGGCGTGATGAGTGATGAGGAAATGCGTGCCGTTGCTGAAAAGAAACGCCGCACGATTCAGATTAACTCCCTAGTCTTAAATGAGTTCGGCACGGATACGATTCAGCTATCGGTGCAGTGCTCAAAGGGTACTTATATACGCACCCTAGTTGAAGATATCGGTGAAGCTATTGGCTCTGGTGCATATGTGAGCCGCTTACATCGCACTCAATCTGGCCCCTATCATGCTGAGCAAATGGTGACGTTGGAAGAGTTAGAACGTATCGCTGAAGAAGGTGGCCAAGCCGCTTTAGATGCGTTACTTCTACCAGCTTACACAGCATTGCCAGAAAGTTGGCCGAAAATTGAACTAAATGAAGCCGATGCTACGAAAATCCTGCATGGACAAGCCGTCAGTACTGGCTTAAAGGACACGCCTTCAGTACAATTATGGGCCGTTGGATCTGGTGTTTCTGAATTGCTTGGCATTGGCCGCATCAAAAACAAAGGGATACGTCCGCAACGCTTGTTGCAGGAGCGAATTCCTAAACTAGACTGACCGCTGCCGTAGGCAGACTGCATACCACTGTTAATGTGCACGGTGGTGATGTAATAAAACGCACATTCTTAGGAGTTATGACAGATGGCATTATCTGCTGAAAAGAAAGCTGAAATCGTAAAAGAGTATCAAACTGCTGAAGGTGATACTGGTTCTCCAGAAGTTCAAGTTGCTTTGTTGACTTTCAACATCAACGGCCTGCAAGGTCACTTCAAAGACCACAAGAAAGATCACCACTCAAAGCGCGGTTTGATCCGCATGGTAAACCAACGTCGTAAGTTGTTGGATTACTTGAAAGGTAAAGATGCGAACCGTTACTTAGAGCTGATCAAGCGCCTAGGTCTGCGTCGCTAAGATGCCTTCAGCAAAAGCCCCTCGGGGCTTTTGTTGTTTCTGGCTAGTCACGACTCAACTATTTATTTAATCGCGTAGACTGTGGTGCCAACCCCACAAATGATTGTGGTGGTGCTTCTACCCATAATTTTTTCTTAGAAATTATGGGTAGAAGTACCGGCAGTAGCGCAAAGACTTTAATCCAAAGGAAGCCTTTATTAATGAGCAACAAACCTGTCGCAAACATTAAAACATTTGAATTCGGCGGTCAGACCGTCACGCTAGAAACTGGTCGTATCGCCCGTCAAGCAGATGGCGCAGTATTGGCAAGCATCGGTAAGACCCAAGTATTAGCTGCTGTTGTTGCAGCAAAATCGACCAAACCTGGTCAAGATTTTTTCCCTCTTTCTGTTCACTACCAAGAAAAAATGTACGCCGCTGGCCGTATTCCTGGTGGTTACCTCAAGCGTGAAGCGCGTCCATCAGAAAAAGAAACTCTGACTTCTCGTTTGATCGACCGTCCAATTCGTCCACTGTTCCCAGACGGTTTCATGAACGAAGTTCAGGTTATCCTGACTGTTATGGCCTCTGAAAAAGACGTTGATCCAGATATCTGTGCCATGATTGCTGCGTCTGCCGCACTGTCTATTTCTGGTGTACCTTTCAATGGTCCTATCGCTGGTGCGCGTGTTGGCTTCGTTGAAGATCAAGGCTACATGTTGAACCCAACATACAGCCAGCTAGAAGATTCATTGTTAGACATGGTTGTAGCCGGTACTAAAGACGCCGTATTGATGGTGGAATCTGAAGCCGACGAACTGACTGAAGACGAAATGCTAGGCGCAGTATTGTTCGCTCATAATGCATTCCAGCCTGCCATTACAGCGATTGCTGAGTGGACTGCTGAATTGAATGTACAGCGTTGGGATTGGACTGCAGAAGCTAAAAACATACCGTTGTATGACGCTGTTAAAGCGCAAACTGCTGCTGCAATCAGCGAAGCCTATACTATCTCTGACAAGATGGCGCGTTACGGCAAGCTAGATGAAATTAAGAAAGAAGCCGTTGCTAAATTAGCAGCAGCTGAAGGCGAAGAAGGTTTCTCTGCGGATGAAATCGCTGACATGATTGGCGAATTAAAGTACGAAATCGTACGTCAACGTAGCGTTGATGGTCACCCACGTATCGACGGTCGTGACAACGATACTGTTCGTGGTTTAACCATCGAGACCGGTGTTCTTAACACCACTCACGGTTCTGCTTTGTTCACTCGTGGTGAAACTCAAGCGATCGTTACGACGACTCTTGGCTCTTCACGTGATGCGCAGATGATCGACTTCTTGCATGGCACTAAGACAGATCCATTCTTGTTCCACTACAACTTCCCTTCTTACTCAGTGGGTGAGTGTGGTCGTATGAGCCCTCCGGGTCGTCGTGAAATTGGTCACGGTCGTTTGGCTCGTCGTGGTATTCAAGCCATGATGCCGTCACATGATGAGTTCCCGTACACCATTCGCGTGGTATCTGAGATCACTGAGTCGAACGGTTCGTCTTCAATGGCGTCTGTTTGTGGTGCATCTTTGGCGCTGATGGATGCTGGTGTTCCAATCAAAGCCCCTGTTGCTGGTATCGCTATGGGTCTGATCAAAGAAGGCGAGAAGTTCGCTGTTCTTACCGACATCTTGGGTGACGAAGATCACCTTGGTGATATGGACTTTAAAGTTGCCGGTACAGATGAAGGTATCACTGCATTGCAGATGGATATCAAGATTGAAGGTATCACTGAGCAGATTATGGAAATCGCTCTAGAAAAAGCAAAAGCTGCGCGTTTGACCATCCTTGAGCAAATGAATGCGGTTATTGCTGAGCCTCGCACAGAATTGTCTGCCAACGCACCGACGATGTCGGCAATGCGTGTACCATCAGACAAAATCCGTGACGTGATCGGTAAAGGTGGTGCGACTATTCGTGATATCACCGAGAAAACCGGTGCATCAGTTGATATCAGCGATGACGGCTCTATTAAAATCTTCGCAGCGGATAAAGCTAGCGCAGACGCCGCTATTGCTATGATCCAAGCGATCACGGCTGAAATCGAAGTCGGCGTTACTTACGAAGGTAAAGTAAGCAAGATCGTTGATTTCGGTGCTTTCATTACCGTACTTCCTGGCAAAGATGGTTTGCTGCACATCTCTCAGATCAGCGAAGATCGCGTAGAGAACGTGGCTGACTTCTTAACTGAAGGCCAAATGGTAAAAGTCCATGTAATGGACGTTGATCCAAAAGGTCGTGTTAAGTTGACCATGAAAGGTGTTGAACAATAAGTTTAACGCTGACATAAAAAAACCGCCCTAGTGGCGGTTTTTTTATGTCTACTTCATATGGCTGAGTGTTTTACGCTACGGCTTGGCCATTTAATGTTTGCTCAACCATGTGCTCAGTGGAGTTGAATGGGTTCGCTTGAATTTGTACAAGCTTACGATTGCCTTGCTCGCCGTTCATACGCCAGTGGCCAACACGAACATTGTCAATAAAGGCGACATCGCCTTTTTCCCATTCCATCAGCGTTGCGCGATTAAAGATGCTGGCAAAGAACTCGTATTGTTCTGCTTCTGTCCAATTGAGTGAGTCGCCTGCTTCGTTAGCTAAATCCCAAGTGAGATTCATGCTTTCAGCAACGTTATCTTTCTTGAAGTCGCCGCGGTTAGTAAATATTTCTTTTGCTGCAGCATGTACTTGGGTATTCGTGTTGCGCGCAAACGCCCAAGGTTGAACACAAATAGTTTCTGTATTGGGTATTTTACACGCGGCAGGGCAGGGCTTTGATGTCATCACAGCATAACCATCCGAGCGCAGCGTTACTTTTAACGGGCTTTGCTTTAATAGCTGGCGATCAAACCAATTTAATTTACGCGCGCTGACATAGGAAAATGTATTCCAGCCCTGACGAAATTTTTGCTTTAGTGGCTCTGACAAACTCTCATACACTGAAGCTAGATCGACCATGCCAGTTTCCGCTAAGTAGGGTGAAGGCTCGAAGCAGCACAGGGCAAGATAACGTGAGCGTTCGACTAAGCCACCGCCTTCAACATGTGGACCTTGAATCGTGTCCTGAACTGGCCCAAGTTGGACGGTTGCAGTGCCTAAATAACGACGGTAGTCGCCAGCACCAAGCAGTTTTTCGGAATATTTTCTCAACCAATTGGCAATGAATTTTGGCGTGCCTTTAGAATTAAAAGCATTCCATGCTTCGAATCCCATTCCTTGGGTTACTAAATTGTGAAAATCTTCATCGAGTAATTCTTTCGAAAAACCACGAAACAAGATGCCACCACGTTCAGTGATCTTTGCCTCAAAATACGCTTTGTGATTCTGTAAGATAGTTAATAGCTGATCTTTATAATCGGCGCTTTGTGGCGTAAATATGGTTAAAAACTCGTGACTATTGTCTTCTTTTACCAAGGATTGAAGTGGCAAGTCAGTAGAGCTCATATTGGTTTCCTATGGGTGATCATATTTTTATTAGTATTTTGGGTTCACTGCGACTGATCTTAGTCGCAAGTAAACTTACATGGGTAGAGTATTTCATCTACCCAAGTGTTCATTTTATTGCAGCTCTTCTTGCTGCAGTGTCGCGCGAATCATTGCACCGCGATTCCCCGCGACGCTATCAATAACGGTTAATGTCCATATCCCAGCAGATGCAGTGGCACTCGTCATACGATATACGGCGGTAGTACCGTTTTGCCCCATACGAGTTAAAGCCATCTGGGTATTATCAGGAGTTTGCGCAACCACAGATAACTCTGAGTGATTAGGATGATCAATGATGACCACTAACTCAATATTCTGACCGTCGTTATTAGTCGTAATATTAACGTTAGTCACGCCGTCAATGTTCCGTCTTGGCGTACTGCGAGCGTCGGCCAAAACAGTTACACCAGATGTTCTATAGCTTACCGTTTCCCATGTTTCGACTGGAGTGGTTCCACCCGAGACATAATTTACAGCGGCTTCTGCATCTACAATGCCTGCGCCACAACCAGAACAGGTGCCAGGAAATGCTCGTGCTGTTGCTTGTAGTGCATCTGTAATTTCTGTAACAGTTGCGTTCGGATTGGCTGAGCGCATCAGAGCGACAACACCAGCGACATGCGGAGTTGCCATCGAGGTGCCTTGATATTCAGCGTAAGTAGCGCCTGTGCTAGCGCGAGTGCCGCTATCAATGGTGCTTAAAATACCATAGTTGCCACTACCGCCGGGTGCGGCGATATCAACAATGTCACCGTAGTTTGAGTAACTTGCGCGAGCGCCGTCACGCCCCACCGCCGCGACTGTGATCACATTATTGCAGTTAGCTGGTGTGGAACCGCTGGCGTTCACATTTTCGTTACCTGCCGCAACGACGACGACCGCGCCTGCATTAACGGCCTCATTGACGGCATCTTGCATGTAGGTTGAACACGTACCTGCACCACCCAGACTCAGGTTGATCACGTCCGCTGGGTTATTGTTGGCTGTGGTGCCAGAAACGGCTGCACCGGATGCCCAAATAACAGCATCGGCGATATCGGAAAGATAACCACCACACGCACCTAAGGCACGTACGGGTACGAATTTAGCACCGGGAGCAACACCGCTAATACCGGTTGCATTATCGTTAATGGCGGCAGCGATGCCTGCGACATGAGACCCATGCCAAGAGGAATCGCTAGCATAACCACACATCCAGTAGGTCGAGTAATCACCTTCATCACGAGCATCATCATCGCGACCGTCACCATCACGAGCGGTATTCGCCGTGGATATCATGTCGTAACCGGGTAGGCGATTAGCGTCTAAATCTGGGTGATCAATGTAGCCTGTATCAACGACGGCAATAACGGCACCGCTGCCCGTTGTAATATCTTGTGCAGCCTGCGCATTGATCCCGGCAGCGTCTTCAAATAAAGCCCACTGCTGACTGTAATACGTGTCGTTTGGTACTAAGGAGGCGTATACGCGAATGTCATTTTCTACATAGTCAATGAACGGCAACTCTTGCAGACGAGTGATTAAATTATTTAATTTGGCATCGCCATCGGGGACATTGATTACCCAGCGTCGGGCATCAAGCATTTGGCGCTTAACCGTTAGGGTTGGAAAATCAGCTATCAGTCGATCAGCAAGTTGGCTTTCACCGTGTTTAGTGGTGATGATCAATTGACCAGCATTACTCGTGGCTGACAAGCCCGTAGCTGCGATTACGAGTGCTGCGCATAGCAGTTTACGTGAAGACTTCATTGTATTTTGCATTAAAACATCCCTATACGTAGAAAATAGACTATGAAGATTCAACATAAGCGCTGAATTTTCGGTGGTAATAACACGTGCTCTAAGCCTTTAAGTACATATTTATTGCGAGTCAATCAGGCCTGAAATAGCGTTTTGCGGACTGGTTCATCGTTTGTAATGTACGATTTTGTTTAGAATCTAAGCCATAGATTGTAATTCAGTATTCTAACGGAATAGGTGAATAGTTTGGCTGAAAAAGTAGGTGATTTGGCTTAGATTACATATTGGCCGCTCATGTCCTATGCTATAATCGGCAGAATGAAGCGGTTGGGACTATGATTGATAGGCACCGCTGCATTATTAGATATTACTTCCGTAAGAAGAGCGTAGTGGTTACGCAGTAGTGATGCCTCAGGGGATCGAGTACGACGCTAAATTTGACGCCCCGGCGGACAAGATAAAAACAATAAAAGGCGTTTATTATGTTTTCAATCCGCAACAGTCCTTTGCTTGTTGCATTATTGGTTTTTCCCGCTTTGTTAGTGTGGTTAGGCCAGTATTTATGGCAACAAACTACCCCCTCTTCCGACATGCTGCAGCTTCCGGCGACTTCAGCAGGGTCAACCATTGTTGGCGCCGAGGGGAGCGAGTCCTTTGATCCTTCCGATATTCCCAGTTGGAGTGGTGATGCTAGCGAGCGTAATTTAGCGAGCAGCGATAGCCGTTTAATTATTGATAAAGATTTTATTGTTGCTGGTGAATCGGTACAACTTCGATTACAAATCCCGCAGTTCCGTTTCCGTCGCAGTGAACCCGTTGCCGCCTTTTTGCAAATAAGCAGTGCTTCCCCTGATGCTATCGCTGCCATCCAAGATGTCTCCTTGCGCTTAACGACAGAGCAAGGCAATACGTTACGCGATATCACGCCGCCTTGGACACACGACACTACTCGTTTGCATGGCATGGTATCTGTGTTACCTGATGATTCTTGGCCGGATCGCTTACAAATCGTTGCTACTGTAATCACTGGCGGACAACAAGCGTTACGCCAAAAAGCAGATATCGAGCTGTTCAGTCCGGCGGCAACGATTACTGGCACCGAACCTGCGTATTTGAAGGATGATGAGTGGTTAATCCCTGTCACTTTGCTTGTGAATCAGCGCGGAGTGGTTAGTTTGTCGTCTAGCCTTACAGAGGAAACGGGAGCCTTAATTACGCACTTGAACAGTCGTGAGCATATGGCCGCATCAGGTACTATGCTGATTCACGTACGATCTTCCTTGATAACCCCTAGTCATCTGAAAACCAATTTGGTCTTGCGTGATCTACAGGTTCGTTTGATTCCTGATCGCCAGTCGGCGCCGTTAGGAATTGGTGATTCAGTGCAACCTTATTTCGTCTTAGCGCCATTCCAGCCTTGAGGTAACACGCCTTAAACTTGAGTGTCGACGAAGCGCCCGCGGCGAGATTCACTACCTTGGGCTGCTGTTTGCATAAAGGCATCGGTTGGAGAGCGACGACCATCATTGCTGCTGCGTTGTTGATATAGAGCTTCTAGTGTTTCATTGTCGGGCCGAGCTGGTAAATATTCTGCTTCGGCTGACGGTGCTTTCGGAGTGTTGCGATTACTGGGTTGCTCAATCGGACGCGAGCGATCCTCTGGGAGGATTCCAGAACGATTAATCGTAGAAGGGCTACTGAAGGGTAGCGAAATAATACTGTCGCTCATGCAATCACTATAGCTGGCTCTTATCAGGGCGCAAAGTGTCTCTACCTAAATGTTTTACTTGATATGCTAGCTTGGCAGGCGAATAACACCCTGAAGGTAGTGGTACGTTTGGCCGCTAATCAATACGCGTTCATCAATGACTTCTAGGCTAACTTCGCCGCCGCGTTTGGATAGCTGACGGGCTTTCAGTACATCGCTGTTTAAGCGCTCGGCCCAATACGGAGCTAAGGTACAATAAGAAGAGCCGGTAACAGGATCTTCATTCACTCCTTGGCGCGGCGCAAAGAATCGGCAGACAAAATCCAATGCTTCGTCATCTGCTGGCGCGGTCACCATCACGGCAAAGCTATCTATCTTGGCCAATAAGGCGAAGTCAGGAGCACAAGCGGCTACGGCAGCTTCATTCTCAAGTTGTACTAAAGTATCGCGCGAGGCACTTACGCTGATGATGGTTTGGCCTAGCGCTTGCTCTAGTAGATCAATAAGCGCTTGGTCGGTTACTAGGGTGGCGTCGCGTCGCGGAAAATCGAGTTCAAAAGTTGGTTCGACGTCATCAATCACATTAACCACTAGCTCTCCGGCTAAACAGCGGAAGGGGATTTGATCACGCTCATCACCTAAGGCCAGTGCAATCACATGTGCTGCTGCTAATGTCGCATGTCCACACAAGTCCACTTCCGTTGTCGGCGTAAACCAACGTATGTGATAGACATCGTCTTGATCCAGCACGAAGAACGCGGTTTCAGCCAAATTATTCTCGGCGGCAATGTCCTGCATAGCGGCGTCGCTTATCCATTCGCGCAGGGGCACAACTGCCGCAGGGTTGCCACTGAAGCGGTTCACGTCGGGAAGAATAAAGGCATCGACCTGATAGAGAGGTAAATCCATGTGCGACCATCCGATCGGCTAAGAAAGTAGGCCGCATGCTACCAGATTTAGCCGCTTAGGTACGTTTGAATAGGTACGTTTGAACGTCCTTATTGTATTGCTTACTTAATCCAGAAGAGCGACATCTAAATATTCTGGAACGTCAACCTGCCAGCCAAACCTATCTTTCAAGTGACGGCGGAAGCAATCCGATGCGCTGGCTTCTCCATGGGTAATAAATACCTGTTTTGGTTTACTGGGCATTTTTTCTAACCAGCGTGTCATTTCGGCATAATCAGCATGGCTAGAGAGCGCATCTAAGTTATGGATTTCAGCTTTCACGCCGACGTATTGGCCATGAATTTTTACGCTCGTAGCACCGTGAGTTAGGCTGTCGCCGCGAGTTCCCGCCGCTTGATAACCTAAAAATAAAATGCTGTTTTTATGGTCACCTAATAGGGTTTTTAAATGGTGAAGTACTCGTCCGCCGCTTGCCATACCACTGGCAGAGATAATAACGGCAGGGTATTTACGTTGATTTAAAGCAATCGATTCTTCGACCGTTTTTACGTAGTGAGTCATTTCGTCGATGCGATGACAGTCATCTTCGGATAATTTATGCAAATCGTGGAAGTTGTAAAATAATTCGGTAGCACGAATAGCCATCGGACTATTTAAATAAATAGGCACATCAGGAATCCGATGCTGATGTTTTAATCGTTCAATAATGTGAAGCGCCAATTGGGCACGGCCTACGGCGAAGGCGGGCATTAATACGATACCGCCGCGCGACATCGTTTTATTTATCACGTCGGCAATGGCTTGCTCGGCATCAACTTGTTCATGCAAACGATCACCGTAGGTGGATTCTAGAACCAAGTAATCGGTTGCTGGTAGCGGTTGTGGCGGGTATTGGATGAGATCGTTTTCACGCCCAACATCACCACTAAAGGTTATGCTCTTGCCTTGATATTCAAGGCGAATAGCGGATGCGCCTAAAATGTGGCCTACCGGAATTAATTGTGCGGTCATGCCACCAGGAAGACTAAGAATTTCATCAGCGGCAACATCTTTAATCTGTTTTAAAACTTTACGCGCATCTTCTTCAGTATATAAAGGCTCGGCTGGTTCATGTTTAGAGAAATGCTTGTAGTTAGCATAACGTGCATCTTCTTCTTGCAAATAGCCGGCGTCTGGCAGTAATACCTTGCATAAGGCTTTAGTCGCGACACTGCAATAGATAGGGCCGTGAAAGCCGCGCTTCATAAGTGCCGGTAAATACCCAGAGTGATCAATATGGGCATGGGTTAGCAGTACTGCATCAATGGCCGACGCTTCAAACGGGAGTTCGCTCCAGTTACGCCGACGAACGTTTTTGATGCCTTGAAATAAGCCGCAATCAATCAGAATCTTATAGCGATCATACTTCACCAAGTATTTCGATCCGGTAACGGTACCCGTTGCGCCAATAAATTGTACTTGAAAGGGAGATTGCATAAGCATCCTTATCGATTCGCTAATAAGTCAGAAACCCCACCATAGAATGATTTGCTGAACCGTTCGTTGATACAGGGCAATGCTTGCTCGGATTCTACTCGTTAGACTGAGTTGCTATTCATATAGATCATTGGCAAGCGGTTATGGAAACACAATTCGATTTTTTACAATTGCATCGGATGGGGATTGATACGCATCAGGAGCCTGTCGTTTACATGCGCCGCGACTGTCATGTCGCAACCTCAGAAGGCTTTAATGCGATGAGTCGTATCCGTGTGAACACGGCGCAGACTAGTATTATTGCAACGCTGGTTCTTGTTTGCTCGGATTTGTTATCGCATCAGCAAGCGGGATTGTCGGAGGCGGCCTGGCGTTTATTGCACTGCCCAGTCGACGGCGAGTCGGCATGGTTTCATCATGCCCAGCCTGTGGATTCTATGTCTCAGGTACGCGGCAAACTTTATGGTCATCGGCTAACCGCCGCCAGTGCGAAAAATATTATTACTGATATTCGCGCAGGTCGTTACAGCGATATTCAGCTTGCAGCGTACGTGACGGCTTGCGCTGGCGATCGTTTAAATTTAGATGAAACCATCGCGATTACCCAAGCAATGGTGGCCAGTGGTGAGCATTTCGATTGGGGTATTGACCAGGTGTTAGATAAACACTGCGTTGGCGGTTTACCCGGTAATCGTACCACTCCGATTGTTGTCGCTATTGTTGCCGCCAATGGCTTAGTGATGCCAAAAACCTCAAGTCGCGCGATTACGTCGCCTGCGGGAACCGCCGATACGATGGAGGTTCTGACCAACGTCAATTTAAGCTTCGATCTGATGCGCGAGGTCGTGCAAAAAGAAGGCGCCTGTTTGGCTTGGGGTGGTTCTGTGAGTTTGAGCCCAGCGGACGACATGATTATTCGTGTTGAGCGGGCTCTGGATTTGGATAGCGAAGGTCAGTTAGTCGCCTCGGTTATTTCGAAAAAAGTCGCCGCAGGTGCTAAGCAAGTGCTGCTTGATATTCCTGTCGGGCCTACCGCTAAAGTGCGTTCTGCCGAAAAAGCTCAGCGTTTACGCCAACTACTGGAAAGTACCGGTCGGGCGTTAGGTTTGGATGTGCGTACTATTATTACGGATGGGTCGCAGCCAGTAGGGCGAGGTATAGGCCCAGCACTAGAGGCTCGCGATGTTCTGCAAGTATTGCAAAATGATGGTCATGCTCCACAAGATTTACGTGATAAATCGCTGTTATTGGCTGCGCACTTATTAGAAATGGGTGGCAAAGCAGAGGTCGGTCATGGTTTAGCTTTGGCACAAAGCACTCTGATTAGTGGCCAAGCATGGGATAAATTTCGCGCGATTTGTGCGGCTCAGGGTGGCTTAAAATTGATCGAGAGCGCCGATTTTAGTCATTGTGTGCGCGCCACATCAAGTGGGGTAGTGGCCTATATTAATAATCGTTTTATTGCGCGTTTAGCGTCGTTGGCGGGAGCACCCAATGCTCCGACAGCTGGCATGGATCTGCATGTGAGGCTCGGTGACGATATTAATCAAGGTGATCCATTATTTACCTTATATGCCGAAGCGCCGGGTGAACTTGCGTATGCTTTAGACTTTTTAGACGGGCATACCGATGTTATTCGCATTGAGCGGGAGATGGTGTAATGAAGCTTATATGCGCTGATGGCCATTTAGAGTTAGCTAATTCGTTAGGCAAATTATTGAACGCGGAAGTGATTACTCCAGAGCATCGTTTATTCCCTGATGGTGAACATTATTACCGATTAGATGGCGATTTTTTTAATGAAGATGTGGTGTTGCTTTCACACTTACATCAACCAAATGAAAAAGCGATAGGCCTATTGTTTTTAGCGGGGCATTTGCGTGATGTCGGCGCGAGGAGTGTAGGTTTAGTCGCTCCTTATTTAGCTTACATGCGACAGGATATTCGCTTTAAAGAAGGAGAGTGTATTACCTCGCGTTATTTTGCTGGCTTGATAAGCAATGCATTTAATTATCTAGTAACGATTGATCCACATTTGCATCGTTATCATAGCCTAAATGAAATTTATCGTATTCCGAATCGTGCATTACACGCGACGAATCTTATCGGCGAGTACATTAAAAGAATGATTCCTAACGCTTTAATTATTGGTCCTGATGCTGAAAGTGCACAATGGGCAGAAGGCGTTGCGGAAGCAGCTCAGTGTGAGTTTTTAGTGTTTGAAAAAACGCGTAAAGGTGATCGCGATGTCAGTGTCGCTATGCCCGATCTTAGCTGCTACGCCGATGCGCAGCCAGTACTGGTGGATGATATTATTTCAACCGGAAGAACCTTAGTTGAAACCGCTGAAGGTTTAGTCGAGGCCGGTTTACGCCCTGCGATTTGTATTGGCGTTCATCCGGTATTAGCCGAAGGTGCAGAAATAACATTAAATAATCCCGCCATCGCTAATTGGTTAAGTTGCAATACTATTCCACATGCAAGTAATGCTATTGATGTTTCGTACTTACTAGCGCCCGCAATAGCAGCCATGATGGCGGAGATAATTCTATGATGCATATTTCTAATTCAGGGTCTCTGCAACAAAGTGCCGACGGCTATCAACACCATGCGGATATGATGCGAGTACAGCAGCATCGCCGCCATGATGCCGTGTTCGATCAATGGGCTCAAGGTTGTGGTGTTATCGAGCATACCGCGGCGACGC
This sequence comes from Thalassolituus oleivorans MIL-1, assembly GCF_000355675.1. Taxonomy (NCBI): domain Bacteria; kingdom Pseudomonadati; phylum Pseudomonadota; class Gammaproteobacteria; order Oceanospirillales; family Oceanospirillaceae; genus Thalassolituus; species Thalassolituus oleivorans. The sequence continues at coordinate 2,843,098 of NC_020888.1, read as the reverse complement.
AATTAGCCGTTTTCGAATTGGCCGCTAATTTAGAAGAAACAGGAAAGATAAATAATAGACAAGAATGCTACGAAACCTTAATTGCCCTCGATGAAATTGTAAATCAAGGCTTGTGGTTAGTGGTGCACATGACCTATGCAAAAAATATTTATTTAGATGGTCGTGATTTGCAAGCCGATGATTTTAAACGCGACCCACAAGGACATACCGGCGGATCACTAAATATGGTGCCCGCTTATGCTGCAATGATGGCCTTAAATAGCTTAACTGGCCAACATCGAGATTGGTTAATGGGGCAAGGTCACTGTATTGCTGCAGTAGACGCCTTGCAGCTATTAACAGCAACCGCATTACCCGAACGCCGTCGTCGTTATCCATTAACGGATGATGGTTTGTCGGCATTTGTGCAGGATTTTTATAATTATCGCGTAGCGCCAGACGGTAAGCCTGCGTCGCCTTTGGGAAGTCATGTCAATGTGAATACCGCTGGTGCACGCATGGAAGGTGGATATTTAGGCTTTGCCGGTTTGCAATATGTGCATCAGCCATTACCGGGTGAACGTTTAGTTGCGTTTTTAAGTGATGGTGCGTTTGAGGAGCAGCGCGGTAGTGATTGGGCTGCTCGTTGGTGGCGCGCTGAAGATAGTGGCTTAGTGTCGCCCATAATGATTGCTAATGGACGTCGTATTGATCAACGTACGACGGTTGATCAACAAGGCGGAAGTGATTGGCTATGCGAACATTTACGTCACCAAGGATTTGCGCCTTTTGTTATTGATGGTCGCGATCCTGCCGCGTTTGTTTGCGCTATTTATAATATGGAGCAGGCGTTAGAACAGGCGGGAGATGCAGTAAAGGCGGGCGATGCTGTTTATCCCGTGCCACTGCCGTATTGCATTGCTGAAACCATCAAAGGATTTGGCTTTCCGGGAGCGGGAACCAATGCTGCTCATGGTCTGCCGTTGGGTAGTAATCCACGCCGTGACCGCGATGCATTACGTTTTTTTCAGCAAGGTGCGCGCGCATTATTTCAACCAAGAGAGACGTGGGAACTAGCAGCCGCACGTTTGGCCCAGCCTCGGCGACCAATACGTCCTGTAGCGGTTACGGTTAATCGCAACGACCCGCACTGGCATCACGACGCTATTTCGCCCATGGCGGCGTTAGACAGCTATTTTGTTGACTTGGTGGAAGTGAATCCGCAATTGCGTGTGCGCGTTGGTAATCCGGATGAATTATCATCGAATCGCATGAACCAAACGCTCGATTTATTAAAGCATCGCGTGACTACCCCCGAGGTTGGCAATCCAGAAGCAATCGACGGTTGTGTTATTACCGCACTCAACGAAGAAGCTGTTGTCAGCGCCTGTTTAGCGAACCAAGGCGGCTTAAATTTAGTGGTGTCGTACGAAGCGTTTGCGGCAAAAATGCTAGGAGCATTGCGCCAAGCATTAATTTTTTCCCGACATCAAAAAGAACAGGGCGATCCTGCGGGTTGGCTAGGACTGCCGGTAATCAGCACGTCCCATGTTTGGGAAAATGGTAAAAATGAACAGTCGCATCAAGATCCGGTATTGGCTGAGGCTTTGCTGGGAGAAATGACGGACATGGCCCGCGTGGTATTTCCCGCGGATGCGAATAGTGCCATGACCTGTTTAAAAGCGTGTTATGGCGATCTTGGTAGTGTTTGGAATTTGGTTGTGCCTAAGTCCGTTATGCCGGCGGTATTCAGTGCGCAGCAATCAGCGCAACTGGTCAGAGACGGCGCTTTATGTGTTGTTGGTCATTGTGGTGCTCCCTTGCAGTTAGTCGCTTGTGGTGCTTTTCAATTGCAACAGGCCTTGCGTGCGAGTGAGCGCTTACAAGAGCGCGGAGTCTCTCATTCACTGGTGTATGTATTAGAACCAGGACGTTTTCGTTTACCGCGTGATGGTTATGAAGCCGAGGTTATGGCCGACGAGGAAGTCACCACATCTCTTTTCCCTCACACGGTTCAGGCACGGATTATTTTGTCGCATATTCGCCCAGAAGTATTTTTGGGGCATGCGCGCTCTTTAGATTTAGGGCCACGTCGTTGTGTTGCATTAGGTTATGTTAATCAAGGCGGAACTTTAGATTCCGACGGATTATTATTTGCTAATCGTTGCACTTGGGCTGATGCATTAATGACGTTGGCGAGAATTTCTAATCATAAGGCAGATGATTGGTTAAGCCATGAAGAGCAAGCAGCTATACGAGGTGAAGGTGATCCATATGCCGTTATTCGTGATCCGTATCCAGCTCAGTAATGGCTGGATATGAATAACGAGGAGGCTAACGCTTTACCCCCGAATGGCTGTGCCAACGGGCAACGCTTCAAACCAGTCCAAAAATTCATGGACAAAAGGCGGCTTAAATAAGCGCCCATGCTGTGGTGCCATAATATTAATATCAAGACCGCGCACCCGACGAATCCAATCTAACTTAGCTTCGTTAGAGGGCATCCAGCGTTGGTGAAATTTACGCATTTTCGGTGCGTGACGCTCCATTGAATCTACCCATAAAGGCGCATCATTTTCTTCGAGTGCTGCGCCGACATCGCCACTCATTAAAATTTGCGCTTTCGGATCCCATACATGGAAGTTTCCCGATGAATGTAAATAATGAGCAGGTATAAATTGTAGTTGAATATTGCCCAAGGTGATCGTCATTCCCTCATCAGGAATACCGCAATATTCAATGCGCTCCATGCCAAAATGACGAATAAATCCTTCCCATAACCACGGCGAATATAGTTTTGCATCCGGCAGAGCTTGATCCCATAAACCCAGCGACGAAATAATATCGGGGTCTTGGTGCGAGGCGAATAAATGCGTTATTTGATCGGCAGGAGCGAACTTCAATACCGACGACAGCATAGGCGCGAATAACTCAATACCGCCGGGATCAAGCAGCATAGTGTGTTTGCCGCTTTGAATTAAATATTGGTTGGTATCAATAATCCCTTGGGGCTTTTTGGGATCTCGGCCAAACATGATCCAGCGGTGGTCGCCATCTTCATATAGTGTGGTTGCAAGCATTAGGCTCTCCTTCCTTTGTTGCTTTGGCTGAGTAGTGCATTTGCCTTGGTTAAGTGAGCGCCAATTTGTCCGGCAGTTGCGCGAATAGTATCGGCTATCACCTCCAGTTGACGGCGAAATTCGCCCGCTGAAGATGCCTCAACGTGACTAGACGTCGCGATGAGGTTGGCCGTGCGAATTTGTTTACGGCTTTCTTCCAGTTGATCCGTTAGTAAGCTAATGCCTTTTTGTAGCTCAATTGAAAGCGCAAGCTGCTTCGCTTTGCATTCATTAATACTGACGGTCAGTGAGTTTTGATAACGGCTGTTTTGGGTACATACCCAATCGAAATGCTTGCTAGCCATATCGGCGCGCCAAGCGTTGACGGCTTGCTGCGACAAGTGTTCGGCCAGTACATTAATATTTTGCGATTGGCGAATAATAGTGCTGGCCAATTCTTCAATAAAATCTGTGATTGCACGGAATCCGACCGTACGAGAACCCGCTCGTACGGCAAGTGCACGGGCATTTTTGGCGGTTAGCGCCAATCCTCGCGCTTCCAGCATGGCCTGATGCAATTCTGCTGAAATTGCTGCGGCAGTAATAAAAACAGGTGCGGACACAGTCCCTCCTTTGACAAGCGTCTTGCTGTCGGTGGTAGCAGTATAGGAGTCATTTCAAGGTTGCGCTTAGCGTGACGAAATTTCTGTACCCGCAGCATGGGTTTTTAGCCAACCACGAATGCGACGTGTCGCAAGATCACTATTGTTGGCCGATGTCGGCAAGATGATCTGTTGATACTTGCGCATGTGTTTATGGGCCATAGCGCCGGCGCGTTGTTGTAACTGAAATGGCGTTTCGCGATTGTCGGCAGTTACTAGGTCAAGCATAGGAATGTCTAAGCCTTCGAGACGCTGGTTTAGCTGGATACGGCTTAAACGATGCTCGCGCGCATCCACCATAATGAGGGTGATGCCTTTGGCATTGTTCGAATCACGTTGCTGTTGCTGCACATAATCAGCCGCCCAAGGTGCGCTTTCACCCGAAGCAATAACGACAATATTCAGTTGACCGCGTTGATTTAAAAAATTAATTCCGGCTTGGATTTGTTCGCGCACTTGCTGTCGATAGCGGTCATCGGCGCTGGGTTCTGTTGTCACATCATCTTCAACTGGCGTTGCCGACTGTGGTAAGGCCGGCAGACGTTCTAGCCGGGGCAGTGGCGCATTGTTCTCAGCCGCTAAGTCTTGCGGTGTGGTATCCAGTTCATCGCTTTTACTGATCCCTGCTGAATCTATGGGATCGGGTTTTATTTGTGGATTTGCCGTTGTGTCAGTTGCGCTGGTGGCTGGGGATTCGCTGGCTCCAGCGTCGCTATTCTCATCCTCTACAACAGCAGTCGTTTCGCTACTAGTTGCAGAGTACTCACTACGGGACGGTATGGCGGGGTTGGGTGTCATCGGCATTTCAATGGCTAAGGTATTCCAGCCGTAGTCAGGTAACTGCTCTCGCAAGGGTGTAATTAGGGTGGGCCATTGGCCGTGCTGATCGATATCGTGAAGTATCAGTATGCCACCCTGAGCTTTGCCGTTGCGTTCGGGTAAATAGAGTCCATAAAAGGATCGCTCGCCAGCTACTAGCATGACGGCTTCGTTATCTCGTTGGTATAAGGATAAGTATGAAAGAACACTGCGATGCCGGTTGGCATCGGGATAGGGAATGACGCGCATGCTGGCAGGTGTTGCCGCTGTTTCGTCTTCTTTCGGCAATGTTTCACCGTCGCTAGTCGAGTCATTATTGGTTGCGTCTGTTGTGGTATCGCTCGCAGCGGCTTCCGCCGCGTAACTTTGTTGAGACACGCAGGCTCCCGCTATTAGCAGGGCGAATAGGGCTGCTAACACCAAACAAGTAGGCTTTCGGTTGACATTATTCATCGCAGACATAGGGCGATATTCCACTTAAAACTGAGCTAGATGTTTGTACTCAGCAAGAAGTGTTCCTACGACGGCGGTAGTGTGTCTGACGTCAAGGCATTACAATGCCCCCAACGCTCAGTTATCGAAAGGTTTGCCCTCATGAAGGAATGCTTGATTGCTCCGTCTATTTTATCTGCGGATTTTGCGCGCTTAGGCGAAGAAGTAGAAAACGTATTAGCCGCGGGTGCGGATGTGGTTCATTTCGACGTTATGGATAACCATTATGTCCCTAACCTTACCATCGGACCTATGGTCTGTAAGGCGTTGCGGAATCATGGTATTACCGCACCGATTGATGTGCATTTGATGGTCAAGCCAGTCGATCAGATGATTGGCGATTTTGCCGAAGCCGGCGCGACCTATATTACTTTCCACCCTGAAGCCTCAGAGCATATTGATCGTAGCTTGCAGTTGATTAAAGCGGCGGGTTGTAAGGCGGGCTTAGTATTTAATCCAGCAACGCCGCTGCATTATATGGACTACGTCATGGATAAGCTCGATGTGGTGCTGCTGATGTCGGTTAACCCGGGCTTTGGTGGTCAGTCATTTATCCCTAATACGTTAGATAAATTACGTGAAGCGCGTGCGAAAATTGATGCGTCGGGTTTCGATATTCGTTTAGAAATTGATGGTGGTGTTAAGGTAGATAATATCGCCGAAATTTATGCGGCCGGTGCCGATATGTTTGTTGCCGGTTCTGCGATTTTTAATGCGCCGGATTATAAAACCGTGATTGATAAAATGCGCTCCGAGATCGCCAGCGTTAATGCCTGATCGCGATTTTTCCGTCCAATGGAATAGCGCTGTTCGTCAGCGCTTTGGCGATACTGGCCCTGAACTAGTGCTGCTGGATCTGGATGGCACCTTAATTGATAGCGTGCCTGACTTAGCGGCGGCGGTGGATACTATGCTGGCGGCTTTGGGGCGAGAGCCTGCAGGTCAACAACAAGTAAGCCATTGGATTGGTAACGGTGCTGATATGCTGATTCGACGTGCACTCAGTTGTGGTGACGAAGATGCCGCTAATGCATTGACGGCCAGTGAACTACAGACCCCACGTCAGTTATTTGATACAGCCTATTTATCCACCCTGCATCAAGCTACGGGTGTTTTTCCTGGTGTCTCGGACTGGTTAGAGCGTGTTACGACGCCGAAGATTTTAATCACCAATAAACCGCGTTTATTTACCGTACCACTCATTGATTCACTGGGTTGGACGGGGCATTTTTTGAGGCTGATTTGTGGTGATGACTTCAGCGAAAAAAAACCTTCACCAATGCCGCTATTCAAAGCCTGTGAATTTGCTAATGTGACCCCGAGCAATGCACTGATGATTGGCGACTCACGCCATGATATTGGAGCGGCTAAAGCCGCAGCTATTTGTTCTGCTGCCGTCACTTATGGTTACAACCACGGCGATGATATTGCGCTTAGCCACCCTGATTATTTACTGAATAGCCTGTTCGATTTAATGGAGCCAAAGAATGCCTGAATGGTTTAATCAGTACCCAAGTCAGATCGTTATTGCCTTGCTGGCGTTAGGATTTATTGCGGCTGGTGGCTTAGGTTATCTGCTGCGTGGTCGCAAGGTTGCGCGCCTGAGTGAAGAATTTCAGAGGGTGCAGCAAGCTTTAATGCAAACTCAGCAAGAATATCAACAAGAACAAGAAAGATATCAAGTATTACAGCAAGCGTCGCAGCAACAATTGGCGCAACTGCAAAGTTATCAAGTGGAAGAAGCGCGTCAGCAAGAGCGAGTAATAGCCCAGCAGCAGCAATTAGCACAGCAACAAGCGAAATTAGAGCAGTTAGAGCACACTCTGCGTGACAGTCAGCAGCAGTTGCAGCAAAGCCAAACGCAATTGGCGACCGAACAAGAAACTCGTCTGCAACAACAACAGCATGCCGAAGAAAAGTTAGCCCTGCTGCAAAGTAATAAAGAAGAGATGTTGAAAGAGTTCGAATTGCTTAGCCAAAAAATCTTCGAGCAAAAAACCAAACAATTCACCGAGCAAAATCGCGTCGGTTTGGATACGGTATTAACACCGTTTAAAGAGCAGCTCGAAGGGCTAAAAAAGAAAGTCGAAGATGTACATATAGACGACGTACGTGATCGCACGACGTTAAAAGCACAAATTACCGAGCTGCATCAGCTTAATAAGCAGATGACTACAGAAGCTCATGCATTGACGACGGCTCTACGTGGCGAGAAAAAGACTCAAGGTAATTGGGGGGAGATGGTACTTGAACGAGTACTAGAGCGTTCTGGTTTACGCGCGGGCGAAGAGTATCAGCGTGAGCAGAGTATGCAAAATGATGAAGGCCAACGCTTTCGCCCGGATGTGATTATTAACTTACCAGAAGGTAAGCACATCGTTATCGACTCTAAAGTCTCGCTGAATGCCTACACCGATTATGTCGCCGCAGAAACTGATGAGGCGCGAACACTTGCGGCGCGCCGTCATACTGATGCCATTCGCAACCATATTCGTAGTTTGAGTGAAAAAGCCTATCAACAGCTGGAAGGTATCAACTCGCCAGACTTTGTCTTCTTATTTATGCCGATTGAACCCGCCTTTATGTTGGCGTTTCAGCATGATGAAAGTCTATTCAATGATGCGTTTGAACGTCGTATCGTGGTCGTTACACCAACGACCTTGTTAGCGACGTTGCGCACAGTTGCCAGTATTTGGGCAATAGAACGCCGTAACAAGAGTACCGAGAAACTGGCAGAGCAAGCGGGCAAGATATATGACAAGCTAACCATTGTTGTTGATCGCATGGAAACCTTAGGTAAACAGCTGAATACGGCACAAGGCACTTGGGATAGCGCTTGGAATTCTTTAAAAACGGGACGTGGTAATCTGTTTAGCCAAGCGGATCAGTTTTTGAAGTTGGGGGTTCGGGTTAAAAAAGAGTTGGCCAAGAACCTCGTAGAAGAAGCGAATGACGAGCATGATTTACACGAATCTATGCGTCTTAAGCCTCTTGTCGTCGACAGTGACGACTGATCAACGACAGTTAAACGGTTTTTTATTACCAGCAACGGCCTCCAATAAGTCATGTCCTAGTTGGCATGATCCCCCATTGTCCTAGTAGGCCTTTTGTAGCCATTTGTAACCTTACACTAGCAGGGCTGGCGCTCTTTCAGTAAGCGACTAGAATCAAAAAGCATACATATTCTCACATTTGTGCAGTTTGAGATGAGAAGGTCTGTTACATGCTGTCTCACTACTGGATCTAATTCGCACACATTCATATGGATATATCGCCCCCATCACAGCAGGCTTTAAAGTTAAATTGGCAAGCGTTCCAGAATCTAGGCGCTAGAGCTTTGGCTTTGCTGGTGCTGGCGGTTGCTGCTGCGGTATTACTCGGCTGGATTGCTGCTATTCCGACGATTACTCGATTTGCTGATGATTTTCCCGCCATGGTGTTCAATACCGCGCTGTTTTTTGCTTTATTGAGCTTAGGTTTGATATGCGATCGCCATGTCGTCTTTGGTTTTTGTAGCAAAATAACGGGGACTATTGTTTTCGTTTTATCCGCGCTGACCCTGCTGCAATACTGGCTTGATATGTCACTCGGTATTGATGAATGGTTTTGGTCGGATGACTCAGCCGATCCTTTGTCTTTACGCTCGTCTCCGTCGACCTGCTGGACCTTCATGCTGTTATCAGGGTTGATGATGGTCGGGAGTATTCTTAGACGTCATTCTCACAATCTGGTCATCGCCTTAATTATTTTGGGTGCTCTTACCCCAACCACTGGGGTCGTTATATATATTTATGATTATTCTGACTTAGCCAAAGTTGACGCCTTTTCGACCATGGCGATCCACACGAGTGTGTCGTTCATCTTGTTGTATATGGCGGTTGCTATGGGAGTAGGGCGCCGTAATGGAGCCGATCATTATCCCGATGATGGTCCGGGTTTTCGCCAGTTTAGACGTCTCATCTTGCCAACCTTATTTATCCCATTAGGTACGGGAGCTGTCTTGCATCAACTGGTTAACCAAGAGTATTTAACAGCATCATTTGGTTTGGCCATCATGGCGTCTGGTTTTTGCCTGACCATTGTTTCTGTTCTTTTATGGAACTCGCGGCGCGAAGACGAGTGGTTTGATTCCATTAATCAAGAAATTGAAGCGCGCGTGGGGGCGCAATCTCAATTAACTATGCTGCTAGATACTATATCTAAAGGCGTATTATTCGTGGGGAGAGACGGCAAAATTAAGTTAGCTAACGACGGTGCCTCGCAATTATTTGAATTCCCTGTTGAGTATTTGCAAGGGCGACACATACGTGAGCTACTTGCATCATCCGCCCATGAAAGTTTTGATAAACATTTCGATCATTTTATAAATTGCCAAAATCGTACGCATTACACCCATCAGCCTTTTCGTATCAGCGCCCGCAATGCCAGTGGTGATGAATTTCCTGTTCTTGCCAGTGTTGGTTATCTCTCTGAAGCGAAAGACAATGGTTTTGGTGTTTTGCTCCTCAATGGCGAGATGATTGAGCGACAAATGGAACAGCTGCGTCATAAAGTTCGTACCGACCATCTTACTCTTGTGGGTAATCGCAGTAGCTTTGATGCTCGAATGGATGAACTAAATGCTTATGGTTCAAGGTCTGAACAAGCGGTAGCATTAATCATGGTTGATATCGATCATTTTAAGAAAGTGAATGATCGTTTTGGTCATGCTGCTGGTGATTCTATCCTCAGTGATTTTGCCCGAGAGGTTGAGGATAGCTTACGTTATTCCGACTCCTTATACCGCTACGGCGGTGAAGAGTTCGTGATCGTTACCATTGGTGCGTCTTTGCCTCATGTTCGCATGCTGGCAGAACGTATCCGCATGCGCGTAGAAAGCTATCCATTCCCATACAAGACCAAAACAATTCATATTACGTGTAGCTTAGGTGTGGCTGTCCGCTTGCCTGAAGAAACGTTAGAGCATTGTTTAGAGCGTGCCGACAATAGCTTATTTGTGGCTAAAAATACCGGTCGCAATCGTGTCGTTGTTAATGAACGCCATGATATGAATTGAGTGGCATCCGTTCGCCAGTTCTGGTTGTCGCACTGTGCTTGGGCTAGAATGTCGCACTTTTGTACAGCTAGGCTGACCTATGAGCGAACGCGATAACATCTATCAAGCACCGCACGGCAAAGTAGCAGACTTTGCCTTTGATGCCGCGGTCGCGCGCGTGTTTCCCGATATGATTCGTCGTTCTGTGCCCGGTTATGCCGAAACCGTTGCTATGTCTGGGGTTATCGCCGGTCAATATGCGCAAGCTAACTCCAACTTGTATGATCTAGGCTGCTCTCTTGGCGCCGTTACATTGGCGATGCGTCATGGTGTGCGAGCCACAAATTGCCAGATCATAGGTATTGATAATTCGGCATCCATGTTAGAGCGTGCCGAGCATTATTTAGCCTTAGATGACGCGCATGTACCGGTCCATTTTGTTTGTGCGGATATTTGTAATTATCCACTCGAAAATGCCTCGGTTACCGCATTAAATTTCGTCTTGCAATTTATTCCGTTAGAGCACCGCCTAGAATTATTAAAAGATATCGCCGCTGCAACTTTACCTGGCGGTGCATTAATCTTGTCTGAAAAACTGGCTTTTGACGTCAATGAACAACCGGTGCAGGATGCTCTGCATTTAGATTTTAAACGCGCCAATGGTTATTCTGATCTGGAAATTGCGCAGAAACGCAGTGCCATTGATAACGTATTGATTCCGGAAACCGAAGATGTGCATATTCAGCGTTTAAAAGCCGCTGGTTTTTCTCAGGTCATTCGTTGGTATCAGTGTTTTAATTTTGCCTCATTTTTAGCGATTAAATAATTTATTATGAACACCGATGTATTGACAGCTGATATAGCGAGCTCCGAGTCTTTATTGCCTTGGTTTGACGAATTACGTTCCTTTTTAAATGAAGGTAAGTTTGCGCCTTGGGGGGCTGTTGTTGAACAACAATTGCAAGGTGTATTGCACGACAATGAACACGGTGATCAGCGTCGTTGGTTAGATGCCTTGTACTCCCTGCCTGACTTGGAACAAGTGAATTGCGATTTAACGGCGCATGATTTGGCTCTGACGAGTACTAATATTTCCAATGAACAACAAGCGGCGGTTTTAGCCGCGGTGCAAGGGCTGATTCCTTGGCGCAAAGGCCCATTTCAATTCTTTGATACACACATAGAAACTGAATGGCGCTCCGATTGGAAATGGGATCGTGTAGCACCACATTTATCGCCATTGCATGGACGTGTGGTGCTCGACGTGGGTTGTGGTTCGGGTTACCACATGTGGCGCATGTTAGGTGACGGCGCTGCGCGCGTGATTGGTGTTGACCCATCGCGGTTATTTTTAATGCAGTTCCAAGCGGTAAAAAAATACGCTGAAGTGGCATTGGGTAAACTTCCCGCTGACTTATTGCCGTTAAAAATGGAAGATGTGCCGCCACGATTAAAAGCCTTTGATACGGTATTTTCGATGGGTGTTTTATATCATCGTAAATCGCCGATTGATCATCTGCAGGAGCTGCGCGATACCTTGCGTCCCGGTGGTGAGTTGGTATTGGAAACGTTAGTCATTGATGGTCCTTTAGGTGAAGTACTAATGCCCGAAGACCGTTATGCCATGATGCGTAATGTTTGGTTTTTACCTTCGCCTGAAACTCTGCTGTTGTGGTGTCGTCGAGTAGGTTTCAAGAATGCGCGCATCGTCGATTTGAACCAAACATCGCTGCAGGAACAACGTTCCACTGATTGGATGACGTTTAATTCGCTAAAGGATTTTCTCGATCCTAGTGATATCAACAAGACTGCTGAAGGCTATCCGGCACCGCTGCGTGCAGTGGTGATTGCGGAAGCTTAGCTAGCTATCGATTCTTTCCTGCAAGGCTGCAAAAAACGCAGCTCTGTCGCGCTCACGTTTCACATCCTCGAATACCTGAGCTAGCTCCGCAGATTGGATCGAAAAGTAATGCAGCCATTGCTTCATTCGATCCACTAACTGCTTATCGGTAATATCCGGTAGTTTGGTTGCCAATAAAGGCAGTAGCGCTAAATGTTGCTGCCATGTCATAGGCACATGATCTGGCTGTTTAATGCGCAGGGCCAAATCGGGTGTCGAAACTAACCCACGGCCAATCATGAGTACATCGGAGCCACTTTCCTGTTGGCACTGTGCGGCTTGGGCGGGTGTCCATATTTCGCCATTGGCGAGCACAGGGATGGTAACTACATCTTTTATCTGTTTAATCCAATCCCAGTAGGCCGGTGGTTTGTAGCCTTCGGTTTTGGTGCGCGCATGTACGGTGAGCCACTGGATGCCGCCACTAGCGAGAGCCTGAGCATTTTCTATTGCTAAGGTTTTGTCGTTAAAGCCTAAGCGCATTTTGGCACTGACAGGGATGTGGTTAGGAACCGCTGCACGGACTTGGGTTGCAATGCGGTGCAGCAAATCGGGGAATTGCAGTAATACTGCGCCACCCATGCTGCGATTGACGGTTTTAGCAGGGCAACCAAAATTTAAATCAATGGCGGGAGCGCCCAAGCTTGCTGCAACGGCAGCATTCGCTGCCATCATTTCGGGATCGCTGCCCAATAGCTGCACATGTACCGGAGTTCCCGCCAATGTCTTACCGCTATTGTGCAGTTCCGGGCACAGACGATAGTAAACTTTTGCTGGTAGCACTTGTGTCGTAATGCGAATGAATTCAGTTACGCAGTGATCTATGCCGCCAACAGCGGTTAATAACTCACGAAATTCGCCATCCATTAGGCCTTCCATCGGCGCTAGCGCAATGTAAGGTCGATCTTGTATGGAAAAGGGAAGCGTGCCAGTAAACATGGGGATACGTATTGCAACTGAAGGCGCGCGAGTATACGCATCTAGGCCTTTTTCTGCTAGCCACATACGCTCTAGCCTGCATAACCAAGCCTTTTGGCTTCTTTATGGCAGTTGCTTTAAATTGGTCTTTTCAGTAATCTACGTCGGCTTGTCAAACCTATTGGCAGGGTTTTTTCTGCTCTAACGAAAAGCCTAGTACAAGTATAAATACGACATTACAAGGAGCCCCCTGCATGTCTGAGCCTAGTCTCGTATCTCAGGGTTTGGAGTTAATGATCTTCGGTATGGGCGTAGTATTCGTGTTTTTGACGATGCTAGTGTTCGTAACCGGCTTCATGTCCAAGCTGGTAACTAAACTGACGCCTGAGCCTGTAATCGTTCCCGCTAAAGTGGTAACTAAAAAACAGCCAGGTGTAGATCCGCAATTGTTGAAAGTACTTTCAGCTGCGGTAAAAGAGCATCGCGCGCGCCAAAAGTAGCATGCGGTATATAACAACCCATACGTTTACAACGTTAACGGAAGAAAAGGCCATCATCCATGTCCGATTCTAAGAAACCTTTAGGTATCACAGACGTCGTTCTTCGCGACGCACACCAGTCTATTCTGGCCACCCGCATGCGCATTGATGACATGCTTCCTATCGCTGCCAAACTCGATCAAGTCGGCTACTGGTCACTTGAATCTTGGGGCGGTGCAACGTTTGACTCTTGCATCCGCTACCTCGGTGAAGATCCATGGGATCGTATCCGTGAGTTCAAAAAGGCAATGCCAAAAACTAAGCAACAAATGTTGCTTCGTGGTCAGAACTTGCTGGGCTATCGTCACTACGCTGACGATGTTGTGGAGAAATTCGTAGAACGTGCTGCTACCAATGGTGTAGACGTATTCCGCGTGTTCGATGCAATGAACGATCCGCGCAATCTTGCGACTGCTCTAAAAGCAGTTAAAAAGAACGGCGGTCATGCACAAGCGACCTTGTCTTATACCACTAGCCCAGTTCATACACTGGAAGCATGGGTAAGCTTGGCAAAACAAATTGAAGATATGGGTGCAGACTCCATTGCTATTAAAGATATGGCTGGTGTACTGACTCCATATAATGCATATGAATTGGTTTCTCGCCTTAAGGCTCAGACCGACCTTGAAGTTCAGTTGCACGCACATGCGACGGCTGGCTTGTCTGATATGACTATTCTGAAAGCCGTTGAAGCCGGTATTGACCGTGTTGATACTGCCATCTCCTCAATGTCGATGACTTATGGTCACACGGCAACGGAATCGGTTGTTGCTGCTTTGGCTGGTACTGATCGCGACACAGGGATCGACCTGTTATTGCTAGAGGAAATTGCTGCTTACTTCCGTGAAGTTCGTAAGAAGTATTCTAAGTTTGAAGGTGCTCTACGCGGCACTGATTCTCGTATCTTGGTTGCTCAAGTACCAGGCGGTATGTTGACCAACATGGAAAACCAACTGCGCGAGCAGGGTGCTTCTGACAAGTTCGACGAAGTATTGAAAGAAATCCCGCGCGTGCGTGAAGATCTTGGTTTTATTCCTCTAGTAACGCCTACTTCTCAGATCGTTGGTACTCAAGCAGTACTGAACGTTTTGACGGGTGAGCGTTACAAGTCGATCTCAAAAGAAACTCAAGGCATCCTGAAAGGTGAATACGGTGCGGCTCCTGCGCCTATGAATGCCGAGTTACAAGCTCGCGTTCTGGATGGGAAAGAAGCCATCACGTGTCGTCCAGCCGATTTGATCGATGCTGAAATGGATCAAGTGTTAGCAGACGTTAAGAAACTGGCTGAAGAGAAAGGCTTCAAGTTGGCTGAAAATGCCATCGATGACGCGCTGACTCTGGCTATGTTCCCGCAGGTTGCGCCAAAGTTCTTGGCCAATCGTGGTAATCCAGATGCGTTCGAACCAGCACCAAGTGCTGCAGGTGCTGATACCTACACGATCAACATTGATGGCAACGAGTACGTTGTTAAAGTTAATGAAGGTGGTGATGTTACAAATCTTGCTCCGGTGAATGGCGCACCTATGTCTATAGGTGGTGCTTCTTCAACGGCTGCACCTGTTGCTGCGGGTGGCGGTGATCCAATTACTTCGCCATTGGCAGGTAATATTTGGAAGGTATTGGTTCAGCCAGGTGATGAAGTTGCAGAAGGCGACGTCGTACTGATTCTGGAAGCCATGAAAATGGAAACTGAGATTCGCGCACCGAAAGACGGCACCATTGGCAGTGTTTCTGCCAAAGAAGGTACGGCCGTTAAAGTGGGCGACACTCTGTATACCCTAGGTTAAGGAGCTGTCATGCATAGTTTGATTAACCTTTGGCACGACACTGGTTTATACCAGATGGAGCTAGGGCAACTAGCAATGCTTTGCATTGGTTGTGTGCTGCTGTTTTTAGCTATCCATCCTAAGTTCCAGTTCGAGCCTTTGCTGTTGTTGCCGATTGCGATTGGTACCATTTTCGTAAACATCCCTGGTGCTGACTTTTATGCTGGCCCAGTGATCGCTGCGGATGGTCACCTCGATACTCCGGCAGGTTTGTTGTATTACATTTACCACGCAGGTATTGAAACCGGTTTATTCCCACTGCTCATTTTCATGGGTGTTGGTGCAATGACGGATTTTGGTCCTTTGCTGGCTAATCCAAAAACCTTATTGCTCGGCGCTGCTGCACAGTTTGGTATTTTCGGTACCTTGTTTGGTGCGGCCTTCTTCACTGATATTGGTGTGATGGACTTCTCCCTGCAGCAAGCGTCCGCTATCGGTATTATCGGTGGTGCTGACGGCCCAACCTCGATCTTTATTGCATCTAAGTTGGCTCCTGAGCTATTGGGTGCAATTGCGGTTGCTGCATACTCTTACATGGCATTGGTGCCTATGATTCAGCCACCAATCATGAAAGCGTTGACGACCGAATCTGAACGTAAGATCAAAATGAGTCAGCTGCGCGAAGTGAGTAAGGGTGAGAAAATTATCTTCCCGATTACTTTGCTGGTACTAGTTGCCTTGTTGTTACCATCAGCTGCGCCCCTTTTGGGTATGTTCTGTTTTGGTAACTTGATGAAAGAGTCGGGTGTTGTTGATCGTTTGAGCGATACAGCGCAAAACGCCTTGATCAACATTGTGACTATTTTCTTAGGCTTGGGTGTTGGTTCGAAAATGAGCGCTGATAAGTTCTTAAACTTCGATACCTTAAGCATCTTGATTCTAGGCATGGTTGCCTTCTGCATGGGTACTGCCGCAGGCGTTATCATGGCGAAGATCATGAACAAGTTCTCGAAAGATCCTATCAACCCATTGATTGGTTCTGCGGGTGTATCGGCGGTGCCGATGGCGGCTCGTGTATCCAACAAAGTGGGCTTGGAAGCGAATCCACAGAACTTCCTGCTGATGCATGCTATGGGCCCTAACGTGGCTGGTGTGATTGGTTCGGCGGTTGCTGCGGGTGTGATGATTAGCTATTTCGGTTAATCGTTAGCGCGATGAGAAAACGGCTCACTTAGTGGGCCGTTTTTTATTCTCCCATGATATCGTGAGCTTGGATTTTGCTCGTAGGAGCGGGTGTAGTGAACAGAACCCGCGGTAAAATCTAAACACAAATCAAAATCACTGCCGATAAATCGTCTCAATCAAATGCCAGCCAAACCGTGTTTTGATAGGCCCTTGTACTTTCAAGACGGGTCCTTCAAACACGGCTTCATCAAACGCTCGTACCATATCGCCGCGGCTAAACTCGCCTAGCGAGCCGCCGTTCTTTTTAGAAGGGCAGGTTGAATACTTGCGTGCTAGCTTGTCGAAGTCTTCGCCTTCTTTAAGTCGCTTAAGTAAGGCGTTTGCTTCATCTACCGTTTTAACCAGAATGTGACGAGCACAGGCACGACGAGCCATAGTAATCTCCGAGTCAGTTTAATTGAGGTATTATACCTGCCAATGGCTTGTATCGTGTCTTGAAAATACGCCGCTTCATACCGATATAGTCTATACCCCTTGCAGGAGTTGCTTCATGTTATTGCTGATCGCTGTTTGTGCAGTATTTGCCGTTCTCTATTTAGGTTGGAGTCGGCAGCAGCGAGCACGTTCGTTAGCGTTGACCCGAGTAAAGCGCCAGTGCGAAACGGATGCTTTGCAGTTACTGGACGATACGTTAATTCTAGAAAGTATGCGGTTTAAATGGCGCAAAGATAATACGCCAGTGTTATGTCGCTGCTATGCGTTTGAGTTTACTTCTACCGGTGACGAACGTTACGCCGGTTACATCCAGCTAGAGGGATACCGCGTTGCTTCGTTACAGCTTATGCCACATCGAGTTCAATAGAAGTGAACGCGACTAATTACCGGAGAATATGATGGTAGTACATCAGCCAGAGCAGACTCGTTTCATTATCGAACAAGATGGGCATACCTGTTTACTTGAGTATGCGCTCGAGGGGCAGAATATTAATTTTACCCACACGTATGTACCTTTCCGTTTGCGCGGCAAGGGTTTAGCAGAGCAACTAGTTGAAGTAGGACTGGCTTGGGCTAATGCAGAACAATTAAACGTTAAAGCAAGTTGCTGGTACGTTGCTAAGTTTTTACCTCAATAGAATTAATCGGAATCTTTTATTTTATGCCGATTAAAATATTGCAGGGTATGTTATTACTGGATCAATTATTAACGTTGTAACTGTATAAATTCTAAAATCCAGGCACCGATATCATCAGCGTCTGTCGGCTGATCTAAACTCGAAAATCCCGCATCTAAAATCTCATCGCCGATAGCTGCGCGCCGGCGTTCTAGCAAGCGCACAAAGTATTCAGCGGTAAACTCTGGGTGACCCTGAAAAGTTAATACGCGGTCGTCGATAAAAAAAGAAGCGTTATTGCAAAAACGACTTCCAGCTAGACGTTTCGCTTTTGGGGGTAATTGTTCTACTTGATCTTGATGACTATAAATGAGGCGCATATGACTGCGTTGGTCGTTTAGCCAAGCAGGACGGTGTTCTATGGTTGTCATATGTACTCCAACGCCCCATCCTTTGCTGCTTTTTTGAGCGTAGCCGCCTAGGCTATGAGCAATAACTTGATGGCCAAAACAAATCCCAATTAGGGGAGCTCCTTTATCGTGAGCTGCTTTGATCCAGTTACTCAGTGGCTCAATCCATCGTTCGTTATCGTACACGCCCGTTTTGGAACCAGTAATTAAATACGCATCACACTCGTCGAAGGTTTGTGGTAATTCACCTTGCTTAACCTGATAGTGACGGTACTGAAGCTCGTGAGACCTTGACGGCAGGCTATTAAAAAAATGCCGAAACATGGTGCCGTAACTCTTATAGTCTTCTAGAAGGTCAGAATATAGATCGTCTGTTTCTAACAGGCCAAGGTACTTCATAGTCATTAATGCAGCGTGTCGTCTGTTGAGTGTTGATGGTTAGGTGGATTGTTCTTCCGCAGCGGAGTGAGAATATCCTCTAATCCATGAATTTTTAATTCTAGCGCAAGTGCTAGGAGTTGGCCCAGCTGTCCTTGAGGGAAGCCCTTATTATTCATCCAGAGTAGGTATTCTTCTGGAATATCCATTAGGACACGACCTTGATACTTGCCGAAGGGCATTGTCGTTGTGATCAGTAATAGCAGATCATTCTTATCAAACACAGTTCGTCACCCTTGATAGTTGCCTACCATGATGAGGTGGGCCGGCTGCTCAAGCAAGCCAAAATTACTAGTAAATATCGACCTTACAGGATAACTTATGTCGCAAATTGACATTATTGGTGAGAAAATTGTGCCTATTTTTATAATTGTCATTATGGATGGTCTACACTGTTTTTCTACGACAATGATGCATCGTGGCAAAGTGCCATCTAGTTTTCCCCGAGTTGTATAAGGGTTTGTGAGGTCGGCACTTGAGTAAAATAGCCCCCGTTGGCGAGTGTGAGATTCGTGGAGTAGTTGCATGAATGCCGTTAAACCGGTTCTAGATTCTTCTTTTGTTAGTGAAGGGTGGTCTCGGATTGAGCGTGAAGCAGAAGAAGGAATTTCACTAGGTGTCGTTCGTTCAGAAAGTGGTGAAATCCGTCTAGAGACAATTTTAGAACGTTGCTTACGTGTTTTTTTAACCACACGAACTGAAACGTTACATGCGGATATCGAAGGTGCGCTGCTTCATATTGCTCGTTATTTGAAGGCGCGGAGCGCATTGGTTTTCGTTGCTGATGATGGTGAATCTGTTTCTGAATTATTGGTTAGTATCGGTGCAAAAGACGTTGAGGAGCTGCCACAACTCCTCAACAACTATTGGCGTAATGATTTAAATACCGAACGGCACTATGAAATGGGCGGTTCGAAAGTCCTTAGACGTGCGGCAGCGATACCTGCGGATGTAGAATTACTAAACCTTTTAGACTCTGATAATGCTATTTTGCTTCCAGTGAGCGGTCAGGAAGGCGCAGTTGGCTTTCTGTTAATTAGTTTTGAGCAAAATCAGCCGCCATTGAGTAATCGCCGTCAAGCATTACTAGCTACCTTCGCGCAGCTTTGTTTTTTAGTTCAAGACCGTCTCACTATGATGAGCCAGCTAGAGGATAGAGAGCAATTACTAAGACAAACTGAGCGCTTAGCGAATATTGGTAGTTGGCAAGATGATGTGTTGAACGATGTCATTGTTATTACGCCCCAAGCTGCGGTGATTTTTGAACAAGAAGAAACGTTAACAACGGTGAGTTTGTCTCGGTTTTTTGAATATGTGCATCCTGATGATAGTGAGCGTGTAGCGCAAACTTTAACTGAGAGTATGCAGCAGCATAAACCGTCCGACATGATATACCGAATCGTCACTGAATCTGGCACGGTGAAAGTTATCCATGGTCGTGCCGAAGTTATTGTTGATGATAGTGGTAAGTTAGTTGGTCGAGTTGGTTCTATTCAAGATATTACTGAACAACAAGCGAAAGAACACCGCTTACGACAAGCAATGACCGTGTTTGAATCGACGATGGAAGGGGTGGTGATCACCGATTCGCAAAACCGAGTTGAGGCAATTAATCCTGCATTTACTTCCATTACAGGCTTTGAAGAAGCTGATGTCCTTGGCCGATCAATTTCCTTACTAAATTCGGGCCGTCATTCCAAAACCTTTTATGAAGGTATTGCTAGATCCGTCCAGGAACGTGGTTACTGGCGCGGTGAAATTTGGAATCGTCGAAAAAATGGTCAGATTTATCCGCAGTGGCTAACGATTACCGAAGTGAAAGATGCGCAAAACCGTGTCACTAATTATGTCGGTGTTTTTTCCGACATGTCTCGCATCAAAGAATCAGAAGAGCAATTGGAGCACTTATCTAATTATGATTCGCTTACCAATTTACCGAATCGTGCTCTGCTATTAAGCCGTCTTGAAGGGGCTGTTAATGTAGCAACACAGAAGGGTCGTAAAGTTGGTGTTATTGCCATTGACCTCGATCATTTCAAACATATTAATGACAGCCTTGGCCATCCCGCGGGCGACCGTTTGTTGCAGGAATTTGCTCAGCGTATGCGCCAGCGTTTGCGTGATAGCGATACCGTTGCTCGCCAAGGTGGTGATGATTTCGTAGTGGTGTTAGAAAATGTTATTTCTCATGAGCAGGTGAGTAACGTTGCTGACATTATTTTGAATCTATTACGCACACCATTTGATGTTGGCGTCGGCCAAGAGCTTTATATTGGTGCCAGTTTGGGGATTACATTATTTCCAGATCATGGCTCAGATGTGACTCAATTATTGAGTAATGCTGATGTCGCTATGTATCAGGCGAAGCAGCATGGGCGTAATCATTATCAGTTTTATTCAAATGATATGACTCAAGCGGTGTCGGATCGTTTAGAACTTGGCAATCAGTTGCGCGGTGCATTGCAGCACGACAATGAATTACAACTCTATTATCAACCTCAAGTTTGTTTAATTGATGGCCATATTGTGGGTGTTGAAGCCTTAATGCGGTGGCATCATCCACAAGAAGGTATCATTGCGCCAGGTCGTTTTTTACCCGTTGCCGAAGATAATGGCTTAATGCCTGAGTTGGACGGCTGGGCGTTACGTGTGGCCTGTCATCAAATTGCCGTCTGGCAAAATGAAGGCTTCGAACCCATGATCGTTGCGGTGAATATATCCCAGCCAACCTTTGTTGCCGGTGGTTTGGTCGAGCGTTTACGGCGCTTGCTGGATGAAACACAAATTGATCCTAGTTGGTTGGAACTTGAAATTACCGAGGGTGCTTTACTAGAGCCAAGTACTCAAGTTCTCGACACTATTAATGGCTTAAAAGAGCTTGGAGTGATGTTGGCGGTTGATGATTTTGGTACGGGCTATTCTTCGTTAGCGTATCTGCATCGTTATCGGGTTGATAAATTAAAAATCGACCGCAGTTTTGTACAAAGCGTTGAGGACGAAGACGAAGGTCGCGTCATTACTACAACCATTATTCATATGGCGAAAGGTTTGGGATTACAGGTGCTGGCGGAAGGTGTGGAAACGGAAGCTCAATTGAATTTCTTGCGTGACAATGGTTGCGAAAGTTACCAAGGATTTTATTTTAGTAAACCCGTGCCTGTAGCTGAGTTAAAGTTAGAAAAAACTAAAGGCCATTAAATGGCCTTTAGTTCTTTTTAAGCGGCTTACTCGTAAGTGCAGAAGTAAGCGGTTTGACCAGCCATACGCACTTGAAATTTTACGTTGGCGGCAACTTCAAATGAGTCGCCTTGGTTAAAGGTTGCCCATTCAGTGGCGCCAGGCAGCAAAGCATCCATAGAACCTGAAACAACCGTCATTACTTCTTTCTGGCTCGTGCCAAATTCGTAATCGCCCGCTTCCATTACGCCGACAGTGGCCGGTAGAGTCGCGGTTTGCAGAGCGATTGATTTTACTTTGCCGTCAAAATATTCGTTAACTTTCAGCACGATACGTACTCCTATTAAGTGAGGTCGCGATTATACGCATCCTATGGTGCTTTGCAGAGAGGCAGAGTAGGGTTATCACGTAAATATTTCGTTTACATGAAAAAAACCTGAGCAGTGGCGTAAAATTTCCTATATACTTTGCGCCCTTTTGAACAATGATGAGTCGGGCTCACCCGTGTCAGCAGCGTGTTAGCAGAGCTAACCAGTTAGCGGCAAAGCCCTTCCCCGTCTGCACACAGGTGACAATATGACCGATACAATCAGCACAGGCTTCGCAAGCCTGGGCCTTCCTTTTCCTATTCTTCGCACTCTAGAAGAGTTGGGTTACGAAACTCCTTCTGCTATCCAAGAACACAGTATTCCGCCATTGCTTGAAGGCAAAGACGTACTGGGTATGGCACAAACCGGCACCGGTAAAACGGCTGCGTTCGCATTACCTATCTTGGCTCGCACTCAAGCCGACTTTAAAAGCCCACAAGTATTGGTGTTAGCACCAACGCGTGAACTGGCGCAACAGGTGGCTGAAGCCGTTAAAACCTATAGCCGTCACATGCCGGGCATTGAAGTAACTGCTATTTATGGTGGTGCCGATTACGGCAGCCAGCTACGTGATTTGAAACGTGGCCCACAATGGGTTGTTGGTACTCCTGGCCGTGTAATGGATCACTTACGTCGCGGTACGTTGAGCTTGGCTGATATTAAAGCCGTTGTTCTAGACGAAGCGGACGAAATGCTGCGCATGGGCTTTATCGACGACGTAAACTGGATTCTGGAACAAACCCCAGCCAGCCGTCAGGTTGCTTTATTCTCTGCGACTATGCCGCGTGAGATTCAGCGTGTTGCTGAAACTCACCTGAATAATCCAGTACAAGTAAAAATCGAAACCAAAACGACGACCAACGATAAAATTCGTCAGCGTTATTGGTTTGTCGGTGGCGCACATAAAAATGATGCGTTATTGCGTATTGCCGAAACCGAAGAATTTGACGCCATGATGGTGTTCGTACGTACCAAGCAAGCAACAGAAGAAGTTGCAGAGTTTATGGTCAGTAACGGCTTTAAATGTTCACCATTAAACGGTGATATTCCACAAGCACAACGCGAAAAAGCGGTAGAACGCTTAAAAGCAGGCCAGTTGGATATTATTGTTGCAACTGACGTTGCCGCTCGTGGTTTGGACGTTGAGCGTATCAGCCACGTTATCAACTACGATATTCCACAAGATACCGAATCCTACGTTCACCGTATTGGTCGTACTGGTCGTGCCGGTCGTAATGGTGAAGCCATTGTCTTCGTACGTGGCCGTGAAAAGCGTATGTTGCGTGATATCGAACGTGCTACTCGTCAGCCTATTGAAGAAATGCCACTACCATCGGCAGAAATGGTTAACGAAAAACGTCGTGTTATGTTCCAAGCACGCGTTTTAGATAGCCTGCACCCAGAGAAAAACAAAGTGTATCGCGAAATGATCGAAAAGATCTTGAGCGAACACCCGGTGGATGCGATGGATGTTGCAGCCGCGATTGCTCGCATGGTGCAAGGCGATAAGCCATTGTTCATCGACGAACAAGAAGATGCACGTGCACAAAAACGTGCGCAAGAACAAAATAGCCGTGAATCACGCGACCGCCCAGAACGTGGCGAGCGTCGTGAGCGCAGTGGTGAACGCGAACGTGGTGCTCCACGCAGCAAAATGCCAGCCAGCGCTTCGCCTATGCCATTAAAAGGTAACCCTGATATGGCGATGGCACGTTACATGGTTGGCATTGGCTACGACGATGGCTTGAAGCCAGGTAACCTTGTTGGCGCTATCGCGAACGAAGCCGATTTAGAAAGCCGTTTTATTGGTCACATTGAAATTTTTGAAAATTATTCTGTGATCGATTTACCAGCAGGTATGCCAGAACCAGTGATGAACACCCTGCGTAAAGCACGCGTATGTGGTCGTCCTTTGAGCATCAAGACTTACAAAGAAAGTGACATTCCTGAATCAACAGGTCGCTCTGCTCCACCGCGTCGTGCGGGTGGCTCAGGCAAGCCTGGTGGTGCTGGCGGTCGTGGCAAGCCACGTAGCAGTAATGATTCACGTGGTGATTCACGTCCTCCGCAGCGTAAGCGTCGCGAAGCGTAATTGTTAGTGAATTAAATTAAGCGGTCTTCGGGCCGCTTTTTTTTGGATGCTGTTTATGGTTTTTTAGCTGCTGGCGCAGACGCACGAGACGATATGCTTGAAGCTTGATGAATTCGAAGCGGATTTTTGATTTGTAGGAGCGATTCAACGAACGCTTTTTGTTCGTAGTCGCGATGTAATTTTCCGCGTATTAATTCGTCACTGCTCGCTGGCGCTCCCTGAGTGACTCCTACAGAAAAGAATACATTTTCTATTCATATTGGGCTTGCTCTAGGGAAAAAAACCTACGGCGTTAGCCGCAAAAAACAAAAAAGCCCCGGCGAACCGAGGCAAAGGGCATTGCGGGGTATGTCTAATCCCTAGACATTAATGACTTATCATCCACGGGCGCATAGACGGAAACATTTTATTTCCATCAGCGGTCCACAATAAATTGCTCGGGCGTTTCGGCGCGCAGCCACAACCTTTGTGTTTGCCGTGTGCGGCACGCTCTTGCTTTTCTTTTTCCCGTTCATGAAATTGTGTTGAGGTCATGAAGTCGGGTTCATGTTGCGCTTTTTCATTACGCTCCATGGCTTCTTTTTTCTCTTTAATCATGGCCGCAATATGCGGTGGGATCATCACAACACGCGCAGATAACTGCGCACATTGTGGGCATTTAGCCGGATGATCGTGGTGTTCCATTGACGCAAGTTCTTGGAAAACACCATGCTGAGTGCATTTATAATCGTATAAAGGCATGTTTAATTCCCCTTATTAATCCAAATCAGGCGCTAGTGGAATATCGACCGAGCCGTCGAGGAATTTAGTCGGGCCATTAGCGTTAGGCTTAATATCGAATTTAAAGATATCGGTTGGTAACCATAAGGTCGCACAAGAGTTCGGTACGTCGACCACGCCGCTAATGTGACCTTGTATCGGTGCACAACCAATAATGGCGTAAGCCTGAGCACGCGAGAATCCGAATAGCTCCATGTAGTTAATGGCGTTCAAACAGGCTTGGCGATACGCAACGGTGGTATCTAAGAAGTGCTGCTTGCCATTTTCGTCAACAGAAATACCTTCGAAGATTAAATAGTCGTCGTACTTAGGTACTAATGGGCTTGGCTTAAAGATTGGGTTTTTAACCTGGTATTTAGCCATACCGTCTTTAATTAAATTCACACGCATGTGAATCCAGCCAGCCATTTCAATTGCACCGCAGAAGGTGATTTCGCCATCGCCTTGGCTAAAGTGTAAATCGCCAACCGATAGACCGGCTTCATCTACATATACTGGGAAGTAGATTTTTGCGCCACGGGTTAGGTCTTTAATATCGCAGTTACCACCATGCTCGCGTGGCGGTACGGTACGAGCACCTTCAGCAGCTGCTGCAGCTTTATCGTCGCCTTGCATGCGGCCCATGTGTGCTGTCGGTGCATACGGCAAGCAAGCAAGTGTTGGCGTACGATCTGGATCAGTGTCGAACAATTCTTTTTCACGCGTGTTCCACTTATCCAGCATATCGCGTGATGGCAAGCAACCGATTAGGCCTGGGTGTAAAATACCAGCAAATTCAACGCCCGGTACGTGACGTGAACTGGTGTAGATACCGTTGAAATCCCAAATGGATTTTTGTGCTTCAGGGAAGTGTTCGTCTAAAAATCCACCGCCGTTCTTTTTAGAAAAGAAGCCGTTAAAGCCCCATTGTTGTTCGGTAAATGCACCGATGTCTAAAATATCGACTTCTAATAAATCACCGGGCTGTGCGCCTTCAACAGCAATAGGACCAGATAAAAAGTGCACTTGAGATAAATCGACATCACGCACGTCAGAAGCGTCGTCGTCGTTCTTGATCTGTCCGCCTGTCCAGTCAAAGCATTCGACGATAAAGTCATCACCGGGTTTCACCTTAGCAACCATAGGAATGTCAGGGTGCCAGCGATTGTGAACATTATCGTGATCGTACGCTGATTTACTTAAATCGATTTTAATAATGGTATCAGTCATGGGTCTTCTCCTGTGACGGCCGAGAGGCCACTGGTTTACTCGTACGTGAAAATTCGTTGAGTAAGGTCGGTTGAAACGTAATTTTATTGGCTGTAGCAGTACCGAAGATAAATCGACATTGATCATCCGCAGCGCTGAGTAAAAATTGAGCGAGTGGCTCTAATACAAGTGCTTGGAACTGTCGTTGAATATCGCGAGCTCCATAGCGTTTGTTAAACCCAGCAGAGCACACTAAGGTGCGCGCAGATGGGTCAAGTTCGATAGCAATATTGCGGGCTTTTAAGCGTTGATTAAGTTCCGCTTCTAAGTTTTCGATGATATCCGGAATGGATGTCATGCTAAGATCGTTAAAGCAATTAACACTGCCAATACGATTGATAAATTCGGGATCAAAATGACGCTCTAACGCTCTAATAAAAGTTGCCTTTCTAGACTTCTGAGAAAAGCTTTGTCGAGCTTTGGATATGAACGTCTTAGTTTTTATCGCGCCAATATTACTGGTCATGAAAATCAAAGTATTATTAAATTTCAGCGTTTTCTGACCGGATGCGAGGGTGAGTGAACCGGAATCCAATATGTTCATTAAGCTACGAACCACTTCGGCACTTGCTTTCTCGATTTCATCGAACAAAACGATGCCGGGACGGGTACTCGTGCCTGCAATGTGGTCTTCATTAAATAATGAATAATTTTCTTTACTACCAACATAACCCGGGGGCGCACCAGTGATCGCTGCGCTGTAATGGCTTTGCGATAGGGTATTCATATCAATGCGACAAAAAGCCTCGCTATTACCATGAATGGCTTTAGCGACGGTGCGGACAAATTCCGTTTTTCCCACACCTGTCGAGCCTAAAAATAGGGTGCTTAATAGTGGCTTACGATCATCTTGCAGCCCTGCTTTAACCACGCTGAGCTGACGCTTAAAGCGAGTGATGGTTTCATCTTGGCCGATAATTCTAGCGCGCAGAGCGCCTTCGATCTCACTAGGATCGAATACAAAACGCGACGTACACAAAGGTTGTGCACGGCGATTTTGTTCGAGTTTATCGGTGATAAATACCACGGCTCTCGTCCGGCGATTACTCGCCGGCCTCCCGTTCACGTTCGCTTACGGGTAGGTTTCCGACCGGACAGTCGGCTACGCCAATGGTGTCACGGGTCATCGCTTCGACGTCGCGCTGGGCTTTTTCTGCATCCATTACCCAAGTGCGGTAAAACTCAAATGGGCAGTCGGCGATGCCTTTATCACCATCACCGGAGGCGTGAACGCCGCTATAGCCGCGGTGCAATAATTTGAATAAATGATTTTGCGATTGATCGTTTTTGCGCGCGTCACGAATTTGTGAAACTGAAAGTTGAGCATATTGCACGCCCATATCTTCTTCGCCACACTCTCCTAATGTACGACCATCAAATCCTATTAAAGCAGAGTGCCCAAAGTAGCTATAAACACCATCAAAACCGGTGGCATTAGCAACCGCAACATAGCAATTGTTAGCCCATGCCATGGTTTTCGCCATCATGACTTGCTGCTCTTTGGCAGGGTACATATAGCCTTGGCAGCGAACGATTAATTCGGCACCGCGCATGGCACAGTCGCGCCAAATCTCAGGATAGTTACCATCGTCGCAAATAATAAGGCTGATTTTCATGCCTTTAGGGCCTTCGCTCACGTAAGTGCGATCACCGGGATACCAGCCTTCAATTGGGCACCAAGGTATGCACTTACGATATTTTTGAACGATTTCACCTTCGTTATTAATCAAAATTAGAGTGTTGTAAGGTGCTTTGTGAGGGTGTTCTTCGTGACGTTCGCCAGTCAGTGAAAAAATCCCCCAGGTATTGGCCTTTTTACAGGCGGCAGAAAAAATAGCGGTTTCGTCTCCCGGAATAGTAGCCGCAGTAGCCATCATTTCATCATGGTCGTACATGATGCCCATGGTGCTGTATTCGGGAAATACAATTAGGTCCATGCCAGGCAACCCCTGCTTGATACCGACAATCATGTCGGCAATATTGGCAGCGTTGGCTAATACTTCTTCCTTGGTATGTAGGCGTGGCATCTTGTAGTTAACAACTGCAACACCAACGGTATCCGGACTACTAGAAATATCACCGTGTCTCATGATGGGCTCCTAAAAGTAAATAATTAAACCGATAAATACTTAGCAATACTGGCTTGGTCAGCCTCGGCAATTGGTACGTCGTGTACAATTTTTCCTTTTTCGATAACCAAAATCCGATCGGCAATATCGAGCGCAAAACTTAGCACTTGCTCCGAAACTAAGATGGATAGGTTGCGCTGATCGCGAATTTTCTTCAGCGTGCGTGCCATTTCTTTAATAATGGATGGCTGAATCCCCTCGGTTGGTTCATCCAGTAGTAGTACGCTCGGATTACTCGCAAGTGCGCGAGCGATAGCAAGTTGTTGCTGTTGGCCACCAGAAAGGTTGCCGCCGCGACGATCTTTCATTTCGAGCAGTACTGGAAACAACTCATACAGGTCTTCAGGTACGGTGGATTTGCCGGTAACGGTTAAGCCAGTTTCGATATTCTCTTGTACCGTTAAGGTTGAAAAAATCATTCGACCTTGTGGCACAAAACCTAAGCCGGCGGCTACACGCTGATGGCTTTGTAAGCCAGATAAGTCGTTGCCATTTAAGGTAATCGTGCCTGCTTTGCTCGGAATCATGCCAATCATTGACTTCATCATGGTGGTTTTACCCATGCCATTACGGCCAAGTACCGCGATGATTTCTTTTGGCTTTAACGTCAAGTTCATATCTTTGATGACGTCACTCTGGCCATAAGCCACACCATAATCTGCTAATTCAAACATACGGTTATCCTCAATGGCCGAGATAAACTTCAATGACTTTTGGATCGGCTTGCACGCGTTCCATCGAACCTTCCGACAGAACTTTGCCTTGATGCAAAACGGTTACACGGTCGGCGATGTCCGCGACAAATTGCATGTCGTGTTCAATTACCAGTACCGAACGATCTTTAGTTATACGGTGTAATAAGTCGGCTGTTTGTTTGCGTTCGGACACTGACATTCCAGCAACAGGCTCATCGAGCATGAGTAATTCAGGATCCTGAATTAACAACATACCGATTTCTAACCATTGTTTTTGCCCGTGACTTAGTAGGTCGGCTTGCATATTTAATTTGTCGCCGAGAAAAATCATCTCGGCAATTTCTTTTACTTTATCCTTTACTTCTTGGTCTCGTTTGAAGAACAAGGCTCCCCAAACATTGCGACCGCGAGGGAAAGATAGCTCAAGGTTTTCAAAGACGGTCAAATCTTCATAAATCGAAGGGTTTTGAAATTTACGACCAACACCCGCATGAACAATTTGGTGTTCATTGAGCTTGGTTAATTCTTTGCCTTTGAATTTAATTGATCCTTCAGTCGCCTTAGTACGACCACAAATTAAATCGAGTACGGTTGTTTTACCGGCACCATTAGGGCCGATAATGACGCGAATTTCTTGTTCTTCGACGTAAAGCGATAAATCGTTAACTGCTTTGAATCCGTCAAACGAAACGGTTAGCCCTTCAATACTGAGCACGAAATCTTTTTGCTCTATATGCTTATTAGTTTCCAGCATGGCTAGGCTCCTTTACTTGGGCTTCATTGGATTCAACAGAGTGCTTTTTAGTCGCCATAGTTGGAGTTTCTTCATCTTTTGGCGTGCTACCAAACTTCTTCGCAAGCCATGGAGAAATATGGCTTTGATATACACCAGCAATACCGTTCGGGAACGCCATTACCACACCAATGAAGAGTGCGCCCATGGCGAATAGCCAAAGTTCTGGGAAGCTTTCTGAGAAGGTTGTTTTGGCGAAGTTAACGATTAATGTTCCGTAAATAGCGCCTAATATTGATAGACGACCGCCAACAGCACAGAAAATCACCATCTCAATAGAGGGCACGATGCCGACGAAAGAAGGCGACATAAAGCCCACTTGTAAAGTGAACATCGCGCCGCCAACAGCCGAGATCGCTGCTGCTAAACAGAAGATGAAAATCTTAAAGTTAGATACGTCGTATCCAGAGAAGCGCACACGGTCTTCACGTTCGCGCATAGCGACAAGTAAGCGACCTAATTTGCTTTTCACAACATAACGCGATGCGAAAATAGCGCCGAACAATAACAAGCCGTTGATGAAGTACAAAACATACTTGGCTTCATCGGTACGAATATCCCAGCCATTTAAGGTACGTAAGTCGGTAATGCCGTTCACACCTCCGGTGTAACCTTGTTGACCGATAATAAGAATGGTCAAAATGGCGGCTACTGCTTGGGTAATAATGGCGAAGTAAACACCACCTACGCGACGCTTAAACATGGCAACGCCAATGATGTAAGCGAATATGGCAGGGATAATAAATACGGCAAGTACAGTAAAGGCAAAGCTATGGAATGGTTCCCAAAACCAAGGTAGTTCGGTTATTTGGTTCCAATCCATAAAATCGGGTATGCCCGGAGTCGATTGGATTGCGGTTAATTCAGGAGTGGATGCCTGAAGTTTTAAATACATGGCCATGCAATAGCCACCTAAACCGAAAAATACTCCTTGGCCTAAACTGAGTACGCCGCCATAACCCCAGCACAGTACTAATCCTAAAGCCACAAAAGCGTAAGTAAGGTATTTACCTACTAGATTGAGGCGAAAGATATCCATTGTTAGCGGCATGATTACAAAGATAATCGCTGCCAGAATAATCAGGTGAGTGATGTCACCTTTCATTAAAAAATCGCGAGCTTTGGTTAACATAATGTACGACTCCTTAGCGGCGAATCTTGAGTGAGAATAGGCCTTCAGGGCGAAGCATCAGAATTATCACTACCGTCAGTAGTGTTAATACTTTGGCCATCGAACCACTTAAGAAGAATTCCATTGTCGATTGAGCTTGAGAGATGGTGAACGCAGAGGCGATAGTTCCGAGTAGGCTAGTCGCGCCGCCGAATACAACGACAAGGAAAGTATCAACAATATAAAGCTGGCCAGAGGTTGGACCGGTAGACCCCACCATAGTGAAAGCAGATCCGGCAATGCCAGCGATACCGCAACCAAGGGCAAATGTCAGACGATCGACACGGCCGGTATCAATACCAACTGCAGCAGCCATCGGACGATTTTGTACTACTGCGCGGGTTTGTTTGCCTAGACGCGACTTTTGCATCATTAACCACACACCAGTGGAAATAACGATGGTTAAAATCATCACGAAAATACCGTTAATAGGCACTTCGATCATGTCGGTAACTTGATAAGAACCCATCAGCCAATCGGGTAGTACAACACCTACTTCACGCGCGCCGAAAATGGTACGGTAAAGTTGCTGCATGATCAGGCTTAGGCCCCAAGTTGCTAATAGAGTATCGAGAGGACGCTTGTACAGGTGGCGAATCATCGCCCATTCGACAAAGGCCCCGAGTGCCCCCGTGACAAAAAACGCTATTATCATGGCGACAAAGAAATAAGCTTCGTAAATACCTGGCAGGTAATTAGCGAATACATTTGAGGTTAAGTAGGTAACGTAAGCTCCGAGAATCATAAATTCGCCGTGAGCCATATTAATAACACCCATTTGGCCGAAAATAATCGCCAGACCGAGTGCCATCAAAACAAAAACTGAGAATAAAATTAGACCGGCAAATCCTTGCATAGCAAAGATGGAGGTCAGTTCGGCTGCGCTATATTCAGCAAACATAGGTAATCTCCCGGTGGAAAAAATAAAGCTAAGTAGTAAGTAGCGGCTCCAAGGTAGGAGCCGCTGTTGTTACTTACTGGTATCCGGCAGGGAATGGGTTAGGTTCAATTAGCTCTGGGCTTTCATAAACTACGTCATATTGGCCGTCTAACTTTGCATGACCGATGCGTGTTTTAGACCACAAGTGATGGTTTTCATGCACTTTAACGTAGCCTTCAGGAGCTGCTGTGATTTCGATACCTGGCAAGGTTTCTTTGATTTTATCAATATCGAAGGAACCGGCTTTTTCAACCGCTGCTTTCCAGATCCAAGGGCCAAGGTAGGCTGCTTGAGTTACGTCACCGATAACGATGTCGTCGCCATACTCTTCTTTAAATGCCGCAACGAATTTTTTGTTGTTTTCGTTAGGCAGGCTTTGGAAGTACTTCATAGAGGCATAGATGCCTTCGATGTTTTCGCCACCGATACCCAAGATTTCATCTTCAGTTACTGAGATGGTTAGGAATAATGGCTTTTCTTTGCCCATTTCAATACCAGCGGCTTTTAGCTGCTTGTAGAACGCAACGTTAGAACCACCAACGACTGAGATGAATACAACATCAGGCTTTTTCAGTTTGATTTTGTTGATAACAGAGTTGAACTGAGTGTGGCCTAATGGGTAGTACTCTTCGCCAACCGTTTTAAGACCCAATTTTTCGATGTGCTTGCGCGCGATCTTGTTAGATGTACGTGGCCAAATGTAATCTGAACCTAGTAGGTAGAATGATTTTGCACCTTTAACACGTGATGCCCAGTCGATACCTTCAAGGATCTGCTGAGTAGCTTCTTGGCCAGTGTAAATAACGTTAGGAGACTGCTCCAAGCCTTCATAGAAGGTAGGGTAGAACAACATACCGTTGTACTGTTCCATTACTGGTAAAACAGCTTTACGTGATGCTGATGTCCAGCAACCCATGATGGCTGCAACTTTATCGCTCACCAATAATTTTTTGGCTTTTTCAGCGAAGGTTGGCCAATCGCTAGCGCCGTCTTCTTGGATATACTCGATCTTACGACCTAATACACCACCCATGGCATTGATCTGTTTAATCGCTAATTTCTCAGCTTGTACAGAACCTGTCTCACTGATGGCCATAGTACCTGTCACTGAGTGCAGGATACCCACAGTTACCGTGTCGTCGGTAACGGCTAAGCCTGTGGTGTTGACCATATCAGCATTGGCAAAGTTGGCGTTTGCCAACATCACGGCCGCAGGAATGGCGAGTAAACTTTTAAGTAAGGTACGGCGACGAACACCGCTGGTAGGGTTAAGCGTTTTTGAGCGCATGGTGTAGCCTCTCTGACGTTTGTGGGTTCGGAATGGGAACACCGTTAGAATGCAGAAAGTCACGAAAGCAAAGAATTCGCTATTCGCACCATAGGCATACGTCATTTAACGCATAGTGGTTGGCACAGGATGTGATTACTGTCTTGACGCATGGGCGTGCGATTGATAGAAGTTGTTCTCGCGGGTCAAAACTATAAGGCATTGCAAGGACAGCATTCCAAAAATAACGGCTGTGAAGTAAATGTTACATTTGCAGCTAGGGGCATGTTCTACAATGAGCGATCAACAGGTCTTTAAGGCTCGACGAAGTTATAATCGTTGGGTCGCGAATCAGACTCTCGAAGATTTTGCATTACGCTTTACCGCTAAAAGTGCGCGACGCTGGTCGGCAGCTCGGGTATCGAATACGGCGTTAGGTGCTATTTCATTTTTAGCCTTAGAGGCAATCGGAGCTACGGTAACCTTACTGTATGGTTTCGATAATGCGTTTTATGCCTTTATGGCAGTCTCTTTAGTTATTTTCTTAACGGCTATTCCAATCAGCTACTACGCGGCTAAATACGGCGTTGATATTGATTTACTTAGCCGTGGAGCTGGTTTTGGTTATATCGGCTCGACCATTACGTCACTGATCTACGCATCATTTACTTTCATCTTCTTCGCACTTGAATCGGCCATCATGGCCTCCGCATTGGATATTCTGTTTGGTCTGCCATTGATGTTTGGCTATTTACTCAGTGCCATTATTGTCATTCCTTTGGTAACGCACGGCATTACTTTAATCAGCCGTTTCCAATTGTGGACTCAGCCAATTTGGTTGGTTCTGCAGTTAGCCCCATTTGTATTTATCCTGTGGCATGAGTGGTCAGCTACTCTGACGTGGGTGCAATTTACTGGGATCGAACGAGTAACTGAAAGCGCACCAATTGGTAGCGGTGGCTTTAATTTGGTCTTTTTTGGTGCTGCATCGGCCGTTATTTTTTCCTTAATCGCGCAAATCGGTGAGCAGGTCGATTTTCTTCGGTTTTTACCAGAACCCGATAAAAAGCATAAGTTACGTTGGTGGACTGCGCTAATGGGCGCAGGGCCAGGCTGGATTGTTGTTGGTTTTATTAAATTACTCGGCGGTTCCTTTTTAGCCGTGCTGGCGTTGAGTCACGGTTTGAACGTCAGTGATGCCAGTGACCCTACGCAAATATATCGGGTCGCATTTGGATATTTGTTTGATTCACCCATGGTCGTGATGGCGGTTACGGGTGTTTTTGTGATTCTTTGTCAGGTCAAGATTAACGTAACTAATGCCTATGCTGGCTCTATTGCGTGGTCTAACTTCTTTTCGCGCTTAACGCACAGTCATCCCGGGCGGGTAGTATGGCTGGTGTTTAACGTCATGATTGCCTTGTTGCTTATGGTGCTGGGTGTCTATGAATCACTCGTCCATATCCTTGGTATCTATGCCAATGTGGCCGTGGCTTGGGTTGGAGCACTGGTCGCAGATTTAGTGATTAACAAACCATTGGGGCTGAGTCCGAAACACATAGAGTTCAAGCGCGCCTACTTATACGACGTTAACCCCGTTGGTTGTGGCGCTATGATCTTGGCTTCATTACTCGGTATTATTTGCTATGTCGGAGTTGTTGGTCCGGAGGCACAGGCCATGGCGCCGTATGTTGCCTTGCTAACTGCGTTTGTTACCGCGCCTATTATTGCGTTCGTGACCAAAGGACGCTTCTATCTTGCGCGTGAAATTATACCTATCGTTCCGGTTAATCCGCACTCGATGCTGACTGAGTGTGTCGTCTGTGAAAACACCTTTGATCTTGAAGATATTGCGCAGTGCCCTGCTTATGGCGGTCATATTTGCTCGCTTTGCTGTTCCTTAGAAGCTCGCTGTCATGATCAGTGCAAAGAAAAGGCACGTCTTGGTGATCAACTACAATCTTTGCTCGAAACAGTATTACCTGTCTGGTTAGTCCGGCGTATGAATCCTCGCTTAATGCAGTTCAGTGGTTTTCTTAGCATCATTGCTTTTACTGTCGCCGTACTGTTTTGGCTGGTGTATCTCCAGGTGCCTACTGCGGATGCTGTGCAATCTATGGTCGGCACAACGCTAGTGCAAGTGTATTTTCTGTTACTCATTATTATTGGCGTATTGATTTGGTTATTTGTATTAGCGAATGAAAGTCGGCAATTTGCGTTAGATGAATCCATGCGACAAACCGAATTACTCACTCAAGAAATCAGTGCGCATGAGGCAACGGATCGAGCCTTACAGGATGCCAAAGACTTAGCAGAGGCGGCTAACCGTGCTAAAAGCCGATATTTAGGCGGTATTAGTCATGAATTACGCAGCCCATTGAATTCGATTTTAGGGTATGCGCAGTTACTAGAAAAAGACAAAAACCTTGATACTTCTCAGCTAAGCAAAGTGAAACTCGTTCGTCGCAGTGGTGAGCATTTAGCGGATTTGATCGAAGGCTTGCTCGATATATCTCGTATTGAAGCAGGACGATTGGAGATCCGGCGCGAAGAAGTGGCTATCCGTAGTATGTTGCAAGAACTGGTGGATATGTTTTCGCTACAAGCCGAGAATAAAGGTATCGCTTTTTATTATCGACCATCGCCGCATCTGCCGGCTGTGGTCACGACAGACGAGAAGCATCTACGCCAAATTCTGATTAATTTATTATCCAATGCGGTTAAGTTTACTCATAGCGGATCGGTAACTTTATCTGTGCGCTATCGTAGCCAAGTCGCCGAATTCTCTGTTGAGGATACGGGGGTCGGGATAGACTCTAAAGAAATGGAGCGAATATTTCAGCCATTTGAACGTATTCGCAAAGCAGGACAACCGCAAATGCCCGGTACTGGCCTAGGTTTAACCATCAGTAAATTGTTAACCGATATTATGGGTGGCGAAATCACACTAAAAAGTGATCCAGGGCAGGGGAGTCGTTTTAAGCTGTCGCTCATGTTATCGAGTGTTTCTATGCCTTTGCAGCGGACAACTCAGGTACGAGAGATAGATTCTTATCATGGTCCGCAGCGCACCGTCATGGTTGTCGACGATGATGCATCGCATCGGGGGTTAATTAGTGAAATTTTATCACCGCTTGGCTTTATAGTGCTTGAAGCAACCAACGCCTTCGCCTGTTTAGAGGCGATTGATACTGTATCGGTCGATCTATTCTTCCTCGATATTTCTATGCCCGAGATGACGGGTTGGGAGCTAGTCAAAGAATTGCGCCACAGAAATATTACCGCACCTATTATTATGGCGTCTGCGGATGCAGAAGAAAGCCACGAGCACAATCAGAGACAAAACGGCACAGATAATGTCGAGCGTTTAAATGACGATTATTTAATTAAACCGATTCGTGATCAGGTATTGCTCGATAAACTGGCTGCAGCGTTGTCCTTACAGTGGATTTATAAAGATGATGTACCCGTTAATGAAGTAAAGACTGCAGATGCCGAGATTATTGATATTAGTCATGCCGATGCGCGCGAATTAATCGCGATGGCAGAATTGGGTTATGTTGATGGCGTGGAGAAGATTTTAGTGCGCATTGAAAGCTCGGGAGAGCACCCAGTTTTTGTCCAGCAAATGAAACGCTACCTTGCGTCGTACCAGTTTGCGACCATCATTTCTACTAACCAAAAGGTGTTATCCCGTGATCAGGCCTGAATCTAAAGGAATCGTGCTGGTTGCGGATGATGCAGCAGAATCTCTCGCTATGATGAACGAAGCGCTGACGTCTGCGGGATACACAGTATTACTCGCGATGGATGGTACTCAGGCGCTGAGTATTACCGAACGTATGATACCAGACCTAATTTTGTTGGATGCCATTATGCCAACGATGGATGGCTTTACGGCTTGTGAAACATTAAAAAAACGCAATGAATTGCACGATATCCCTGTGATTTTTATGACAGGCTTGAGCGATAGTGAGCATGTCTTGCGTGGCTTAGAAGTAGGTGGTGTCGATTATATTACTAAGCCCGTGAACATAGATGAGCTGTTAGCTCGCGTGCATGTGCATTTGAGTAATGCGCGTAAAACACGCAGTGCACGTAGCGCTCTGGATGAAATGGGGCAACCAGCCTTTGCTTGTAATATTCACGGGGAAATGCTCTGGAGTACGGTAAAAACCCGAGAGTTATTACAAACGCTCGGGAGCTCAGAGAGTGAACTAGAAACGTTAATTCGCAGCGATATAGCACCTTGGTTAGCAAGAGCACCCGAGCGTAATAGTCATAGTAAATTAGAGCTGGGAGCGCATTCGCTGCAAGTTCGCTATTTAGGCCGACCGTCGCCTGCTGAATATTTATTACGATTAATTAACGACGATGACAATGTATTACAAGCTGAATTGCGCCAGAAGTTTTTATTAACTGAACGCGAAGCCGAAGTGTTGATGTGGTTATCGCGTGGCAAAACCAATCGTGATATTGCGCAGATTTTAGCCATGAGCCCACGCACAGTGAATAAGCATTTAGAGCAAATATTTCCTAAGTTGGGCGTCGAGAACCGTGCCAGTGCAACCGCTGTGAGTTTAGGTTTTTTAAATTCTTTATAAAATACGATTGCTTGGCTACCAAGCTTCAATATCGGCAATTAAAAAGTCGGCTATGGTGGTCATTGCTTCTATGCCCTGATCACGGCGAGTATTAAGTAATAAGCGGGTTTGTGCGGCAATAAACTGCGCAGCGGCCTCCGGTTTAAACTGACGTTTGAACTCATTTTCCGTCTGGGCTTCTATAATACGCTGCAGCAATAGAGTTTGTTGCTTTTCTATGGCGGTATGCAAATTCTGGAGTGCAGTATCAGACATTGGCGTTTTCGCTTGCAGGCTGTTGAACATTAAGCAACCGTTGTTAGCATTCGTTCGTTGTAGCTGATCACGAAACTTCTGACAAAAGGCAGTTAAAGCTGCTTTGCCTTTATGCTCCTTTAGCGGCATTTGCATAAATTCAAATACCACCGCGATATAGCGCTCCAGCGACAATTCAAATAAGGCTTGTTTGTTACCAAAGGTCTCATAGAGGCTGTAGCGATTGACACCCAAGTGCTTCACCAGTTGTTCCATCGACAGGCGTTCAAAGCCCTGCTGCCAAAACAACATCATGGCTTGTTGTAATACCTGTTCAGGATCAAAACTGCGCGTTCGCGCCATAGCAACTGCCTCGACTGATTATTTTGAATATGGTCATAAGTTCTCTTGACCTGTCCCATCGCTCTCGGCTAGTGTAATACAGAATGAGCATTCTGATAAGGTGTGCTTTGAAATTATTGCATTGATAGCTAACCGTCAAAGGTATCTATTGATCGTGCATCAATCCGCGCTCGTTAGGGCATGTAGAGGAAGTTCCATGAAACTGTATGACAACAATCAAGCGCCAAACCCTCGTCGCGTTCGTATGGTACTGGCAGAAAAAGGTATTCCGGACGTAGAGATCGTGCCGATAGAGTTGGGTGCTGGGGGGAATCTAACCCCAGAATTTTGTGCAAAAAATCCATTTGGAAAAGTGCCTGTATTGGAGCTTGATGATGGTTTTTGCCTAGCAGAAACCGGTGCTATTTGTCGTTATCTCGACGAGCGCTTTGATGGCGGAAGCCTGTTTGGTAAGACAGTAGAAGATCGAGCTCGTATTGATATGTGGGATCACCGCATGGAGTTAGGCTTAGTCATTAGCGTGGCAATGGGCTTTCAGCATCTCAGCGGCTTTTTTAAAGACCGCATGACGCCGGTAGAAGCTTGGGGCAAAGAATGCGTAGGGAATGTATTGAAAATTCTACCGATCCTAGAAAAACAGCTGGCGGATAATACTTGGGTTGCTGGGAGTGAGTTTTCCATCGCCGATATTACAGCCATCTGTGCGATAGATTTTGCTCGTGTTATTAAAATACGTATCGGTGATGAATACCCTTCGATTCAACGTTGGCATGCGGCTATGAAAGAGCGACCATCATATACAGCATAAAATGTAGTGGTTATTAGCTGCACTGAGGCAGCTAACACATGAGGACATAGTGATGTTAGAGCTATACAGTGCAGCAACGCCGAATGGTTGGAAAGCCACGGTGTTACTCGAAGAACTGCAACTTCCGTATACGTTGACGCCGATTGATTTAGGCAGTAACGCACAGAAAGAAGCATGGTTTTTAAAGATCAATCCGAATGGTCGAATTCCTGCGTTAATTGATCATGGCGAAGACAATTTTGCGGTATTTGAATCGGGCGCAATTATGATTTATCTGGCTGAAAAGGCTGGTAAATTACTGGGCAATAACGCTAAAGAAAAATCTCAAGTGATACAGTGGTTAATGTTTCAAATGGGCGGGGTTGGTCCTATGATGGGACAAGCCAACGTCTTCTTTCGCTATTTCCCTGAAAAAATTCAACCGGCTATTGATCGTTACCAAAACGAAGGTCGGCGATTGTTGACTGTACTGGATTCAGCATTAGCAGAACGTGACTATTTAGTTGGCGAAAATCGTGGAGAATACAGCGTTGCCGATATCGCTAACTGGTGCTGGGCTCATACTTACGAGTGGTCGGGTATTGATATTTCAGGGCTCGACAACCTGCAGGCTTGGATTCAACGAATTCGTGAGCGTCCTGCGGTGCAAGCCGGTATTCGCTTGCCTGCTCGCGGCGATAAAGATACGGTTACGCAAACGGGGCAGACGATTATTCAAAAATAGCTTGATGATCGGCCCTTTGATTTTTCAAGTACGGTAGGAATATTTATGTCTAAAATCGCCATTGTTAGCGCAAGTCACCGCGCTGACTCCCAAAGCTTGCGTATTGCTCATCATTTGAATGATGAGCACCTAAATGGCGAAGCCAGTATCGTCGATCTAAATGAAGCGGACTTACCGCTATGGGATGGCAGTGCAGCAACGGCAACGGTGGTCGCTGTACAAAATACGTTACAGCAGGCTGATGGCTTTATTTTTGTTATTCCTGAATGGCATGGCATGGCGCCTGCTGGCTTAAAAAATCTTTTGCTATGGTGCAATGCCAGTCACCTAGCACATAAGCCGACCTTACTCGTTGGTGTCTCGGCTTCGAGTGGCGGTGCGTTTGTGATCGCTGAAATGCGCGGCAGTGGCTATAAAAACTCTAGGCTTCTTTATACTCCCGAGCATTTGTTACTGCGCAACGTCGGGACTTTATGGACGGGTGAAAACTCTAAATCAGATACGTATTTACATGAGCGTGCGGCGTTTGCCATCGATCAATTACAAACCTATATAACGGCACTGGCACCGCAGCGTGAATATTTATGTTCGCGCTTTAAAGAGTACGGTAATGGTATGTCGTAAGATTTCATTGAAAAAAAAGCCCCGACAGTCGGGGCTTTTTATTGTCTGTTAGTTGAAATTTATAAATTTCAACTGTGTTTCACACGCTTAACCGTTTCGGATGGATTTTCACCAAACAGTTGCTTGTAGTCTTTTGCAAATTGTCCGGGGTGCCAAAATCCCCAGTTCGCTGCGACAACAGCCACTGAGCTGTCTGACAATGGGTCGCTCAGATTACGTCGAACACGGTTCAATCGCGCTGTGCGCAAAAAGCGCAGTGGGCTTATGCCTAAAATAGTTTCAAAGCTGTATTGCAGTGTGCGACGACTGACGTGCGTTAATTCACATAGCTCGGTCATAGTGACGGGTGCATCTGCATGGGTTGCTAAATATTCTTTAACGCGATCAACGACGGCCTTTCTATGCGCGTAGCTGGGAGCTGGCGATGAGGACGGTGTCTCTTCCTGTAAAAGCCGAAGTAGCCCCATCGTCACCACATCTTGCTGCATTTGATTATTTAATCCATTGGCGTTGTGGTTTAACACTCGTTCCAATAAATAACGTACATCATCTAGCGTTTTTTGTTGCACGGTTAGACGCGGATATTCGTTGAAAGACAAACCTTTAAGAGCTAAACCTTGAATCTCGGCAGCTTGTAATAGCACATCCTGTTTCACCACGATGCCGTAGATATCATATTTTTCTGGCGTCATTAATTCAAAGTCGCAGCTGCCAGGACGGCACATGAGTTGATCATTGCCAATCACTAAGCCGTTAATACGACTATCCGATGGCCGTGCGGGAATCCCCAGCCAGATAGAGTCTGCCCAGACATTACACTGCTGACGTAAAGAGCGATTGGTATGCTCTTTAAATACCTGCAAACCCTCTAACGTTACTTCATCAATACGACCATAAAAGCTGCCATCACTTAATTGATCGTATTCTTGCTGCCAATTTGTCAGGTTGTGGGCATGTTCGTCTGCGTCCCTTGCTTCACTGATGCACTTCTCCGGTGCGCTCAGATGTGGTTCGTGCTGCATGGGTGAGCGTTATTGCCTCTATTTAATGACTTCGCAATAAGTTTACGGCCTTTGATATTCGCTAACCACCTGATTTTCCAGCGAAAACAAAGGTTTGCCAAAATTTGATAGTCGGTCGGAATATATATCGCATCTTCCACATTATAGAAAAGTGGACTCTGTAAAAGAGTACAGCAAGTTTCGTTCCTGAGGTGAACACATGAGTAAGTCATATTGCTACACGCTGGGTAGCAAGACCTATCAATTTCGCAATCTTGCCGAGTTAATGGCAAAAGCAACGCCTGCGCGATCTGGTGATCGTTTAGCTGGAGTGATTGCGTTATCGGCAGAAGAACGTGCAGTCGCACAAATGACGTTGGCCGATGTGCCATTAACAACCTTTTTAAATGACGTACTTATTCCTTACGAGAGCGATGAAATAACCCGCCTTATTATTGATGAGCATGATGATAAAGCCTTTGCGCCTATTGCTCACTTAACGGTTGGCGATTTCCGTAATTGGCTGCTCAGTGATCATGCAACACCCAGTGTTTTAGCCAGTATTCGTATGGGTGTTACGCCAGAGATGGCCGCGGCTGTCAGTAAAATTATGCGCAACCAAGATTTAATTCTAGTTGCTAAAAAATGTCATGTTACTACTGCCTTTCGCAACACTATAGGTTTGCCGGGGCACTTATCAACTCGTCTACAACCGAACCATCCAACCGATGATGTAAATGGAATAGCCGCCAGTATTTTAGATGGCTTGCTTTACGGTAGTGGTGACGCCGTTATTGGTATTAATCCGGCAACAGATAACGTAGCGCAGGCAATTCAGCTCATGAATTTGATGAGTGATGTGATTGAGAAGTATGAAATTCCGACTCAATCCTGTGTGTTAACTCACGTTACTAATACCATTGAATGTATAGAAGCCGGAGCCCCGGTCGATTTAGTGTTTCAGTCTATCGGTGGTACTGAAGCAACGAATTCCAGTTTTGGTTTTAATTTAAATACCCTCGCTGAAGCCCAAGACGCCGCTCTGAGTTTACGACGCGGTAATGTCGGTAATAATGTTATGTACTTTGAAACAGGTCAGGGCAGTGCGTTGTCAGCTAATGCGCATCATGGTTTAGATCAACAAACCTGCGAAGTGCGCGCTTATGCTGTGGCACGAAAATTTAAACCTTTATTGGTCAATACTGTTGTCGGCTTTATTGGCCCTGAATATTTATTCGACGGTAAAGAAATTACCCGTGCCGGACTAGAAGATCACTTCTGCGGAAAATTACTCGGTGTGCCAATGGGCTGCGATGTTTGCTACACCAATCATGCCGAAGCTGATCAAAATGATATGGACAACTTACTTACTTTATTAGGTGTTGCTGGCTGCTCGTTTATCATGGGGATTCCCGGTTCTGACGACATCATGCTGAATTATCAAACGACATCATTTCACGATGCGCTATATGTGCGTCGTGTGTTGGGCTCACGTCCTGCCCCTGAGTTTGAACATTGGCTAACGAAAATGCAGATTATGAAAAATGCCAATCAGCATATTTTAAATGATTCATTACCTGAGCCTTTTGCACGTTCGCTAAAAGCTTTGCCGGGAGGTGGCTTGTGAGCGACATTAACGAACATGAAGAAAATGGCAAAGTCGTCAATAACCCATGGCGGCGCTTGCGCGAATTTACCGATGCGCGAATCGGCTTAGGCCGTGCCGGTGTTAGTTTGCCCACCAAAGAGATGTTAGCTTTTCAGTTATCTCATGCTCAGGCGCGTGATGCAGT
Organism: Thalassolituus oleivorans MIL-1; assembly: GCF_000355675.1. Taxonomy (NCBI): domain Bacteria; kingdom Pseudomonadati; phylum Pseudomonadota; class Gammaproteobacteria; order Oceanospirillales; family Oceanospirillaceae; genus Thalassolituus; species Thalassolituus oleivorans. The sequence continues at coordinate 2,799,973 of NC_020888.1, read as the reverse complement.
GCATTTTCCGCTGGATGCCGAAGCTATTTGCCGTGATATCAAAAGCTTAGTAGGGCTAATTCCTAATCAAAAAACACTTGGTTTGCATAGCCAAGCCGTAGACAGAATCACGTATTTACAACGCCCCGACCAAGGCCGTGCACTGAGTGACGAGTCGCGGCAAAAACTAATTCAATTTATGGCTAATAACTTAGATAACAGCCCCACTGCGCCTCATGCTGAGCCTGAATACGATCTTGCTATTGTTGTTGTCGATGGACTGTCGTCGTTAGCGGTGCAAAAAAATGCGGTGCCGTTTATTGAGCAGCTATCTGAACTACTAATAGCCGAAGATCAGCCATGGTCACTCTCACCGATCACCATTGTAGAGCAGGGCCGAGTAGCGATTGGGGATGATATTGGTGAGCTACTCAATGCCCGCGCGGTGTTGGTATTGATTGGTGAGCGTCCGGGGTTAAGTTCGCCCGACAGTTTAGGTTTATACCTAACATGGAATCCTAAATCGGGTCTTAACGACGCCAGTCGTAACTGTATTTCCAATATTCGTCCTGCCGGACTGCAATATCCAGAAGCGGCGCGTCGTGCTTTATATTTATTGCGCGAAGCTCGACGTTTGAAGCTTTCGGGCGTGAATCTAAAAGATCGTACTCAAGATGATGTTATTGAGCATCACGTTGAACAGAAGAACTTCCTGCTTTCTGAATAGAGCGGGATGGCTTTTTACCCATTTAAAAACTGATTTAAAAATTGCACAGAAAAGAGGGTTAATCATGTCGAATGAAAATCAAGAGTATCTTGCCAAACGGCAATTAAAGCGCGGCACAGCAGGCTGGATTCTTCTAGCAGGCTTAGGTGTTTCATATGTTATTTCCGGTGATTTCGCCGGTTGGAACTTTGGTATTGCCGAAGCCGGTTGGGGTGGTTTTGCTATCGCTGCGGTATTAATGGCGATTATGTATTTAACCTTAGTGCTGTCGCTGGCTGAAATGTCGGCAGCGATTCCCGCCGCTGGCGGCGGCTACAGCTTCGCTCGTCAAGCAATGGGACCTGCCGGTGGATACATGACTGGGTTAGCTGTTTTAATCGAATATGCCTTAGCGCCTGCCGCTATCGTCATATTTATCGGGTCGGCGGTGGAGTCTTTAATTGGGGTGAATGGCCCCTGGGTATATGCCGCATTTTATTTAGTATTCGTCGGTATTCATTTGGCGGGTGTAGGTGAAGCGCTAAAAGTTATGATGGTGATCAGCGGTTTGGCGGTATTTGCGATCATCGCGACGGGCGTTGCGCTTATTCCAAGTTTTGATTCTGCGTTGCTATTTGATATTGCTGCTACGGATGCGGCTGGCGCGAGCGAGATGTTACCGCTCGGTTGGTATGGTGTTTGGGCAGCTTTACCTTTTGCTATGTGGTTATTCTTAGCAGTAGAAGGTGTACCTTTGGCTGCTGAAGAAGCCAAAGATCCGGGTAAAGACGTGCCTAAAGGTATTATCGGAGCCATGATCTTCTTGTTATTTACTGCGCTACTGGTAGTTGTGTTAGTTCCGGGTGCCGCAGGTGCTACGGCAATGGGTGCCAGTGCGGTGCCTCTAGTGGATGCATTGAATGCAACAGGTAATGCAAGTTTAGCGACTCTGGTAAACGTGCTTGGTCTGGCAGGTTTGGTTGCCTCTTTCTTCTCAATTATCTATGGCTACAGCCGTTTGGTTTTTGCGCTTTCTCGTGCTGGATATTTACCAAAAGCATTATCGGTAACCACTGAACGTAAGGTGCCAGCGCGCGCTTTAATCGTCCCGGGTATTTTTGGCTTCTTAGCCTCGTTGAGCGGCGAAGGTGATCTTATGTTGGCGATGGCGGTTGTCGGTGCAACTGTGTCATATGCGTTAATGGCGCTTAGCCATATTTTATTGCGTATAAAACAACCTGAGTTAGTGCGCCCTTATAAAACTCCAGGTGGTATTGCCACTTCTGGTATTGCTTTGGTCTTGTCTTTGATTGCATTAACGGGTGTCTATGCTTTTGATCCGCGCGCATTCTTCTTCACCATCGTATTGTTCGTCATTGGTGCCGCTTATTATTTCGGTTACAGCAGTAAGCACTTAGTTGCTAAATCAGCGGACGAAGAGTTTGCTATGTTGGCTGAAGCTGAGTCGGATTTAGCCGTAGCTGGTTGATTATAGTTCTATTGGCATCTGCTTTAAGGCCGCTATTTAGCGGCCTTTTTTTGGAATTTTAGTCCGGTCGGGAAAGTGGTGTTATGCTAGTCGTTAATTTCAGATAGTTTGAATGGACATTCCATGGCAGAACGTATTTCGATTTTCGTCGATGTGCAAAACATTTACTACACCACGCGTCAGACCTTCGGTCGTCATTTCAACTATCAGGCATTTTGGGATGAAATTACTCAAGGCCGAGAGGTCGTGCGTGCCGTCGCTTATGCGATTGATCGTGGCGATGCCGCGCAAATGAATTTTCAGCGTATCCTGCATCAAATTGGTTTTGAAGTACGGCTAAAACCTTTTATTCAGCGCCGCGATGGTTCGGCCAAAGGTGACTGGGATGTGGGTATTACTATTGATTTACTTGATGCCGCGCCTAAATCTGATCTTGTTGTATTGTTATCTGGCGACGGCGACTTCGATTTAGCATTGGAGCGCGTAAAACGAGATGGGGCTAAAACGGTAGTATATGGCGCGGCAGCATTAACGGCTCAGTCACTCATTAATGCTGCGGATGAGTTTGTGTCGATTAGTGAGTCATTATTGTTAGGGCGTAAGTAAACTCTCGCATTCAGTTGCTCGACTATTTTTGTTGTAACGTCGCGTTTAACTATCGCTTTGATATTCCTCAAATACCGGCAAGTCTCCTGATTCACACGACCATTCTATGCGTGAAGTCCAAAAAATATGTGCTTGTGGTTTCATTGCTGGGGCGCTATCTAAAGTGCCCGCTGGTATAACGGCAATCCCCATGTTCGGGCGAATCTTTGGTAGCGGGCTTCCGCATTCGCTGCAAAAATAATTGGTAAAGCGCTCCGCTTCCGGCACCTTAAAATGCTTAATGAGATGTTCGCCCTTCGTCCACTGATAACTTTCTAGCTCGACCATTAAGTTTGATGCATTGCCGGTTCCGCTAGCTTTGCGACAGCGACTGCAATGGCAGTGGTAAAAGCGTATAGGGTTGCCATTGATTTGATAGCGAACTAATCCGCATAAACAACCTCCGGTAAAAGATGTCGTCATCGTATTCTCCTGTTGTTAGCCAACTAGATTTGACCTCATTGAGCGTTAAGGCCTTTTACAGCCTTAGTATCCTAGCTCAATAACTTGATTTAGATCAGTGTTCTTAGCATAAAAATTCTCGCGTTAGATCAGTGGCTGGCACGGGCTGACAGAGTGCTGCAATGAGGTCTATCACTGTGCAGATTCTCTATTTCTTATCTCCTAGTAAGACATTTTGGTCACTAATACGGCCATAAAATTCTATTGAAGCCGTCGTCTGTGGCGAGAAATAACCTTACCCAATACAATTCTCATGGTAAGATTGTCCTACAATAATACAGGATAGGAACTATTCCTATGTGTGGGGATATCCATGTTTGGTCTATTTAAATCGGCTCAACCAAGCAAATTAACCATCGAAGGCATTGATGGTGAGTTTGAGGTGAAGCCAAAGGAAACCATTTTGGCCGCGGCGCTGCGGCAGGGCGTGCGCTTTCCTCACAGTTGTCGTGTGGGTGGATGCGCAACATGCAAATGCCAGCTAAAAATTGGAAAGGTCAAAGAACTAACATCTGCCGCTTATATTCTTAGCAAAGAAGATTTGGATCAGTCGTATATTTTGGGTTGCCAGTCGATTCCCAAAGGGGATGTGACCATTCGAATTGATAGTTTGGTTGACGGCGTAGGTGCGGCTCCAGTGGCTACCGCTGGACGAATTATTGGCAAAGATAAATTAACTCACGACATCGTAAAAATTGATGTTGAGTTAGATAACTCGATGACCTATCTAGCTGGGCAATACGCTTTGTTATCAGTACCTGGATTAATTGATGCGCCGCGTAGTTATTCGTTCGCAACACCAACGGGTAATCAGGGGGGACGATACCTGACATTTTTTATTCGCGAAGTTGCGGGTGGTGAAATGTCGACTTGGATGAATGAAAGCGCCGAGACAGGTCAATCTATTGTAGTTGAAGGGCCTTATGGCGATTTTTATCTGCGCAATAGTGATAAGCCATTAATTTTGATCGCTGGTGGCAGTGGTTTGGCTCCTATATTGGCCATTCTTGAAGATGCCTTGCAGTTTAAAAATCCGCGTGATGTCACTTTCTTATTTGGTGCGCGTACTCAAAACGATTTGTACTGCTTAGATCAAATTATTCGTATCCAAGATAACTGGGCGGGTAAGTTTGAATTTATTCCAGTTCTATCGGCAGAGCCTGAAGAATCAGACTGGCAGGGTGAGCGCGGTTTTATTACCGAGTCACTGAAGCGTTTTGCCGGCCCTAATAAACAAGCATACCTCTGTGGTCCTCCGCCTATGTTGGATGCGGCTGAAGCAGTTTTAAACGACGCTGGAATATCGATAAACGATGTTTTTAGCGACAAGTTCTTAGACCGCTCTTACGGAACTAGTAAGTAAAAATTTATAAATAACAGGAAAAAAATATGTTTCACTATTTGAAATACTTTCTCTTTCATATCATTGGATTAACTGCGGCCAGCTTCTTATTTTTAGGAGACGGTTGGGTTATCTATGGTCTTATTGCTGTGTTCTCTACTTACATCGTTCTTGATGCTGTATTGGGCGATGACACAACGGTACCAAAATTTAAACATCCAGTTATTTTGACAACGCAGTTGTGGTTTGCGCTACCGCTACTGGCTCTCATTACATTTGCATTTTTATGGCAGGTGAGCAGTGCTGATCTGTTCGGGGCTGGTGCGTTGATTCAGTCGGTGACCGGTATTGATGTTCTTGCCAGTCGCGCTGAAGGTGGAGCCGGCGTTGCTTTTGCTGCGATTATCCTGACGGGTTTAATGATCGGTTTGATCGGCACCATTACGGGTCATGAATTAACTCACCGTACGTGGGATCCAACCTCTTTGTTTATTGGTCGTTGGTTATTAGCATTCAGTTTTGACGTTGCGTTTGCTATTGAGCACGTATATGGCCACCATCGTTATGTGAGTACTACCAAAGATCCAGCCACTGCTCCTCGTGGCCGTAATGTTTATTATCATATATTAAGATCTACTATTAGCGGCAATATCAGTGCATTGCATTTGGAAAAAGAGCGCCTAAATAAAACAGGGCATTCAGCATTTTCACTTCGCAATTCAGTATTACGCGGTTATTTAATGAGCGCTTTTCTTGTTGCGCTAGCCTATCTTGCCGGTGGTGTTGAGGTGATGTTGTTATTTGTCGCCGCTGCTTTGTTTGGTAAATCACTGCTAGAGATTGTTAACTACATGGAACACTACGGTATGGTACGTAACCCAGAGACCACACCGGTTCAGCCGCGCCATTCGTGGAATACCAATAAGCGCTTTAGCTCATGGACAATGTTTAACTTGACGCGTCACTCTCATCACCATGCTCAAGGTGAAGTGCCATACCACGAATTGCGTCCGTATCCAGAAGCGCCAATGATGATTAATGGTTATTTGACCACTATTGTTGTCGCTTTGATTCCGCCTCTATGGCACGCCTTAATGACGCCAAAAGTTCAACATTGGGATAAGCATTACGCAAGCGAAGAGGAAAGAATCTTAGCGCAAGAAGCAAATGCTAAGAGTGGTATTCGAAGCCTGATGAAGGCCGCCTAAGCTGTAGTTTGATCGTATCGAGGCTCCGTCAACTGGCGGAGCCTTTTTGTCTCTGTTCTAACAGCACTAGCCCTTAGCCGCTAAACCTCCTACCATTCGGGTTTTACTGTCGGAAACCCACGCGTGTCTCAGCACCTACCACCTCAAAACGTCTCTAATGCCAGCGGTTTAACGCCGCAGCAGCAGGCTGTTGTGGCCCATGTTCAAGGCCATGCTCGGGTTGTGGCTGTCGCTGGAGCGGGCAAGACGACGACGTTAGCTCACTTTATTCAAGCTAGAGTCGCACAGGGTGTGCCGCTGCGGCGTATCTTAGTGCTGATGTATAACAAGGCGGCGCAGGTTGAGTTTCAAGCCAAGCTTAAGCACGTCATGCCCAATCAGCCGATTCCCGATATCCGTACCTTTCATTCCCTCGGGTTGCGCTTGTATCAAAAATTGATAGAGCGCGGTGCCTTACCAGCATTTCAGGGTAAGCCGCTATCCGATGGTGAAATGGAACCTATGGTTTGGCGGTTGTTGCAGCAACTGGCCGATGACGAAACCAAACAAGATATTCTGTCGCAGCGTAAAAAATGGGTAGAACCAGCGCTCAGTTTCATTGATTTAGTAAAATCGGGTTTCTTGCCGCCAGCTGATGTCTTCGATAGCTTAGATTTACCGCCGCAGTGTCGTATTTTCATCGAGCTGTTTTATCAATTTGAAGACTGGCGTAAACAGAACCGCCGTATTAGTTTTGCCGACATGATTTACGACCCGGTGATGTGTTTCCGCGCTCATCCCGAAATCGCCGATATTTTTGCCGGTCATATGCAGTGGATCTTAGTGGATGAGTATCAAGACATTAACGATATTCAGCAAAACCTATTGCGCGTATTACACGGTGGTCGTGGCTCGGTCATGGTGATCGGTGACCCTGATCAAACCATTTATGAATTCCGTGGCTCTCGCCCAGAGTTTATTGTTGAGCAGTTTGATCGCGAAATGGGCGATGTAACTTGCTATCAGTTACCGCATACCTTTCGTTATGGTCATCGCTTAAGTTTAATGGCGAACCATTTGATTCATCACAACAATGAACGTGAGCCGGTATTGTGTTTGTCTCATGTTTCAACGCCAAATACGCGCGTGCAATTGCATCATGCGCGCTACGAGCCGGCGCTGACGCTAACTCTTATTCAAGAGGAAGCCAAGCAGCGACCACTAGAAGATATTGCCGTTATCAATCGCTTATGGGCCTTATGTGCGCCAGTAGAACTAGCTTTACTGGCGGCCGGTATTCCTTATCAGTTAGATAATGCTCAGTCGGTATTAGAACGCTGGGAATTACGTATTTTTTGGTTATTGTTAGAAATTGCGTCAGGCGAATTTAATCGCCGTGATTATGCCGCGCGTGAAGAAGCCTGGTTGCATGTTCTCACCACGCCGTATCCGAAAATAAAACGTCAGGTATTGGAAGATTTAGCACGACATTTAGCGCAAGTAGATAACAACTTGGGCGAGGCCATGTTTCGCGCTATTCCCGATTCACTCAGCCAATGGCAAAAACAGCAATTAGAGGCGCGTGCGCAGGTATTAGCCAATGCCGAAGTCGGCAAATTATCGGCTTATCGCTTATTAAAAGATTACGTCGATTTAACTGAGTTTGAACAAGGTATCGAAGATAGCGCATTTTCGGCACAGCAAATTGAAGATCGATTACAGACCATTCGCGCATTTTTACGTTTTATTCGTGAACTGGATAAAAGCAGTGAGGACACCTTGGCGTATTTACGTGAATTACGCCAGCAGCGTCGAGAACAGCGCCAAGCTACTGGAGTGCTACTTACATCAATCCATAAGAGTAAGGGGCGTGAATGGCCCGTGGTAATTATTCCAGGATTAAATGCCCACTATTACCCCTATGCGCCGGAAGGCGAGTTCACAACGGCCGCTAGTGAAGAAAGCGAGCGGCGATTGTTGTATGTGGCTATGACTAGAGCGCGAGAACAGCTGCATTTGCTGGCGCCAGCGCCATCCGCAAAACCCGCACGTGATACCACCTCGCGTGATTGGCCTAGTCGTTTTGATCGAGAAATGGCCGTGGAACGCTGCTTAACCTTGATGAAAACACTAGAGCAGGGCGGTGGTGAAATCGAACTGAACCCGCAATTCGGTGCGCTTGCGGATTGGGTGCCACAATACCTAGAGCATTTATCAAGCAGCGGTATGGCGACAAGTGAGCTTAAATTCACGATGGCTGCGCCTAAGCCTAATACCCAGCGTTCCTCCGTTCGTCCGCCGGCTAATGGTGGCGTTGTCGATCAGAAATTTCCTGGTAAGCAAGGGGTGACGCGAGTCACTCACGATTCGTTAGGTACGGGCGTTTTAATATCTCAAGACGATCAATATGTGAAAATTCGCTTCGACGGTGAGCAGGGGGTGCGCACCCTAAGTCGAGATGTGGCAGCTGATTATTTGAAATTTCATTTCTAATATTTTTACGCCCTTTGCCTTCTAGATACGCGTGTTGGCTGATTTTGATCGGGTACACGGGGTGATACTCATCTATTCACTTGTTATACTCTACTACCTTCGTAGAGACCGGCCGCTGTTGGAAACCCCTCAAGTCGCCTTTGCGTAATGCAAATACACGCCCATCGGGGCCACGACAACGGACAAAAACGCTATGACAATTGCACAGCACAAGGTCGTCACCATTCATTACAAGGTCGTTGATGTCGCCAGTGGCGAAGTGATCGATTCTTCTGAAGGCGGTGCGCCAATGACTTATCTACACGGCTTTCAAAACATCATTCCAGGCTTAGAACAAGCATTGGAAGGTAAAGTAGTGGGTGATGAGTTCGAAGTACAAGTAGAGCCAGCTGACGCCTATGGCGAATACAGCGATGAGCGCATTCAGCAAGTACCGGTAGCGGCATTTGAAGGTGTTGAGCAAGTTGAACCAGGCATGGCATTTACTGCACAAACTGAACACGGCCCAATCAACTTGATCGTTACTGCGGTTGAAGAAGACATTGTGACCGTTGACGCTAATCACCCTCTAGCGGGTAAGGCTTTGGCTTTCTCGGTTAAAGTTGAAAGCGTTCGCGATGCAAGTGAAGAAGAACTGGCTCATGGCCATGTTCATGGCGAAGGTGGTCATCACCACTAAAATGTCGGCCATTTCGATGGCCACATAAGACCGGCAGCGACGGTTGCCGGTTTGCCGTTCTGTTCTGCCCAACTCCTCTAAAATATCTTATTTCCGCTGTAATCTTTTCGCAAAGATGCCAATTGAGACAACTTGTCTTGGTCACACTCGTAAATCCTGTCTATCTGAAGGATTCTGGTGCATACGACTAACGTCGTGCCATCAAAAGCAGCACAAACAATCTGATTTAAGTCAGTAAATTGTCAAAAAATGTCTATTTCGCCGAATGGAACCTGTCTTATTTACTCTGGTCACATTGACCGCGTAAAAGCATCTGATATAACTTTTTAAGTGAGGCAACTCACACAACAGGACGTAAGCGGGACAAAAATAGGCTCAGGACAAAAGTCTTGATCTAGGATGTCTTACAGGAACGATCCGGAGGATAAACATATGAAAGACGAACGTTTAGCTCGTTATCGTAATAAAGCGTTAGTAACCGGAGGTTTGGTAGGTGCTGGCCTAGGCATGATCATTGGCGCAACTACTGGAATGTCTCTTGAAGCTACTGCTACTGGCTTCATTGGTGGTTGGTTAGTTGGCGAGCTAGTGAGTTATGGCACGACGCCGATAGAGCCGCATCATCAGCCAAAGAAAAATAATTAATTAAACTGATAGGCCGTTGATTGCATGGTATTAGAGATGCTCTAAAGCGTATCTTTGATACGGTGCGGGTGACCTTGGTTGGTATTTCTTTGTCGCTGTTTTGGCTGACAGGAGGTACCGCTAATCGTACACTTTAGGGCGGCGGCGTATCAGTATCCCACTAACCACATGTTGCCACTCGGATGTTTAGGCAGTGGACAACATGATGGTTAGCTCAATATCACAATTCTCAACCTCTACGACAACGATTTCTACCAGTTCGGTTGAACTGAAACCAACTTACTATTTAGATAACTTTTTACATCTTATTCATCACGTCAATAGCTTATATCGAGACCTCCTATCGGAATACGAGTGCAGTTTTATTGATGAGTTTTTACAGTTGTCTATTGCAGCTCAATGCCTATATGTCAGGTTGTCTGGTCGTCGAGGTGATCTCTTTCGAATTGATAAAATTCATTATGAAGAGATAGCCGATATTCCCTCTGCAGTTGCTGAATTAACAACAAGTCGTTATTTCGGTGTATTTCAACCAGAACAATTAAGTGCTGATTTCGATGATGGCGAATGGCTGGCGTTATTTACTAAAAACGAAATGGAGCAATGGTTGTCCTGTGGGAGGCGCTTTCGACGCGATGAGCTTGAACAGCTTGTATTGCAGCAATTAAATCGAACCCCACAGCTGATTACTCAGTGGATAAAAAGTCCTGTGGTTTGCGTTTATGGTGAGCAAGAACTTCAGTCTTTTCGGCTTTTATTCTTTGGTAATTTACAACAAAGCTTAACCGATTTTGTGTTGCGTGATTTAGGTATTTATCGTTACCAAGCCTACGCGTTAGAGCAACCTTCGCGCTGGTGCCAATCAAGGGTGATGTTAGAGCATCATCTTGAGTATTTTAATACTCTTGAGATTATGGGAGATGTTAGCCAATACCAAGCTGATGCTTTATTGGCATGGTCGCAGGCCTTCCCTGTTGCTGTAGATGATGAATTATTAAAACGTAAACTCGATCGCACGCGGTTGTTAATCGCGCGTCAACTGGAGCGATTAGCGGATTATGATGGTGCACTCAGTTTATATGCTGCTATCGCACTGCATCCGGCACGCGAGCGTAGCTTACGCTTACTGGTTAAGCTTAAACAATGGGAGGCTGCGTTAGCTCTAGCCGTTAAAATGAATGCAGCGCCAATGTCTGAAGAAGAATTACAGTTTCTACACAGTTTTGTACCGCGTGCATTTAAACCAGTCGATATTTTTACAGACCCAAATACGGCTGTTAGTTTGATCAAAGAGTTAACGAGCAAACCGATTGATATTTCAACACAAACGATCTATTTAGCAAGCGAGCAAAGATCGCGACTGGGAGTCGAGATTGCGGCCTTGTCTTACTTGCAAGAACAATATCCGTGTCAGGCTTATTATTGCGAAAATGCACTCATTCCTAGTGTTTTTGGTTTGTATTTTTGGGATGTGATTTTTGCACCGATTACGGGTGCTTTTTATCATCCTTTTCAAATACGTCCTGCAGATTTGTACGACGATGACTTTATTGCCAAGCGCCAAACGCTGTTTGCTCGTCGTTGGCAGCAACTTGAGCAGCAAAGCTTGGTGGAGTTTGTAGATGACCTAGCGGCTAGCTTTACCTTGCATCAAGGTAAAGCTAATCCATTTGTTCATTGGGAGTTTTTAACAGCAGAGTTTTCTGATGGCTTGTTAGTCAGTGCGTTGCAAGCCATTCCGCGTGTTCACTGGCTAGCAATGTTTCGTTTTATACTAAAAGACTTACGTCATCATCGCAGCGGTTTGCCTGATTTAATTGTGTTTAATAGTACGAATAAAAACGAGCATTTATACGAACTGATAGAGGTGAAAGGCCCTGGCGATACCTTGCAGAAAAACCAGCAAGCTTGGCTGCAATGTTTCGCCCGCGCAGGTATTCCTGCCAGTGTGTTGCATGTTCGTGATGGGCCAAAGTAAGGCTAAATTAACCTTCGGCAAACTCGACGCGCACACGCGTACCGGCTTTTACCGACTTTAATTGCGTTACTTCATCTAAGGCATCGCCACAAATATTACAAGGATAAGACAATCGTATTTCATTACCTTGTGATGTGGGTGTCTTGCCAAATGCTATGGCTAAACAGCTGCCATCAGACCAAAAAGCAATGTCTCCGGGTTGCACGATATTGGTCGCTTTATCTTCGGGTGTTACTCGTATCGGGCAATCGAACAATACTTGAGCCCCTCGAGTTTGGATTGTCGATTCAAAGGGTACGGCTTTGAGTAAAGCATGCGCTGTTGGTGTGCGACGTAAGGCAATGCGGATAGTTACTTCGTCAAAATGAAGGGCTAGCAGCGTCATGAAGGGCGTCCTATTGCGGCTGACAACGGCAGAAACTCCCGTTCGTACGAGAATTCCTGCCTCTGCTGCTAGTGTAGCCCGTCAGTTAAATTTAAGCTGCTTTTTCATTGCGAATTAACGCAATATTTAATGCAGAAACAATGGCTTGTAGGCTTGCCGATAACGTGTCGGCATCCTGTGCTGCAGCGCAATAGCGTTGTCCTGCAACATTCACCTGAACCATGGCCATTGCTTGCGCATTCGAACCTTCGGTTAACGCTTGCTCTTCAAACTGCACCACTTGTACATCGACGCCGGTGGTTTTGTGTAATGCATCAGTAAAAGCGCTAATGCTGCCTAATCCATGTCCGTGCACGGTTAATAATTGGCTGCCATCGTGCAGGCAGGCTTGAATACGATGATGCTCGCCGTTTTCTAGGTTGCCATGCTCGGTTTGATAGCTGGCTAGCATATAGCGCCCATCATTAGGCATAAAGGCCTTACGGAATACCTGCACAATGGTTTGTGGTGATATTTCACCTTGCTCGGTTTCTGCTAAGGCTTGGATGTGTTGAGCCAATTCAATTTGCATCCAGCGTGGCAAGGTAATACCCAACTCTTGCTCCAATAAATAAGACGCGCCACCTTTACCCGACTGGCTATTCACTCGGATAACCGATTGGTAGTTACGTCCCAAGTCTTGCGGGTCAATGGGCAAGTAGGCTACATCCCAGAAGGCATCATCTTCTTGCACCGCTAAGCACTTGCGAATTGCATCTTGATGGCTGCCAGAAAAAGCGGTGTAGACCAATTCACCTAACCAAGGGTGGCGAGGGTGCGTTGGAATATTCGTGCACGCTTCGACCGTAGCGATAATATCGTCAGCGGCGCTGATATCTAATTCTGGATCAATGCCTTGGCTGTATAAGTTCATCGCCATTGTCACTATGTCCATATTGCCAGTACGTTCGCCATTACCTAACAAAGTACCCTCAATACGATCAGCTCCGGCCAGTAAGGCTAATTCTGCAGCCGCAACGGCACAGCCACGATCGTTATGCGTGTGGATGCTAATGGTTAAGCAATCACGTTTTTTGACGTGGTCGCAAAACCATTCGATTTGATCGGCAAAGACATTCGGCATTGCCGACTCAATGGTCGCTGGTAAGTTGATAATGGTCTTGTTATCAATGCTTGGTTGCCAAACATCAATGACTGCATTGCATACTTCGACTGCAAATTCGACTTCGGTACTAGAAAAGCTTTCTGGCGAATACTGGAATACCCATTCGGTTGCAGGGTACTTCAGTGCTTCGCTTTTCACTTTTTCCGCGCCGTGCCGGGCAATCGCGACGATACCGTCTTTATCTAATGAAAATACTTTTTCGCGCTGCACGGGAGACGTCGAGTTATAAACGTGGACAACAGCACGACGAGCACCTTCAAGCGCTTGATAGGTACGCTCAATCAGTTCGTCACGGGCTTGGGTTAATACTTGAATCGTAACGTCGTTTGGAATTTGGTTTTCGGTAATCAACCAGCGCACAAAATCAAAATCTGGCTGTGATGCAGCAGGGAAGCCAACTTCGATTTCCTTAAACCCCATACGCACTAATAAGCCCCACATCTGCTGCTTTTGTTGTACAGACATAGGCTCAATTAAGGCTTGGTTGCCATCACGTAGATCCACAGAACACCACAGCGGTGCGTTCTTGAGCGAGCGGCTTGGCCAACGACGGTTGGGCATTTGCAATGCAGGGAATGGACGGTATTTACGATGATTAAACCGTGGATTGCTTGATGTGCTCATGATGGGTCCTTGTGCGACTTACCGTTTTGTGGCTTGGCTCGCTGTATTCGGTTTGGTTGATTAGTCGCTGTTGGCAGATATTGGCTTAGCCTTGTGAGCGTTACCATCTATGGCCCTTGTGGGGACATTCACACAGATTCACCTGGTTGGGTTGTTCTGCTCTGCCTTAACAGTGTGAACACAGTATATGCGCAGTTTGAGCAAATATGATTGCGAACTTGCTTTGCTTTTGCGGTATTTTTAGCATTAAAATGCGCATATATACTTAATGTTAGTTAAAAATGTCTTTAATCTTAAGAGGTAACGGACTATGGCTTCAAATAGTTATGAACGCGTGAAATTGGATCGTGCGGATCAGCGCATTTTGGAGTTACTGCAAGTGGACGGTAGTTTAAGCAACATCGAACTTGCAGATAAAATCGGTTTGTCGCCATCGCCATGCTCTCGTCGCGTGAAGGCACTTGAGGATAGTGGCTTAATTCAAGGGTATCGAGCTCATCTAGATGCCCGCCGTTTGGGTTTGGATCTGCTGGCCCTCATTCAAATCAGCATGGATCGTCATACCCCCGAGCGTTTCGATAACTTTGAAGCGCAGGTCACTGCCTGCGCAGAAGTGTTGGAGTGTTACCTAATCACCGGCCAATCTGCCGACTATGTGCTCAAGGTACTGGTTGAAGACATGCAGGCGTACCAAGAGTTCTTGTTGGGCACGTTAACGCGTATTGAGGGTGTGAGTGGTGTTCATTCTAGTTTTGTGATGCGCAAGGTCCTTGATAGAACCGCGGTTGCCATCCCTAAATTCTCTCGCAATTAGGCACTGCTTTACGGTTACTGAGTAACTATTGTGACTTGCGTTGTCTTTAAGTTACTGATGTGAGCGAACAACTAAAGCCCGTCTATACTTTGAGTACTTATAAAAGTAGGGGCTAGTTTTGGCTCAGCAGACTGCATCATCCATTGAGAAGAAGCTCACTCTATACGTAGTGCTGTGCAGCGTACTGCTCGGTTTGCTGTTTAGTGGCGTGCAGATTGGTACAGATTACGTAGTAGAGAGTCAGAGGTTTGACGAAAATGCCCAGCGTCTGATTAATGGTCAGCGAGTTCCCAGCGCGTTAGCACTATACAATTACGACTCCGGTTCGATGAAAGCTATCTTGGATAGCTTATTAGTCAATCCAGCGGTTCTCGCAGCCCGTATCGTTGAGAGAAAAACAGGTTATGAAATCTCTGCTGGTGCTGCCCCGAAAGACATCCCCTCTAATAATATCGTGCGCGCATACTCCGTCGTTCTATACGAGCCAGAGGCATACAGTTCTCTTAAGCGTGAAATCGGAGAGCTAATATTACTGGCTGATGAAGAGCAAGTACGTAAAGGGTTTGAAGGACGCGCCTTAACTACGTTATTGCTGGATATTTTACGCAACATTGTTTTGGCTTTTGTTTTAATTCTCGTCTTTCGAACTCGTTTAACGGGGCCAATTAAGCGCTTGGCGGCTCGATTATTAGATGTGGATTTGCAGGCGCCGTCGCTATCGTTGGAGGTTGAAAACGCGCTGAAGTACACAGAGTTAGATGATCTGGCGTGTAAAATGAACGATTTATTACGTGCAGTAAACGACGAAATAGCGCAGCGCAAAAATGCAGAGTCGCGAGTTCGCCTGTTAAATGAGCAGTTGGAAGAAAAGGTAAAAGATAGAACCAAGGAATTGCATGCAAGTAATCACCAGTTACAAAATAGCATTGATGAATTGCAGCGTACGCAAAACCTACTACTGCAAGCACAGCGCATGGCGTCTCTGGGGCATTTGGCCGCCGGTATGGCGCACGAAATTAATAATCCAGTCGCGATTGTTTATAGCAATATCGCCACATTAAGTGAGTACCTAACCGAATTAATTAAATTGGCTGAACAATACAAGCAAGCAGAAAATCAAATTGGCGATGTATCTGTAAGAAAAGTATTAGCGAACTTACGGCAGAGTATTGATTTTGATTTTGTCCGTGAAGATGCACCAGATTTGGTTCGAGCTTCGAAAAGTAGTTTAGAGCGAGTGCGCAATATAGTAGGAGAGCTACGGACGTTTGCTAACAGCGATCAACAGGAAAAGTCGTCGTTAAATTTGAAAGCCGTGATGGATGAGTGTCTGAATGATTATGGCCTGTTAGACCACGATACTATTCGGGTATATGCATTATTGGATGGGCTTCCAGAAGTGAAGGCCGTTCGATCTCAAGTAATGATGGTGTTCGGCAAAATTTTGCAAAATGCGATTGATGCACTGTCGAAGGGAGGCACGATTGAAATTGCCGGCGAATATGACGATGAGTCGGTGTCTGTTTTTATTAAAGACACAGGGGTTGGCATGAGCGAAGAAGACGTTCGGTGCGCTATTAACCCGTTCTTTACTCGTAAAGAAATCGGTGCAGGCATCGGATTAGGGCTGACTGTAGCCTATAACCTGATGTTAAATCATGGTGGAGAGTTATCCATTAACAGTGAAAACGGTAAAGGTACGGTCGTCATTCTAAAGTTCCCTTTTACCGATGTATTGTTCGATTAAAAAATCCCTCGTATGTGTTGGTTTTGCTGGCATGTTTCGTTGATTCAACGGATAGTATCGGTTAGTTTTCCTCGTTCAAATACAGCAATAAGATGTACCCATGTCGAAAAAATCTTCTTCTGGCGGTTTAGTTTACTCTACTGAAATTGGTCGCACTTGCCCTGATTGTCGAGCTGCAGTTACAGACTGCCGATGCGGTCAAGATGAGCAGCCACAGGGTGACGGTATCGTGCGTGTTAGCCGCGAAACGAAAGGGCGTGGCGGTAAAGTCATGACCCTTATTACAGGCATCCCTTTGGTTGGTGCTGAGCTAAAAACACTGGCGAAAGATTTAAAGAAGAAATGCGGTGTTGGCGGTGCCTTGAAGGATGGCGTTGTCGAAATCCAAGGGGATCAGAGAGATATACTGGTGGCTGAATTAACTAAGCGCGGTTTTACCGTTCGTAAGTCGGGCGGCTGATGATGGCGAAAGCGCTGATCATATATGCCCATCCCGCTCATCAACGCTCTCAAGCGAATCAAACCTTACTGGATACCATTGCTGGTATTGCTGATGTAACGGTTCATGATTTATATGAGGAGTATCCGAACTTTCATATTGATGTTGAACGCGAACAGGCATTACTGCTTGAACATGACATCATTGTTTTTCAACATCCGGTTTATTGGTATAGCGCACCTGCTTTGTTACGAGAATGGCAAGATCTTGTATTGGTGTACGGCTTTGCTTATGGGCGCAGTAGTCAAAAACTAGTGGGAAAAGTATTTTGGCCTGTGCTTACTGCTGGCGCATCGCAGTCGTCTTATTCTGAAGAAGGTATTAATCGCCACACTTTGGCGGATTTCTTCATTGCTTATCCTCAAATTGCCCATCTATGTGGCATGCGCTATGAAAAGCCTTGCGAGATATTCTCAAGTCGTCAACAGACGCAAGCAGCGATACAAGATGTCGCGAACGGCTATCGCGACAAGTTAATTGAATTACTGGCGGGAATGACTCATGGCTGAAACCAGTTTAATGCATCAAGCATTAGTGTTCTTACTCGCTGCGGTTATTTCGGTCCCGGTTGCGAGTCGTTTAGGGCTCGGTTCTGTACTTGGGTATTTATCCGCTGGTGCGGTTATTGGTCCATTTGCATTCGGTTTAATCGGTAATGATATTGATGGCGTGATGCACTTCGCCGAATTTGGTGTCGTCATGATGCTGTTTCTGGTCGGCTTGGAACTGCAGCCGTCACTGCTATGGCGCATGCGCGTACCCATCGTTGGTTTAGGTGGACTACAGGTTGTGCTCACCGCCGCCGCGATTGCCGGTGTGGCGATGGCGTTATCTATGAGCTGGCAACATGCGACGGCGATCGGCATGATTTTAGCGCTGTCATCGACGGCCATTGTATTGCAAACCCTAAATGAAAAAGGGTTGATGAAAAATGATGCTGGGCAATCGGCATTTTCCGTTCTGTTATTTCAAGATATCGCCGTCATCCCTATGTTGGCGATATTACCATTATTAGCCGTTACCGATGTGGAGCACGTTTCAGCGAAGCATGGCTTACCAGGTTGGCAAGGTACGCTGCTGGTATTGGCGGTAGTTAGTTCGATTGTCGTGGTCGGACGTTTAGTTAGCCGCCATGTATTTCGCATTATTGCGGCAACCAAGTTACGTGAAACTTTCACCGCAATGGCATTGTTGCTGGTGGTCGGTATTGCCGTATTAATGGAATATATCGGTCTTTCACCGGCTTTGGGTACTTTTATTGCGGGTGTGGTTCTCGCAACAAGCGAATATCGCCATGAGCTAGAGGCTGAGGTTGAGCCCTTTAAAGGCTTATTGTTGGCACTATTTTTTATATCTGTTGGTGCCAGCATCGACTTTGGATTGTTTTTAGCGAATCCATGGCCAATTCTCGCCTTAGTACTGGGGCTTGTGCTGATAAAAATGGTGATCTTACTGTTGCTGGGGTGGGGCTTCGGTATGTCGGCGCGCAGCAACGCTATTTTTACCTTTTCGTTAGCACAAGGCGGTGAATTCGCTTTCGTTTTACTGAGTTTTACGTCTAGCCAAGATATTTTGCCGGCGGCCATTGTTGAGCCGATGGGGCTAGTGGTAGCGCTATCAATGGCCATTACTCCCTTATTGTTTGTGCTCAATGAGCGCGTGGTGTTACCTAAACTTTCGGGCAACGCTAATGTCAGGCCGACCGATACCATTGAACCACATGATGCCGAAGGAGAAGCTATATTGGTGGGCTTTGGTCGTTTCGGACAAATCGTCGGTCGTTTGCTGCGTATGAACGGTTTTAATATCACAGTACTTGAGCACAATGCGACTCAGGTAGATTTGGTGCGTAGCTTTGGTCATAAAGTATTTTATGGCGATGCTTCGAGAATGGAATTATTAGAATCTGCTGGTATCGCTAATGCACGGTTGTTAGTGCTCGCGATCGATGATCATGAACGTACGCTTGATACTGTCCATCAAGTACGTCGTCATTATCCTAATTTACGTATTCTGGCTCGTGCAGCCGGTCGTCGTCAGGCTGCTGAATTGCTGCATGCAGGGGCTGATCATGTCGAACGTGAAACGTTTGACTCAGCATTGTCGTTAGGCGAACACGCGTTAAAAAATTTAGGATACAGAGCCTATCAAGCGCATCGCGCTGCAATGTTGTTTAAGCATCATGACGAGCGAAATGTTCACGCGCTGACGGAAGTGATTGCTGATGAAAAGGCGTTCTTGACCATGGCAAAGCAACATACTGCCGATTTAGAGAAAGTGCTGCAGTCTGATGATGAAGTTGATAAAGGGATGCAAGATAGCGGCTGGGATCGCTCCTAATATACCAGCCGGAAATAGCTTCTTTTGTGGGCATTTAGAGAGTCACTAAATGCTCACTTAGTGCTTTTCTAATCGTTTCTGGAAGTGCGCAAGATACCTTGGCGGCGTGATCGTAATGCACCATTACGGCATTCCCGCGTGCACACAAACGCTTGCTTTGCCAAACCTCATGTTCGACCACAAATGATGTATTCCCTATGCGTCCTATAAATGTACGCACTTCAACATCTTGGCCATAAAAAAGTTCGTCGGTATATTCGACTTCAATTTTCGCCACAATTAAATGCCAGTCTTTAGGATTTAAATCGGGTGTAAAAAAGCGAAATATCGGCGTACGTGCATCCTCAAACCAGACGGGCAGTACGGTATTGTTTATGTGACCTAGGGCATCTGTATCAGCAAAGCGCGGTAGTATGTTTTGTGTCCACATAAAATAAACTCGTATTGGATTTAACCGACATTGTGCCATTTTGAGCAGTTAATACCAATTTCTCGCCCGCTTAACTACAATACCGCCAACTTATCCAAGCTGAATTTTATGTTGTCACTCATTGGTTTGCCCATCGTAGATGATGAAAGTGCTATGCGCTTAGCCTTGCTGCAAGCTCAGCAAGCTTTTGCTGCTGGCGAGGTTCCTGTGGGAGCTGTTGTGGTGTTGGATGGTGTTGTTATTGGTGCTGGATTTAATTGCCCAATAACGACGCTCGACCCGAGTGCTCATGCAGAAATGGTTGCTTTGCGTGATGCAGCCAAGCGTATTGGTAACTATCGAGTTACTGATGCCACACTGTATGTCACGGTTGAACCCTGCACTATGTGCTCTGGATTGCTTATCCACAGCCGTATCGGCCGTCTTGTCTATGGTGCGACAGAGCCAAAAGCCGGAGCCGTTGAGAGTGCGACCCAAGTATTTTCGCAACCTTGGTTAAATCATCGCCTTGATCTAAAGGGGGGGGTGCTAGCTGTCGAGTGTTCTGAAATTATGTCGGAGTTTTTTCAATTACGTCGCGATGCCAAAAAGCGTCTGAAGCAAGCATCATCAGTACCGTCTAAAGATTGATGGCATGTGCACAAGGATTATAGAAGCGGTGGCACTACAGTCACGTTTAAAGAAGATAGTTGTAGGGCATCACTGCCTTCACCAATCGTTGCGTACTGTTCGTCATTCCATACCAAGACATCGTAATAACGACGAATGTTTTGTACGTAGTTAACCGGCTCTTGGCCACGAGCATAGCCGTAACGCGTGTTGCGGTAATACCGACGCTGGCTTAGTAAAGGTAGGCTGTCTTTTACATCAATCCACAAGTTTGGATTTTTGCCTAACTGACTGGTGAGCTTGCGTGCATCGCTAAGATGCCCATAGCCGACGTTATAAGCTGCCAACGACATCCAAGTGCGATCTGGCTCTTGAACTTCATCATCAATACGACTGCGCAATTTGGCTAAATAACGCCCCCCACCTTCAATGCTTTGTAGTGGATCAAGGCGGTTTTCTATACCCAGTTCGCTGGCTGTATTTTGCGTTAGCATCATGATGCCACGAACACCTGTGTAACTACGTGCCTTAGGATTCCAATGACTTTCTTGGTATCCCATGGCTGCAAGTAGACGCCAGTCGAAATTGTTATCGTCAGCGGCTTTTTGGAAGTGGGCCAAATAACGTGGAAGTGCGCGTTGTGAGTGGCGCAAGAAACGCTGAGCGCCGACGTAATCGAATTGGCCAAGGTGTCCGTAAAAACGCTCGGATAACTCAGCCAGCACCGCGCCGGTTTCGGCTTGGTAGAAAAAGTTGAAGGCTTCTTGGGCTAAGCCATCGTCAGAATTTTGAGGAAAGCTCCAAGCAACGTTCTGTAGATCGCCTAGCGTGAACGCAACTTCCAAGTTCGGTAGATAGGTCTGCATCATTTGGAATTCATTAGAATTCACCATAGTGAAGTCTAGATCACCGTCCGACACCATTTGCATTAAATCGGACGCTTCCAGATCGGTACTTTCTTGCCAGCTTAAGCTTGGTAGCTCATCGCGCTGCCAGCGACGTAGGCTGCTAGCATGACGTGAATGGGCAGTAACCATTAAGCTGCTTTGAGCTAGATCATTCAACGACGTAGGGCGCTCTCCGCCGCGACGCATCACGATATACTCCGACACCGTCATATAGCTGGGCGAATAATGTAGCGGATAATCGGCAGTTTGTTCTTTGCTTAAACCGGCCGCTGCAAATTGTGCTTGTCCGCTTTCTAGAGCAGCCATTACGCCTTCAAGATTATCGGCAACTAAAATTTCTAACTCTAAGCCGAGATAATTGGCAAATGCCTTGGCGAGTTCATACTCATAGCCTGTGGCGCCATCACGATCATCGTAATAAGTAGTAGGGCTGTTACGCGTCACCATGACGACTTTGCCCGTTTTGTGTAATTCGTCCATACCTTGCGGGCGCACGTTGCCAGAGAGCGTAGTCACCGTAGTGAACGCTAGCAGGGCAATCGCTAAAAGACTTATTACGCCACGAAGCATGAAATTTCCTATAAATCGCACCAAAGTAGTGCATTGTTCATCTGGGGAGTCATTTTAGCGTGCGCACTGCTTAAAAAACAATCTATAAACGACGGGAACTTTTTCCGCACTTTCGGGTATAGCTTCACACTCTGCGCTAACACCTTGATATGACGTAACTTTTTGTAGTCAAAAATGCCGCGGAACAATCTGTTGCCATTGGTTCATTGATTACAATCTCAATTATTAAAAGCAAAGTAAGCAAAATCTGGTGTGAAACCGCCCGATCCAGTACAATTCCGCCTCATTTTTGCTTTGATATGCTCCCAACCTTTGGAGTCGAACCACGATGCTTGAGCTGCGTGGCGCCCCGGCGCTGTCTGAATTCCGTCTGAATAAAACCTTAAATAAGCTACAACAGGTGCTGCCTCATGTGAGCGCTGTGTATGCTGAATTTACGCACTTTGCAGACCTAAAAGCTGAACTCAGCGCTACCGAACTGACTGTGCTGCAACGCATTCTGCGTTACGGCCCTAAAGCCGATGTGCGTGAGCCTAGCGGCGAGTCGTTTCTCGTTATTCCCCGTTTTGGCACTATCTCGCCGTGGTCTTCAAAGGCAACCGATATCGCGCACAACTGTGGATTAGGTAATGTCCTGCGTTTAGAGCGCGGCATTACCTATTATGTAGAAGGTATTAGTGCTGCTGAGCGCGAAGTAGCCGCTGCGGTACTGCACGATCGCATGGTAGAAACCGTGTTGGAGAACAGTGAAGGCGCTGGCGCTATGTTTTCGCACGCACAACCCGCGCCATTAACTGAGATTGATCTTCTCGGTGGTGGTCGTGAAGCCTTAGTCGCCGCCGACCAAAATCTCGGTTTGGCATTAGCCGATGATGAAATCGACTACCTTGCCGACAGCTATCGCACCTTAGGTCGTAACCCGACCGATATTGAATTGATGATGTTCGCCCAAGCGAACTCAGAACATTGCCGCCATAAGATCTTCAACGCGACGTGGACGATTGACGGCGAAGAACAAGATAAATCCTTGTTCCAAATGATTAAAAACACCTACGAGTGCTACAACGAAAACATCTTGTCGGCATATAAAGACAACGCATCGGTTATTCGTGGGCATGTGAGTGGTCGTTTCTTCCCGAATCCAGATACTCGTGGCTATTCGTACCACGAAGAAGAAATGCACATATTAATGAAGGTAGAAACTCATAACCACCCAACTGCGATTGCACCGCACTCAGGTGCTGCAACTGGTTCGGGTGGCGAGATTCGTGACGAGGGTGCAACCGGTCGTGGTTCTAAGCCAAAAGCAGGCTTAACTGGTTTCACTGTTTCTGATTTAAAAATCCCAGGCTTCGAACAGCCTTGGGAAAGCCAATACGGCAAGCCGGATCGCATTGTTTCTGCACTCGATATTATGATCGATGGCCCTCTGGGCGGTGCGGCATTTAACAACGAATTCGGTCGTCCTGCTCTGTGCGGTTATTTCCGTACATTCGAATTAGAGCACGACGGTGAAGTGCGTGGTTATCATAAGCCAATCATGATTGCGGGTGGTTACGGCAACATCCGTGACGAGCATGTACAAAAAGGCGATATCCCTGTCGGTGCACGTTTAATCGCACTCGGCGGCCCAGCCATGCAAATCGGTTTGGGTGGTGGTGCGGCGTCATCTATGGCGTCTGGCCAATCCAATGCCGATTTAGATTTTGCTTCTGTTCAACGCGAAAACCCAGAAATGGAACGTCGCTGCCAAGAGGTGATCGACCGTTGTTGGCAGATGGGTGATGCCAACCCGATTGCCTTTATCCACGACGTGGGTGCTGGTGGTTTGTCTAACGCCTTCCCAGAGTTGGTATCTGACGGTGGTCGTGGTGGCAAGTTTGAGCTGCGTAACGTGCCCAACGACGAGCCGGGTATGAGCCCGCTGGCGATTTGGTGTAACGAATCTCAAGAACGCTATGTTATGGCTGTTCCTGAATCAGAAATGGATGTGTTTGATGCGATTTGCGCGCGCGAACGTTGCCCATATGCGGTGGTGGGTATCGCCACCGAAGAAGAGCATTTAACGGTTACGGATAGCCATTTCGATAACAAGCCTGTGGATCTACCGCTACAAGTATTACTGGGTAAGCCACCGCGTATGCATCGCGAAGCAACTACCCGTAAGGTGGCGGTTGATGCATTTGATGCAACCAGTATCGATTTGGCCGAATCGGCTGAACGTATTCTTAAGCTGCCAACCGTCGCCAGTAAGTCGTTTTTGATTACCATTGGCGACCGCTCGATCACGGGTACGGTTGCACGAGATCAGTTTGTTGGCCCTTGGCAGGTGCCTGTTGCCGACGTTGCGGTAACGACAGCGTCTTATGATGGATACGTTGGTGAAGCCATGGCAATGGGTGAACGTACGCCTGTAGCCTTGTTGGATGGCCCAGCGTCAGGTCGTTTGTCGGTTGCTGAAGCAATTACCAACTTGGCGGCTGCGCCGATTGCTCAATTGGCAGATATCAAACTATCCGCTAACTGGATGTGTGCGGCGGGTCACGACGGCGAAGATGAAAAATTGTATGCCACAGTGAAGGCTGTGGGTATGGAGTTGTGCCCAGATTTGCAGGTAACCATCCCTGTGGGTAAAGACTCTATGTCGATGAAAACGCGTTGGACTGAAGGCGCTGAAGATAAAGCGGTTACCTCGCCGATGTCGCTGATTATCACAGGTTTTGCGCCTGTATCAGACGCACGCAAGGTGATGACGCCACAGCTGAAAACCAACGTCGGTGAAACCGACTTAGTGTTAGTGGATTTGGGCCGTGGGCAAAATCGTTTAGGTGCCTCGTGCTTAGCGCAGGTGTATCAACAAGTTGGCCAACAACCGGCCGACCTTGATGATGCCGAAGATTTAAAAGCCTTTTTCGCTGTTGTTCAGGGCTTAAATAGCGATGATAAATTGCTGGCTTACCACGACCGTTCCGACGGTGGTTTATTCGCCACATTAACGGAAATGGCGTTTGCCGGACATTGTGGTATTGACGTTAAGCTTGATCTGTTGGCCGAAACCGAAGCAGATTTAGCCGCAGCTTTGTTTGCGGAAGAACTCGGTGCCGTCATGCAGGTTCGCCGCGATGACCTAGAAGAAGTGCTGGCGCAGTTCGAAGGCGCAGGCTTGGGTGAATGCACTCAGGTGATCGGCTCTATTAATGAAGACGACCAGATTATCTTCAGCTTCCAAGACGAAGACGTATTGAGCGAAAGTCGTGTGACTTGGCAGCGTTTGTGGTCACAAACTAGCTACGAAATTCAGGCGCGTCGCGACAACGTTGAATGTGCGAAGCAAGAATTCGATGCTCTATTAGACGCGGAAAACCCAGGTATTAATGCCGAATTAACGTTCGACATTAACGACGACATTGCTGCGGGTCTTGAAGGCCGCCCATGCGTTGCCATTTTGCGTGAGCAAGGTGTCAACGGCCAAATCGAAATGGCAGCGGCGTTTGATCGTGCTGGCTTTGATACCGTCGATGTACACATGAGTGATGTATTAAGCGGTGCAGTGACGTTTGAAAACTTCCGTGGCCTAGTGGCGTGTGGTGGTTTCTCTTACGGTGACGTATTGGGTGCCGGTGAAGGTTGGGCGAAGTCTATTCTCTTCAACGAGCAAGCACGTAGCCAGTTTAAAGCCTTCTTCGAACGTGAAGATACGTTCGCTCTTGGTGTATGTAACGGCTGTCAGATGCTGTCCAACTTGCACGAGTTGATTCCGGGTGCTGAACACTGGCCACACTTTGTACGTAACATGAGCGAGCAGTTTGAAGCGCGTGTTGCCATGGTTGAAGTACAAGAATCGGATTCCGTATTCCTCTCAGGTATGGCTGGTTCACGAATGCCGATTGCTGTGGCACACGGTGAAGGTCGTGCTGAGTTTGCTTCTGAAGACGATATCAACGAACTAGTCGGTCAAATTGCCCTGCGTTACGTTGATAACTATGGCCAAGTGACGCAGCAATACCCAGCCAACCCGAACGGCTCACCGCAAGGTATTACCGGTTTAACGGCAAACGAAGGTCGCGTTACTATTATGATGCCGCATCCAGAGCGCGTATTCCGTGCTGTTCAGAACTCTTATATTCCTAGCGAAGATTGGAGCGAAGACGGTGCGTGGATGCGTATGTTCCGCAATGCGCGGGTATGGTGTGAAGAGAATTGATTGATCGTTGAAATCAACTCGTAGGAGCGCATCGTATGCGCGATAAAAAAGGCCGCTTTTGCGGCCTTTTTTGTATTTTTCGAATTCAAGTGTCATAAAAACTTAATATTTCATTTCGCTAGGATTGTTGAATGGTGATATATTTTGTATATCATAAATATATCTTCAATCTTGTTGAGTTCTTTTGTGGATAAAACTAAGTCTGAATCCGCCCCTGATAAAAAGGAGACTGGTAGTAAGAAAAAACCGAAAGTTAAGAATGACGCCCAGTTGTTGATTCGCATCAATGGTGTTGAGCGCGATGAGTTTTTAGCTTTGTGTGACGATTTAGATACCAGTGCAGCCAGGGAGATTCGACGATTTATTCGTAGCTTTATTCGAGAACACCAAGAGACTGATGATCAATGAGGGCGTAAGCCAAATATTAAAGAAAAGAAGGGAATAACCATGTCTAAGAAAGTTTCTAAACAAGTTGTTAGTATCAAAAAAGAAATCAAAGCACGTAAAGCTAAAATTTCTAAGCAAGAAGGCAAGTTAAAAAGCTTGAAGAAAAAGCTTAAAAAAGTAGCGTAATTCCATGTTGCGTCAAAAAGCCTCGTTATAGACGAGGCTTTTTTATGGGTGTGGACTGGTCTATTAAATTAAAGATGAAGCCCGCATTCAGTTTTCTCTTTTCCTTGCCAGCGTCCTGCGCGGCCTTCGCCTTTAACTGTGCAATGTGAGCAGCCAATAGATTCATAACCTTCGGCAACCATTGGGTGGAAAGGCAGGTCATGAGTAGCAATGTAGGCATCACGTTCTTCTTTGGTGACATCAAGCATAGGATTGAACTTGATAATGCCTCTGCGTTCTTCAAAGATGTTCAGTGACGCTCGGTGATCCGATTGCCAGCCCATGAGACTTGAAATCCAAATATTGTAACGAGCTTTCACTTCCTCTAGCGGTTTGACCTTATTCACTGAACAGCATAAATCTGGATCGGTTTCCCACAGGTTTTCCGACAGTGAGTATGCGTGCAGATGCTTGTCGGGAGTTAGATCTGCAACCCTCAGATGGAAGCGGTCTATCAGATAGTCGCGGTACTCTAATGTCTGTGCAAAGTGGTAACCAGTATTTACGAAGTGGATCAGCTGCTCTGGTCGAATCGTTGAAATAATGTGCAAAAAGTAGGCTGAAGTCGCCGCAAATGACGAAGTTACCAGTATTTTGTCCGCAGCGAAGTCTTGGTAAACACGCTGAATGCGCTCTTCGAAGTTGAGTGGTTTGTACTCTTCGTTGAGCTTTTCGATGGCTTCTTTAGTCAGCCCAAGGTTGTTTGTACCTGCGGTGCTGATAATGTCGGCAGAAGTGATGTTTGCGGTATTCATTGTACTTCCTTGGGCTTTCGACCCACTGAATGGAAGGTGCGCGTTGCAGATGTTGAAAGATAGAGGCAACGATATCTGCCTATAGTAAACTGGCAAGCGATTACTTCAAAAGAATAAATAGTAAAAGTTTTATTTCTAAAAAGAATATAGGTGGCGATTGTTGGGCAGCCTCATTTGGCTTATTGGGTACGTGTGGCTCATCCCAAAATTCCTGAAATTTAGGTTTTGAAGGGATATTTTTTCTATTGTATAACTCGCGAAACCGATAAAACCTCCGAAAATAATTATCAAAATTTTCTTATTAGCCTCTAATTTCTGGTCAACATCGGCCTTCTATTATTATTTGGTTTTCGTGTCTAAGCCGTATTTTATTAAGGTTTTATCTCCATGTTACGCCGATTTAATATTGTGGCATTTTTAGTGTGATGTTCGATTTGATACTTAATGGACGTCTTTTGTCTCGCGTCTAATTTCGTCCGGACATTTTCAGTCTTTGGCTGATTTTTCTAAGAAATATTGGAACTCGGTAATCGTTCACCTGCCAGAATAGCTCTAATAAAAATTCACCACTTAGGTACGGAAGACAGGGAGGGTTATTGAATGGCTAGTTTACGATTCTTTGATTTTGGGTTGTTTGGGATATTGTGTCTGTTTGCTCTGGGGGCTGGTTTAGCTCAGGCTGACGATTCAACGGTACTTGACCAATCGAATGAAGACTTAGCAAAACGAGTAGGTATGCCGTTTTTGAACGTAAGCGCTCAAACAACCCCACCTAAAACCCACGCCAACATCCCTTTAAGCTGTCTTCAAATTATTTAACGAGACAGCTCATGACCAAATCGGAACAATGGCAACAACACCTTAATCTCTGGCACGCCAGTGGATTATCGCAAGTTGCCTTTTGCCAGCAGCACAACATAGCCGTTCATAATTTTCAGTATTGGCGAAAACGTTTGTCGCCCAAGACCGAGTTAACGAAAACCAAGGCTCTGATCCCTATCACACTGACGTCCTCGGCTCCGGCACGACTACGATTGGGCTCGCAGGTGTTGATTGAACTGCCAACCGAGGCTTTACCCGATCTCTTGGTGGCTCTTAATGATCGAGGACTTTTGTATGCTTCGGCCTAGCGCATCGGTTCAGGTGTATTTATACGCAGGCGCGGTGGATATGCGCAAGTCGATTAATGGCTTGTCCGCTCTGATTGAGCAGGAGTTAGAACTCAACCCCATGATCAATGCGCTGTTCGTCTTTTGTAATCGTAACCGCGATAAAGTTAAGCTACTGTACTGGGAGCGCAATGGCTTTGTGCTGTGGTATAAGCGGTTGGAAAAGCAACGCTTTAAATGGCTAAAGCCGACCGACACTGCATCCCTCTGTATTGACGGTTACCAACTGAATTTATTGTTGGATGGACTGGATATTTTTAATAATAAACCGCATGAAACGCTATTTTACTCTGCTATAAATTAACGGGTTTGGTATAATCCAACCCCATGAAAACACCACCGGCTGATCACTTACCTGACGATATTGTTGCGCTAAAACAACAGCTTTTAGCGCAGAGTCAGTTATTGCAATCGCAACAGAATCAGTTGGAAAAAAAAGAACAATTAATTCATCACCATCAAGTACTGTTAAATAAAAAACAATCACGTATCCAGTTTTTGGAAGAACAGATCATTCTGTTTAAACAGCGTCAGTTTGGTAAAAGCAGCGAGAAGAGTGATCAGCAAGCCGAATTGTTTGATGAAGTCGAACATGAGAATGATGCCTCTGCTCCTGAAATCGCAGAGTCCATTGATGCAGAAGTGAGCACCGCAGAATCAGCCTCTGATGCTGTATCGTCTGCGCCTAAAAAAGCCTCCGGCCGTAAACCTCTGCCTGCGGTATTACCGCGAGTACGTATCGAACACGATCTTGCTGAAGTCGATAAACGTTGTGAATGTGGCTGTGTAAAAACCTGCATCGGTGAAGACACCAGCGAACAACTGGATATTATTCCTGCTGTGGTTCAGGTGCTCGTTCATGCCCGCAAAAAATACGCGTGTAAGGCCTGCGAAAACGGCGTGCACATTGCTGAACTTCCGAAACAACCGCTTCCTAAGAGCAATGCCAGCCCAGGCTTACTCGCCCACATTGCGGTTGCCAAATATCAAGACGGTTTACCTCTCTACCGGATGGAAACCATTTTCAAACGAATGGGCATTCATTTACCGCGTAACACCTTAGCCAACTGGATGATCAAAAGCAGTGAATGTCTGCAACCGCTCTATAACCTGCTGAATGATCAACTTCTGGATAGCGACTACATCCACATGGATGAAACTCGGGTGCAGGTGTTAAAAGAACCGGATAAAACGGCCGAAAGTCTCAGCTACATGTGGGTCCGAAAAACCGGTGATCGAGAACATCCCATCATCTTATTTGATTACGCGAGTAGTCGACGTACAGACGTTGCAGCCTCGCTATTAGGCGACTATCAAGGCTACCTGCAAACTGATGATTACGCGGGTTATCACCGAATTGGGCAGCAAGAAGGCGTCACAGCATTAGGCTGCATGGCTCATGCTCGTCGTAAATTTATCGAGGCGCAAAAAGTCAGCCCTAGCCCGAAAGGGAAAGTCAGCAAAGCCGATATGGCGATCACCATGATCAAAGGGCTTTACGCTATCGAAGCTAGCATCAAAGACCAATCAGCCGAACAAAAATATCAAATTCGACAAGAAAAAAGCCTTCCCCAGCTCAATAAACTCAGAGCTTGGCTGGATAAAGCGTTGCAACAGACCCTGCCTAAAGGAAAAACGGGCGAAGCGTTAGCCTACCTTGATAAAAACTGGGATAAGCTCACGGTATACATCAGCGATGGCCGACTGAACATAGACAACAACCCAGTCGAAAATGCCATCAGACCGTTTGCGATTGGACGCAAAAATTGGCTGTTTAGCGATAGTCAACGTGGTGCAAAGGCCAGCGCCATGCTGTACAGCATAATAGAAACCGCCAAAGCGAATGGACTCGAACCCTACGCGTATTTACGTACGGTACTGACGCGATTGCCGCACTGTGAAACGGTGGAAGATATTGAAAAACTGCTGCCGGAAAATATAGAACTGGCGGTTATTTAAATTGGTAGGTGGGGTTGCTTGAGCGCTTACGTTGAAATAATGTGCAAAAAGTAGGCTGAAGTCGCGGCAAATGACGAGGTTACCAGTATTTTGTCCGCAGCGAAGTCTTGGTAAACACGCTGAATGCGCTCTTCGAAGTTGAGTGGTTTGTACTCTTCGTTGAGCTTTTCGATGGCTTCTTTAGTCAGCCCAAGGTTGTTTGTACCTGCGGTGCTGATAATGTCGGCAGAAGTGATGTTTGCGGTATTCATTGTAATTCCTTGGGCTTTCGACCCACTGAATGGAAGGTGCGCGTTGCAGATGTTGAAAGATAGAGGCAACGATATCTGCCTATAGTAAACTGGCAAGCGATTACTTCAAAAGAATAAATAGTAAAAGTTTTATTTCTAAAAAGAATATAGGTGGAGATTGTTGGGCAGCCTCATTTGGCTTATTGGGTACGTGTGGCTCATCCCAAAATTCCTGAAATTTAGGTTTTGAAGGGATATTTTTTCTATTGTATAACTCGCGAAACCGATAAAACCTCCGAAAATAATTATCAAAATTTTCTTATTAGCCTCTAATTTCTGGTCAACATCGGCCTTCTATTATTATTTGGTTTTCGTGTCTAAGCCGTATTTTATTAAGGTTTTATCTCCATGTTACGCCGATTTAATATTGTGGCATTTTTAGTGTGATGTTCGATTTGATACTTAATGGACGTCTTTTGTCTCGCGTCTAATTTCGTCCGGACATTTTCAGTCTTTGGCTGATTTTTCTAAGAAATATTGGAACTCGGTAATCGTTCACCTGCCAGAATAGCTCTAATAAAAATTCACCACTTAGGTACGGAAGACAGGGAGGGTTATTGAATGGCTAGTTTACGATTCTTTGATTTTGGGTTGTTTGGGATATTGTGTCTGTTTGCTCTGGGGGCTGGTTTAGCTCAGGCTGACGATTCAACGGTACTCGACCAATCGAATGAAGACTTAGCAAAACGAGTAGGTATGCCGTTTTTGAACGATGACGGTATGAGTGATATTGCCGCCCAAGGTATTCGCGACGATTATAATTATTTAATTGATGTTGCTGATGGTACTGGTCCTGTTGATCAAGCTCCTGAGAAGGGGATTACGGCCTTGTTTCAAAGTGTGCTTCCTATGCTTGATTTCCTTACTGATTATGAGATATCAGATGTTGAATATCATGATCCAGCTGCACCTCAAGTCGTGACTAATACCGATGGTACAATCACAGTTTTACTGCCTAAGCGTATAGGGCAAATTGCGTATCATAATATGGCTATTAAGGGTCTCGAAGATACGCCGCTTGGCGATCTCTTTTTTAATGATGTCACTACCGTTGAAGGTTCTAAACTAATTCTTACGCCTCGAAATATGTGATTCGCTTGTCGAGTCGTCATAGTTATTTCGGCGGTGTTATAAAACGTCCGCCGGAAATATGACCATGACTTTAGAGCGCGATCATTCTCGGCTATTTTATTTTTTGAGATTTATTATTAGAGCTTTTAGTTCTTGAATTTCGTCTCTTAATTCATTCAATGTAGCGCTGCCGTCTTCTTCGGCTTTCTCCGCTCGTTCTTTTGCGTGTTCATCTTCTAATACATTGACGACGATACCTATCACCATATTGAGAAAGGCAAACGCAGTGAAGAAAATGAATGTTAGGTAATAGCTCCATGACAAAGGGTAGACTGCCATGGTTTCGTACATCACATCAGTCCAGTCTTCGAAGGTCATTACACGGAATAGCGTAAGTAGAGAAATACTGATATCGCCCCACAATACCGGGTTAATTTCGGCAAAGAAGGTGGCACCAACGGCTGCGTAGATATAAAAAATGATGAACATGAGCAGTACGACATAGCCCAGCTGTGGCAGAGCGCGAACAAGGGAGTTAAGTAGGGTACGCAACTCAGGAATGATAGAGACCATTCGTAGTACGCGGAATACGCGCACCAAACGGCCAACTAAGGCCATATCGCTGTTATCAATAGGTATCAAGCTGACGACAACAACGAGAGTGTCGAACACGTTCCAGCCATTGTGGAAAAATCGTTTCTTATTCGGCTCTGCAATGAACCTTACGATGATTTCAAAAAGAAACAGAAAGGTAATGCCGACATCTAGCCAGAGGATAATTTGGGTGACAGCTGAAGGGATTGGATAGGTTTTTGCGCCAATCAACAAGGCGGAGAGAATGATGACGCCGACAACCAGCATCTCGAAAGTGCGATTGTCACGCAGTGCAATGGAGCGTTCTTGTATCTGCTGAATAGTTATCATGTTGATGCTTTGTCTGCCTAGTTATGACGATTAAAATGCAGATGGTATCCAGATTTTCGCTTAATACAATCGTATGAATCGAGGATTGTGCGAGAATGACGCCTTCTCTGTTCTGGCTAGTGTTTTATGAATGTCGCAATTCTGGTCTTGGTGGCTTGCGCAACGTTAGTTTTGTTTCTTGGACCTCTTCGCAATCAGCCCTTGTGGCGCGCTACGATTACGCCACTCGCTTCTATTATTGGTTCTGGTTTTTTAGTCCTAGGTCCTGTGCTTGCCCATGACTTTGGCTCATGGGCTCCGGTAGGAATGGCCGCCCTTTGCCTATTAGCTTGGAGTTTTGGCTCGGCAATTAGAGCGAATATCGCACGAATCGATACGGAGGAGGGCTCGGCGGGCGAGTGGAGCGAGCGCATCAGTGCTTGGGTGCTGTCTGTAGCCTATATGATATCGGTAGCCTACTACTTAAATTTATTAGGAAGCTTTGCGGTTAGTCTTACATCCTTTGATACGCCTCTCGTAGCGAGAGCCATTACGACTGCCGTATACCTCTTTATTATCCTGCTTGGTTGGACGCGCGGCTTCGGAGCATTGGAAGCCGTCGAGTACCCAGCGGTTGTTGTTAAGCTCGCGGTGATTACTGGGCTGATTTTTGCACTCGGACACAACATGTGGTCTGTTCATCAGCAGGATAGTTTAGTGTTTCCTGTTGCCGATATTCGTGGCTGGTATGCTGTTACCTTGTTTTTTGGGTTGATTGTAACGGTGCAAGGGTTTGAGACTTCGAGGTATCTGGGCGTTACGTATTCAGCCTCAGTACGAATTAAATCAATGAAAATCGCCCAGTATGTTTCTACCGTCATTTATTTAGTCTATGTCGTGTTATTAACCTATGCGGTGCCGATTTCAACCGAGAACGTCAGCGAAACTGAAATTATCCACCTAATGAAAAGCGTCGCACCAATTTTGCCTGTGCTCCTTTTGGTAGCGGCATTGGCGGCACAATTTAGCGCTGCGGTGGCGGATACCGGTGGGGCAGGCGGCTTGGTAGAAGAAGTAACGCACAAGCGAGTTAGTGAGCGTCAGGGCTATCTGCTTGTTTGCTTGGTCGGTTTGGTTCTAACTTGGCTTGCGGATGTATTCACTATCATAGCGTTTGCATCGCGTGCTTTTGCTCTCTATTACGGGGTGCAGTCATTTATCGCTGCGCGTAATAGCCTTGGTGGTTATCGGATTTTTTATGGCGCGTTAACCGTCGTGGGTTTCGCCGCGGCGTTGTTGGGGGCACCAGTAGAAGGATGATTAATAGGAAATTTAGGCTACCTCATTACAAGGTAGCCTATTGGGATATTTAGCGGTTTTGTCCAAGAATACGCATGGCCTTTAAGCGGCGGCCTGCTGCGGATTCATTCACATTTAA
Organism: Thalassolituus oleivorans MIL-1; assembly: GCF_000355675.1. Classification (NCBI taxonomy): domain Bacteria; kingdom Pseudomonadati; phylum Pseudomonadota; class Gammaproteobacteria; order Oceanospirillales; family Oceanospirillaceae; genus Thalassolituus; species Thalassolituus oleivorans. The sequence goes on along the minus strand of NC_020888.1, from coordinate 2,765,876 downwards.
AACATGATCAGCAATACGCTCTAGACGATTCAGTACGTCAATAAAGGTAACACCGGCACGAGGCGAGTAATCTCCATTTTCCAAGCGAACATAGTGATTACCGCGATATTCGTCGCGCAGTTTGTCTACTTCATTTTCTAATACAATGGCATGGTCGAGATCGACTTCTTGCGGATCCATGGCCACATTCAAGTGCATATTGGTGATGACATCGCGCACCGCAATCATCATTCGTTCGATTTCTGCGGTCGCAACTTCTGGCCAGGCAGACTTGGTTTCGTGCATGCGTTCTAACAGCTTTGAAATCTGGAAATAGATGTCTGCGATGCGCTCCATGTCATTGATCATGGTTTGCATGAAACGCATACGTTCAGTGAGGTCGTGTTCTAGGTGGGTGCGTTCACTGATGCTAACGAGGTAGTCGGAAATTTCGATTTCAAATTGATCCGTTGCTTGCTCGTATTTTTGAATGCGTTCCATTAATTTTTCGCGTGCGGCCTTAGGGTCGAACAACAACTCATTAACAGAGTCGTGCATTTTTTCGAGCACATCGGCAAATTGCTGAATCTCTTTTTGCGCCTGTTCAATTGATAGGTTAGGTGAGGTCATAACCCCTGCGCTGATGTAGCGTAAGTGAAAATTATCTTCATCACTGCCGCTATCGGGCTGCAAATATTCTACTAGGCGCACGAGTTGTGGCACAAAAGCGAACAAAATGATGACGTTTAATACGTTGAAGGAGGTATGAAATAGAGAGAGAGCTAGGGTTGCGTTGGAACGTGCTCCTGGGTCGTCGCTTAACACGGATATTGGGTTGTTGGTAAAGGTTTGCACCGCCCAGTCGATGGCATCAAGTACAAAGTAAATCGATGCCATCATCCATATCACGCCAATGATATTGAACAGAAAGTGGAATCGAGCGGCTCGCTTAGCATGAACGTTGCCGACCATAGCCGCTAAATTGGCGGTAACGGTAGTACCAATGTTTTCACCCAGTACCATAGCCGCTGCAATCGGAAAGGAGATCCATCCTTCGAACAGCATCACCAGAGTTACAGCGGTTGCAGCGGAGGATGACTGCATGAGCAGCGTAAGTACGGTGCCAATAATGACGAACAAAACTAAGGAAAAGTAGCCGTAGCCAGTAAACATATCGAGAAACGCTAGGATCTCAGGATTGCTACGAATATCCGGTACGCCATTTTTAATGAACTCAAGGCCAATAAAAAGAATACCGAAGCCAACCATAGTTTCAGCAATGTTGCGCCAGCGGCTGTTTTTGGAGAATAGAAAAGCAAAGAAAATACCGATCATGGCAATGGCAATCGGGGTGATTTTCATCTTGAAGCCGAATAGGGCAACAATCCAGGCGGTAATCGTTGTGCCTATGTTGGCACCCATAATCACACCAGTGGATTCAACAAACGTTAGTAGGCCAGCGTTAACAAAGCTGACCGCCATAACCGTGGTAGTGGTGGACGATTGAGTAATGGCGGTAGTACCAAAGCCTGTCAGAACGCCGGTAAAGCGATTGCGGGTCATGCCACTTAAAATTCCTTTTAAGCGACTGCCTGCAATATTTTGCAAACCTTCGCTGAAAATCTTCATACCGAAGATAAAAATTCCTAAAGCTCCTATCAATTGTAGGAAGTCGAAGAAGGAGTAGTTCATAGGTCACCACTGAATTCGCGCTTAGAATTGTGTTGCCGAAGCATTGAGGCCGCGATTATAGCCGCAACTATTTCGCGAGCGGTGGCTTTTTCATATTTCTGTAACAAAAAATAATTCATTTAACGAATATTAATGCTGCCGTTGTTCCTAGTGGCTACTAGTGGTGGTGGCACCAAGGGCGTGAAAATACAGATAACGCCTATGTTAAGGCCGGTATCGTGACTAGTTGCCAAGCACAAGTAGGTCAGACAGTTGAGCCGGGTATGCGTCTATTAAGCCTAGTGACTGAGCTTATTTGGATTGATACCAACTTTAAAGAAACTCAAGTTGCTAATATGCACGTGGGTGATGTCGCGACTATTCATGTCGATGGCTTGGATGGTAAGAAATTCAACCGTCATGTCGATAGTTTCTTCGCTATTTTAGCGTCGCTTGCCTGCTCATCCGCATGGAATCTCGATTCAATGATTGTCTTTCGGGTATTGCAGGGTTTTACCGGCGGTGCACTGATTCCTATGGCCTTCACTCTCATCGTTACTTTGCTACCAGCCGAAAAACGACCGATTGGCATGGCTTTATTTGGCGTTACCGCAACGTTTGCTCCCGCGATAGGCCCGACATTGGGTGGTTGGTTAACTGAAGTCTTTAGCTGGCACTACATCTTTTACCTGAATGTGATTCCTGGCCTTGATTTCAGCGTCGTGTTTATTTCTTTTCGCTCGCAAGCAGTTGGCGAGTGAGCATCCACTGGTAAATCTGCGCTTATTTAAGAGCCGAGATTTCACCTTGGCCTGTATCTCTTACTTTGTTCTCGGTGTCGCGCTATTTGGCTCGGTCTATTTAGTGCCACTGTATTTGGCCGATTTGCAGCAGCGTATTGTTGTGGGCAGTCAAAATGCGCTGGAATATCTACGTCAATTGGGCGATATGTTGCAGGCCGGTGGCGGCAGTGCTGATCAGAGTTATGGTGTACTCATGGCTGAGTTACACACCCAAGCTATGGTGATGTCCTATAATGAAGCCTTCTTTGGCTTAGGTATCGCTTTACTATTGGCTTCGGTGGTGTCGCTGAGCATTCGACCTGCAGCAGCGCAGGCTGATATAGCCGAAGCCCCCGTGCATTAATCAATACTTGTGCTGGGAGTAGAGATTTTATACACTACGCGCCCTTTTAATAGGCCCCGTCCGTCTAGGTGATGTTCAACATTGAGCACATTGAAGTGGTTGGGAAGATAAACGACAAGCGATTCCAAAACTTGTCACTTGATAAAACGATCGGAGTGATCTGAATTTATGGTAGTTATCCGTTTGGCCCGTGGCGGCTCTAAAAAACGTCCTTTTTATCACATTAACGTAGCTGATGCCCGCTCACCACGTGACGGTCGCTTTATCGAGCGTGTTGGATTTTTCAATCCAGTTGCTCGTGGCCAAGAAGAGGCCTTGCGTCTGGATCTTGAGCGCGTTGACTATTGGTTGAGCAAAGGTGCACAACCAACAGAACGTGTTGAGAAATTGGTTAAAGATCTCAAGAAAGCTCAGGCTTAATTGTCAAACGCGGAGTTGTCTGTAGTGTCTGAAGAGAACATTTCAGTATTAGGAAAGGTCTCAACGGCATTTGGTATTAAAGGTTGGATCAAAGTGTTTTCATACACTGATCCGGTCACCAACATTCTGGATTACCCCATTTGGCAACTTAAGATTCAAGGCCGGTGGAAAGAATTCAAAGTGCTGCAAGGCAAGGCGCAGGGCAAAGGGTTAGTTGCACAATTAGAAGGTATTAACGATCGTGATCAGGCTCTAGCCATTGCTAAAGCTGAGATTGCAGTACCGACTGAAGCACTACCTGAACTTGAAGAAGATGAACATTATTGGTTCCAGCTGGAAGGGTTGAAGGTGGTAAACACCGACGGCGTGTGGCTGGGCCAGGTTAAAGAGCTTTTTGAATCTGGTGGTGGCAATCAGGTTATGGTGATCAAACCTTGCGAAGGCAGTGTTGATCAACGTGAGCGGATGCTTCCTTATGTGGATCAATTTGTTCTAGAGGTGGATTTGGATCGCGCTGAGATTCAAGTTGACTGGGACCCGGATTTTTAAACTTGGGCCCTCAAACAAGGGCTAAAGTGGAGTAATAACCGGTGTGGTTTGGAGTTGTGACTCTGTTTCCGGAAATGCTGCAAGCGCTGACTGACCAAGGTGTTAGTGGGCGTGCGGTAAAGCAAGATCGGGTACAGATTACGTGTTGGAATCCTCGTGATTTCGCGCATGATAACTATCAAACCGTGGACGATCGTCCGTACGGTGGTGGACCAGGAATGCTGATGAAAATTCAGCCTTTACGGGACGCTATCCATGCAGCTAAAGCAGCTGCTGGAGACGGTGCTAAGGTGATTTATATGTCACCGCAGGGCCGTAAACTGGATCAACAAGGTGTGCTTGAATTAGCGCAACAAGATAAGTTGATTTTAGTAGCCGGACGGTACGAAGGCATTGATGAACGTTTGATTGAACATGAAGTCGACGAAGAATGGTCTATCGGTGATTTTGTGTTGAGCGGTGGTGAGTTAGCCGCGATGACGTTAATGGATGCCGTGATTCGATTAGTGCCTGGTGTGTTAGGGCATGATCAATCAGCCCAGCAAGACTCCTTTATGGAAGGCTTGTTGGATTGTCCACACTATACTCGCCCCGAAGATTATGAAGGGCAGTTAGTACCCGAAGTACTACTTAGTGGTAATCACGAGAAAATCCGCCAATGGCGCTTAAAGCAGTCATTGGGCCGAACCTGGGAACGCAGACCGGACTTACTGGATGCGCTGGAACTGACAAACGAGCAACAAAAGTTATTGACAGAGTATCTGAATGAACGCGAAGCGCCTTCATCAGACTGTTAAGGAGCGAAATAATGAGCAGCAAGAACACAATCATTCAGCAGATTGAAAATGCACAGCTGAAAGAAGCACTTCCAGCATTTGGCCCTGGCGACACTATCGTTGTACAGGTAAAAGTGAAAGAAGGTACTCGTGAGCGTCTACAGGCGTTCGAAGGTGTAGTAATCGGTAAGCGTAACCGCGGTCTGAACTCTGCTTTCACAGTGCGTAAAATCTCTCACGGTGTTGGTGTAGAACGTACTTTCCAGACTCACAGCCCATTGGTTGATAGCGTTGAAGTGAAACGCCGTGGTGCGGTTCGTCAAGCTAAGTTGTACTACCTGCGTGAGCGTAGCGGTAAATCTGCACGTATCAAAGAAAAGCTTTAAGCTTTTCAGCGGGAAAAACGGGCCATTGGCCCGTTTTTTTTTGGTCTTTTTCTCTAGGCCTGTATGATGTTGGCAACTTTCTACGGGCCATGAACTTAGTTTGGCTCAGTCACTCAAACGCTTCATATGTTAGTGAGCAGATTTTTATGAAAAAGACCCTGATTGCCGCTGCGCTTGGACTATTAATTGGTGCAACGGCAAATGCTGAAATGACACTGAAGGACGCAGCAGAAGCCAAATTGGTTGCTGCTTTCGGACCCGACCTAAAAGTCCGGGAAGTAGCGCAGTTGGCTAAAGGCCAAGTACTAGAAGTGGTATTAATAGATGGCAGTGTCATGCATATGACGCCGGATTTAAGCTACTTCACTTATCGCGATGAATTGTATGAGTTGACCGCTCGTGGCGCTAAGAGTGTTACTGAATCTCGCCAAGAACCGATGCGCGCAGCGAGTTTGGCGGCGGTACCCGATCGTGACACAGTGGTCTTCCCGGCTAAGGGCGAGGAAAAAGCCATGATTAACATCTTCACGGATATTGATTGTGGTTATTGCCAAAAGTTACACACCGAGATTCCACGTCTAAATGAACTAGGTATTAAAGTTCGCTACTTAGCCTACCCACGCTCTGGTATTAAAGATCGTGAAACGGGGCAATTGACGTCATCCTACGAAAAAATCAATTACGTTTGGTGCCAAGCTGATCGCGGCACCGCGATGACTGATATGAAAACTACTCAGCGCGCTTTGAATATCACTGGCCAGCGCTTGTCTAAGGCGAGTAGTCCAGATCAGGCCAGCACTCTTGAAGGCGAGTACCGTGCATTACAATCGCAAATGACAGCAATGCTTGCGTCTAGCAAAGACTGCCATTCTCCGATTGCTGTCCAATATGAGTTAGGTCAGTCGGTTGGTGTCACGGGTACGCCTGCCATTATCACAGAACAGGGCAGTCTCATTCCTGGTTATATGCCAGCAGATGATTTAGCGAAGCGATTAGGCGTTTTATAACCGAAAAATCGGCATGTTTATCGCTTAAAGAAGCCCGCTTACTAGCGGGTTTTTTTGTTTGCGATTAAGTAACTTTATTGCTTGGCGCTCAGTGCACACGTTTTATTTAAGTACAAACGTTCATTATATCTTATTCAGAAAGAGTACAGGCCTGATATTAAGTGGCCTTGGAGCAAGTATTCAGAAGTTATGCAAAGGGTTATCCACAGGAGCTGTTTTGACTGATTTTCACCCTAAGTTAATTTTTTACCGAAAAGTTCAGAAAACTGCTTTACTCAGATCTTTTTCGGTGCGTCCTGCCCCATGATGATGCCTTCTTATGCACACAGGTATTTTAAAGTCGTATTTTCTTCATATTTGGCTTATAAAAAGTAAATATGTCTATTGATTTTTATAAGTCATTGAAAAATATAGAGTTTTTAGTAGATCAAAAAATGATCAATCTGTAGGGAGGCTAAGTATGATGGGGATTTGTTGCATTTTTCAAAGTCTTATCCACCAACTTATCCACAGAATCTGTGGGCAAAATTCATCGGACTATCTCCGCCAATTTGAGCAATTTTTTTTATAAAATGCGGTGTTGACTATTGACAGGGTATTGGTGACAAAAAGTTGGTTATACACATTTGCTATCTTCGTATTTTGAACTGTCATGAAAAAGTCAAGCGCTTGTAGTGTTAACTTTCAGTATTCATAACTCATTGAAAAATATAAGATTTTTTTGTGGTGTAAAAGCGAACAATTTAACTCAGGGCCTGTATTCATGGGCCTTAGAGAGAGTTTTCAAAAACTTATCCAGAAAGTTATCAACAGAAAATGTGGGTAACTCGCGGAAAGCCCGAAAATACGGGCCTTTTAGCTGTTTTCATCCTCTTCTGAATGCAATAAAAATTGGTCTAAAGAAGGGTGTGGAGGAATGTCTAATGTGGATTGTAGAGATCCAGGTAATGCGTCAAGCCAGTTGAATCGTTCGCATAGCTGACGCCAGATTCCATCTAGTGGTGCTGTGAATACTAATTCTTCTCCTGACGTCGGATGCACCATATTGAGCTGCCATGCGTGCAGCAATAAGCGAGGGGCGTTGAGTTGGTCGCGGAAGTAACGGCTGTGACGCCCTTTACCGTAGCGTGCATCCCCTATAATTGGATGTGCTAAGTGCTTTAGGTGACGGCGTAGTTGGTGCTTACGGCCAGTGTGTGGTCGGCAATCGACTAGGGAGTAGCGTGATTGCGGATATTTATCGATTTCTACAGGAATCTCGACGGTTGCTAAACAACTAAAGTCGGTAATGGCTTCTTGCTCTGGCCTGACACGCTCGTGCTTGGCGTATTTATCAACTGGCGGAGCCATGGCGTAATCTAGATGGATGAATTCCGGCATATAGCCGCGGGTAATGGCGAGGTAATGTTTCTCGACATCGCGTTCGCGCCATTGGTCGGCAACCAAGCTGGCGATCTCTGGACTACGAGCAAAAGCCAATACGCCCGATGTCGGCTTATCAAGGCGATGTACTGGATATACGCGACGGCCCAGCTGGTTACGAACGAGCTGTAATGCGAAGCGGGTTTCATGGCGATCAATTTCGCTGCGATGAACGAGTAAGCCACTGGGTTTGTTAATAACAACAAGGTCATCGTCTAAATAAAGAAATTCGAGTTCCATAAGCCTGTCTTTTTGTTGCAGGCGGGCACTTTACTCTGATTGATCTTGATCATCCAGAATACTGGTAATCGATTTAGATGAATGGCTGCGTAAAAAATGTAGGATTAAATCCAGCAAGTTTTGTGGATCTTCGAGGTGAGGGAAATGGCCGGTGCTCAGTTGTAAGTGGGTTACGTTACTTAGCCCAGCCGGAAGAGCCTTAACGGCCATACGATCATACTCACCATCAATCAGTAGGATAGGAAGAGTACTTAGCCAATCGGTTTCATAATAGCGGCAATGAAGTAGTTCAGGTAAAGCACGTAAACCATCATGAACGCGGAGCAGCTGCCATGTATCACGTAAAAATTGTGTTGATAGTCGGCTGTAAGGGCCTGTTTGCCTTTGCATATAATGCATAAAGCGCTTTTCATTAATAAAGGGTACTAAAGCAGGACCGATTGGCGTTGCCAGTAATCGCTCCAGCAAAGGCCAACGAGCGAGCGATGGTGGCAGGCGGGGAGCGATCAGCGTCATGGTATTAATCACCGCGCACTCTTGTGCTAGCGATAGTGCAATCAGAGCGCCATAGTCATGCCCGACGATATGAATATCTTCAATGTTTAGATGAGTTAATAAATCTGTTAACAGTTCGCACTGAGTGTGGATGTTGTAATCGTAGGGAAAGGGCTTATCAGAATCGCCACAACCGACAAAATCGAGTGCGGTAACTCGGTATTGCTGAGTTAGTAACGGCCATAGTGAATGCCAATCCCAGCTGTTGCCAGAGATTCCATGTAGTAGCAATACATCTGGGCCGCTACCGGCTTGGTGGTAGTTAACCTTGATATCTTGCCAATGAAACCATTGCTGTTGGCCTCGCCAAATATTGGGATTGAGGTCAGAACTTTCCATGCTGGCCGAGTAATCCTCATATAAGTGCCGCTATCGTTTCATCTCTTTGTATGAACACAGGCTATTATTGTTCTGCTTAGTAATTTAGGCCAGTGTTGATAATAGGGCAAGTAGGCCCGTGTTTGATCTTCATTTCTCTGTATGTGTTGATCCGTTATCATGAGTCAACTTTTATACAAGGAATGTCTTTATGGAGCAGCGTTTCGTTCTGTTGCTGGTATGTCTTTGGTCGTTTATGGCAGTGGCGGAACCGGTAGCATGGGATGGCACTGCCAAGTCTTGGCTAACACGCGGTAGTGAGCATTTTCAGATTCACTATCCTCAAGGCGAACAATATGAAGAAACTGCACTGCATGCGCTTGATCTTGCTGAAACGGTTCATAAGCAGTTAATTCCTTTTTTTGGCACTGTTCCCGCGACTAAAACGCAGCTCGTGTTGGTTGATGATTTTGATATCTCTAACGGTTGGGCGACATTTTCTCCTTTCCCGCAAATTCGGTTGTTCTCTTCGCCACCGCAAGATATTAACGGCTTAGAGAATAATGATGAGTGGATGGCTGCACTTATTCGTCACGAATACGTACACATCTTACATATGGAAATGGCTAGAGGAATTCCAGCTAACGGTCGTAAGGTATTTGGACGACTGCCCTTTTTCTTTCCTCATGCGTTAACGCCGCCTCTCTTTATTGAGGGATTAGCCGTGTATTTCGAAACGAATCCAACATTGGGTATTGGTCGTCTGCAATCGAATTTTTATGAAATGCAAATGCGTGCAGAAGTACGCAGTGGAGAATTTGATGAGCTTGGTGAGGCCGTAGCTTCGTTGCGTGAGTGGCCCTATGGCAAACATTATTTGTACGGTGCATATTTTATTGATTACTTAGTGCGTACTTATGGCGAGCAGCAATTACAGCGATATCTGCAGCAGTATAGTAAGCAGATTTTGCCGTATATCATGCAAAATGATGTCGCTAGAACTGTATTTGGAAAAAACTTTGCGCAGCTGTGGGATGACTTTCGCAAGGATATGCTGGTTCGATTTGCGGCGGATCCGGAGCAGACTTATGTGGAAGGTCGTTCAATTGCAGATTCAGGTTTTAGAACACTAGCAACAACGGTGTTAGGTGATCGGCTTTTCGTTAATTATGCCAATGACCAAGATAGAGCTGAATTACGCGTATATCCAATCGACAGTAATGCTCAAGCAGCCGATGGAGATTTTCTTACCTACACCAAAGGCATTACCGATTTAGACGTTAATGCAGAGGGTGTTATCGCCGCGTCAAGGCGTATTAGCTACAGTAGTGGTCGTTTAGAAAACGATATTTTTATTTGGCAGAATAGTGATTGGACTCGTTTAACCAGTGAGCAGCGGTTACGCAAAGTACGCTGGCTGCCAGAAGGTGAGCTCTTGGTCGCTAGTCGAATGGTTGCAGGTATCAGCGAGTTATATTTACTTAATCTCAGCGGTGAAATGTCGCTATTGTGGCGTGGTGTTGCGGGTGACGTACTGGGTGATTTCGATGTCAGTCCTGATGGTTTGTCCATCGCCGCGAGTATAAAGCGCCCAGATCAGGGCTGGAATTTAGAGTTATTTTCTATCGCCGATCATGTTTGGACACCGTTAACCAATAGCTTGTCGATCGAGTCGGCTCCAGAGTACACCCCCGACGGATCGTTATTATTCACCGCCGACTATGATGGCGTTTTTAATATTTATCTGCGCACGAGTGAAGGTGATGTTAGTCAGATTACGCAGGTTGAGTCGGGGGCGTTTTCACCGCGCTGGCGTGATGGTTCTGTGGTGTATCAACAATATACGGTGACGGGCTATCAGTTGCGCGAAATCCCCATGTTATCAGCATTGCCGCCCGCATTAACTGTAACGGATGTACCGATAGGAATGCATAATTATCCTAATCCTGTGTTGATATCAGCAAACTCATCAGATGCTGAACCATATTCTCCGTTGAAAACAGTGCGCCCTTATTATTGGCTTCCAGCATGGGAAATCACCGACACGAACAGTCGAGTTGGTTTGCAAACCGGCGGCATGGATGCATTAGGGCGGCATATGTATTCATTATTATTGCTGCGCGACGTTAAGCAAGATGTATGGGAAGGAAGCGCTTTTTATAGTTATGACCCACGTTGGACACTGAGTTGGGATCGCAGCCATAGCTATCGCTTTCCATTTTCTGAGGTGCTTGATCCTATTGTTATTCGCGATGATACCGTGCGTGGTGAGCGCAATTACCTACTACGCGGTATCGAAGATCAACTCTCGTTGAGTGCGGGCCTAAGCTATTCAAATAAAAGTTTAGTGCGTGCACCAGAAGATATAACAATTGTAGGTCCCCGTGACCTAAGTCAGGGGCTCGCAGGCTTGGCATTAACTTTCGATAATCGAGAAACCTACCTACAGTCTACCGGTGTAGGTTGGGGGCACAAAATTGAAATCGTTGCAGAGACGAATGACTTGCTCGAAAGTGCTTATAAAGGGGAGCAGTACCAAGCCGACTGGCAGTACAGCTTTAATATAGCGGGGCGGCACTCATTAACACTAAGTGCTGCTGGTGGCTGGGCAGACGATACCGCGGGTACATTTATACTCGGTGGTTTACCTCCGCAAGAAGATTTGCAGCGATTTGGTCGTGATGAATTATCTTTGTCGGGTTATCAGCAGGGAGCCGCGATAGGGCATTTTTATGACCGCGAACGTATCAAGTTTTCCGCTTGGCTAGGGCGCATTGAGGATAATTGGGATGTATGGCCAATCGGCGCTGGAGATGTGTCACTATCCTTGTACGCAGAATCTGGCGCTGCTTGGTTTAGAGGACAAGACAGAAAGGCATTGCCTGCCGTTGGCATGGAATTGAGTATTGAAGCTTTAATAGGCTATCGCCTTATTTTACCGATAAAGGCTGGGGTTGCTTATGGTATCGACGATACTTTAGGGGAAACTCAAACATACTTGCGCACTGCTTGGTATTATTAGTCGATAGTTATATAGGGGTTGTATGGAATATATTTGGATTTTAGTGGCGTTTTTATGTGGATTTATTGCGCGCCAGTTAACGATGCCGCCTCTTGTCGGGTTTCTTTTAGCGGGTTTCGGCATGAATGCCGCAGGTATCGAACCGCTAACTAATCTGCAAACGTTAGCCGATCTTGGCATTACCTTAATGCTCTTTACAATTGGCTTAAAGCTTGATGTTCGGGCTTTGTTGCGTACCGAGGTATGGGCTACTTCTATTGCCCATTCGGGAATTTGGTTTGTATTAGTGGCTGCACTTGTTCCTGTTCCTGCATGGCTTGGTATTGCACAGGTATACGATGTTTCATGGCAAACGGCCGGATTAGTGGCTTTTGCACTGAGTTTCTCTTCAACTGTTTGTGTTATTAAAATGCTGGAGGATGCCTCAGAGCTTAAAGTTCGTCACGGCAAGTTAGCGGTCGGAATTCTTATTATTCAAGATATTATCGCGGTATTGTTCCTTGTCGCATCGACAGGGAAGATCCCCTCTCCTTGGGCGTTTGCTTTGTTAGGACTTTGGCTAATTCGGCCAGTTATATATCAACTAATGAGCCGAGCAGGACACGGTGAATTATTACCCTTAATGGGATTTTTCTTGGCCTTGGGCGGTGCCGAACTTTTTCAATTAGTGCATATTAAAGGTGACCTCGGTGCATTAATGTTCGGCATTTTGCTAGCACCCCATGCAAAATCTGCTGAGCTGTATAAATCGTTGATGGGGTTCAAAGATCTATTTTTAATCGGTTTCTTTCTTTCGATCGGTTTTACTGCGCTTCCGACACTAGATATGGTGCCCGTAACCTTGGGCTTGCTCTTGTTATTGCTGGTGAAATTTGCTCTATTTTTCTTCTTATTTGTTGCTTTGGGTTTACCTGGGCGAACCGCTTATCTCACGTCCTTGGGGTTAGCAAACTATAGCGAATTTGGACTGATAGTGGCTCATCTCGGCGTTGAGGAGGGTTGGCTGAGTAACGACTGGTTAGTGATTATTGCTTTAGCAATGTCGTTATCTTTCATTATTAGCAGCTTTTTATATCGTAAAGCGCACCATATATACGCAGTGCAGAGGGATCTAATTAATCGCTTTGAACGCAAAGGAGCGCACAATGGTGTTAAATTACCGCAGAAAATCGACATCTTGATTTTAGGTATGGGACGAGTTGGTAAAGGCGCTTACCAGACATTAAGCCAAGATTTCGGTGGTGCGGTTTGCGGGGTAGAATCGGATTCTGATCGTGTGACTTATTTGCAGGCAAAGGGACTAAACGTTATAGCTGGTGATTCTGATGATATGGAATTTTGGCAGCAGGCAGCGAAGCGCAACATTCGCTTAGTTATGTTGGCTCTGCCGTCGCAAACAGAAATGCGCAGTACCTTAGAAATGATGCAGTTATCTGGCTATCAAGGACGTGTTGCCGCGGTAGCGCGTTATGAAGATGAAAGAGAAGAGTTACTCGCCTTAGGTGTTGATGTGGCGTTTAACTATTATTCTGAAGTTGGGTCGGGCTTTGCTGCAGAAAGTCGTCACTTACTAGAACCGCAAACATAAACAGCCGGCATGGTGTCATCCCGGCAGTCGAGTTTTATTCTAATCAGGCTGATTAAAAGAGGTTGAGAACAAGAGCTGCTTGCTCGCAGTTATCTTTCTCTTTTAAATCGTTTTTCTGCTTAGACTGATCCGATTTGATCCAGCTGTAACTGCTTGGTGAGCCCTTACAGATGGTTAGACCTAGTACGTTATTCGCCGACTTTACAAATACATTCATGTTCACTAAACCGCGAGTTCTTGAACGTAAATAGATTTTTTTCGGTGAAATGGTGTAGGCCCGTAGTCCATCTTTGGCGCTGATGCTCTGGCTGCTGCCTGCAGGCGCATTCACAAATACCGCATCGTCACGAATCTCGATACTGCTCCAATTGGAATCAGTTTCAAATTCCAATTCGTAAATTTTGTCTTCGGCAAATACTTGGGCACTAAAACTTAGGGCACATAATAAGGGTAAAACGATTGCTTTCATGTCAACCTTCCGTGGGTTCGGATGGTGGGTTTGGAAAGGGCCGGTTATTACCAGCCCCTTTTTATGCTCCTTAAAGTTATAGTTCAGCCTTTAGCAACCGTCAAAGATGACTCTCAGCATATTCTGCCAATGGTGACCGTGGTGAGCCCTCTAAATGAATCGTGCCTCCGTATGGAAACTCCTTAAACCGTTCAATTAAATAGGTTAATCCCGAGCTAATGGGATTGAGGTAAGGTGTGTCTATTTGCGCTAGGTTACCAAGGCACACGACCTTACTGCCCGCGCCTGCACGGGTAACGATGGTTTTCATTTGGTGTGGTGTTAAGTTCTGACATTCGTCAATTAAGATTAAGCTGTGCTGGAAACTGCGTCCGCGGATGTAGTTGAGCGATTTAAATTGTAGTGGCACTTTTTGCAAAATATAGTCGACACTACTTTTTGAGTGTTCGTCATCGTTATGCAGCGCTTCAAGGTTATCGGTGATCGCACCTAACCAAGGCTCCATTTTTTCGGCTTCTGTGCCTGGTAAGTAGCCAATATCTTCATCAAGTCCGCGAGTACTGCGTGTCGCAATAATGCGGCGGAACTGTTTAGTCGCAACTGTCATTTCAATAGCGGCAGCCAGTGCCAGTATGGTTTTCCCAGAGCCTGCTTGACCGCTGAGAGTTACTAAATGCACGTCGGGATCGAGTAGCAAGTGCAAGGCTAACGCTTGAGGGATATCTCTTGGTGTTAACCCCCAAGCACTTTGTCCCATAAGTTGCTCGTAGGGCAGGTCGCGAATCAACGCAAATTGCTCTCCTATTCGATCAACGCGGCCGATAAAACCTTTTTCATCAACGATAAAGCGGTTGGCATAGAGTTCTTCAGGTAAATTTTCCAATGGGATTTTATGATAAGTACCTGTCTCATCATGGAAAGTATCAACCGTTGTTTGTGTTTCCCAAAACGACCCTTCAACACGTTGAAAGCCCGTCTCTAGTAAGGACACGTCAGATACCATCTGATCGTTTTGATAGTCTTGCGCACCAATACCACAGCCACGAGCTTTTAAACGCATGTTGATATCTTTGGTGATGAGCACGACATCGCGGTGAGGACTGCGTTCTTGCAAAATAACTAGGCTATTAATGATTTTGTTGTCATTGAGGTTGTCAGGAAGGGCGCGGTGAGGAGCATCGAAACTATCGAGTAGGATAGAAAAGTGGCCGTAGGTGCCACCATCGGGGCGGATAATAGGAACACCTTTAGCTATTTCAGTCGGGCTTGCATCACCAATGATGCGATCAATTTGACGAATCGCCTCGCGGCAATCAGTGGCAATGGACGCTTTGCCCATTTTTAATTTGTCGAGTTCTTCCAATACAGTCATTGGAATCACGACTTGATGCTCCTCAAAGTTGAGGATCGCAACCGGATCGTGAATAAGAACGTTGGTATCCAGAACGTACAGCTTAGTGTCGGATTTACGCGCAGCCATAGTAGTACTCTCCTAATGAGCAGGGTCTGGTCAGACAAATAGGCGCAACGAATACAGGCATACTATTGGAGGTATGAGTAAGCGATGAGCAAGTTGGTTTAGGGGGTAGTGCGAGTGGGGTAGAGCGGTTTTTTCGAAGTGCGGAGGAGACACAGACGTTGCAACGGGTGTTCAGCGTCGTTGGAGTATGATCGAGGCAATGTCGTTTGCCCTGTGACCTTTTACTCCTGCCTACTAAGGGCAGTCTTGTGAAGTTCTCGTTCAGAAACGATACCTCCCTCCTTTGGGTGTTTAATCACTATGGCGCGAAGTTTGACCGTTGCCAACCCCTGATTTTCAGAGTGTGACTTTGTCCTCATTGCTGTGCAAAGACGAAAAGTAGTCGTTAAAGTTATCTTGTTGTGTGCATTTTTCGCAGGGATCGCTAAGCCGCATAGGTGTTGCCGAAGAACCTTCAATTAAGAGCAATATCTCTACTTTAAGTAGTTTTATTATCTAACGATCGTCCAGTTTCTATGAAGACTAAATCACACTATGCATAGCCGAATCCTATGTAGGACAGTTGTGATGATGGCGTGCGTTTCAAGACAGGGGTCTGTTATTTCTAATGTCTTAGCGGCGCGAAGGGTCCGATGATCAGGAGAGAGTATTATTGAATTCAGCTTGCTGGGCGTCTAAGAATATTTCTAACGCTCGTTCTAAGTTATCACCGTCGAATAAGTCAATGTAAAAAATTGCTCCAACTTTTCTCCTGCCCTGAGAATTCGCAAGGTTTAGGCGGCCTATCACAGCGCCGATGACGAGTATGGATAGTGTCTATTTAGAGTGCTAATACGTCATGGATAGGCTCTTTATTATGCTCTTAATGGCGCTTTATGACCCTTCTTGGTGGCGTAAAATGACGAGTTTACGTGGGTTGAATTCGTTGTTTTGCTTTGAAAAGTGCCATTCAATCCCACATGAAAGATCACTGTTTATGTTTCTAAATGTCGCATTTTGTGTACTTGTTGGCAGGTTTAAACCTTTTTGTGGCGTGAAAATGTCCATATGGTGTCACCCAAGCGTCCGGATAGCGGATTTGCAATGGTATTGGCGTAACAATCGGGATATCCTCCGGAGTGCGTTAATTGCCCAGATAGGTTACTATCTTGGCCATAATAACAACAAACTACTCATCCTATGGGGGCGTCATGTCGTTTCTCTCACGTATTGCAATCGTTATTGCTGCGCTTGCTTCAGTATCTGGCTGCAGCATCATTTATAAATCCACCGGTTGGGTGGTTTACGACTTAACTGATCGGCACATCACACCTTATACAATGACCGTTGATGACATTGGTGTAGCTTGTTCTACAACCCAAGGTCTGCAACCTATGGTCATGGCGTTTACACGTGTAACGTCAACGCCTGACCGTGCTTCTCTTATGATGAACATGATGGCTGGTTCATGTGCTGAAGCGGATGCGTCGGAAGACAGTCTTGCCTACATTCGTGCCTTTAAAGCGCAAAACATCAACGAAGCTAAAGATGCTCGCATCCGTGAAAAACGCGATTATGCAATTGCAGCAGCGCGTCAATACAAAGCCTACCAAAACATGGTGCACGAGTTTGGTGAGCCAGGCGGCAAAAAATGCCCAAGTTTAAGCAAGAAAGACCGCGTTTATTGGGCTCTTGGTAACTTAGCGGGTTTGCAAGCGGTTATGTCTGACTTGCGCGCTCAAAGCGTTGTTAACGTTCCTAAAGACATTGCTATGAAAACCGTTCGTGGTTTGCAGTGTCTGGATAATCAAGAATTTTGGGGCTTACCTTTAGCGGCCCAAGCTGGTTTGTGGATTTTGATGCCAGATACAGCGCCTGAAGGAGTCGATCCTTGGGTTGAAATGGCAGCAGCAGCTCGCGGTGGTTCAGATAGCGGTGTGCGTTTGTCTCACGCAGTAGAAGTTGTTATCGCTGATGGCTCCGGTAACCCAGAACAAGTACGTGATGCAATTCGTCGTCATGCAGCATCTTTAAAAGTAGACAAGCCAAACCGCGATTATCAATTGTTAGATTTAGTGGCATCGCGTCAAATTCTGGCAGTATCAGATCGGCTATGGACTGAAGGAACTGGTTCTCGTACTCCTGTTGGTGGCTTAGGCACTTTCTGGGATGACGAAAAGAAATCTGCGGCTCCTAGCCTGAGTATCGATGATCTTTTGGAGGATTAATATGCGTAAGCTTTTGTGTGTGGCAGCGTTAGCTGCCAGCCAACTTACATTCGCGGCAGCGGACGAACGAAAATTTTGTATTTATGATCCACTAGGTGCCAACGGCAACTTGTATGGGTTAATGAAGGAATACCGTGAGTTCGCTATACAGCAAAATGTAAACATTCATTTGCGTGCCTACACAGATGAAAAAATTGCTTCTGATGATTTCAAAGCAGAGCAATGTGATGCCGTTATGCTGACAGGCGCTCGAGCTCGTCCATACAGCAAATTTGCATCTACTATTGAAGCGATTGGCGCGGTACCAACAACTAGCGTTATGAGAAATTTGGTTAACACCATTTCTCAGCCTGGCGCTGCTAAATATATGGTCACTGGTGATCGCTACGAAGTCGGTGGTGTGATTCCGGCAGGCCCGATTTACTTGTTTGTACGCGATCGTAGCGTCGATACCGTAGAAGAAATGTCAGGCAAGCGTATTGCCACCTTAGAGTACGATGAGCCATCGGTAAAAATGGTAAACCATATTGGTGCGTCAATCGTTCCGTCAAACTCGGCTAACTTCTCTGGCAAGTTTAATAACGGTAGCGTGGATATCGCTTATGCACCTGCAATCGCCTATTCACCACTTGAAATGTACAAGGGGATTGGTACAAAAGGTGGGATTCTACGTTACAACCTTGCTTACTTAGATTTCCAAGTGCTTTTGCACAAAGAACGTTTCCCTGAAGGGTTCGGTCAAAAGTCTCGACTTTATGTCGCTGGCTTGTTTGATAAGGCTAATGCATTCGTAACACAGGATACGGCTGGTATCCCTGAAACTACATGGATTGATTTGCCAAAGGCAGACGTAGAAAAATATAACGAAATGCTTCGTCAAGTTCGTATCACTTTGCGTGATGAAGGTGTTTACGACGCTACTATGCTGACTTTACTGCGTAAACTCCGCTGCCGAGAAAATCCGGCAGAAGGTGAGTGCGTAGAAAATTTAGAATAAAAAGTTCCCCCTTATAAGTACTCTTAAAGCAACCACAGAAGTTGCGAGTGTGCAGAAGTTAGGGATAAGAACCGAAGCCGGCAGGCTTCGGTTCTTTTTAATCATCTAGAGGTATATTTCATGGAGCAAACAGTGCGTGTGGGGCACCGCACGGCGTACGAATGGCTCGCCGCTTTACCTGCCTTTGTGGTATTGGTTTTTGTAGTGATCCTTAATACAAGCCACACGATGCATGCACAGCTTTTACAGCTGGGTGAAGGCATCTGGGAAGGATATTTTACGCTGCGTCACGATCCTGTGACCCCAGACTGTAATCCTAATATCGATGTTGAATTTGAACTTAATAAAATTATTCAACAACGTGCAGCTGCACCTCAAGATGATTTCGATTTATTTGAGCCGGATCCAATCAATCCTGCTTTGATGCGTCAGTCGTTGCTCGCTGCTCAAGATCAGTGTCGTATCAAAGTTGAGCAATTTGAAGCAACCGATGGGCGCATTACTCCAGCCGTAAAATTGTTCCGTACCGTTGAGCTAGGTGTAGCCCGTTTTGGTGAAATGGGTTTAAGTGCTCAGCGCATTATGCTTGCAGTATTGGTACTCATATGTGGCTTGACGGCGTTATTCCGTCGTCATCACATAGCGCTGCGCCCTATGATAACCGTAATGGATTATCGGGTAGCATCCGGTGCGCAGTTAATTGCAGCAACGATTTTATTCTATTCCGTTTATAGCTTTAAAAATGTGGCCTTCTCTGCTGGCATTGCAGTCACCACTGAACACGGTATCTTGCATTGGTTATGGATCGGGGGCTTCGGCGTCATTCTGCTTTTGAGTTTGTTCCAATTCATATTCGTACCTAAGACAGCTAAACCAGGCGGGAGTTTCCTCAAAGCACAGTTGGCGGTTCCGCTATACGCAACTATGTGTATCATTTCCGGTACTTACTTTATCTCTGCTGGTCATAGTGCAGGTATTGGTATTTATCTAAACCAAATGATGGAGCTGTCACAACTATTCTTGAACGTCGGTTTATATGTTTGGATTGGTATGTTGCTAAAGCGTACCGAATTGGCAGGTAAAGTATTTAATATTTTCCGTCCATTCAAATTACCGCCAGAAATGTTAGCCGTTGCTGTTGTTGCACTTGCTGCAATTCCAACTGCTTATACCGGTGGTTCAGGTATTTTCGTTATCGCCGTTGGTGGATTGATCTACGCTGAAATGCGTCGTGCCGGTGCTCGTCGTCAGTTAGCGCTTGCAGCTACTGCAATGTCGGGTTCGCTTGGTGTTGTATTGCGTCCATGTTTACTTGTTGTGATTGTTGCAGCGTTGAACAATGAAGTCACAACCGATCAATTGTTTGGATGGGGCGTAAAAGTCTTTTTCTTAACAACTGCACTGTTTGCGATGATGGCGTTAATAACTCGCCAGGGTCCTCTGCGTCTAGACCCGCCAGAAAACGTTTGGCCAGAATTTAAAGCAGCTCTTAAGCCACTGTTCCCATATGTCATTTTAGTTGGTGTAACCTTGGTAGTTTACGCCTTATTGCTAAATGCTTATTTGGATGAATTCTCTGCCCCCATCATTTTGCCGGTATTACTGTTGGTCATCTTGATTTATGAGCGTTTAACTCAAGAGAAGACAGGTCGCGAAAACCTAAATATTGATTATCTTGAAAAGCGTCTAGTGGATTCTTGGGATGATGTTCGTAAAGGTAACGACTCTATTGAGAAGACCATACGTGAAGCAACCACAGAAACAACGGGACATATTGGTGCTCTGTTAATGTTGATGGGTATGTCGATCAGTATTGGCGGTGTAATTGAGCGCGTTGAGCTGATGTCTATGGTTCCAACTGAGTTTGGCTCTATTTGGGTTGCTATGACCTTGCTGGTTGCCATTCTTGTTGTGATTGGCATGATTATGGACCCATACGGTGCTGTAATTTTAGTAAGCGCGACCATTGCTACCATTGCATACGATAGCGGTATTGATCCTGTTCACTTCTGGATGGTTACTCTAGTGGCGTTTGAATTAGGTTATTTGAGTCCACCGGTAGCCCTCAACCACTTACTCACGAGGCAAGTGGTAGGAGAGGAAGAAGTAAGATTGTCGGCGCTGGAAGGTCACAACTTCTGGTATCGTCATGAGAAGATTTTATTACCTCTCGTGACAATGGGTCTGGCATTGTTAGTGGTTGCTTATGTACCGCTGATGATCGGATACGACTAATTAAATAAGTTGTATTGAGATTAAATACGGGAGCTTCGGCTCCCGTTTTTGTATCTGCCGGATACGTCAAACGATGGCGAGCAGTGTTGGTTGCATTCGAGTACCTGTAACTAGTCAAGTAAATTAGAAGTGGCTGATACTAAGCGTCAGATCGTATATCGCTTCGTCCCTCGGCTTTGAAGCTAAGTCTAAGTAACAGAAGTTACCTAGCTCTCACAAAATTCAGGGGTGAAGATCAGGCAATACTTGCTCGTAGATAAGCTATGAATATAGAGAAGTTTATAGCAACAGAAGCTTTGGGATTTTAAGCAGGGTAGGCTAGCGCAGAAGACGGCCCGGATAAAAAGCTAGGATAAAAAAAGGCCGCTAATAGCGGCCAAAAAAATCAATGCACATTATAAAGCTTTACTCGCGGAAGCGCAGAGTAATACTGGAACCTTCTGTTAGGCGAATATCATTGATGAACAAGTCGCCCATTGCTGGACCTTCAGCCCCTAAGACATTGAGGTTACGGAAAGCAATTTGGCCTATGCGCTTAGGTACTTGCACACTTAAAGAACCGTCGGCATTCAGTGTAGTGCGTGGCCCGTTGGGATCATGATATTCAACATCGCTAATTTCGTAGTCAGTTAGCAAGTTCAAGCCAGGGAGTAGGGATTCAAATGCGGCAACAACGGATGTCTCACCAGCATCTTGGTCGGATACCGTACCATTGATGATGCCAACCAACTTATCGTAATCACCATTTTGAAGACCTTGAGCTGTTACTTCGCCCATAGATTCTTCGTCCATAGCCTTCATGCCAATTCGCTGCCCCAGTTCCTCTTGAGAAACGACAGGAGCTTGTTCAACACTGGCATGGGCACTACCCATAAAAGGCTGTAGAGGTCCAAGCAGCATGGCGCTGATGGCAGCAATAAGGCGATAGCGAGACTGTTTCTTGAGCGCTCGCTGCAGCTGGCGATGAGTTAACCATCCTTGACGTACCATGACCTCTCCTAATCTTAGATTGGTCTCGGACTGCAATCGCAGCGCTTCATCCAGTTGTCGTCTGTTAATCAACCCCTTCTCTATTAGAAGAAGACCCAAACGAGACTTTTGCTGAACTTCTTGACGCTTTTGCATAATTGCAGACCTTTGTTTTTTTTAATCGATGCGTAACTGCTGTAGTAATCCTGCACCAAGGTCTTGGGCGCAACAACGCAGATTCATTGACACATCGGCCTATTACACTGTAACAACGCTTTAACTTCCTGATTTATTTATAGAATCACAGGAAATACTATTTTTGTAATGAGTTGTAACTGTGTATGAGAGGCAATTGTACGGAGCGCATATTTTCACTGATTCCCCACAACGAGCCAAAGCAGGGATATTGCTCGAATTGCGGTAGACCCTTGCCGGATTTCGAATGATCGTGTCGTTATCTGTCTTATAATCTTGTGCAGAATTTTAAGATTCACCCTTGTTACTTATCCATCGCGCCCATATCACCTATAATGCCGACACAAATTTTCACCTATCTTAATTTTGGAGGCTCATCGATATGAGCAATGCACGTCACGTAAAACTGCTGATTTTGGGGTCTGGGCCTGCAGGTTACACCGCAGCGGTGTATGCAGCTCGAGCTAACCTAAACCCGGTGATGATCACTGGCATGCAGATGGGCGGACAGTTAACGACCACTACTGAAGTCGATAACTGGCCAGGCGACACTATGGGCGTGCAAGGACCAGAGTTGATGGAACGCATGAAGGCTCACGCCGAGCGTTTTGAAACAGAAATTATTTTTGATCAAATCTCTGCGGTTGATGTCTCTAAGCGCCCATTTACATTAAAAGGTGATACCGGTGTCTACACCTGTGATGCTTTGATCATCGCTACTGGCGCTAGTGCTAAATACCTAGGTTTAGAGAGCGAAGAAGCATTCAAAGGCAAGGGCGTGTCAGCTTGCGCGACCTGTGATGGTTTCTTCTACCGAAATAAACGAGTTGCTGTTATCGGTGGTGGTAATACCGCAGTAGAAGAAGCGCTATATCTCTCGAACATCGCAAAAGAAGTGGTTGTTATCCATCGCCGTGAAGGTTTCCGTAGCGAAAAAATTCTAGCCGACAAGCTAATGGACAAGGCCGCTAACGGCAATGTCACTATCGAGTGGAATAGTGAACTTGATGAGGTGCTGGGCGACGATATGGGTGTTACGGGAATGCGTATTCGCAACCGTATGAGTGGCGAGAGCAAGGATATTGATCTTGAAGGTATCTTCGTTGCTATTGGTCACCAGCCTAACACCGCTATCTTCGAAGGCCAGTTAGAAATGAAAGACGGTTATATCGTGGTTGAAAGCGGTTCTAACGGTAATGCGACACAAACCAGCGTTAAAGGTGTGTTTGCAGCAGGTGATGTTAGCGATCACATTTATCGTCAAGCCATTACGTCAGCGGGTACTGGTTGCATGGCTGCACTTGATGCCGAGCGTTACATCGACGATCTACCCGCTTAATCTTCCGTTTCTAAGCTATCTGCTCCTCTCTTCATCCACGAGGGGAGGGGCGTTAGCTTTCCTTCAGTATCATCTTCGGCCTGTAATCGTTTTAAACGCTCACTAGTCGCAGGGTGTGTCTGCAAAGCCGATGCCCATAAGGGCATGTCCTCTTTACTTTGCATCTTGGCAAAAAACTCATCCGCACCTGCGGTATGGCCATAATAGGCACGCACTAACTCAATTGCTTGGTTGTCGGCAGCACGTTCCATGTCACGGCTAAAGCTCATCAGCGTCAAAAGTCCGGCAGACTGACTAAGTGGACTGATTTGGTCATGAATTCCTACTGCTGACATTAACAGTCCGGTGCTCACTTGCTCTAAGAATAAAATCATCGGGTGGCGTTTCTCGACATGAGCATATTCATGTGCGATCACCATTGCCAAAGCATTCTCTGAAGAAATGGTCTTCACTAATCCGCCGGTTACGTATAACTGTCCTGCGACCATGGCAAAGGCATTTGGGGTATCTTCATCGGGAAGCCAATGTACAGTAACAGGCAAGGGGTGAGGCTGACTTGCGCTCAATTGATTGGCCAGATCCTGCAGATAAGCTTGTTGTTGTTTCTGCTGTTCGTTTAATTTGGGTGCGGCTATGCCTGCAATCGAAGGTTCCCATTCAAAGGGGATTCTTGGGGCAAGCCAAAAAGCAGTCCAGGCAATTAGATAGATAGTTGCAATCAATAGCGCGCAAAGAGAACCCGCTAAAATTAAGAAGTCTTTGAGTGGATGCTCATAAGAATTATTAATCTCATCGGGTAATATAGGATTTTCTCTAGGAAGATTAGAGCTCACTGAGGAGCCCTCGGAATCATAGCTGTACCGTAGGCCAGTACCTCTACGGAGCCAATCGACTTTCCGGCTTGCTGGCCGATACGGCTGGTTTCGTATTTCACATTCAATACCGCTTGAGCTCCCACTTTCTTGGCCTCTTCTTGCATGCGAATGGTGGCTTCACGACGTGCACGATCCAGTAGGGATTCATAGGCACCAACGCGACCCCCAAAGACGTTTCTCAGTGCGGCAGCAATGGTCTTAAAGTAATCGACGGAAATGACCACACTTCCTGTGACTAGCGTACTACCGTGTTGTAAGTATTCCGGAGGAGGTAAACGCATGGGAATAACAAGAATACGGCGTAGCGCCTTCTCTCGCTCATGAATACGGCGGTAGTGGCGAGCTTCGGCCCAACGGCCAAAACCGTAGCCAAGCGCCAATAGCACCAGAAAAATCACCAATTGCATTAGCGATCCTCCAGGATAACCGCCGTACCGTAAACGAAAATTTCCGAAGCGCCTGCTGCGATGGATGACGTAGAAAAACGCACGTTGACCACTGCATTGGCACCGAGTGCTTGTGCTTGTTCCTCCAAGCGCTTGAGCGACTCATCCCGAGATTCCGACAGTAGTTCTGTATAACCTTTAAGCTCGCCGCCAAAAATATTTTTGAAGCTCGCCATGATATCGCGGCCAACGTGTTTTGCCCGAACCGTACTACCTTGCACCATACCTAGATGGCGAACGATGCGTTTACCGGGTACGACTTCCATATTGCTGATCAGCATGATTAATCCCTAAAAGCGTTAATTTAAGTCATCAAAGGTGCTTTATCATAACGGTCTTTGGTGCAAAAAAAAGCCCCGTTTCATACGGGGCTTTTACGTTACTAACACGAGTTAGAAAGGGATGTTATACCGCTTCTGGCTCGCTAGCATCGGCTTTTTTCTTACGAGTTGTTGCTGCCTTCTTTGGCGTATCTTGGTTCTCAGCAACAGGACCAAAATGTTCCAATGGGAAGTGATCAACATGAACCATGTCTAGAACGTCTTTTTCAAACGCCAACATGAACTCACCTTCATCAGCAGTCAGAATGCCCATCTTAACACCGTCGGTAATACGGCCTTCAATGCTAAGGGTGGCTTCATCGTACTTATCAGCTTTGAGTGCCGTACCAATCTTCTTGTATATAACATCCGCTTGTTCCACGCGATCCAACAAACCGTCGTATACCGCTAGTGGATTACGCAAGGTTTCTGCATAGCCATTGCTGATTGTTTCACCACGATAAGTACCTGCGATTAAACGTTCGCGAGTCTCATTGTGAGAAGTAACCAAATCAACGATCTTAGCGACTAGCTTGTCGCTAGGTGCTTTTGCTACACGGCCAAGAGGCATGGTTAGAACGCGTAATATCGCAGCAACAGGACGAGAAGGTAAGTTCTTAATCAAACCATCTTGTGCTGTTTCAAACTCGCTGAATAGCTTCTGGCAAGAATATTCCACCAAAGGTAAATCAGCTTTATGAGCACCTTGATCTTCCCAGTGCTTCAATACCATCGATGCTAGGTACATCTTGGACAGCATATCGGCCAAACGCGCAGAGATAAGCTCGCGGAATTTCAACTCGCCACCAAGAGAGAAGGCACACATATCAACCATCACCGCGAAGGATGCCGCATAACGGTTAATTTGCTTATAGTACTTCTTCGTTGGGCCAGTCACCGGCACGCTGGTAAATGCAGCGTTAGTTAGGTTCAGCACTGCAGAGCGAGAGAAGTTTGAGAAAATAAAGCCAAAGTGCCCGAATAAGGCTTTGTCGAAGGCTTTAAGATCATTTTGTTGTGCCGCATGCATTTCTGGCAGAACAAAAGGATGGCAACGAATCATACCCTGACCAAAGGTGATCATAGAGCGAGTTAGAATGTTGGCACCTTCAACCGTGATGGCGACAGGAACTGACGAATAGCCCGATTCAACGTAGTTTTTAGGACCACGAATAATCGCCTTACCACCATGAATATCCATGCTGTCGTTGGCAATATCACGCGCTATTTCAGTTAGGTTGTACTTAAGAATAGCCGATGGCACAGAAGGCTTGTGACCTTCATCAATTGCAATGGCGGTAACACGCGCACCGGCAGAAGCGGTGTAGGTATTACCGGCAATGCGCGCCAGCATTTCTTGTACACCTTCCAATTTAGAAATCGGCACATTGAACTGACGACGAATACGTGCATAAGCGCCGCTCGCAGCAATCGCGTATTTACCACCGCCCGCACCTGAGCTCGGCAGAGTAATACAACGGCCAACCGACAAACATTCAACCAGCATACGCCAGCCTTGACCGGCATTAGCAGCACCACCAATGATGAAATCTAGCGGAATGAACACGTCTTTACCGAAGATAGGACCATTCATAAATGGCGAGCCTACCGGCTTGTGACGGTTACCAATGTCCATACCTTCTAAATGACGAGGTAACAAAGCAACGGTAATACCGATATCTTTTTTATCGCCAATTAAACCTTCTGGGTCGAACATACGGAAAGCCAAACCAACCACTGTCGCAACAGGTGCGAGCGTGATGTAACGCTTCTCGAAATTCATTTTTAAACCAAGAACTTCTTTACCTTCCCACATGCCTTTGCAAACAACGCCGGTATCTGGCAATGACGTTGCGTCTGAACCCGCGCGTGGGCCAGTTAAACCAAAGCATGGAATTTCGCGGCCATCGGCTAAACGTGGTAAGTAATGATCTTTTTGCTCTTGTGTACCGTATTTCAAT
The DNA here is from genome assembly GCF_000355675.1 of Thalassolituus oleivorans MIL-1. Classification (NCBI taxonomy): domain Bacteria; kingdom Pseudomonadati; phylum Pseudomonadota; class Gammaproteobacteria; order Oceanospirillales; family Oceanospirillaceae; genus Thalassolituus; species Thalassolituus oleivorans. The sequence goes on along the minus strand of NC_020888.1, from coordinate 2,739,304 downwards.
AACAGTTCGCCGGGCCCAAGAGAGTTAGGTACACCAACGCTAGTAAATGCAGCGCCTGAAACGGTTAGCGCCTGCAAAATATGAGATTGAGTTTGAGCCGAGAAACCAAGACCGCCATATGACTTAGGAATAATCATAGAAAGGAAACGTTCCTTCTTGATGTAGTCCCAAATTTCTTTTGATAAGTCACCGTTTTGCGCGGTTTCCCATTCGTTCAACATAGAGCAAAGTGTTGCTAATTGGTTGTCTATGAAGGCTTGCTCTTCTGGTGGAATGCTTGGATTTGGATGATCCAATAATGTATGCCAATCAGGCTTGCCTGAAAATAGTTCACCATCCCACCAAACAGTACCTGCTTCGAGTGCTGTTTTTTCAGTCTCAGACATCTTAGGTAGGATCTTCTTGTACAACGAGAAGATAGGGCGAGTAATGGTATTGGCGCGGAAGGATTCCAAGCTCAATACACCACAAGCGATAGCAACAAGCGCGGCAATGACAGCGATCGTAGTAGCGGCACCACCTACAAATGCAACAACAGCAAAAATGCCGAGCGAAATTGCCGACATCTTTAGCGGAGCACGTTTATAAGTAAGCGCAACGAGTACAGCAACGAGGAGTAAACTCCACACAGAACCAGTCATACGATATACCTCAAGTTTAAGGCTGAAAAAAACAGCCAAGATTTTTGCTTTAATTTCACCTGTCACCCCACAAGGCGGAAACTCACTTGCAGGGGTTAGCCATTGATTCTAACCAGTAAATTCGGTGTATCGCAAACATCATTTGCTAATTGGTTGACTGATTTACTCAGGTAATTGGTGCCTTAAATTCACTAATCTTACTGAGCATTAGCAGCGCTATTGCGTGCAGTTCAGTGATGCCTGTTTTCATGAGCTGATTGGCCGAAAATCCGACAGTTAAGACCAAAGAAGCGAAGTGGTAAATCTGAACTAAACTGTCAGATATCACGTTATTGATTCAAAAAGGCAGGACATATCGTTATGGCCGAACAGTTTTCTGGATGGACCCTAGGCCTCATCGGCATCATCCTAGTGCTTGGCGTTTTTTTTCATGCATTTCGCTATTCAGCGCGCACGGCAGAGATCGCACCTAACATTCTTACTAGCATCGGTATTTTTGGTACTTTTCTTGGTGTTGCCTTGGGTTTATGGGAATTCGATACCGGTGATATTCAAGGCAGTGTTCCTAAGCTTATGGACGGCCTCAAAACGGCTTTCTGGTCATCTATTGCCGGTCTATTCACTGCCCTGACGCTAAAAATACGCGCAGCCGTTGCGCAAACGGGACGCCGAGAAGCAAAACAAACCCGCGCTGCTAGCATCGACGATCTTGATACCTCGCTACGCATACTGGCTGACCAAGTTCGTACTCAAGGCGACGATACTTTTAGCCAACGTTTGCAAGTTAATCATCAACAAATGGTGGGTAAGCTAGATCAGGTGGTTGATACCTTAGAGAGCTATCAAGAGCGCATGGCCGAGGCCAATGCTAAAGCGCTGGTCGGCGCTATTAAAATGGTTATGAATGAATTTAACACCAAAATTAATGAGCAATACGGCGAAAACTTCAAACAGCTCAATGAATCCGTTATCGCCATGCTGGAATGGCAGCAGCAATATAAAGCTCAACTGAATGATTTAATTGGTGAGCAGGAACGTACCTCAGCATCAATGAAAGAAGCGAGTCATGCATTCGAGTATATGGTTGATAATGCCAACGCCTTCAATGGCATCTCAGAGTCGTTGCAAGATCTGCTAACAGGCCTTGAAACCCAACGACTCAACCTGCACTCCCAGCTTGGCAGTCTAGCCGACATGGTAAATCACGCGGCAGAAGGCTTACCAAAGCTCGAAGAGCGTATTTCTATACTCACCAAAGGCATTGCCGATACCGTGCAATCGCAACAACGCTGGGCCATCGAAGAGCTGGGTAAAATGCAGCAGACGATCAGCCAACAGTTACAAGATCAACTCGCCGATAGCGGTGCGCTACTGAAAGATCAACAACATGCGAGCCAACAGCACATGCAGCGTTTGGGCGAACGTTTAGAGCGCCAAGTGACTCAGTTAGATACCAGTATGGAAGAAGAGCTTAACAAAGCGTTGCGGGCGTTTGGTTTACAGCTTACCGCGCTGTCTGAAAAGTTTGTTAGTGATTACTCACCACTGACCGACAAGCTACGTTCACTGGTTCATATGGTGCAAAGCGTCGATGAATGAACAAGAATTTGGAACTGTAAAAGAAGACGAAGGCCATTGGGTAGCTGTATCCGATTTAATGGCTGGCCTAATGATGGTCTTCATGTTGGTTTCGGTGGTTTTTATGATTAACGTCGAAACCGAACGGGATAAGATTCGAGACGTTGCGATTTTATACGACCAACTTCGTACTCAACTGTATCGCGACTTAAACAATGAATTCGCTGCCGATATGCCTCGTTGGGGAGCGGAGTTGGATGAAGACCTCTCATTTCGGTTTAATAATACCGACGTATTATTCGATCGAGGTGAAGCCGATATTAAGCCCGAATTTCAAGCGATACTTAACGACTTCTTTCCACGTTATGTGCGTATTATTACCCAAGAGCCATACCGCGACGATATTCTCGAAGTGCGAATAGAAGGGCATACATCGACGAGTTGGTATGGCGCGAAAGACGAAGATGAAGCCTATATTCGCAACATGGATTTATCGCAAAAACGTACTCGCTCTACGCTTGAATACGTATTGGAATTACCAGCCGTTAAAGACAGTAAAAGTTGGCTTAAAAATTACCTAACCGCTAATGGCCTGTCATCGGCTAAGGTGATACGCGATGCCGCCGGTGTTGAAGATGGTGAGCGGTCTCGGCGAGTTGAATTCCGCGTGCGGACCGATGCCGAAGGCCGAATTGCCACCATTCTGGATCGTGTACAGCCATGAAGCTTTTTAACTTCACAGAAGACAATGACTTTAATCAGCTAAAAAAAATGATGGGTGCAGCTGAATCGGGAGACTTTACCGACTTTGATCCTGAGCATCAGCTAACATACGGTGAGCGTGAAACTCTTAAAAACGACGGTATGAAAGTATCTGGACAACAGTTACGCATATTGCGGGATAAGACCTTAGCCCTAAAAAACTCTCGTGTTTGGGTCAAGCACGAAGATGACATCCATATTGCCGGATGTCCAATCGTACAAAACTTACGTCATCAACCGCAGTCATTAGAATTAAGTACAGCACAGCCCACCAAACAACAGCATATTTGTATTGAATGCCTTACCGAGCTGCAATATTTGGGTATTGACCAGCGCCGCAGTCGACGTTTAGCTGATCAGGTTGATGAATTATTTTCGATGACACAGTTTCAACAAGATTACCCCGTGCATCCAATTTAATAAGACATTTAATTAATAATTAACGCGCCGTATATTTTTTTAACGTTTTTTCCAACTCTGCATCTAGCGGAATCCCCGACGAGTTAAGCACTCCAGCTAATCCTTGATACCAGCAAATCAGCATTAATAGTTCGACTTGGTGACGCGCACTGAACTCAGCGCTTAAGCCACTCCAAGTATCTTCGGCCACTATGTGATCAGAGATCAATTCATCGCAAGCTTTCAAAATTAAGCGTTGCTTCGGTGTCCAATCACTTGCGTTAGGGCCTTCTGGGATACGACGAATCTCTTCTTTCGTTAAGCCAGCACGAGTGCCGATATCCACATGTTGACCCCATTCATAGCGCGAACGGCAGAGCCAAGCTACGCGTAATATAGCTAATTCGGTATCACGACGATCCAGCTCACCAAACGGCATTAGTTTAGAGGCAAAACCCAACATTCCCCTCAATAAGCGCATGTTGTTCATCATCAACAACCAAAGATTGGCTGCTTTTAATTTTCCAAAACGTTCGATAGCCCACAGAAGAATACGTTGCAACAGGTTGGCATTTTCAGGGCTAACGGGCGCAATGTGCATGGTATTGGTTGATTGCCAGCCTTTAGTTGGCGTTAATAACTCATCTTCTGTGTGCATCGTAATTACCCTTTGATCGGAAAGTGTTGCTTTAGCCAAGCAATTTGAACGGCTACGGTTTGTTCAAACCATTCACCCACATAAATATCAAAATGGCCGGTGTCGAATTCCACCAACTTACCTTGTGCTAATTGCTTAGCGTATTTTAACGTAGGTTTTACTGGCGCTACTGTGTCCTTTAAACACGCAATGATTAAAGCAGGGCAGGTTACCTTGGCGGCTGATTGACCGGGGAAATAGCGAATAATATCGTACGCAAAACGGGCTGCGACGTATCCCGGAATCCTATGATTACTCGGTTTAATAGCCTCGTAACCAGTCAGCGCATCATGAGCACACATTAAGGCTGCAGAACCCGGCTTTCCAGCCAAATCGACCATAATAGGAGTCTTTTTAAAAGGACTGGTAATAATGTCGAAAAAGCCAAGCGTTGATACCTTGATTGAGCTAATTGGATTTAGCGCTAACGTTGATGCTAAACCATTAGTAAAAGGGCACTGCGACATAGAACCGGCAATACCAGGAACGCTAGCAGCCGTCGCCAGTGCATGACCGCCACTAAACGAGCTACCCCAAACAATCACCTTACTGGTATCAACTCGCTTTTCTTGCTGCGCAAATTTAACGGCATTTGCCCAGTCCTCTAATTGTTTTTTAACGTTGAGCAATTGGCGCGGCTCGCCGCTACTATCACCAAAAAAACGATAATCAAATACCAAGCAGGCGTAGCCTTGTTCGCAATATTTTTCCGCAAAGGCATCTAAACGCATGGTACGTACAGCCCCTAAACCGTGGGCCATGACAATGACAGGTGCTGGCTTAGTCGATTCGGGTAAATACAACCAAGCAGCGAGTTGCTCACCTTCGGACGGAATGGTGATATCTAAACGCTTCATAAAAACTCCCATTAAAAGTGGCGCATCACCCTAGGTGAAGCCTTATTAAGATCAAAAGCAAGAGTCGCCTGATGGCGCAACAAATTCATAGTTCCTAGTGTACCGGGAAGCGAAGTTTGATCGATACCCCACTCACGGTATAGGTTCCAGGCATTGGTAATAATACGTTCGGGAGAATCCCAAAGAGCAAAGGGCCGTTGATTAAAATCGTCACTTAATGCGACAAAACGTGCGGCCTCGATACTCGACATGCCATTGTTACTTTGGGCAAATAAATGCTCTTGCAAATATTCCCAGTAATCTAATAAATTTTGTACGTCTTTGCGTTGTGCGAAGGCACCATGTCCCGGCACAATTACAGTAGCATCAAATGCCAGTAACTGTTTTAACGCACTACATATATTTTTAACGGGTCCAGCCCACATAACCGGCGTAGCGCCAATAAATAAAATATCACCCGCATAGGCGACTTTTCTGTCGGGCACATACACAATAGCATCGCCGTCAGTATGCCCTGGGCCAACTTCATTAATAACGATATCAACTCCGCGAACATTTATGCATTTCTGACCACTAAAACCGTCGGTTGGTGGCGTAATATGCACTCCAGAAAAATCATACGGCGCAAACATAGATGACATGTAATGCGCAAATTTACGCACACTTCCTAATGGCAAACGTTTAAGAACTCGTCCAGCGTGCGTTAACGCGGTAAGCGATTTAGGGGAGTAATGGTGCATAGAGTGGATGCAGGCATTGGTCGCAATAATGGGGGTATTTGCAAACAGTTGATTGCCCCAGCAATGGTCGCCGTCGCCGTGGGTATTAATCACATACTCAATCGGTGAGTTTTTTAGTACACCATGAAAATGCTGCAGCATCTCTTGAGTGAATGCTAAATCCCAGCAGGTATCAATGAGCACTGACTCACCGCCACAATCGATTAAACCAATGTTGGTTTCACCCCAAGAGCCATTCGGCACCATCCAAGCATAGGTATCCGGCGCGATGCTATAGAGCCCCTCGCGAAAAAGAGGGATCTCACCAAAGCGTGTTAGCGTATTTAAAGGGCCAGACATCCAAACTGGATGGTCGTTCATAGCAATTCTCGGTTGTTTGGAACACTTGTTCCAAGGCATACTAGCAACTCGGAACACTTGTTCCAAGCATTTTTAGAAAATAACTAAGGTCAATAATGACGCATCCTAATGGGCGGCAAATAGCCAATCCTAGCCAACGGCAAATAGCCAATAGAGAAGCCCTACTCAACGCTGCCGAAGCCCTGTTTGCTTCATACGGCTATCATGCTGTGCCAGTGCGAGACATCACGGGTTTAGCTAAGGTTAGAGTGGCTGAAGTGAACGACTTGTTTGGTGGTAAAGAAGCCTTGTTTTATGAGGTTATCAAGCGTCGAGCTCCCATTATCAATAGCATGCGTCAAAATAATCTGAACGCCATTCGGCCAAATACCAGCACGGATGAACGGTTATCGGCGTGGATACAGGCTTTTCTCGATCCATTGCATGAGAAAAGCCAGGAAGGGGATGGGTGGCGAAATTACTTGCGCTTAGTGGCGCAACTGATCAGCTCGCGCTCGCCGATTCTGGTCAGTATTGCTGAATTTTATAATCCAATTGCGATTCAATTTGTTGGCGAACTGCTTAAGCTCTATCCAGCCTTGCCACAGGCAACGGCATTGCGTGTGCATCAATTTATGGTTGCGACTTGTTTCAGCGTATTTGCTGACAATTATCGAGTAAACACCCTAAGCCAAGGGCAAGTCACGAGTTCGGACTTCAGCGCTTCTTATAATCAAGCGTTGATATTTATTAATGCTGGGGCAAGGGCGATTATTGCGGGGGTGTGATTTAGCACGGCTGGCAATTAAATCTAACAATGGCCTCCCCACAGGGACTCGAACCCCGATCGTCCGCTTAGGAGGCGGATGCTCTATCCTGTTGAGCTATAAGGAGACTGCCGAGCATTCTACCGAACTGAAGAGGGACTGTCAGCTTTACAGTTCTTCTGTTGGTTGCTGCAGTTTTATTTGACGCTCTTCCCACTGGAATTCGGTTATTAAACGATCAAGGTAGCGTTGAGCGGCGGGAGATAGCAGGGTGAACGCAAAGCCACAATGGGTGTTGCCTTCTTCATTAATAACGATGTGACGGGCTTCTAGGCTGCAATCCATGGTGTTTTCGCGATTAAAGCGTACCCGTGCAACCGGAAATTGCTTTTGCTCTTCTAAGCGAGCTTTGCAGTCGCCTTCAAATTGCACTTTAAAGCCACTGGATGATAAATCTAATATACGTCCAATTAGGTCACCTTGTTCATCATTCATTTTAACTTTAATTAAAATCTGATGAGCCGGTGGCACGATCACGCGGTAGGCGGTGCGGCGCTGTAAATACAATACTTCTAATGGAAATTCTGCACGGTACTGTGCGTGTTCGGGGTTGTACTTTAAGCGCCCTGACATTCTGAATTCGATACGAACACCTTGGGTATCGCACTCAATGATAAAGCGTTTACCTGCACGAATGAGATCATTGCCGTGTTCAGGGATAACCTTATCCATGAAAAAGCTTCGAGTTTTAAAGATGGTATCCGTGATAGCTGAGTGAAAGACCTCTTCGCTGCCGTCGATTTTCACGGACACTGGGGTTTCTAGCAGCACGATTTTACGCAATGCACCGTATACGTCTTCAGCTTCCGTTAATACATATTCTTGGTTTGTTTGCTCGGGCATTCGGTCCTTTCCAGCATGATCAATCAGGCTTGAATACAGCTATTGCCTAGCGTAAGTCCGCTAGCCTTACCTTCATTATTATATAAGTGTGGATCATTATGCCGACCATGCAAGATTTTCAGTTGTTGCTGGGTGCGATATCGTAGCGAAAGTACAACTTCGCTTAGGCGTACCGATAGGTGCTGATTCTTTTCGTATTGATTAATGAGTTGTTGCCATAGAGAGGGGATTTCAGCGTGGACGGCAAGGTCATGCCGCTGAAGGCATTGATTGTTGTGCGGCAAATCTTGTTCGGTTAACCACTGCAAGCGCTGTTGCGCTTGCCGCTGCAGGTTAGCCAGTAGTGTTTGTTTTTCAGGAGTAAGATGTTGCAAAGCGTCCATATCTTTGGCTGACAGGGCGCTGAGTTCACGCTGGAGTACCGAATGCAGGGTGCAGGTGGTCTTGAGCTCGGTGTTCAATAACGCGGCAAAAAATTCAGTATCCGATTGCATGGCCCTAGCCTTTTCAGTTTAAACGCTCCTCAAAATCAAGCATTTTTCCTGCCAGCTTTTCATAATCAATCTTGTAGTCGCCATTTTGAATAGCAGAACGAATACGTTCGACGGTTGCATCATCTACGTCAGGCATGTCACGAATCTCAGCTTCTATCTGCTGGATGCTCTTGCTACTGGCACTCAGTTTCACCTGATCAGTGAATCCTGCGCTTTCCTTAGCTTTGGTATCCGGGTTAGTCGTTGGTGTTTTCACCGGCTCGCTACTGCGGGCTTTAGCGCCGCTGTCGAGTCCGTTAGTAAATTTATTGATATTCATAGCTATGTCTCCGAGCCAATTGTTCATCTTACACTCCTGCATTGTGGTTATCGGCAGCCCATTATCGAACTTTAATATTTTTTTGAAAAATTAATCGATCTGTACTAAATCAGCGCCCAAGACCTCGGCTGATAGTATCTTTTGTGAACGGTCATTGCGCACACGGATATGCTCGCCCAAGTGGCCGTCCGTCAGCGCAGTGCCCGCCATCTCTATGCGAATTCCAGGGCGTTTCAGGCGAATCGTTACGGGTTGGCCACGAGAAATGATGTCCGCAGCCTCTATCATATCGGGGCTAATCACAGTGCCAGTGCGCAAACTGCGCTTAGCTTCAGAGCCAACAACATCTGTAAGCGTCAAATAAAAACCCTTACCTAGCTCGCCTGTATCATATCGAATCAGTGAAACGTGCTCTGGTTGAAGGATTTCACCGTTTTTTATCGGGTTTTGTAGCACAGCAACCTCGCGGTAGATATGCAGTTGTAGCGCTAAATTTTGTACCCAATAGGGGTCTGCACAGCGCAGCTCAATGCCATTACGGCCCGGTTGTAGCGGGCGCATCAGATCAATGGTGGGTTCTTCTCGGCAATCAGGTAAATCGTATTGCGGGCTAATACTCGGAAACGACACCTCGGCTTCTTGCTCTTCAGTCGTTAAGCTTTGCCATTGCGCCAATATCCGGGCGCCTAAAGCCTCGCGCCAATTGCTCTCATTGGCTGCCGTTTCTGCCAGCGCAGCGCCCACAGTTAGTCCGGATAGGAAAAATCCCACAAATATCCGGTGCATTTTCCGGTTCTCTACTATGCTCAAGATGTTACTGAATAAAGATGTCATGAATCTGGCGCTTTGCTGAATCTAATTAACTCTTCAGCAAAGGTCGTGCCGGATTACAAACCGGAGAGGCGTACATGGCAGGTGTCTTAGAATCCGTCAACCAACGAACCAAACTAGTCGGTGAAAACCGCCTAGAGTTGCTGTTGTTCCGGGTCAGCGGACGTCAGATCTACGGGATCAACGTTTTCAAGGTTAAGGAAGTATTGCAATGCCCCAAACTCACCGTGCTGCCAGGCAGCAATCCGGTAGTGAGAGGCGTGGCGCATATTCGTTCAGGCACCATACCCATTATGGATATGAGCTTGGCAACGGGTAATGCACCCTTGCAAGATATCCAAAATGCCTTCGTGATCATTACGGAATACAACGGTAAAACTCAAGGATTTTTGGTGGCTGGCGTAGAGCGCATCATCAACATGAACTGGGAATCCATTCATCCACCCCCAAAGGGCACAGGTCGTGAACATTACCTGACTGCGGTAACCGAGGTGGATAAAGTACTGGTAGAAATCATCGACGTAGAGAAAATTCTCGCCGAAGTTTCGCCGGTCAATGAAACCATACGAGACGGCATAATCGATGACGGCGTGAAGTCGCGCGCCAGCGCTCGCAAAGTACTGATTGTCGACGATTCTAAAATCGCTCGTAAGCAGGTGAGCCGATGTCTCGAAAATATCGGTGTTGAGGTGGTGGCCCTAAATGATGGCCGCCAAGCGTGGGAGCATGTGCAAGCGATTGCGGATAGTGGAGAGCGCCTGCAAGACCATTACATGATGTTAATCTCGGATATCGAGATGCCAGAAATGGATGGTTATACCCTCACAACACGTATTCGCAGCGATAGCCGTATGGCTGGGTTTTATATCGTACTGCACTCGTCATTGAGTGGTGTATTCAATAAAGCCATGGTTGAAAAAGTAGGGGCCGACGATTTTATTGCGAAGTTCGATCCCGACATTTTGGCTGAACAAGTCGTACGTCAGGTAAATGCTGGTTCCCAGTGAGTGACAGAATGCCCTGGAGCATTTCCAATGAGCGGTGATGAATATCGCCGCTTCCAACAGATGTTGGAAGCGGCGAGTGGAATACTACTTGGCGACGGCAAGGAATACCTTGTTACCAGTCGCTTGCGTAAGCTAATTACTGATCGGGCTTTTTCTGGTCTTGATGCCCTTATAGCTGCCAGTCAGCGCGACCCTAGCTTGATGAATCATGTTGTCGATGCCATGACAACAAACGAAACTTTATGGTTTCGTGATGAACATCCCTACAAAATTTTTCGTGAACGAATGTTGCCCGAAATCGCCGCTAACGGTCGTTCGGTGCGTATTTGGTCAGCGGCTTGTTCTACAGGGCAAGAGCCTTATTCGTTGCGTATGGAAATTGAAGAATATCGCAAACGAAATCCCGGCAAGCTCAATCAAACGATCTCCATACTAGCAACCGACATATCCTCATCGGCGTTGGCGGTGGCTAAGGAAGGGCAGTATCCACATATCGCGATTCGTCGTGGGATGACTGATCCAATGCTCAGTGCCTACTTTCAAAAAACGCATGATGATATCTGGACCATCAACAACCTTGTTCGCAAAGATATCGAATTCCGTGCTTTAAACTTACAAGACAGCTTTAACAGCCTTGGTAAGTTCGACATTATTTTTTGTCGCAATGTTCTTATTTATTTTTCACCCGAAACCAAAACCAACATTTTAAAGCGCATGCACGCCTTGCTGCCTGTTGGCGGTTATCTAATGCTAGGGGCCTCTGAGTCTCTGCACAATCTTCCCGATTATTATGAAATGGTCGCCTGCCATCCGGGCATCGTTTTCCGCGCTAAAGCCCTGTCTTAATTACCGGCGGTAAAGCGGCAATGTCTAGTAAATAGACCCTTGCCGCTCAAGGGAAAACCCTTGCCGCTAGCCCTCCTGATTCAACGTCGAAAACCAATAACCTATTGAAAAATAAGTAAAAAATAAGTTGGTACGGGGTTTGCTCATGTAATTACACAGTCACTAATCGAGAGTGCAACATGGGCTCAATTAACTTTACTAACGCACTAGGAATAAACAGCTCGGCGATGCAGCTTCGCGCAGCACGAGCCGAAGTGTTAGCCAACAACCTAGCCAACGCTGATACCCCAGGATACAAAGCACGAGACTTTGACTTCCAAGCGGTACTGGCCGGTCAAACGCGTAGTAAAGATCAACTTACCCTTGCCCGCACGCATCGTGGTCATATCGACAATAACGGCGCTACAGAAGGCGAAGATGGCGAGTTGTTGTATCGCACACCATCACAGCCATCCATCGACGGCAACACTGTTGATTCTCAGATAGAACAAGCTCTATTTGCTCGTAACAGCCTGAATTACAACGCCAGTTTTGAATTTTTAAACGGCAAGTTCAAAGGCATTAAAGGCGCGATTCGCGGAGAATAATTATGTCATTAACTAGCGTACTCGACATCGCCGGAACCGGCATGAATGCCCAATCAATTCGTTTGAACACCACGGCCAGTAACATCGCAAACGCCGAGAGTGCTTCAAGTTCAGTTGATGAAACCTACCGTGCTCGCAAGCCTTGGTTTGCCGTACTCGAAAAAGAGCAAAGCAACATTAACAGTCAAGACGAAGCCTTTATGCAAAGCGCAGAAGGCACTGGCGCGGGTGTACAGGTGATGGGCATCGTCGAAAAAGATTCCCCGTTGCAAATGCGCTTCCAGCCGAACCATCCAATGGCGAATGAAGACGGCTACGTCTACTACCCAAACGTTAACGTCGTCGAAGAAATGACCGACATGATGTCATCTTCGCGTAGTTATCAAATGAACATCGAAGTACTAAAAACAGCAAAACAAATGCTGCAACGTACATTAACTCTAGGACAGTAAGGAGCTGACCATGGCTATTAACGACGTAAGCTCCAGTGCCTCGGTCCTAGACCAATACCGGACGCCGACTACCACCGAAGAAAAAACCAACGAGCTAGGCCGCAATGCCTTCCTCGAATTGATGGTGGCACAGCTAAACAACCAAAACCCGTTAGAACCCACCGATAACCAAGCGTTTGTCGCTCAGTTAGCGCAGTTCTCTCAGGTTGAAGGATTGGATAATTTAAATACCACTGCCGAAAGCATGATGTCGCAGTTTACCTCCAATGCTGCGTTACAAGCGTCGAGCTTAGTGGGGCAGTCGGTCATCGTCGAAGGCAACACTACCGGCCTGCTGTTGAGTGGCGGAGTAGTGAGTGGCTATGCCGATGTTCCGGATAGCGCCGCCGATATGACGTTATCTATCGAAGACGAAAACGGCGTACTGCTAGAACAAATTCCACTGGGTAACCACGATGCAGGATCCATGTCCGTGCGTTGGGATGGTTACAACCTCATGGTGGATGGCGACATCGTCAATCTGGATCGCAGCAAGCTAAATGCGCCGCAATATTTAACCGATGAAAACGGCGATACCATCTTGGATAGCAACGGCGAACCGGTTCCTGCGGTTTATGCCGCTGGTGAATACAACTTCAAGTTGAACGCCACCATCGGCGGTGAAGCCGAAGAATTAGATATGCAAATGAGCTCACGGGTAGACAGCGTAACCATGAGCGCAGGCGGCAGTGTGACCCTCAATTTAACTGGGGGGCAACGCGCCAGCATGGATCAAATCAAACAGATTTTAGACGCTTAATTTAGGCACCGGAGAACAAACATGTCTTTTAATATTGGTTTAAGTGGAATTCGGGCTGCCTCAACGGATCTTGAGGTAACAGGTAATAACGTTGCCAACGCCAGCACCATTGGTTTTAAAGAATCCCGTGCTGAATTTGCCGACGTATATACCAGCACTTTATTAGGCACAGGTCTAAAGCCTGTGGGTAGCGGCGTTATGGTGGATAACGTTCGCCAACAATTTTCTCAAGGTAATATCAGCGGCACAGAAAACGCCCTCGATTTAGCCATCGATGGAAACGGCTTTTTCGTGCTTGAAGACCGCGGCAGTATTTCTTACACCCGTTCAGGTATCTTTTCTCTAGATAAAGACGGTTACGTCGTTGCCAACAATGGCTCGCGCTTGCAGGGTTACGACGCCAATGACAGCGGTGTAGTTAGTGGTGTTTTAGGCGATATTCAAATTCAAATCTCCAACCAAGCGCCACGGTTAACATCATTAGCATCGTCGATATTAAACCTCAATGCGGGTGCCTTAGTACTACAAGAACAAGGTTTGCAATTAGTATCAAATGGTTTGGCCATTGGTGCTGCTGATGCCGGTATTGCCGAATCAACGCGTTCTATTTTGTCGGCGGCAGGACAGCCAACAACCGCAGGCACACCAGCGACTATGCCATTTGCGACCGATCTTGCCACGGTTGCTGCCGGTGCCGGTTACGGTGCCATTACAATGGATATCGACGTTGGCGATGGTGCTGGTGCGCAAACCGTCACATTAACCGGCTTAGTTGGCCCAACTACAGTCAATGCCATTTTAAGCGACGTGCAAGCAGCGCTTGATGCCACCTTTGGTTCACAGCAGCTGACTGCCACCCAAGACACCACGACGGGTGCGTTAGTGATTCAACGTGCAGGCTACAATGCCACTAACGGTACTAGCTTTGCTGCCACCAACACCGCCGCATGGGATGCTGCATTTGGTGCAAACAGCGGTGTTATTGCCGGAACCCAAGGCAGCACTTTATTTGTTGGTTCAACGCCGATCACCGCGGATTTCACCAGTATTCCAGGTACATCGACCACCACGCGCACAACCGCAACACCAACACTGAATATTGTCTCTAGTGATGCTGGCCAATTTGCCCAATTAACGGCTGACAATAACTACAGCTCACTCGACGTTAGTGCTGGTGGCGGTAACGTATTAGCCTTCACCATTGCAGCAGAATCAGGCGGCACATACCCAATTAATTTGAGCCAAGCCGCTTGGCTTGGTGCTGCTCCCGTAAGCTACAACGCTGTTTCAATTACAGAAGCCGTCGCTGAAATTAATACCCAAATTACCGCCACCGCCGGTGCTGGTAACGAAGAAGTGATTGCGGTAGTTAATGGTGGGAAAATTGAATTTCAAACCCAAGCACCAGCAACCCAAGGCGACTTTGTACAAATCGCCGATAACGCGGTTAGCTCAGTGGGCTACAGCCTGACAAGCTTAGGTTTTTTATCGAATAACCGCTTCGATGGTGGTGTCGAACCTGTACTCGCTAACAACGAATTTGTGCTCGAAGTAACCAGCACATCCGGTAATGGTGGTGGCCCATTCACCATCACCATTCCACCGGCAAATTATGCCTCGCTGGATGCATTAGCGGTCGCCATTCAACAACAAATTGATGTGTATATTGGTGCTGGTGGCTTAGCAGGAAAAGTGACCGTCGATGCTGTGGGCGGACAGCTAGTATTTACCAATAGCAACGTCGGTGCGGGCGAAGGCGTTTCTATCTCAGGAACCATCGCCGAACCACAAGCGGCAGCTGAATTAGGATTAGACAGCCTATTTACCGTAACCGGCCAAAACGAAGTGGATCGCTCCAACAGCTTTCGTATTAACTTAACGGTACCTGCGCCGGATTCTGAAAATCGCAGCGGCTCGGTACTGATTTCTCTCGATGAAGAATATCGCTCAGTACAACAATTGGCTTCCAGTATTAACCGCCAATTAAATAGCCAAGATGCCGACAGTTATATTGGTATACAAGCATCCGCGGTAGAAATTGAACCGAATGTTGTACCGCCGCAATTCACTCTAAAATTGAGCGCAACTACCGAGGGTGAGGCATCCATTATTTCCATCACCAACATCTCTGCTAATGGTCCAGATATATCGGCAGCCGAATTGTTTGGGATTTTACAAGTCAATCCAGATGACTCCAGCCTACTGGTAACCGGTATTGAAGGTGTATCAAACGAATACCCAGAACAAACCGTTACCCTGATTGATCCAGATGGCGAAGAGACCGAAATTACCTTGCCATTGCACAGTGAAGGTAACGAAATTGTCTCAATATTTAACCAACAGCCGGGCGTTACCGCATCCGCATTAACCACCATGAATATTCCGCTATCGGGGTACAACAGCCCAGGTAACGACCTAAAATTAACCGTAAATGGCCAAGTATTAGAATCCACATCACTGGCAGACATTGCCGATGAAATTAATAACTACCGTGCCACAACGTTACCCGGATTTTCTGCTGAAATTAGTGAAAATGGCGACCTCGTGATTTACAACGAAATTGGCCGAGATATTAATGTCTCTATCGACAGCGCCGTTGTAACCGACTCCATCACCATTCAAGGCGCCGACAATACAGGACCAGTGGTATTAGGTGGTTCAGCCACAGCCGACGTCGCCGCAGCCATTGGTGGGCAGGTTACCTTTATTCTTAACGAAGGGTATATTCTTGCGAACCCAGACCCAGTTGTCTCCGGTATTTTTGGCGCACTGAGCGAAGATGAATTCACTCCATATGTACTGAATTCGTTCGATCCACTGGATCAAGATACCTACAACAACGCAACCTCAACCACAATTTATGACAGCTTGGGTAACTCCCACGTCATGACCCAATATTTCGTAAAAGAACCGTTAGATGCGACACGCCCTAACGAACAAAATATTTGGGCAATGTACGTGTTAATTGACGGGCAAAACGTCGGTGATCCTGATCCATCACTGCCATTCCCAGAAAACTTAGACCCAACTGCAGCGCGTTTCGAAATCTTCTTTAACCAAGACGGTACACTCGACGAAATTGCCACCGGCGACATCTTCATCACCAACTGGGACCCAGTTGACGAAAATGGCGATCCAACGGGTGCATTTACCTCAACCAACGTGTTGGAAGGCGGTATTCCACTAATTGATCCACCGGTTAACTCCAACTTCCAAATTTCGTTGGACGGCTCCACCCAATTCGGTAGCAGCTTCTCCGTTAACGAAGTGAACCAAAATGGTTATTCAACCGGCCGCTTAACCGGCCTTGAAATCGACCAAGAAGGGATTATCTTCGCCCGCTTCACCAACGGCCAAGCACAAACATTAGGGCAGGTAGCACTGGCTAACTTCCGTAACCCAGAAGGCTTAACGCCAGTAGGGGATACCGGCTGGGCAGAATCGTTTGAATCGGGCGTACCGACGGTTGGTTCTCCAAGAACTGCATCCTTCGGCCAGATTCGATCATCGGCACTTGAAGACTCTAACGTAGACCTTTCAGAAGAACTGGTTGGCCTGATTATCGCCCAGCGAAACTTCCAGGCCAGCGCCAAAACCATTGAAACAATGGACCAGGTGACCCAGACCATCCTGAATATTTAATAGAGGTTGAACGGTAGGAGGTACTCATTGAACGGTAGGAGGTACTCATTGAATTGTAGGAGGTACTCATGGAATTGTAGGAGGTACTCATTGAATTGTAGGAGGTACTCAGGGAGCGAAGCGAGCAGTGCCGATAATCGCGACTACGAACAAAAAACGTTCATTGAGTCGCTCCTACACAAAAAACGTTCGTTGAGTCGCTCCTACCGATACACCACAAGCGGCATACACTTGCCGCTTCCCCCATATCTTTTCCTCCTTTGACGCGATAAAAACCGTCGAAAAATCCCTATCTAATTGATTTAAAACACAAAAATACACTTGGCACGCCCTCTGCAATGTTCTTAATAACGCAATAACAAAGAACAACGGGGAACACCATGGATCGAGCGCTATACATCGCCATGTCGGGAGCCAAACAAAATACACTTGGCCAAGCCGCGCACGCTAACAACCTAGCGAACGCCAGCACCACAGGTTTTCGCTCCGACTACACCCAAAGCCGAGCTATGGGCGTCTATGGTGAACACTTCCCAACTCGCGCCTACGCCATGACCGAACGCCCAGCGTCTGATTTCCGTCAAGGCCCACTGGTAGAAACAGGCCGCGCCCAAGATGTCAGCATTGAAGGCCCAGGTTGGTTCGCCGTTGTCGGCCCCGACGGTAACGAAGCCTATACTCGCGCAGGCGATTTAAGTGTCGATCCCAACGGCAGGCTCATCACCGGCACCGGCCTACAACTTCTTGGCGATGGCGGCCCAGTCGTACTGCCAGAATACGAAAAAATAGAAATCAGTCGCGCGGGCATTGTCACCGTACAACCCACGGGCGAAGTCCCCGCAGCCGTCGCCGAACCCGTACAACTAAAACTCGTAAATCCAGACATGCAATTACTAGAAAAAGGTGAAGACGGCCTGTTTCGCTTTCGTGACCCAGCCGTCACCCAAGCCCCAGCCGACCCTAACATCACCCTAGTCAATGGCTTTATTGAAGGCAGCAACGTAAACGCCGTCACCGAATTAACCAGCTTAATCTCGCTCAATCGACAGTACGAAATGGAAGTGAAGCTAATGAAAAGCGCCGACGAAATAAGCGCAGCCACCACACAAATACTGTCGAATCAGTAATAGGAGCTAACCAATGTTAAATTCACTATGGGTAAGCAAAACCGGCCTCGAAGCACAAGACTTGGCACTCACAACAGTGTCGAACAACCTTGCCAACGTATCGACCACCGGCTTTAAAAAAGACCGCCCCGTATTTGAAGACTTGCTGTATCAAATTCAACGTCAACCGGGGGCTAACTCATCCGCCGATAGTCGTCTGCCATCTGGTCTACAACTCGGTACCGGTGTACGCACAGCTGGGACACAAAAAATCTTTACTACCGGCTCGCTGCAACTAACCGACCAACCGCTAGACATGGCCATTAACGGCCGCGGGTTTTTCCAAATTCAAATGCCCGACGGCAATATTGGCTACAGTCGCGACGGCACATTTCATATCAACGCCGACGGCACCATCGTTAACGTTAACGGCTACCCGCTAGAGCCACAGATAGACATCCCCGACCAAACCAACCAGCTCACCATTAGCAAAGATGGCATCGTACAAGCCACCTTATTTGGTGACCCAACACCGCAACAGCTAGGCCAAATAGAAACCGTCGACTTTATTAACCCCGCAGGCTTGCAAGCGGCTGGTGGCAACTTATTTCTTGAAACCGCCTCAAGCGGCGCACCACAAGGTGGAACGCCCAACAACGACGGCTTCGGCACCATTGAACAAGGCGCACTCGAAAACTCCAACGTCGAAGTAGTAGAAGAACTCGTGAAAATGATCACCGTTCAACGCGCCTACGAAATGAACTCAAAAGTCGTCTCCGCAGCCGATCAAATGCTGCAATTCCTGACGCAAAACGTATAACAGATTAGGAGGTGCCTTATGTGGCGCATCGCATCAATACTCGTTATTTTATTGCCAGCCTGCACATCCGTTCCCATGGAGCGCGACGTATTTCCTGACGACCCAGACTTCGCCCCTGTATCCGCGCAAAGCCTAGCGCCACCACCTAATGCTAACGGCTCGCTGTATCAGGCGCGCTACAGCCTAGGTTTATACACCGACCAGCAAGCCACCCGTGTCGGCGACATCATTACCGTGATATTCGACGAACAATATCAATCGAGTAAATCCGCCGCCACCAACGCCGACAAATCATCGACCAACGACCTCGCCGTACCGAGTTTAATGGGCACAGTGCCAGGATTTAAAAACCTAAATCTCGACACCAGCACCTCAGCCGACCGAAAATTCAGCGGCAAAGGCGAAGCTGACCGTTCGAATAGTTTAAGCGGCCAAATAACCGTATCCGTTGCCGAAATATTACCGAACGGAATATTAAGAATTCGCGGCGAAAAATGGTTAACCCTAAGCGAAGGCGAAGAATATATTCGCATCCAAGGACTCGTCCGCCCGGCAGACATCACCCCAGATAACACAGTCGCCTCCAGCAAAGTCGCCGACGCACGTATCTCATTTGGCGGACGTGGAGCGCTTAACAACTCCACCAAACAAGGCTGGGCCGACCGCATATTAACCTCACCGTGGTGGCCGTTTTAACGAATCGCGACTACGAACAAAAAGCGTTCGTTGAATCGCTCCTACAGAATATCGTTCATTGAACATGTAGGAGGTACTCAAGGTAAAACTGTAGGAGGTACTCAGGGAGCGAAGCGAGCAGTGCCGATGAGTATGAGTATTGATGATCTTCACAGATGACATCGCGACTACGAACAAAAAGCGTTCGTTGAATCGCTCCTACAGAATATCGTTCATTGAACATGTAGGAGGTACTCAAGGTAAAACTGTAGGAGGTACTCAGGGAGCGAAGCGAGCAGTGCCGATGAGTATGAGTATTGATGATCTTCACAGATGACATCGCGACTACGAACAAAAAGCATTCGTTCAATCGCTCCTACAAGAATAAATCATTACTCAATCTGCACGAACCTTCTTGAAATTGAATCACTATTAAATTAAAACGATGAATAGGGACATAAATTCAAGGATTGAATATGCTCAAAGGGCACTCTAATTTACGCAAAGGCCGATTTTCAGAGTCTGGCCGCATTTATCTTGTAACGGCCACGACCAACGACCGCACACCAATATTCTCTGATCCTAAATACGCAATTCCAACCTGTAGATTTTTTACTAAACCAACCTCATTATTAGGTAATTCACTATTAAGTTGGGTGTTAATGCCTGACCACATCCACTGGCTAATAGAACTCGGTGAGAATGGCGATCTCAGTAAAACCATACAGCTACTTAAATCAGGTTCTGCACGAATAATTCGAGAGCGTGGATTCGGGAATAAAGTATGGGCCCCCGCATTTCATGATCGAGCGATACGTAAAGACGAAGATCTTAAACAAGCAGCGCGATATATCGTAGCCAATCCGCTGAGGGCCGGCCTGGTGAAGCGACTCGGCGATTATCCTTACTGGGATGCCGTTTGGTTGTAATCACCCCAGCATCGCGACTACGAACAAAAAGCGTTCGTTGAATAGCTCCTACAGAACACCGTTCGTTGAATATGTAGGAGGTACTCAGGGCCAAACTGTAGAAGGTACTCAGGGCTAAACTGTAGGAGGTATTCAGGGCTAAACTGTAGGAGGTACTCAGGGAGCGAAGCGAGCAGTGCCGATGAGGATGAATATTGATGACCTTCACAGATCACATCGCGACTACGAACAAAAAGCGTTCGTTGAATCGCTCCTACAGAACACCGTTGGTTGAATATGTAGGAAGTACTCAGGGCCAAACTGTAGAAGGTACTCAAGGTAAAACTGTAGGAGGTACTCAGGGAGCGAAGCGAGCAGTGCCGATATTTGACCCAGCCAGAAAAAAACCACCGCAAGCGGTGGTCAAGGAGTGGAGCCCTCAGAAAATCGTTTTAGTGCTGCAATATTTGACGATAACGATTGAGCTTATTTTGCCCTTGGTTATGTTCGACAATTTGTTTTTGCTCGTCCTGCAGTTGTTCTAGTAAACCTTGCTCTTCTTGCAGTAAATCTTCTAAAAATACCTGTTGTTCGCTGGTTAAATTAATCAGGTCGTTTATTTCGGCAAACCATTCTTGCATTAGTTCATTACGTTTATTAATTCGTTCTTCTACGCCTTCTTTAACGCCTTGGCGAATTAATGAGCGCAGTTCCAGCGAGAGATTTTTTACCTGTACGAACAGATCTTTTTTCATATGACAATTAACTCCGCTTTAAGCGCACCGGCTTGTTTCATTGCTTCAAGTATAGCCATTAAATCACCAGGCGCTGCGCCAACTTCATTAACTGCTTTGACGATATCGTCCAGCGATACGCCTGGACCAAATTTAAACATGCGGCTGTCTGCGCCGTTGTCGATATTGATGTTGGTTTGAGGTACGACGACGGTTTCACCTTCGGCTAAGGCATTCGGCTGAGAGACAGCAAAATCTTCGGTAATAGTAACGGTTAAGCTACCGTGGGTGACGGCTACGGGCTCGATCATTACGTTTTGGCCAATCACGATGGTGCCGGTGCGCGAGTTAATAATAACTTTGGCGCGTTCTTTTCCGGTTTCTACCACTAGATTTTCAATAACGGATAAATAAGCAACGCGCTGGCTTGTATCTCGTGGGGCGCTTACACGAATTGAGGTAGCATCGAGTGCTTCTGCGGTATTTGGGCCAAGCATGTCATTAATTTTATCGACCAATGCACGCGCGGTGGTGAAATCGGGTTGGTCTAAATTAAAAATTAAACTATCGCCACGGGCGAAATTATTAGGTACGGCTTGTTCTACCGATGCGCCATTTGGAATTCGTCCTACGCTCGGCACGTTTATTTTAATACTCGATCCGTCGTTACCTTCAGCACCAAATCCGCCAACCACTAAATTACCCTGTGCAACGGCGTAGATATTGCCGTCTGCACCTTTGAGCGGTGTAAAGAGTAATGCACCACCGCGTAAGCTTTTAGCATTGCCTAATGATGCTACGGTGACGTCTACGCGTTGTCCGGGTTTTGCGAACGGTGGTAAATCGGCGGTAACCGACACAGCAGCAACGTTTTTAAGTTTTGGATCGGTGCCTACTGGTAAAGTGATGCCGAATTCACTCATCATATTGAGGAAGGTTTGAGTGGTGAACGGTGCTTTGTCACCGGTGCCGTCAAGGCCCACGACGAGGCCATAGCCGACGAGTTGATTGCTACGAACACCAGAGATGCTGGTGATGTCTTTGATTCGCTCTGCGTAGGCCGTTGAGGCTGTTAGCAGTACGAGCATGACTGATAATTGACGCCAGATTTTCATTTTTATACCTGTTTTATCGGCAACAGCGCCGTTTTTTCCTCAATTACAGGTATGTATGCAGAAGGTGTGCCTATTCCTTACGTGTATTACAGATTCAAACATACCGTCTTCCCGTAGGAGCGATTCAACGAACGTATTTTGTTAGTAGTCGCGATAAATCGGCACTGCTCGCTTCGCTCCCTGAGTACCTCCTACAGATATTCCTGAGTACCTCCTACAGATATTCCCGAGTACTTCCTACAGACGTTCCTGGGTATCATCCATACATTCAAAATATATTATCTTCCCGTAGGAGCGATTCAACGAACGTATTTTGTTCGTAGTCGCGATAAATCGGCACTGCTCGCTTCGCTCCCTGAGTGCCTCCTACAGATATTCCTGAGTATCATCTATACATTCAAAATATATTATCTTCCCGTAGGAGCGATTCAACGAACGTATTTTGTTCGTAGCCGCGAAACCATCTTCCTCAAACTTGGCAAACTCTTTGCAATCTCCATTACAAAGGAGATTGTTATGATCCAAACCCAAACCAACGCTGCTAATGTTTTTACCGATCTGAATGGCCTTCAGGGCATCCGTAAGCTCGGAAAAGAAGACAAAGGCGCGGCATTAATGGAAGTCGCGAAACAGTTCGAGTCGATGTTTATCGGCATGATGCTGTCGTCTATGCGTGACGCGGGTAAGGTATTTTCCGAAGACAACATGTTCTCGTCTCCAGAGTCTGATTTTTACCAAAATATGTACGACGATCAGATGTCTGTATCGCTGACAGCGGGGCAGGGCACGGGTTTGGCCGAGGTGATACACCGTCAGCTCATGGTTCAGTACGGTGAGAACGGCGAAGAAAAACCGCTCGATTTCTCTAAATTAAACGACCGTCGTCAGTCCACGTCATTGGCTTATGCAATTAAAAAAGTTGATGAAGAATTAGAGCAAATCAAAGAAGACAGCAGCGCAGCCGCCAGCGCAAATCAAGATGCGCCCAATAGCGAAAATACCACAGCAATCGTTGCTAGCGGCGTTGGCAGTAAGGGGCAACAGTTTGCCACGCCTGCGGAGTTCGTTGCCGCTTTGTATCCACTCGCAGAAAAAGTCGGCGGTGATTTAGGTGTTGATCCAAAAGCCATCGTAGCGCAAGCGGCGCTCGAAACTGGCTGGGGTAAGTACATGATTGCCGATGAACAAGGCAACACCAGCCATAACCTATTTGGTATTAAAGCCGATCCTCGTTGGGATGGCAGCAAAGTAGAAGTCACTACTCATGAATACCGTAACGGTGTTCGCGTAAACGAGCGCGCTGAATTCCGCTCATACGCCTCATTAGAAGAAGGCGTGCAAGATTACGCTAACTTCCTACGTTCGGCTTCACGTTATCAAGATGCCCTAGATCAACAATTATCGGCTGGCGAATACGGCCATGCATTACAACAATCCGGTTATGCGACCGACCCGCAGTATGGCGCAAAAATCGAACGAATTTCAGACAGTGAATTACTCAATACCGTGCTGAAACAAGCACTCAATAATTCGCCAACTGAAATTTCGTCCACCGCCACACCGTCGGCAGGAGAATAATCATGGGCGATATTTTAAGTGTTGGTATTTCAGGTTTAAAAGCGCACCAAGCTGCGTTAACCATTACCGGTAACAACATTACCAACGCCGGAACCGAAGGTTATAGCCGCCAAGAAGTTAGCTTTGGCGAAAACGATTCCCAGTTTTCTGCCGGTGTATGGGTAGGTTCGGGCGTTAATGTCGATTCTGTTCGTCGCGTCTACGACCAATTTTTAACCGAACAAGTACGCCTTGATACCTCCACATTTAACGAATTTAACGCGCTCGCGGTCAACGCCTCACAAATCGACAGCCTACTGGCCGATGCGGGCACCGGTTTACAACCGGGCTTAGAAAACTTATTTGGTGCCCTGCAATCATCGGTTGACGATCCATCATCGCTCGCCGCTCGTGAAGTAGTCATCAGCGAAGCCAACAGCTTAATCGACCGCTTTACTACCATCTCAGATCGTTTAAATGCTCAAAACGACATTATTAACGGCCAAATGGAAGTCATTGCCGGTGAAATTACCACCATTGCTGAAGCCATCGCTGAGCTCAACGAACAAATCTCGTTTGCTACCGCATCAGCTCAAGGTAACGAACCCAGCGAAATGCTCGATCAGCGCGACCGCCTATTAAAACAATTATCAGAGTACGTAGAAGTGAACGTCGTCGAACAAGACGGTTCATCGATCAACGTATTTATTGGTAATGGCCAGTCGTTAGTAATTGGTAATGATTTTAACGAAGTATTTACCGACATTGGTGCCAACGACCCATCCCGTGTTGATATCTATTTTCGTAAAGGAAATTCCGTGCAAAACGTCACCCGTGAAATTACCGGTGGACAGCTTGGCGGTATTCTAGATTTTCGCGAACAAGTACTCGATCCTACTATGAATGGTCTTGGTCGCATCGCGCTCACCATAGCGCAAACAATGAACGACCAGCATAAATTAGGTATCGACTACGATGGCTTAAAAGGTGAAAACTTTTTTGAAGACATTAACGATCCATTAAAAACCTACGAGCGTGTATTGGGTGATCGTAACAATGCCCAACCGAACGACCGCATTATGTCGGTACATATTATCGACGCCGGTGAACTTACAACCAGCGACTACGAAGTCGAATTTCCAGGGCCAGACGACTTCACCTACCGCATAAAACGCTTAAGTGACAATAAAATATTAGAAACCAACTCCCTCAGTGGCGGCTTTCCCGACAGTATCGAAGTCGATGGTTTTGAAATTCGTTTTGAAAGTGGTTCGTTTCAAAAAGGCGACAACTTCTTACTGACACCAACGCGTAACGAAGCCGCAAAAATAGACATGAACATCACCCGCGCTGAGCAATTAGCGCTGGCGTCTCCTATTGTTACCGATGCAGCCATTGGTAACCGTGGTAGTGGTGAAATAACCCAAGGTGAAGTTTACGACACCAACACCACCTATCTAATGAATGAAGGCGAACTCGACCCGCCACTCATTATTCGATTTACATCGCCAACCACCTACGACGTATTGGACAACACCGACCCAGGTAATCCGATACCATTATTTCCACCATTAATGAACCAAACCTTTGTGCCGGGTATTAGCAACTCCATGTTGCCAGCCGACGAAGGCAAAACTGCATTTACCAGTTTTGGTGGCGTACTACCGACAAAGCCAACCTATCAGGCGGCATCCCCCGCTGCGATAGTCGACTCAGTTAATGGTTTCTTTCCAGAACGTATTGGTATCAGCTATACCAATCCAACGACCGGAAAAGTAACCACACAGCCCACATTAATTACCTCAATAAATGCTTCTGCAAAAGAAATTGCCCAAGCATTAAGTAAGCGCGACGGGGTAGAAGCATCGGCGCGTACCACCGTCGAAATAACCGGAATTACCAACGATCCTAACCCCTTCCAAGACATGGTGATTAGCGTTAATGGCATCGTGCTTACCGACACACTTGGCCCTAACCAAACCAAATACTCCAGCGGCTACCCAGAAGAAGTCCCAGATCCTATTACTCTTGATTTCTTAGCCGAACGAATTAACGCCAACATCGACTTTCAAGATCAAGGCTTAGTCGCACGCAGCGACGGCGCTAAACTAACCATTATTTCGCTCGATGGTGAAGACGTTAACCTAGAAATTACCGGTGATGTAGGAGACGGATTTTCCGTAGGCAACGGCGAATATACCGACCTTCGTGAAACCGGCAATGCCACCTTTACCGCATTGAGTGAATACGAAGGCTACGATTTTAGCGAAGGCGGGCCGTATACCTACGAATTTGACGTACCGGGGCAGGGCACTTTTAGTATCGAAATGACCGGCACTTACGCCACAGGCGATGAACTGCTTGATGGTATTCGAACCGAACTCGAAAACTCCGGTTACGTATTTTCAGGCAACCTAGACGTCGGCATTAACGAACGTGGAAAAATCAGCTTTACGCCGCGCTTAGAAATGAACGCAACCGGCATTAATGGCTCATCCAAGCTCACTATGGGTGGCCAACTAAAAGTCGTGCTCGACGAAAATTACAGCCTTAGCATTGCTCCGCCGGGCAATAATTTATTCGACACCGACCCCGTCGGCGAACCCGTGCATTTTGGTTTTGACGTTAATGTATCGGGCTTAGCCCAGGCCGGAGATGAATTTACCATCGAATTTAACACCGATGGCACCTCCGATAGTCGTAACGGATCGTCAATGGCCGCGTTGCAAACAGAAGACTCTATTAGCGGAAATACCAGTTATACCGAAGCTTACGCACGCTTAGTAGAAGTCGTAGGCTCAGTAACCAGTCGGTCGCAAATTAACCGCGACTCCGCCGAAGTATTATTGCGCAACTCGCAAAATGCAGTCGACAGTAACTCCGGCGTAAACCTTGATGAAGAAGCAGCAGCCCTAATTAAATACGAATTGGCCTACAACGCCAGCGCGCAGGTAATTCAGGTGGCACGGCAAATCTTCGACACATTAATTAGCACATTCCGATAGGAGCAGATTATGCGCGTCGCAACTTTGCAGTCATTTAATAGCGGCTTAAACTCGATATTGGATAATCAATCATCAGTTAATAAAACCCAGCAACAAGTATCTTCGGGTCGCCGTGTTTTAACTCCGGCTGATGATCCTATTGCCTCGACTAAAATTTTACAGTTGCAGCAAGATATCGCTCAGCGGGATCAATACGACCGCAATATGACCGCGGCAGAAAACCGCCTAAAACTCGAAGAAGCGACTTTATCGTCGATAACCGACAACCTAACGCGGCTACAAGAACTCACCGTTAACGCCGGTGGTGGTACACTCACGCAAACCGACCGCCAAGCAATCAGCTCAGAAATTAATCAGCTAGAAAAAAGTCTAGCCAGTTTATTTAATACCCGTGATCCCAACGGTGAATTTATTTTTGCTGGATTTAAAGGAAAAAATCCACCATTCGAACAACAAGCTAATGGTCGCTATGCCTATAAAGGCGACGAAGGTCAACGTTTCTTATCCATTGGCGACACCACCAACGTTGCTACCGGTGATAGCGGTAAATCATTATTTATCGACGTACGTGCCGCTAAAAATACGTTTACCACACAAATAAATCCATTAAATACCGGCGATGCTCAGGTGAATGCAGGGTTTGTAGTCGACGAAGAAGCCTACGCCGACTTCTATCCCGACGATATCATCATAACGTTTAACCAAGAATCCGCCATCAGCCCACCAGGGCCAAATTACACCGCACGCAGAGCCTCTGATAATCACGTTATCGAAGGCAAAGTAAATGTCGGCTACACAGGCTCGAAAGACATCGTAGTCGCAGGCGTCAGCATGACAGTGTATGGCAACCCAGAACCCGGCGACGAAGTGCTGGCAAAATCAACGCCCAAGCAAAGTATCACCGACACCGTATTTCGCTTACGCCAAGGACTGGATTCGCTGGAAGACAACCCAGAAGATTCAGCGACCCTAGATATCTTGATCGAAGACACCCTAACCAACCTCGCATTTGCACAATCATCAATATCCGAAGTGCGTAGCCAAGTTGGCGCGCGATTAAACGTCATCGACAACACGCGTAATTTAAGCGACGACGTAAAATTAGTAAGCCAAGCGGTACTATCAGAATTATCAGACGTGGATTTTGCCGAAGCCGTCAGCAGGCTATCGCTGCAAACGTTTTTATTAGAAGCAGCGCAGCAAAGCTACACCACCATATCGCGATTATCCTTGTTTAATCAGTTGTAGGAGCGATTAACCGAATGTTTTTTTGTAGGAGCGACTCAACGAACGTATTTTATGTAGGAGCGACTCAACGAACGTATTTTGTTCGTAGTCGCGATAAGCAGTGATTCTATCAACACCGCCAATCGGCACTGCTCGCTGTCGCTCCCTGAGTACCTCCTACAGTACCTCCTAAAGATTTCTTCAAATCTGATGAATCAATAATTCCTGTAGGAACGACTCAACGAACGCTTTTTGTTCGTAGTCGCGATAAACGATGATTCTATCAACGCCATTAATCGGCACTGCTCGCTGTCGCTCCCTGAGTACCTCCTACAGATTTCTTCAAATCTGATGAATCAATAATTCCTGTAGGAGCGACTCAACGAACGCTTTTTGTGTAGGAGCGACTCAACGAACGCTTTTTGTGTAGGAGTGACTCAACGAACGCTTTTTGTGTAGGAGCGACTCAACGAACGCTTTTTGTTCGTAGTCGCGACAGAACACCACTACAACTCTTTAATCACCAAATCATTACCGAGATACGCGCCGCGCTCGATATAAAACCGATTCCCTAACTGCAAATCGCCGCCATTCACATTATGCCCATGAATTAAATAATCAATTCCGTTCACCACGTGACGCGACTGGCACTGAAACTGGCTGCGCGACCAAATACACTTCTCTAACAACTCGGGCGTTAAATGGCCAAACTCTTGCCAATGTGAATGCGGATAATCAGCATGAATAATTCCGTAACGGCTACCGTCGCTGCCTTCTACCTCAATCGCCAACGGCAAGGCCTCAATCGCATCAAACCAATCATCCCAAAGGGCAGGGGAGGTTTGCGTAATCCAATCACCGCCATGATTTAACCATGCCATGCGATGACGGCTGCTTTTATAACGCATACCGTTAATCATCAAATATTCATGATTACCAATCACCGAAAAAAACCAAGGCTCGTTTAATAAATTAAGTGCCTCAGCCGACTCAGGCCCGCGATCAATTAAATCACCAACACAAATAACGCGATCTACAGCAGAGTTAAAATTAAGAGCCGCCAACTGATCATGTAATTTAGTAACATGACCATGCAGATCACCCACCACAAAATCACGGCCTTGAGTGTTTTTTTCTAATTTGAGAAGTGTAGCTTTTAATTTCATCCGTTATGAGCGCTCCGGCTCCTCCTTATTTCAGGTGCCTTCTCCGATTTGTGTGGAGTCCACCTAGCCACTGCAGCTAAAGCCAGCAACAGCACAAACATATAGGCATTAGCAGGGATCTGAAGGTTAAAATCCACCGCAGAATGAATCAGCAATGCAATAATCCCCATGCAAGCCCCGAATCCTACTCCTTTAAAGAGCTCACTGTTACGTTTAACCATCGCCATGATTGCCCACCAGATGCTGATCAACACCGCTAGCGCCAACAGCAAAAATGCCGGCAATCCAAATTCAGCCATAAACTGCGCATGATCGTTGTGCGCATTGTTGTAAATACGGTCGGCCTTAATGTCATCACTTTTATAAGCAGGATAACTATAAATAAACGTGCCCGCCCCGATCCCCGCCAGTAAATGATCGCGGGCAATTTGCAAGGTATCGCGGGTTACCTCATCGCGACTCTCGGTTTCAGACGTCGTGTTTTGCAAACGCTCCGCCACTTTTTCAACACCAAAAAACGTACCCACAATCGCAATATCAATCACCAGCAAGCTCGATAATAGAATTGTCGTCGACAACGTCTTATTGCGCATCAACACCAAGGCCAAGCCACCGGTAATCATCAAACTGGCAAAAAATGCCGTATTACCCATGCGTGAGCGCGTAAGCACTAAGGCAATCACCATAATCGCCAGCAATAAACGCAACAGCACCTTAGTGCTTAGCAACATGCGAACCAACTGGCGCAAACGCTGGCGAAACGATCCGCGATACTGAGTAGACTGAGCCAACAACAGCCCAATACCCAGCGCCAGCGCCATCTCTAAGTAGCCTGCCAAATGATTGCGGTTAATGTATGTACCCGTTGCCAAACCGCGATAAGCCGACTTCTCGATAAAAAAGCCCAACTCCCAACCAGTGAGTACCATCAGCGCACCAAAAACAGCCTGAAACGCCGCTGCCAACACCACAATCCAAATGGCCCGTGTTACCCGCCTGCGCGAATCTAAATTCAACAAAGCCAACGCAAAAAACGACGTAAGGCCAATGCCCTTTAATAAGCTTTGATACGTTTCAAAAACCGACACCGACGTCGGCCATAACCATTGGAAGAACACCCAAACCTGCACCGCAGCCAACAACCCCAACACCGGCAAAGCACGCGTAAACGCAACAGGAAGAGTCAAAGAAGGAAGATGATTAACCGATTGAAATAACAAACGCTCGCGCAAATCCAACGCCAGCAACACCATCGCCGTAACAGCAAACCAAGGCCACACCCAATCAGCAGCACCACCAAAAGGAAGGGGAAGAATAAACAGCAACGCCTGAAAACAGCCCCAACGGGTCATAAATCATCCTTGTTGAAACAAAAAACGAATATTACCACGTAGGTAGGAATGTTCATCCTGTAGGAGCGACTCAACGAACGTATTATATGTAGGATCGACTCAACGAACGTTTTTTATGTAGGAGCGACTCAACGAACGGTATTTCTGTAGGATCGACTCAACGAACGTTTTTTATGTAGGAGCGACTCAACGAACGCTTTTTGTTCGTAGTCGCGATAAACCTTGACCAATCGGCACTGCTCGCTGCCGCTCCCTGAGTACCTCCTACAGATTTCTTCAAATTTGATGAATCAATCTTTTCATGTAGGAGCGACTCAACGAACGTATTATATGTAGGAGCGACTCAACGAACGTATTATATGTAGGAGCGACTCAACGAACGTATTTTATGTAGGAGCGAAACTTTTTCGCGATTGGCGTCGCGGATAAACGGAACGCCGCCCGGATCGCTCCTACGGTGCCTGATTTCCACCAAACAACAGCCAAAAAAAAACCCGGCGAACCGGGTTTTTTACACTCAACTACCTAAACTAATTAGCCGCGATTTGCAGGGCTGATAGCAGGTGGAGGAGTAGGAACTGTAGGCAGAACGATTGGCGTTGGGTTAGTCGTTTGACCCGGCGCAGTACCGTTTTGACCAGGAGTATTACCCGCTAAACCAGGAGCAGTACCGTTTTGGCCAGGTGCATTCGGGTTACCAGCAGCAGTTGCAGCAGCAGATGCGATACCAGCAGACGCAACATCAGGAGAAACGCCAGCAGCCAAAGCAGCAGCAGTAACGGTAGCAGTGTCAGCGCCAGAAGCAGAAGCACCCTGAACAGCAACAATCGAAGGAACGCCAGCAGCAGAAGCAGCAGAGATCACAGAAGAAAGTGAAACACCGTTAGCAGTAGCAGCAGAAGAAACAGCAGCAACCGCATCTGCTTGGCTTACGCCTTCAACAGAAAGAGCAGCAGCCATAACAGCGTTAACGTCGGCACCAGAAGCGAAAGCAACGCTTGCCGCAGCAGTCATTGCATCAGCAACAGAAACGCCAGCCGCTTGCATTTGAGCCATGATGTCAGCATCACAACCGCCACCACAAGCAGCAGAAGCAGCCGCATAGGCTTCTTGTACAGACATGCCGCTAGCCAAGTTAGCAGCAATATCAGAACCATTCACAGCATCTTCAGCTGATGCAGTCGTGAATGCAGCAGCAAGGAGAATCCCTGTAAGTAATTTACGCATAGTCTTTATCCTTACGTGTTAAAGCTTAATTTGTGACCATTCTATAGTGAGTATCAACAACTGCCAACACATGCTTACAAAAAAAGTTAGTTAAAGAAGGCCAAACGTCGGCAATGTCATAAACCTTACAAAATATTTAATGAACAAAGGTTATTTATAAGCCGAATGCACCCGTAGGAGCGACCCCAACCCTGTAGGAGCGACTCAACGAACGCTTTTTGTTCGTAGTCGCGATCAACCCTGCCCAATCGGCACTGCTCGCTGTCGCTCCCTGAGTACCTCCTACATATATCTCCTCATTTGATCAATCTTTCCCGTAGGAGCGACTCAACGAACGTTTTTTGTTCGTAGTCGCGATCAACCCTGACCAATCGGCACTGCTCGCTATCGCTCCCTGAGTACCTCCTACAGATACCTCCTCATTTGATCAATCTTTCCTGTAGGAGCGACTCAACGAACGCTTTTTATGTAGGAGCGACTCAACGAACGTTTTTTGTGTAGGAGCGACTCAACGAACGCTTTTTGTTCGTAGTCGCGATCAACCCTAACCAATCGGCACTGCTCGCTGTCGCTCCCTGAGTACCTCCTACAGAATCCAGAGCACCTCCTACAGAATCCTGAGCACCTCCTACAGAATCCAGAACACCTCCTACAACCCCCCATTGAACACATTGACTGACTTACGTCTATTAACGCCACATTCCGGTGCATGCTTTGTTTCTTTCCCTGCCGTTCTTTAGTAATGTTCGCCCCTGTTACACGCCCTTACAAAACGCCAGTGGCTAATGCCAAGGAGACCTACAATGACAGCAAGCAATATCGTATGGCACGCATCCGCCGTAACGAAGCAAACACGGTCGGCTCTAAACAAACAAAAGCCATGCGTATTGTGGTTCACCGGTTACAGCGGTGCGGGTAAATCCACCATTGCCAACGCCGTAGAACAGCGCCTTGCCAGTCTCCAGCAGCACACCTATTTATTAGACGGCGACAACGTTCGTCACGGCCTAAACAAAGATCTTGGTTTTACCGATGAGGCCCGAGTGGAAAACATCCGTCGCATCGGCGAAGTCGCTAAACTCTTCGTAGACGCAGGCATCATCGTACTATCGGCATTTATTTCTCCATTCCGCGCCGAGCGTCAAATGGTGCGCGAACTAGTAGAAGAAGGGGAGTTCATAGAAGTATTCATGGACACCCCATTAGCCACCTGCGAACAGCGTGACCCGAAAGGCCTTTACCTAAAAGCACGCGCGGGCGAAATTAAAAACTTCACGGGTATCGACTCCGACTACGAGCCGCCGATCAACCC
The DNA here is from genome assembly GCF_000355675.1 of Thalassolituus oleivorans MIL-1. Taxonomy (NCBI): domain Bacteria; kingdom Pseudomonadati; phylum Pseudomonadota; class Gammaproteobacteria; order Oceanospirillales; family Oceanospirillaceae; genus Thalassolituus; species Thalassolituus oleivorans. The sequence continues at coordinate 2,706,440 of NC_020888.1, read as the reverse complement.
AGAAGTAACGCTCGATACCTCAAGCATGAGCATCGATGAATGTGTAGAAATCGTGCTAGCGCACCTAGTAAACGTGGGCGTGTTGCCCAACTATCGCGCAGCCTAAATAACAGCGCGCAGCATAAGGAACCCAGCACATGGCAGATTATGATCTATTTAATGGCGATGCCGACGGCATATGCTCACTCGTGCAACTGCGATTAGCCGAACCACGCATCAGCACATTAATTACCGGCATCAAGCGCGATATTAAATTGATGGGTCACATCCGCCCTGAAGCAGGCGACCGCATTACCGTGCTCGACGTTAGCATGGAAAAAAACCAAAAAGGTCTACACGCCGCCCTCGAAGCAGGCGCGACCGTATTTTATGCCGACCACCATCAAAGCGGTGACATACCCGATCACCCAGCCCTTAGCGCCCACATTAATACTGCCTCTAATACCTGCACGGCATTAATTGTGGATTATTACCTAGAAGGTAAATACCGCGACTGGGCCATCGTAGCCGCCTACGGCGACAACATTACCCAAGTAGCCGAAGAGCTAGCCAACCAAGCAGGCTACAACACCGCACAAAAACTCATGCTCGAACAACTCGGCGTAGGCATGAACTACAACGGCTACGGCGCCAGCCTAGACGACCTGTTTTATCACCCCGCCGAACTGTTCCGCATTGCCGTGCAGTACGATTCACCATTCGACATGATCGAAACACGCCAAGACGTCTACCGCACCCTAACCGTCGGCTACCAAGAAGACATGGACAAAGGCCTAAGCATTACCCCATACAGCGAAACCCACCCAGGCGAAGAAAAGGGTGCCGCTATGATGATACTGCCGAACGAACAATGGGCACGACGCATCAGTGGCGTACTCGGCAACGAACTAGCCAACCGCTTCCCGGATCGTGCGCACGCCATCCTTACCGAACTGCCAGAACCGCTAAACGGCGAAATGGCCTATTTAGTTAGCTTACGTGCCCCTAAAAACAACCTAACAGGTGCCGACAGCATCGCCGTTAAGTTTGGTGGTGGTGGTCGCAAAGGCGCAGCCGGTATCGACGTATTAGCCACCACGGATATGGATAAATTGGCTGATGCGTTAGCCGAGGCCTACGTTTAAGCTCAAATCAAAATTGCTGTAATAATGTGCCGTATTTTTGCTGAATGTCCCCAAATGTGTCAGGCATTGATTGAAGTGGTATAGCTGCAAGTAAGTCATTGATCACATTGCCCCTTTGCGCCAGTAAAGGCCGGTTGGCGTGTTCCAATTGTGGCCTAAATCTAGTACTGTTCGGCCTTCGATTTAACCCGCTAACCCCCGTCAGCAAGGAGAGTCTAGGTGTCTCAACACACCCTAGTAACAGGCAGGGCCACAAGGCTTATCAAGCTCGCTTTTGCGGCTGGGGCAAAGCTCAGTGCTGCTTTTATAGCCTTCGGGTTAACTGCGCTTGTAACCCGCAATATGTTAAACGACGAAGTGGGGCTGTTTCTTCTCGGATTCTCGCTGCTTGCAGTATTGTTGCAGTTTTTCAGTCTTAGGTTAGACAAGGTGCTTTGTTTTCTGAGCGCTCTCGGGGTTCGTGCTACGTCAAAAAAAGCTGCGCTGTGTTCAAGTTTGATTGTTCAGATATAGGTTGTTGTGGGTGTCGATTGGGGAATTTGAGGCTGTAGCTAGTGCTAATATATACGCATGAATGGTGTCTTAGTTACTGATTTTAATATGAAATTTAGAATCATTTTTAGGTGTTGAAATATGAATGATTTGGTTGTCTCTTATCAAATGGGGAAAGTTGGTTCGTCGTCTATAGTTGCTTCGATTCCTGGATGCAAGCAGTTCCACTCTTGGAGCTCTGAAGAGCCCATTATGTTTTTCTCCTCTCGAAATACCGGGAGCGGCTTGGGGCGGTTTAAGCAATATTTCAAATGGAAATTAGCTTATCGAAATTTGAGTAAATTGGTCGGTAGAGCGAAAGAAAATAATGGGCGAATTAAACTAATTATTGGAGTTCGAGAACCTGTATCTAGAAATATTTCGGGTTATTTTCAAAGTTTGATGAGTAGGGAAGAGGGAGTTGATCTTAGTCTGCTAATGGATATGTTTTATGCCTATTGCCCTCATCTATGTTCAGTGAAATGGTTTGATGTGGAATTAAGGCAGCGGTTAGGTATAGATGTATATAGCTATCCTTTTGATGTTGGTAATGGTTGGACGAGTTTTTCGGATGGGATTTACGATGTTTTTTTATATAGGCAGGAGAATTTGCGGGGACTTTCGAAAGAATTGGGTGACTTCTTGAATATTCCGGATTTTAAGTTGGTCGCAGTAAATGAAGGGGGCGAGAAATGGTCTGGTGATTTGTATTCGGATTTTTTGAAATCATTTACGCCATCGGAAGAGTATTTGGATCTGTTGTATAATACTGAGTACTTTCGCCATTTTTACGGAGATGCTTATAAGGAGGAAATGGAGAGGAAATGGTTGATTCGTTAAGTTCTAAGTTTTCGGTATTTGTATTTCTTGTATCAATAACATTTGTTATTTTTCTGTTATTTGATTCTTATTTGGGGCTGTATGGTGTCTTTCTTAGTTTAATATGTTTGATTGTCTGCCGTAGTTTTGTGACTATGATATTGGGGTTCTTGAATTTCTCTGTGTCTATAGCGTTCGATTACTATCTGCGAGTGTGGGGTTATGGTTATGAGTTCTATGATGGGCGGGGGGTAAGTGTTGAGTTGTTAGCAGCGATCTCGGTTCTATTGTTTTTGTATGTGCTTTTTCTCGATGTATATTTTGCATGTAGTCTGCGTGATCATAGCCTTAGGGGGGTTGTAATACCTCGATTAGAATATACGGCTCACAAAATTTTATATATTCCATTGTTATTGTCTGTAGGATTCTGTTCTGTATTTATATTTAAGAACTCTGGAAGTATGCTGTCTTCCGATTTTGATTTGCAGGAGTTGGAAAAGTATTCATTCTTGGAATATCTTTCTGTGGTAATATTTTTTCTACTAAGGGCTGATGTTTCAAAACGTCTAAGGAATTTAGCTTTCTTGGTGAGTTGTCTATTAGTTTTGTCCGCTATTATTGCATCCTATCGAATGGTTTCAATTATATATGTGATGTCGATTATTATATCGCTACTTCCTGGTAAGGCTATTAGTAGGTGGTTAATGTTGGCTTCCTGGGTTCTTTTGTATATTTTGATGGCGTTTATTAGTTATTATCGAGGCGGATCGTATGATATTGGTATTTCTCAAATTTTAGGTTATAAGGATTTTGGTTATCTCGACAATACTTTTAGTGGTGTTATAGAAACAGCCTTGATTTATAGTTCGATATATCAAAATTTAAACTTTATCGACAGATTCATGGAACTGATAGGTACGGTTTTACCTCTGCCAGGATCTTTGATTCCAAATCACATGATTTATTATTACGATTTGGCCAGTAAATATGTTGGGCGTATACCGGGAGGGGGGTTGCTCGCAGGTTTCGTTTGGTATTTTGACTATCTTTTACTTCTTTTTATAGTACCGTATTTTTATATGGTATATCGTAGGATTTTTCAAGGAGGAGGCCAATTTACTTTGGCTATGACTTTTGTTTTTTTTGTTTCTGTAAGTCGTTGGTGGCTTTATGGGCCCTATGTGTTATTCAAGTTTTTAGGGGTTTTCTTGATTTTTTTAGTTATTGAAAGAGTGGTCTCTCATTATGCAAAGGCCTATTAATAAATTTCAAATCCATGTGGCACTGAATTGTTTTAAGAATTCCTTTTTTCTTGGGGCGGTTGATCTTTCCAGTCCTTATAGGACTAAGATGTATATTCTGCGTTATTTTGAGCTATTCCGTTATATGGTTTATTGTTTTTTTTACGGGGTGGTGTGTGAGACTAAGTCTGCTGCTGAAAGAGAGTCTGGCTGTGTGTTATTTGTATATGGAGAGTATGCGTTAAAGCAATCTTCCTCAAGTGAGATTGTGCGTGTTTTTAATGATGTTACTGGTTCTCGGTGTGTGAATGTTTTAACTCGTGATGAATTGAGTCCATGGTTATTTTTGCATAAATTCACTTATTTTGTTCTGTATTTATTAAGAAGTAAACGCCTAGACTGGATCTCTTTAATTGTCTGTGCGGGGGCGGCTAAAGCTAGGTTTGATACAAAAGTGATTGGCCGATTTTTGTTCGATTTTAATGTTATTAAATTGGTTACTTTTTGTGATGCGATTGGGGCAGAAAATATTTTTGCACAAATTGTATCTGATGAGGATGTGGTGAGCTATACGCTACAACATGGGCAGTATAGAGGCTTGGAGGAAGTTAATTTCTCGCAAGATATTGAAGCTATTAGTAATTTCTGCAGTGATTATTTGTTTTGTTGGGGAGAAGCTACTGTTTGTGAATTTGAGAAGTATGGAATTGGCCGAGATAGAATGCTATGTGTTGGTCGCTTTATGGATCGGTCAAATTTAACTGTCGTTGATGAATTATCTAGTCATGGTTGTTTTGGTGTAGTTTTCTCCGGTGAGAATTCTAAGCTGAATAATTTTGATTTGGTGCGATTTTCAGAGTTGATAAGCTCTGCGAGTGGTTTGGGGTATTATGTTAAATTACACCCTTCGAATTCTCTTAAGGATTATTCGGATCTGTTTGGTTCTGGATTTGTTGGTGTAATTGATGACTCTAATGAATATTTCAAAAACACTCGGTTTTCTATTATGGCTATGACGGGGTTTTTCATTGAATGTATTGCGAGAAAACAAATTTTTTATGTATGTGATGTTGATGGTCTCGCTCCAGTATTTAGAAAGTTCTTACCTCAGCTTGATGTATGCTCTGAATTATCTAATCTTGGTAGTAAAGAATTGGACTTTTCGGCACTGAAGTTATTGTTTGATTCAAATGAATTTCAGGTTGAGATTGTTGTTAGTGAACTTTTTGGAGTCGGTAATGGAATATTTTTATAAATCAAGTTGGTTTTTTAGGTATTTACTCATTAGGTGGTTTTTTGGATCGTTTGGATTTCCGGGATATATTGGTCGACCTTTATACTTAAAAGGAATATTAGGCGCTAGATTTGGCCGTAGAGTTAGGATTTTCCCTAATAGCAGGATTGAGATTTTTCCGGGTGCTGTGTTAGATGTCCATGACGATGTCGCTATAGCCCAAGGTTTTCATGTGACTTGTAAGGGGCATCTTGTTATAAATAGTGGAGTCTGTATCGCTGCTAATGTGTGCATTACAGATATTAAGCATAGTTTTAAAAAAGTTGCTGGCGCTAATATATTGGCGCAGGAGGATGAGGTAATAAAAACTAGTATCGGTAAGAATTGTTTTATTGGTTATGGCGCGGTTATTGATGCTGGTACTGTTTTAGGGGAAGGGTGCATTGTTGGAGCTAATGCATATGTTAAAGGTGAGTATGAAGCGTATTCAGTCATTGCATCGGCCCCAGCGACCGTAAAATATAGATATCAGGAATGAATTTATGTATCAAATGTTATGCCGGTTTAATTTACCCAAGAACTTCAGAGGACGCTCGGGAGCTTTTGTACAACTTTGGTGGATGACCCAAAGTATCCTATTTGCTTCATCTCCTCAGTTTTTATACGGATGGCGAAACTGGTTACTACGTATTTTTGGTGCCAAGATTGGTAAGGGAGTAATTATTCGTCCTTCTGTTCGTATTACTTATCCATGGAAGTTAACCATTGGCGATTATGCTTGGATTGGTGATAATGTCGAGCTTTATACCTTAGGTGAAATAGTTATAGGCAATAATGCAGTGATTTCTCAGCGTAGTTATATTTGTACTGCTAGCCATGACCATACTAAACCCACTTTCGACATTTATTCAGTCAAAACCGTTATAGAAGATGAAGCGTGGGTTGCAACGGATGTTTACGTTGCACCAGGAGTAACGATTGGTAGAGGGGCCGTTATTGGCGCTCGCAGTTCGGTATTTTCTGATATGCCAGCAGGTATGATTTGTGTAGGTTCTCCTGCGAAGCCTATTAAGCCAAGGATTATGGATGAAAATTACGTTAGTCAGCCTTAATTACTCCCCCGAACTCACCGGCATCGGCAAATACAACGGTGAAATGGCACCTTGGTTTGTTGCTGCTGGCGATAATGTCGATGTAGTCTGTGCCCCTCCCTATTATCCTGAGTGGAAGGTCCATGCAGGCTATTCTGGCTTAAGTTATCGCACCTCAGTTGAAAATGGCGTTCGTGTTACTCGCTGCCCTCTGTATGTTCCTGCCCAGCCTTCTACTATTAAGCGTCTTTCACATTTAGCGTCGTTTGCTTTTACGTCTGGTTTGGCTTTGTTTGCAAAAGTATTTAAGCGCCCTGATGTTGTATTTGTTGTTGAGCCAACCTTATTTACTGTGCCTGTGACCTTGCTATTTTGTAAGCTCGTCGGTGCAAAATCTGTGTTGCATATTCAAGATTACGAAGTGGATGCCATGTTTGGTTTAGGTATGGCAGGTAAGGCCGGTTTTCTTGCTAGTGCAGCCTACAAAGTTGAGCGTTGGTTAATGCGCCGTTTTGATGCTGTATCTACCATCTCTTTCAGTATGATGACGAAAGCAGAACAGAAGGGCGTTGACCCTCAGCGATTAGTCTTCTTTCCTAATTGGTCAGATACCTCATTTGTTCATCCGAGTGTTGATGGATCTGATCTTCGTAAGTTATGGGGAGTTACTGAGTCACAAAAGATCGTTCTTTATGCTGGCAACATAGGCGCCAAGCAAGGTTTGGAACTGGTATTAGATGCCGCAGAACGGTATCTTTCACAACCAGATATTCGTTTTTTTTTGGTTGGTTCAGGCGCTTACGCCACTGAGTTGCAAAGTATGGCTACCCAGCGTGGTTTATCTAATGTTGAATTTAAGCCGTTACAAGCATGGGAAGATGTTCCAGCGATGTTGGCAATGGCCGATGTGCATTTGGTTGTTCAACGTAAGGGCGCTGCCGATGCGGTATTACCGTCTAAGTTAACCAATATTTTATCGGCAGGTGGCAATGCGGTGATTACTGCTGAGGCTGACACGGAGTTGGGAAGATTGGTAAACGAGTATCCCGGTATTTATAGCTGTGTAGAGCCGGAGAACGTCGCGTCATTTTGCCAAGGTTTAGAAACCGAACTGGCGAAATCAGGCGTTAACAGTGTTGCTCGTGAATACGCAGAAAAGAATTTGAATAAAGAAGCGATCTTAGGTCGTTTTCGTGAAGATTTATTAAGCCTTATTGGCTAAGAAAATTAACAAATAATTTTTAAATTTAAGTTTAAGGGACTATTTAATATGTCTAAAAAAGTAGCACTCATCACCGGCGTAACCGGCCAAGACGGTTCGTATTTAGCCGAATTTTTGTTAGAAAAAGGCTACGAAGTTCACGGTATCAAACGTCGTGCATCGTCATTAAATACTCAGCGTATCGATCATATTTATCAAGATACCCATGAAGAAAATGTTAATTTCTTCCTTCATTATGGCGATCTTACCGATACATCTAACCTGACGCGTATCTTAAAAGAAGTACAGCCAGATGAGGTGTACAATTTGGGTGCACAGTCTCACGTCGCAGTGTCGTTCGAAGCACCGGAGTACACTGCCGATGTGGATGCCATGGGCACTTTGCGTTTACTTGAAGCCATTCGCTTTTTGGGTTTGGAAAAGAAAACGCGTTTTTATCAAGCGTCTACCTCTGAGCTATACGGTTTAGTACAAGAAATTCCACAGAAAGAAACCACACCTTTCTATCCGCGCTCTCCTTATGCGGTTGCTAAAATGTACGCTTATTGGATTACGGTAAACTACCGTGAATCTTATGGTATGTACGCTTGCAACGGTATTCTGTTTAACCACGAATCTCCACGTCGTGGCGAAACCTTTGTTACCCGTAAAATCACTCGTGCATTAGCCAATATTTCTCAAGGGTTAGAAAAGTGTCTATACCTTGGCAACATGGATGCGCTGCGCGACTGGGGTCATGCTAAAGACTACGTGCGTATGCAGTGGATGATGTTGCAACAAGACGTTGCCGACGATTTCGTGATTGCTACTGGTAAGCAAATTCCAGTGCGCGAATTTGTGCGTATGTCGGCACAAGAGTTAGGTATTACTTTGCGCTTTGAAGGTACCGGCGTCGATGAAGTGGCTATCGTTGATAGCATCACCGGCGACAATGCGAATGCATTGAAAGCAGGCGATGTCATCGTTCGTGTTGATCCAAAGTACTTCCGTCCTGCAGAAGTTGAAACTCTATTGGGTGATCCAACCAAAGCGAAAGAAGTGTTGGGTTGGGTTCCAGAAATCACTGTCGAAGAGATGTGTGCTGAGATGGTTCAAAGCGACTTACAAAATGCCAAACAGCACGCCCTGCTTAAAAAGCACGGTTTTGATGTGTCTGTTGCTATCGAAAGCTGAGGCGCGGTATGGCTTCTACTACAGTCGTTAAACGCATCTTTGTTGCTGGCCATAACGGTATGGTCGGCTCGGCAATTGTGCGTCAGTTGCAACAGCAAGATAATGTTGAATTAGTATTACGTTCTCGCAGCGAGCTTAATCTATTAAGCCAAGCAGACGTACAGGCATTTTTTCAGCAAGAAAAAATCGATCAAGTGTATTTGGCGGCGGCGAAGGTGGGCGGCATTATTGCCAATAATACTTACCCTGCTGACTTCATTTACGAAAACCTAATGATTGAGTGCAATATCATTCATTCTGCCCATGTGGCGGGTGTGAATGACCTCGTATTTTTAGGTTCATCGTGCATTTACCCTAAGTTGGCTGAACAGCCGATGCAAGAATCTGCCTTGCTAACCGGCACATTAGAACCAACGAATGAGCCATACGCGGTTGCAAAAATTGCAGGTATCAAATTATGTGAAAGCTACAACCGCCAATACGGTCGTAACTATCGCAGTGTGATGCCGACCAACTTGTATGGCGAAAATGACAACTTCCATCCGAATAACTCCCATGTTATTCCGGCCTTAATGCGTCGTTTCCACGAAGCCAAACTGAACAACACACCTGAAGTCGCGGTGTGGGGTTCTGGTAAGCCTATGCGTGAGTTTCTGCATGTGGATGATATGGCAGCAGCATCAATTTTCGTTGCTAACGTCAGCCAAGAAACTTACGAATCCTGCACCGAGCCAATGCTATCGCATATTAACGTCGGCACTGGTGTGGATTGCACCATTGCTGAATTAGCATTAACCATGGCCGAGGTCGTGGGTTATCAAGGAAACGTTACATTTGATGCCACTAAGCCAGACGGTGCACCGCGTAAGCTAATGAATGTCGATACCCTAAAACGCTTAGGTTGGTCTTATACCATTGAACTAAAAGACGGATTGGCCAGTACCTATAAATGGTTTTTAGCGCATCAGGATGATTTTCGTGGCTGATACCAAGCCGTTGTTAGATCGCGAGACGTTTAAAACCATAGTCGATGCGACGCCGCTGGTGTCCATCGACTTACTGGTGCGTAATGCGGATAGTCAAATCCTTGTGGGTAAGCGAGTAAATAGGCCAGCCCAAGGGTATTGGTTTGTGCCCGGTGGCCGGATACTGAAAAACGAGCGTCTAACCCACGCTTTTTTGCGTTTAACAGAGCAAGAATTAGGCGTAGCTATTCCCATCGAAAATTCGCGCTATTTAGGTTTATACGAGCATTTTTATACCGATAGTATTTTTGGTGAAGATGTCAGTACTCACTATGTCGTGAACGGTTTTGAAGTGGTGTTGCCCAATGGCAATGCATTACTGCCAAAAGAGCAGCACAACGAATATCGCTGGTTAAGCGAAACAGAATTTAGAGCCAGTGATGAAGTGCATGTGCACAGTCGTTGGTATGTGGATAAGACGAAAGGATTTAGGGGCAGATAGTACTCGTAGCTGGTATACCACCGAGTATTATCATTTTATAGTTTAGGAAATAAAATGAATTATCAAACTTTAGCGTTGCAGGTTTTCGATATTGAAGCAAATGCAGTTTTGGGTTTAAAGAATAGGTTAACGAATAATTTTGATAGTGCGATTAAATCCATATTGACTTCTCAAGGTCGCGTTATAATCTGCGGCATGGGCAAGTCGGGTATCATCGGTAAAAAGATCGCTGCCACTATGGCAAGTACTGGTACTCCTTCGTTCTTTATGCACCCAGGCGAAGCCTATCATGGCGATTTAGGCATGGTGTCGCCTGATGATGTGTTTATTGCAATTTCAAACTCTGGCGAGACCGACGAAGTTGTAAAATTGATCCCGTTTTTAAAAGACAACGGTAATGTCTTAATCGCTATGACGGGTAATCCAAAGTCAACTCTGGCTTTAGCAGCTAACTACCATTTAGATGTTGGTGTTGAGCAAGAAGCTTGTCCTTTGCAGTTAGCTCCAACGGCGTCCACTACAGCAACGCTTGCCATGGGGGATGCATTAGCAGTTACCTTAATGAAAGCGCGTGATTTTAAGCCAGAGAACTTCGCTCGCTTTCACCCTGGTGGATCGTTGGGGCGTCGTTTGCTGTCTCGTGTCGAAAATGAAATGTCGACGGAGAATTTACCAATTTTAAATGCCACTGCGTCGATGGCAGACGTTATTACCACAATGAGTAAATCGGGTTTAGGCTTAGCTATTGTTATGGCAAACGACGTTGCCCATGTAATCACCGACGGTGATTTACGCCGCGCTATTGAACGTTATCAAGCCGAACTCTTTAGCAAATGCGCTAATGACTTAATGGTGGCGAACCCAGTTACTGTGAAAGTGGGCACTCGTGTCGAAGATGCTTTACAACTAATGGATACCAAGGGAATTAATTCTGTTTTGGTATCAGATGGTCAGAATGTCGTCGGTGTGTTTAAAAAATAATGTCGCCTCTTTTGATCAAAACGGCAATCGCTGGCTTAGTTAAAGCCAGCGCTGCTGTTGTCGCGTTTGTGCTCACTGCTGTTGTCGCTCGTGCGTTGGGTGCGGCCGAGTCTGGTTTATTCCTTTTTGGCTTTTCTCTGTTATCCGCATTGTCAGTGTTCTTCCGTCTTGGGCTGGATAACGTGGTGCTGCGATTTATCGGGGCTGAAGGGACGTCCGAGGTTGCGCAACAAAAGCTTAATACAGGTTTACTGTGGATCGTGTTAGCAGTCGTCCCTTTTTGCGGTTTAACTGCTTTACTCGCTGATCCTATCTCAGAGCTTATATTTAACAAACCAGAGTTAGCCCCTGTATTGCGGTGGTTGATGCTGGCTTTACCCGCTATGGCGCTGTTTATGCTGTTGGCTATGGGTTTTCAGGGTCAGCACCGAGTTATTCTTACTACTATTTATCAGAACTTAGGTTTATCTGCTTTATTCGTGGCGGCGTTTTCAGCGATTTTCGTTTACGAAAAATACTATTCAGCTGGTTTGATAGCGAGTTGGCTTAATGCCGAAAATGCAGCAATGATTTATGCTCTTAGCGCTGTAGTGGTTTGCTCTAGTGCATTCGGGTTGTGGTATTCACAAACGGGGGTTACGTTCAGTATCGGTAAATTACGTGATTCAGAGCTTTGGTCTGCTAGTTCAAATTTGTGGGCGGCATCGTGCATGTCTTTGGCCGTTTTGTGGTCGGGTATATTAATTGCCGGTGCTTATGTTAGTTCAGAGGATCTTGCTTATTTGACCGCAGCTCAGCGTACGGCCACGCTAACAAGCTTTGTTTTAATGGTGGTTAATATGGTGGTTGCTCCACGTTATGCTCGGCTTTGGAAGGAGGGCAATGTTGCTCAAATCCAAAAGCTAGCCAAGTGGTCTACTCGTGGAATGATTGCCATTGTACTACCCGTTGTCGCAGTAATGATTGTGTTCCCTGAGTTTGTAATGGGCTTGTTTGGTAAGGGATTTGAGCAAGGTGCATTACTGCTTACTATTATGGCAATAGGTCAGTTTATCAATGTGGCTACGGGATCAGTGGGCTATTTATTGAATATGAGTGGTCACGAAAAAGACTTTCGTCGTGTCACCTTTTTTGCAGGCCCGCTTACTATTATTTTAGCGTTGGCGTTTACTCATTATTGGGGAGCGCTGGGCGCAGCAAGCGCTACGGCTATAGGGTTGTCAGTTCAGAACTTATTGGCCTTGGCTATGGTTAAAAAGCGGTTGGGGTTCTGGCCGATAGGGTGAGTATACGGCACTCACTCTCCTCTCTATACGTAGTTCGGACTCCCTAAGCTTGTATTAAAAGTTAAACCACTTAACTGATTTTTACTGATCTCTTCCTTTAACGTACTAGTGCAAAACGTACTTCGAAAACCGTCGTAGTCTGTTTTAAAGATACATACGTTTTTAACGGCATCGTCAGAAAATTCTATTTTCTCAACATCCAAAACTTGCCCTTGTTCTACTGTGCGCTTACTTTGCTTTTCATCGGCAGGCAGCACCTCTAAGCAGTTAAATATCCAATACTCTCCATCTGGCGTGTTAATCGGTAGATATTCGCCGTGACCTTCCAAGCACGTTAATAATTGCTTAGCTTTTTCTGATAGTACCAGTGTGCCAGTAACCCAAGTTGTAATATCCGGAATTGTTTCGCTTTGCGTGATATCACTAATACTTTCAAAGCTGGCTTCCATCCGTTTCCATACATCAGTTAAAGCAAGATTATGCTTTGGAAAGTCGAGCAGTTGTTTCATTGGGATTTGGTTTTTGTAAGCAAGTAGCACGTCGCTCATTGGGAGCGTAAACGTTTTGCAGGCTTCGTAGTCTGCGCCAATGCTGTAAATTTTCATATGCGCAGACTCTACTATATTGCATTGCAGGGTATTTATCTTACGGGATTTATTCTAATCGGTTCATTGTTACATAGGTATTTCTATTATTGAACGCTACCGTATGCCTCGGCAATAGGGTTACGCGCATCAAAAATGCTTCTTTGTCGAGGATGCTAACGCTGCTTAAGTAGCTGGTCAAATGGCCCAACTTGCAACAAAAATTATTTATAGAGGTGAATCGCCCCTAGTTTCCTAGACACTCTTTAAAGTTACAATGTACTTAAAGAGGAGGCCGATATGGCTGGTGAACGATATAACGAAGAATTCAAGATCGCAGCAGTAAAGCAAGTGACCGAACATGGTTACTCCATTGCTGATGTTGCTCAGCGTTTAGGCATTACAACTAAGAGCTTGTACAACTGGCGTGATCGTTACGGCGAGAATGCGCAAGCCTACCACGAGAAGCAATCCAGTCATGAAGAGCTGCGTAAGCTTAAAGCGGAGCTAAAACGTGTCACAGAGGAGCGTGACATATTAAAGGAGGCCGCCGTGTTCTTTGCTGCCGAGTCAAAGAAAAATACACGTTCATAAAATCTCGAACAGATCGCTACTCCGTTCGTACTCTGTGTCGAACACTTGAAGTTCATCCTAGTGGGTTTTATGCCTGGTTAGCGAATCCCGAAAGTATACGGCAGAAAGTTGATGAGTATCTTCTCGGGTTTATTAAGCAATTCTGGCTTGAGAGTGGTTGCGTTTATGGCTATCGAAAAATCTATAAAGATCTAAAGCATGCGGGAGAACACTGCGGGAAAAATCGTGTTCATCGACTGATGCAGCAGGCACAAATACAGGCAGAACGGGGCTACAACCGAAAAACACGCTATGACAGCGGCGAGCTATCCACCGTTGCCCCTAACCTACTGAATCGTGAATTTGATGTATCCAAACCGAATACCGTATGGGTCACCGATATTACATACATTCGTACCTATGAGGGCTGGCTGTTTCTAGCGGTAATCATTGATTTATTCTCACGACAGGTCGTTGGCTGGTCGATGAGTGAACGTATTAATACCGACTTGGTACTGAATGCAATCACGATGGCGTGCTGGCGAAGGAAGCCAAAAGGTGAGGTGATCGTGCATTCCGATCAAGGTTGCCAATACACAAGTTACGACTGGCAAAGCATGTTAAAAGCCAATAACTTAACCGTCAGCATGAGCCGTAGAGGGAACTGTCATGATAATGCCTGTGCGGAAAGCTTCTTTGCCTTGCTAAAGCGAGAACGTATTCGCCGTAAAATTTATCGCACAAGAGAAGAAGGAAAAGCGGATATATTTAATTATATCGAGCTGTTTTATAATTCCACACGTCGTCATGGTAATAATAATGACTTGTCGCCAAGGGACTATGAAAAGAATTATTTTTTGAAGCAAATGGGTGTCTAGGAAACTAGGGGCGATTCAGAGGCTGTCGCGCCAAGGTTAACAGCGTCAGGCTGTGGGTGTTAAAATACCGGCCTATTTGAAAGTACAAAGCAGGGATTATGCTGAATCGTCTTTTTGCGTCACGCAAGCGCCCTGGCGTCTATCGACTCGCTGGTGCCAGCATGATATATCGAATTAGCGATGCATATAACGAATACCTAAATATTGATATTGATCCTTTCGATCTTCTTGAGGCAATGGGTGGATCAATTTCGCCGGAGCAATTCGATAGTTATGCGTGGGATTTGCGCTCATTAAGAGATATATGGGTTGATATCGGTGGTTCGTTCATGGCCGACGATGAGGGCCTAATCAAGCCTGATATAACGATTTGGGACAGTAGTAATCTGGTGTTGTCACCTAAGGCTTTTATGGCGATTGGAGATAAGCTCGAAGAGTACGGAGAGTTTATGCCGATTACTATTGAGGGAGAGCAGTACCAAGTTTTCCACTGTCTAAACGCAATTAATACAGATCTAAGTGTTAGCAAATCTATCATTAAAGAAGGCTTTTGGCAGGGAGTTTCAGCATTGGGATTTGATGAATCTTCTACAGTTAATCAACTGGTCTTTACTACTCGATTTGATCGTTGTTCAACACTTTTCTGTGGTGATGAGTTTAAGCAATTGATAGATTCGCACAAGTTAAAGGGACTTATTTTCAACAAAAAATTGGTGGGTGATTTTTAAACTTACTGAGATAGTATTCGTTGAATTAAAATCTGTAGGAGGTACTCAGGGAGCGAAGCGAGCAGTGCCGATTAAAGCAGTGCCGATTAAAGCAGTGCCGATTAATGGCGTTGATAGGATTATCGCTTATCGCGACTACGAACAAAAAACGTTCGTTGAGTGGCTCCTACAGAAATACCATTCGTTGAGTCGCTCCTACAAATTCCGTCTGTAGGAGCGAAACTTTTTCGCGAGGCTGTTCGCGGATAAGATCCGCTCCTACAGAGCGAAGCGAGCAGTGCCGATTAGCTTTGCGGTGGTGACTCGGCATTCGTTGATTGTTATTATCTAGCCACTTTATAAATACAAAGCAGGGATTATGCTGAATCGTCTTTTTGCCTCACGCAAGCGCCCCTTTCTTGCAGGCTTAAATAAGCCTCAACATATTGAGATGGATATCTCCGGTTCCAAGCTGGAGCTTGATGTGCCTGCGCATAACGATGCATCGTTGCCTGAGCAGCAAGCGCCGCTGAGTCACTTCAATTTATACACTACCGAAGGCTTTGATCCTGATGATGGCACCTTTTCAACCGCCTTGTTGATGGGCCGTGATCTGGACTTATATGCCGCGCCGTTTGGCTTGTCGTCCAGCATGGGTACTATCTCAGTTAAGGTAGCGATAGACCGTGTTGATTGCTTACCCGAAGGGATGACGTGCCTGAATCCTGAGCATTTTGAGCAGGTGGTGATGCGCTTTATTCATCGCCTAGGTCCAGGGGGGTGCAAGGGGAGAATAGGACCAAGAGCATGGCGGCTGTTGCCAACAGACCACCTTCCATGGGTGGTGTATGAGATGCATCGCGATCTCACTGGCGTAACAGAGTTTACCTCCCACGACTTTACTAGATATTCAAGCTATGCGGTTACGCCGTTGGATGATCGTTATATTCTGCGCATTATGTTTCTTAATTTAGGGTCGCCACCGGTCGAATTTTCTCGTCGCGTTCGCGACCAAATATGCCGCAGCTTAAAGCTAACCTTAAGTGCGGATTTAACACGCCGGATAGCCGAAGCTAAAAACAAATGGCCCGATGCCAAAATCTCGGAATATCGTGAGCCAGAACAATGGATTCAGCCCAAATGGCGCAATGGCCGTACCAGCGAAGGCGAACCGCATATCGTGATTCTAGAAGCGGGTAGCCCAGCACCCGAATTTAAATTTGAAGATAAATCTAATACCCGTAAATAAAGTTAATACAAGGAGAGTAGACATGACCCTAAATTCAGCCGAATGGGAAATGATTGTTCAAAAAGGCGAAAACACCAACATTAACCGCAGCGTGTTTGTGCGCAAAGACGCAGGCGGTTCTTGGAAGAAACTGAAAGCTGGTCATGCGGGTAATTATTACATGACCACTATGTTACGGGCCTTATATGCATTGGCTATTTTGCCCGATGGTAATCGGCGCATGATGCAGCAAAAAATCTTTGGGCCGTGCAAAATGTTTTATGAAATCCTCGATAACGGCGACGTGCAGGTAGACTTATTTGTGGTCGATGAAGCACTCGAAGCGCCTAAGCATAAAGCAGCGGGTTTGTATCAAGCAAAATGGGATGTTGATGAAAGAGCTTGGTCCATACCGGATGGTAGCAGACCTGAAGTGTCGATGGAGTTAAGCCATAAGTGGGGGGTTATGGCGCACATGGCGGCGGTCGCAGGGAAGTTTGATGATGCAGATACAGCAGCTGAGAAGCTAGGCACGCATATTGAAAACGCTTGGTTAAATAATGATGAAATTAGCTATTATCGTCAGCCCAGTAATCATTATTCGTTGTTTTGGATGAATAACGAATTCACCAGCAAAGACCAACTTGACCATTTGATTTCTTTAATTCAAATGGCGCAACGAAAACAAGAAAGCTTGCGCTGGTTAGTACACGGCGAAGGCGCAGCGTGCTTTGTTAAGGCGTTGAATTATCTGAATAGCAACCCTGCATCGAGTGATATTCATGTTGCTCAACGTGGTTTGGAAAAGCAGTCGGTATTTTTCTCGAACCCACGCGGTAAAACGACCAGTAAAAATGATTTGGAAGCCTTGTGTAAAAAATCGGGCCTTGTTTTTCAGGGTATCAATATTAATAAGCGCGATGTCATACACAACCCAGATGCACGTTCTGAGGCGGTTGGTGAGTTGAAGTCTATTGGTGCTAAGTTAACGCTGGGTGGCGGCATAGGAGCGGTTGGTCTTAGCGGTGCGGCTACGAGTTTGGATATGGCGTTTAGTACCCAAAGCGCTATTGCGGCGAGTGGCTTTTTACTGGCTGGGTATTTGGTAGTTAAAGAATCGTTCAAGAAGAACAGTGCCTATGCGCGCAATATTCAAGGAGCGTTTGCGGCAACCTTTGGCAAGGGTAATGAAGATTGGGCGGCGTAGCTGTAGGAGCGAAACTTTTTCGCGAGGCTGTTCGCGGATAAGATCCGCTCCTACAGAGCGAAGCGAGCAGTGCCGATTTGAAGCGTTGATATAACCACCGCTTGTCGCGACTACGAACAAAAAACGTTCGTTGAGTCGCTCCTACAGAAATACCGTTCGTTGAGTCGCTCCTACAGGATCATTGTTAAATCTGAATTGTATTTGAACTGTAGGAGGTACTCAGGGAGCGAAGCGAGCAGTGCCGATTAATGGCGTTGATATAACCACCGCTTGTCGCGACTACGAACAAAAAACGTTCGTTGAATCGCTCCTACAAATTCCGTCTGTAGGAGCGAAACTTTTTCGCGACATTGTTCGCGGATAAGATCCGCTCCTACAGGGCGAAGCGAGCAGTGCCGATTTACAGCACTGATATAATCACAAAGGTTTTCCTACTCTTGCGATATGTTCTAACAACTCTTGGTTCTCGATGTGGTGTTGCAGGCTAAGATCAATGTCGTAAGGCAGCATGAGGTCGTCAAGTTCAAGCGATATTTGGCTAAATTCGCTGTAGTTCATGTTTGGAGCTATCAAGCAAAGATCTATGTCGGAGTTATTACGATAATTGCCTTTTGCTCTGGAGCCATAAAGTACAACGCTGATAATTCCAGGGTGTTGCTGCATGACACGTTTAATCGCTTCAATGTCTTCGGCTTTTAATCCGGTATTTATCAGCGTTTTCATGTCTCTTCTTGCTTTCTGTTTTGTAGGTTTGTTAGCAGGAGTTTAAATGCGTTGTGATAGTCGTTTAATATTTGGCTAACAATTAAACGCGCTGTTTCGCGGTTGTATGTGTGGGAGGTTAGCGTGCGGCTTTTTATCATCTCCATCCAAAGATCACCGTCGGTGATTAGCCCTCGGCGGAACGCCATTCGTATTGCATCGCGGCTACCTTGAATATCACTTTCACCTTGAGCTTGGTAGAAGTCTTTAATGCTGTTCCATGCAAGCTCGTAGGTGTATTCAAATGCTTGAATTAGACCTTGTTCTTCTAATTTACTGAGTGGTCGTTGGTTGTTAAGAGCAACGGCTTCATCAAGTTCGTTGAAGGCAGAGGCATAATTAGCAAGGCGTTGATGCCAGCGGATGTCTAAGTTCATGTGAGATCTTACTGTTTGATGCTTTCGCAAAGTATATAGTTGTTCGCACCGTAGGAGCGAAACTTTTTCGCGAACAGGCCTTTTGTTGGGCATCTCTCCGCTCAGCCCAACCTACGGGGAGGTAGGTATTCAAAGATCTGTAGGAAGTACTCAGGTTTGAACTGTAGGAGGTACTCAGAATCCGTAGGAGGTACTGAGAATCTGTAGGAGGTACTCAGAATCTGTAGGAGGTACTCAGAATCTGTAGGAGGTACTCAGAATCTGTAGGAGGTACTCAGAATCTGTAGGAGGTACTCAGAATCTGTAGGAGGTACTCAGAATCTGTAGGAGGTACTCAGGGAGCGAAGCGAGCAGTGCCGAATAAAGTAGTGCCGATTAAAGCATTGATATCATCACCGCTTATCGCGACTACGAACAAAAAACGTTCGTTGAGTCGCTCCTACAAATTCCGTCTGTAGGAGCGAAACTTTTTCGCGAGGCTGTTCGCGGATAAGATCCGCTCCTACAGAGCGAAGCGAGCAGTGCCGATTAGCATTGATGATATTCTCACCGCTTATCGCGACTACGAACAAAAAACGTTCGTTGAGTCGCTCCTACAAATTCCGTCTGTAGGAGCGAAACTTTTTCGCGAACAATGTCGCGGATAAACGGAATGCCGCCCAGATCGCTCCTACACGCGAATAATGTCGCGGATAAGATCCGCTCCTACACGCGAACAATGTCGCGGATGAATCAACGCCCTCGCGGATAAACGGAACGCCGCCAAGATCGCTCCTACATGCGAACAACATCGCTTCTATGGGCCGTCTGCACTGTGTTACTGCCGTTCTCCATGTTAACCTTACACCCATTATTCGATATTGAGATTCAAGGTAATGATCCCAGTAATTATGGCCGGTGGCTCTGGCACTCGTTTATGGCCGTTGTCTCGCACGGCGTTCCCCAAACAGTTTTTAGCGTTAAACAGTCAGTTAACCTTATTACAAGAAACCGCAGCCCGTTTAGATGGCTTGTCGGATGCAGCTCCGCTGATTATTTGTAACGAAGAGCACCGTTTTTTGGTGGCCGAGCAGTTGCGTCAGCAGGGGAAGACGGCGTCTATTATTCTTGAGCCGGTTGGGCGTAATACGGCTCCGGCGATTGCGTTAGCGGCGTTTCAGGCGGTGAAAGAGTGGCAAGCGAAGGGGAGCGAGCAAGAAGCCCCGGTATTGTTAATTTTGGCGGCCGATCACGTTATTAAAAACACGGTGGCGTTTCAGGCGGCGGTGAGTCAGTTATTGCCTGCGGTTCAGGCGGGCAAGGTGGGTACTTTAGGTATTGTGCCTACCGAGGCGGCAACCGGTTACGGCTACATTCGTGCTGATAATGAGCAGAATGGCTTGTATGCCGTTGAGCAGTTTGTTGAAAAGCCGGATGCGGCAACAGCCCAGAGATATCTGGATGAGGGAGCAGCCCTGAGCGGCGAGCATGGCTCGCGACAATGGTACTGGAACAGCGGCATGTTTATGATTCGCGCCGACCGTTACTTAGAAGAGTTAGCGCGTTTTAGCCCTGCAATGTTTGCCGCCTGTGAACTGGCCATGGCCGACACCCAGCAAGATTTGGATTTTATCCGCATTAATAAAGAAGCCTTCGAGCAATGCCCAGACGATTCTATCGACTATGCGATTATGGAACCGCTGTGCGCGTTAGAGTCTGCCGAGCCGCAGGTGGTGGTTGCGCCGTTAGACGCTGGCTGGAGCGATGTGGGCAGTTGGTCTGCGTTGTGGGAAATTGCTGATAAATGCGAAAACGGTAATGCGGTTTTACATTCGGGCGCTGGCGAAGCAAAAACGATTTTGAAAGATACGCGCAATAGTTTAATCAGTACTCAGCAGCGCATGATCACGACCTTAGGTGTGGATGATTTAATCATTGTCGATACGCTCGATGCGGTATTAGTAGCACACAAAGACAAAGTGCAAGATATCAAAAGCATTGTGGCGCAAATTAAAGCGCAAGGTGGCACCGAACATCATCAGCACCGTGAAGTGTATCGTCCTTGGGGCGTGTACGATTCTATCGACAACGGCGAACGCTATCAGGTTAAGCGCATTTCGGTTAAACCGGGTGCTAAGTTATCGGTGCAAATGCATCATCACCGCGCTGAGCATTGGATTGTGGTGTCGGGTACAGCCAGCGTAACCAATGGCGATGAAACTTATTTGGTGACGGAAAACGAATCGACCTTTATTCCTATCGGCCAAGTTCATGCGTTAGAAAATCCTGGCAAAGTAATGCTAGAGATGATCGAAGTGCAGTCGGGTTCGTATTTAGGCGAAGACGATATTGTAAGATTTGAAGATCGTTACGGTCGAGTGAAATAGTATGTCGTTATTAGAATCACATGATGTATTAGCCAACAGCGGTGTTGCCTTCGGTACGAGCGGTGCACGCGGCTTGGTGGAGCAGTTTACGCCGGATGTGTGCGCGGCGTTTTCGTTGGCATTTCTTCACACCCTAAAAGGCCAATTCACCGTTGATTCTTTGGCTATTGCTATTGATAACCGCCCAAGCAGTTATGCGATGGCGCAAGCCTGTGCCGCTGCGTTAATGCAACAGGGAATTCAGGTTATTTATTACGGTGTTATTCCTACGCCTGCGCTGGCATTTGCTGCAATGGAACGCAAGATCCCAAGCATTATGGTTACTGGCAGTCATATTCCTTTCGACCGCAATGGTTTGAAGTTTTATCGTCCCGACGGCGAGATCACCAAAGCCGACGAGCAGTCTATTTTAACTATTGAAGTCGGCTTTCGTGCGCTGGAAAATCTCAATGAATTAACGGTTTCTAAGGCAGCAGCAGAAGAATATATTCAGCGCTATTTGTCGTTGTTCGATCAGCCGTTTTTAACCGGTAAACATATTGGTATTTACGAACATTCCAGTGCGGGTAGAGATTTATACCAAGCATTGTTTGAACAACTGGGCGCGAAAGTAACCCCACTAGAGCGCAGCAATCAGTTTGTGCCGATTGATACCGAAGCGGTGTCTGCCGATGATCAGCTAAAAGCGATTAATTGGTCTAAAGAGTATGGCTTTGACGCTATTTTCTCGACGGATGGTGATGGCGACCGCCCATTGGTAGCCGATGAAAACGGTGTTTGGCTGCGCGGCGATATTCTCGGTTTGTTGTGTGCTAAACAGCTGGGTATAGAAGCGCTGGCTGTGCCCGTAAGCTGCAATTCGTCTATCGAATTATCACAGGCATTTAAGTTGGTAGAGCGCACTAAAATTGGCTCGCCTTATGTCATTGCTGAATTTGCGCAGCTGGCTAACGAATATGCATCTGTGGCAGGTTTTGAGGCCAACGGCGGTTTTTTATTAGGCTCGGATACCGAGATAAATAATAAAGTATTAAAAGCATTACCAACCCGCGATGCCGTGCTGCCTGCCATTATGTTGTTGGCTGCAACTACCTCAAATAAGCCGATTTCTGCATTGGTGAGCGACTGCACCGTGCGTTTTTCGGCCAGTGATCGTATTCAGAATTTCCCGACCGAAAAAAGTAAGCAGATTATCCAAACCTACACCAACGATACCGCTGGCCTGATTGCGTTATTAGGGTTTGAGGGCTTAACCGTTGAGCGTGTTGATGTAACCGATGGTTTGCGCATGACGTTATCGAATGACGATGTAGTTCATCTACGGCCTTCAGGCAATGCACCTGAATTGCGGTGTTATGCCGAATCAACCAGCGATGAAAAAGCGCAGCAGTTGGTTGTGCAGGTATTGAGTAAGGTTAAGGTATTGTAGGAGCGAAATATCTTTATCGTAGGAGGTACTCAGGTTTTAACTGTAGGAGGTACTCAGGTTTGAACTGTAGGAGGTACTCAGGTTTGAACTGTAGGAGGTACTCAGGCTTTAACTGTAGGAGGTACTCAGGCTTTAACTGTAGGAGGTACTCAGGCTTTAACTGTAGGAGGTACTCAGGGAGCGAAGCGAGCAGTGCCGATTAGCATTGATGATATTCTCACCGCTCATCGCGACTATGAACAAAAAGCGTTCGTTGAGTCGCTCCTACAAATTCCGTCTGTAGGAGCGAAACTTTTTCGCGAACAATGTCGCGAACAAACGAAACGCCGCCCGGATCGCTCCTACATCCGACGCATTGCTTGCTTGGTACTCGGGCTGATTTGCCCTGAATCGGGAATCTCTTTGCCGGTGGTTAGCCAGTAAGCATATTCTGGCCAAATAGCGATAACAGCTTCTAGTTCGCTGGTGCGCATGCCTTTGCGTTGTTTTATCGTGTGCCAGCGTTTTGCTTCAATATTTGTTTGTGCTGCTAGCCAAGGCATTTTTACGCCTTCGGCACTTAGCAATAATAGAAACCTATCAACAATCGATTCCATATAAAAAATATAAATATACATAAATCACGCAAATACTTGCGCAATAGATGCAATTCTCCTATTGTGTCTTGGTCGGCTACTGCCATAGCCGGTTTGATAACCATGTAACGGATCATCCTAGCACGAAAGCTGTGTAGTACAGAGTGTGGATGCGTCTAGGGATGGGGCCTTTAAATAAGGTGTTGTGTTGTCTCCCTGTTGTCTCCCTGTTGTGTCGCTTTGCGGTCTGATATTTAGTTGTATCAGGTGTCGATATTCGAACGATTGTGTTGGTCGTTTGTGCATTACGTCTTGAGTTAAATAAGCGCGTGCTGAGATTGATTGCTCCTGTAGTGCTACCCCGGCGCTTGCTGTTTAAGCGCCGGTTTTTATGCGGTTAATGCAGGAGGAACTCTATTTAATACAGCAGGGATTATGCTTAAACTTCTTTCGGCTTCGCGCCATCATCCATACCTTCCGGGGTTAGAAAACCCTCAGCTCATTCGTGTTAATTTATCGGGTTCGCGTTTTGAATTTCAGGTTCCGGCGTATCTTGATTTCCGTACGGTAGAAAAACTTAACCCCATTGATTTACGTTTAGACATTCACAACCTGCGCTATTTTTCGCGGGCATCACCTGATTTTTGTAGCGCGACATTATTTAATCGTGATTTGGATTTTTACTCGACGCCGTGCGGTGTGAAGAGTATTGGCACTATCGGTGTTGTAGCGATGGTAGAGCGGGTGGATTGCTTGCCGAACGGTATGAATTGTTTAAATCCTGCGCATTTCGAGCAGGTGGTGATGCGCTTGCTGCATCGGCTGGGGCCGGGTAATCCGGGGTTTTGGAAGAAAATAGCACCGGTTAATTGGCGCGTGTTTTGTCGTGGCGATTCTACGTGGATTAATTGCGAAATGCGTAACGATATCGACGCGATATTAAAACCAACCCCCTACGACAATATGCAATTTACCAGCTTTGCCATAACCGCATTAGATGAGCGCCATATATTACGTGTAATGCACAACACCTTGGGATACGCCCCTGAGCCATTTGTGCAAAAGGTAAGAGGACAGATATGCCGGTCGGTAAAGCTCACCCTCAGCGACGAGGTTAAAGCACGTATGGCTGCGGTGAAGGCGCGATGGCCGAATGCCAAAGTATCCGAATTTCGCGAGCCAGAGCAGTGGACATACCCCAAATGGCGCAAAGGCCATGCGGATCTGGGTGAACCGAATATCGTCGTATCGAAATTGGGCAGCCCACCGCCGGAGTTGAAGCTGTAGGCGCGAATAGCCTCTGTAGGAGGTACTCAGTTTTGAACTGTAGGAGGTACTCAGGGAGCGAAGCGAGCAGTGCCGATTGAAGCAGTGCCGATTTACGTTGTTGATATAATCACCGCTCATCGCGACTACGAACAAAAAACGTTCGTTGAGTCGCTCCTACAGAAGTCCAGAATTTGTAGGAGGTACTCAGGGAGCGAAGTGAGCAGTGCCGATTGAAGCAGTGCCGATTTACGTTGTTGATATAATCACCGCTCATCGCGACTACGAACAAAAAACGTTCGTTGAGTCGCTCCTACAGAAGTCCAGAATTTGTAGGAGGTACTCAGGGAGCGAAGCGAGCAGTGCCGATTTATGGGTATAACTGAATACCGATACGGTCGATGTGCTCTTTTAAGGCTGTATTTTTGATGTCTGAATAATTTTGTAGGTCAATCTGCAAAGGAATATCGCTGTCGTCAAACGATAATGCTATGTCTGCAAGTACGAAGCGGTTGAGTTGCCGCCCTTGTAGGGCGATGTCGATATCGCTTCTTGCTGTGGCTGTTCCCTTTGCGTGAGATCCGAATAGTGTCGCACGCTCAACTTCTGGATAGCCGCTGATTATCTGCTTAATTTCATTTCGGGTATGTTCTGGCAGGGTGTAGGTCATTGTTGCAGTTCTTCTAATAAATCTGTGTACCACTCGTCGAGCATCGGCATGTATTCGGCCTTGGTGGTTTTGATAACGGCTTCGAACTTGGCAAAGTCATATGTGTGACTCATTAAGTTTCTATCGCCTATCATGCGCATCCAGCAGTCGGCATCGGAGATGTATTTTGCTTGAAACGCCTGTCGGACGACAGCTTTTGGAGAAATTTGGTTGAGCTCAAGACCGTCAAATTCCATTTTGTCTTTAAGGACTTTCCAAGCAAGTTCGAAAGTGTATTCAAAGCGCTGGATTATGCCTTCTTTTTCTAGCTGGTTTAGGGTGTCGAGATCGTTTTCCAATGCTTCTCTGAGCAGAGTGAAAGCTCGTCGAAAATTCTGAAAGCGTTGCTGCCAGCGAATGTCGTGGTTTTCCATTGGATGTCCCGCTGTTGATGCCTTTGCAAAGTATATAGTTGTTAGTACCGTAGGCGCGAAACTTTTTTGCGAAGGGTTATCATGCCGCGATGTTGTTTGTTGGGCATCAGTTCGCTTAGCCCAACCAACGGTGCTCCGGTTTAAATTGTAGGAGGTTTCGTGAACTGTAGGAGGTGTCGTGAACTGGAGGAGGTACTCAGTTTTGAACTGTAGGAGGTACTCAGGGAGCGAAGCGAGCAGTGCCGATTGAAGCAGTGCCGATTAGCATTGATGATATTCTCACCGCTCATCGCGACTACGAACAAAAAACGTTCGTTGAGTCGCTCCTACAGAAGTCCAGAATTTGTAGGAGGTACTCAGGGAGCGAAGCGAGCAGTGCCGATTGAAGCAGTGCCGATTAGCATTGATGATATTCTCACCGCTCATCGCGACTACGAACAAAAAACGTTCGTTGAGTCGCTCCTACAGAAACACCGTTCGTTGAGTCGCTCCTACAGACAAAACGTTCGTTGAATCGCCGCTACTGTG
Source organism: Thalassolituus oleivorans MIL-1 (assembly GCF_000355675.1). Classification (NCBI taxonomy): domain Bacteria; kingdom Pseudomonadati; phylum Pseudomonadota; class Gammaproteobacteria; order Oceanospirillales; family Oceanospirillaceae; genus Thalassolituus; species Thalassolituus oleivorans. The sequence goes on along the minus strand of NC_020888.1, from coordinate 2,680,708 downwards.
TGTATACCATCCGCCTGACGCTTTTGTCTTTTGGGTGGCTTTGATGCGGTTATTGGTTACGGGCGGTGCGGGGTTTATCGGTAGCGCTGTGATCCGGTACGTGATTGAGCACACGGAAGATGAAGTATTTAACCTCGATGCCCTCACTTACGCGGGGAATTTGGCGTCGTTGTCGGCGGTTGCGGATTCGCCACGCTACCAGTTTGTACAGGCGGATATCTGCAATTTACTTGAGCTTAGGGCGGTCGTTACGCGGTTTCAACCGGATGCCATTATGCATTTAGCCGCCGAGAGCCATGTGGATCGTTCGATTGATGGCCCAGCGGATTTTATTCAAACCAATGTCGTTGGTACGTTTAACTTGTTGGAGGTGGTTCGTGATTACGTGCAAGCCATGCCGCCAGAACGTGCAGCGGCGTTTCGCTTTCATCATGTGTCTACCGATGAGGTATTCGGCGATTTAGGTTTAAGCGCTGTTAAGTTTACTGAGCAAACCGCATATGCGCCGAGTTCGCCGTATGCCGCTTCCAAAGCCGCAGCCGATCATTTGGTGCGTGCTTGGGGCCGAACGTATGGTTTGCCAATTGTGGTATCGAATTGTTCGAATAATTATGGCCCGTGCCAGTTTCCTGAGAAATTAATTCCTCACATTATTTTAAATGCCTTGCAGGGGAAGCCGTTGCCTGTATACGGCGATGGTCTGCAAGTGCGTGATTGGTTGTATGTGGATGATCATGCGGCGGCTTTGTATCGCGTGTTAACCGCTGGCCAGGCGGGCGAGACGTATAATATTGGCGGCCACAACGAACAAACGAATTTAGATGTAGTGAATGCTATTTGCGATTTATTAAATACCCTTGTGGACAATAAACCGGTGGGTATTGCTCGATTTAACGATTTAATTACCTTTGTCGATGATCGTCCCGGCCATGATGTGCGTTATGCCATCGACGCGAGTAAAATTCAGCACGAGTTGGGCTGGCAGCCTAAAGAGACGTTTGCCTCTGGTTTGGCTAAAACCGTACGTTGGTATTTAGCGAATGAACCGTGGTGGCAGGATGTATTGAATGGCAATTATCAGTTAGAGCGAATCGGGATGAACCCAGTACGATGAGCAATTATAAAGGCATCATTTTAGCCGGTGGTGCTGGCACGCGCTTGCATCCGATAACCTTGGGTGTGTCGAAACAGCTATTGCCAATTTATGATAAACCGATGATTTATTACCCGCTGTCGGTATTAATGCTGGCGGGGATTCGCGATATTTTAATTATTACCACACCGGACGATATGCCTGCATTTCAGCGCTTGTTGGGTGATGGTAGTCAATTTGGTGTGGCAATAAGTTATGCAGCACAGCCATCGCCAGATGGGTTGGCGCAGGCGTTTTTAATTGGTGAACAATTTATTGGCGATTCGTCGGTAGCCTTAGTGCTGGGTGATAATATTTTTTACGGCCAATATTTTAGCGATATTTTACATCGTGCTGTGGCGCGCAAACACGGCGCAACGGTATTCGGGTATCATGTTGGTGAGCCAGAAAAATATGGCGTAATTGAGTTTGATGCCGATGGTAAGGCATTAAATATCGAAGAAAAGCCGAAGCATCCAAAATCAAATTACGCGGTTACTGGGCTATATTTTTACGACAATCGCGTGGTGAATATTGCCCGAAATATTAAACCTTCCGCCCGCGGTGAGCTAGAAATAACCGATGTAAATAACGCCTATTTGGCCTTGGGCGAATTGCAGGTTGATATGTTAGGGCGTGGGTTTGCATGGTTGGATACCGGTTCGCATGATTCATTGTTGGATGCCGGTATGTTTGTGCAAACCATAGAACAGCGCCAAGGATTGAAGATCGCCTGTTTGGAAGAGATTGCCTTTCATCAGGGTTGGATAAGCAACGAGCAGTTAGCGCAGCAAGCCGAAGCGTTGAAGCACACCGGGTATGGTGCGTATTTGCGGGGGTTGTTGTAGGTTCACCGCTTGTCGCGACTACGAACAAAAAGCGTTCGTTGAGTCGCTCCTACAGACAAAACGTTCGTTGAGTCGCTCCTACAGAAACACCGTTCGTTTACAGAAACACCGTTTGTTGAATCTAAATATTCGGATGTGAACTGTAGGAGGTACTCAGTTTTGAACTGTAGGAGGTACTCAGGGAGCGAAGCGAGCAGTGCCGATTGAAGCATGAAGCAGTGCCGATTTACATTGTTGATGTATTATCAAATTATTTAAGAGAACCACCATGCGCGTGATTAAAACCGCGATTGAGGGCGCTGTGATCATCGAGCCTGTGGTGCATGGTGATGAGCGCGGCTTTTTTGTCGAAACGTTCCAACAGCAACGCTACCGCGACTTAGCCGGTATTGATGTGCACTTTGTGCAAGATAATATCTCGCGCTCGAAGAAGGGGGTTGTCCGTGGTTTACACTTTCAAAAATCACGCCCGCAGGGCAAGTTGGCGCAGGTAACCCGCGGTGAGGTATTCGATGTTATTTTGGATATTCGCCCGCAGTCGCCAACCTTTGGCCGTTGGGATGGTGTGATGTTAAACGAGGAGTCTAAGCACCAGTTGTGGATTCCTCCGGGTTTAGCCCATGGCTTTTTGGTGTTGTCGGATTTCGCCGATTTTAGTTATAAGTGCAGTGATTTCTACGATGCTGCTGCTGAGGGCTGTATTCGCTGGAATGACCCTGCTATTGCGATTGATTGGCCGCTTGATCAATTGGGCGATACCGATTTAGTGGTGTCTCCTCGTGATGCCAATGCGCCTACATTTGCTGAGTTCATCGAGTCGTGCGCTTGAGGTACTTAATTACCGGTGCGGATGGCCAGCTTGGCCGTTGTTTGCAGGCCCATTTAACGGCATTAAATGCCGATTTTATTGCGTTAAATTCAACCGATTTAGATATTACGCGGCCAGCAATGGTGAATTCAGTATTAACTCAGCACGCGCCGAATGTTGTGATTAATGCGGCGGCTTATAATGCGGTCGATGCTGCAGAGTCGGATCGCACACATGCGTATGCCGTGAATGCTGATGGGCCGGGGTATATAGCGGCGTGGTGCGAAGCTAATGATGCTTGGTTGGTACAGGTTTCTAGCGACTATGTATTTGGTAGTGAATTCGGAGATCGTGCTGAGTCGTATGCCGAGGGCGAATTGCCTGCGCCTTTGTCTGTGTATGGCCGTTCTAAATTAGCGGGGGAGTTGGCGGCGGCGTCTTGTTCGCGTCATATCATTGTGCGCACGTCGTGGTTATTTAGTGAGTATGGCAATAATTTTGTTAAAACCATGCTGCGTCTGGCGTCGCAGTCGTTGCCAGTGCGGGTGGTTAACGATCAAGTAGGGTGCCCAACGTATGCAGGGGATCTTGCGGCGGCACTGGTAACGCTGGCGGTGCTTGCTCAAACAGGCGATGCCGAGGTTGGTGTATACCATTTCGCTGGAGATCACGCCGTCACTTGGTTTGAGTTTGCCCAAGTTGTATTTGCCCAAGCTGTGGAGCTTGGTGTGTTAGAGCAGGCTCCGGCTCTCAAGGCTATTTCTACAGCGGAATATCCCACCACGGTAAAGCGCCCAGCGTTTTCAGCATTAGATTGTTCTAAGATTAATGCCTTGGGCGTTGCTTCTTCCGATTGGCAATTAGGCATACGACTCTCGTTACTGGCCATGTTCCCCTAATAGAAAACGGTGTTAGAATCGGGCCAATATTTTTGGGATTGGAGTTTTCTTCGGTATGAAGATCGCGATTGCGGGTACGGGTTACGTTGGTTTGTCGAATGCCATGTTGCTGGCGCAGCACAATGAAGTGGTAGCTTTGGATGTGGTTGCTGAAAAAGTAGCCATGTTAAACGAACGCCAATCACCGATAGTGGATACGGAAATTGAAGACTTCTTGGCTAATAAGCCAATCAACTTTCGCGCGACATTGGATAAAAACGACGCATACAAAGATGCGCGTTTTGTCATTATCGCCACGCCTACCGATTACGACACGCAAAACAACTACTTCAATACCAGCACGGTAGAAGCCGTGATTAAAGATGTGATGGCCATTAACCCAGACGCGGTGATGGTGATTAAATCGACCATTCCTGTGGGCTTTACCAAGCGTATTAAAGAAGAAATGGGCTGTGAGAACATTATGTTCTCGCCTGAGTTCTTGCGTGAAGGCAAGGCGCTGTACGATAACTTGTATCCGTCGCGCATTATTGTGGGCGAGCGTTCAGAGCGCGCACAAGAATTTGCTGGCTTGTTAGAGCAAGGCGCAATTAAAGACGATATCGCGGTGTTGTTCACCGATTCGACCGAAGCCGAAGCGGTTAAGTTGTTCTCAAACACTTACTTGGCCATGCGCGTTGCTTACTTTAACGAGCTGGATACCTACGCTGAAAGCCATGGTTTGGATACTAAGCAGATTATCGAAGGCGTGGGATTAGATCCTCGTATCGGCAACCACTACAATAACCCTTCCTTTGGCTATGGTGGCTATTGCTTGCCGAAAGATACCAAGCAGTTGTTGGCAAACTTCCAAGACGTACCGAATAACATGGTGCGCGCCATTGTAGATTCGAACAGTACACGTAAAGACTTTATTGCGGATTCTGTGATCAAGCGCAATCCCAAAGTCGTGGGTATTTACCGCTTGGTGATGAAGTCTGGCTCGGATAACTTCCGTGCTTCGGCGATTCAGGGAATTATGAAACGCATTAAAGCCAAAGGTATCGAGGTGGTGATTTACGAACCTGTGTTTGAAGAAGACAGCTTCTTTAATTCACGCGTAATTGCTGACCTTAATGAGTTTAAAGAAATCTCTGACGTAATTATTGCTAACCGTTTGTCGGATGATATCCGCGATGTGGTGAGCAAGATATATACCCGCGATTTGTTTGGCAGCGATTGATCGCTCTTACAACGCGAAACAAAACATCGTCAAGGAGGACGATATGTACAAAATCTCACACCATGGGGCGGTTAACGGTGTTACCGGCTCTTGCCACGAACTGACCCTCGATTCGGGTGCGTCATTACTGATTGATTGCGGCTTGTTTCAAGGTGCCGAATCAATGGATCGGGAAGCTGATTCGGTCTTTGTTACTACCCAAATTGATTTCGATATCGCGCCGGTTAAGGCGCTGCTGGTTACTCATTGCCATATCGACCATGTGGGGCGCATTCCTTATTTAATTGCGGCGGGGTTTCGCGGGCCGATTTATGCAACAGAAGCCACCGCGAAGTTATTGCCTTTGGTGTTGGAAGACGCGCTTAAAGTCGGCGTTACCCGCGATGAAGCTCTAATCAATACTTTTTTACGCTTACTCAATCAGCAGCTCGTACCCGTACCCTATGATGTGTGGTTTGCGCCTGAGGAGCTGGTGGAGGTTAAAGCCAGATTTCGGGTGGCTGGGCATATTTTAGGATCGGCGTATGTCGAGTTGGATATCGGTTCAGCGAAGCGCAGCCAAGACCGCAAGCGTGTGGTGTTTTCGGGCGATTTGGGTGCGCCATATTCACCTTTATTGCCCGCGCCAAAATCGCCATTCCGTTGCGATGAACTTATCATTGAGAGTACTTATGGTGATCGCCAGCATGAAGGGCGACGTATGCGCCGCAAGCGTTTGCAGCAAACGGTGGAACGTTGCTTAAAAAACAAGGGCACGGTGCTAATTCCGGCGTTTTCGATAGGGCGTACCCAAGAGCTGCTGTACGAGCTAGAGGAAATTATTCATCGCGCTGCGGCTAAGCGTTCAAAAAGTAAGCAAGCAGAGCAGTGGCAACATTTAGATATTATTGTTGATTCGCCCTTGGCTTCTGGGTTTACCGCACATTATCGGGCGTTAAAAACCCTCTGGGATGCCGAAGCACGCGCTAAGGTGAAAGCAGGGCGGCATCCGTTGTCGTTTGAGCAATTAATCACCATCAGTTCGCACCAAGAACACATGCAAACGGTTAGTTATTTGGCGCAATCCGGGCGGGCGGCGATTGTGATCGCGGCGAGTGGTATGTGTGCTGGTGGGCGCATGCAAAATTACTTGAAGGCCTTGCTACCAGACCCACGCACGGATGTGGTGTTTATCGGCTATCAAGCCAAAGGTACCCCAGGGCGCGATATTCAAACCTATGGTCCGCGAGGTGGCTTTGTGTATTTTGATGGGCAAAAAATCGAGATTCAGGCAGGCGTATACACCTTGGGCGGTTACAGTGCTCATGCGGATCAAAAAGACTTGGTTAATTTCGTTAAGCGCATGCGCTACAAGCCGGATGATATCCGTATTGTGCATGGCGATGATGAGGCTAAAGCGACTTTAAAGCAGAAGTTCTTGGAAGTGGTGCCAACGGCTCGGATCGTCATACCTAACGCGTGATCGGTATGGCAATCTATTTGGGCGGTTGTCTATGCGCGTAATTGTCGTATAACTGTCATATGAGTCGGGCAAACTGCGCCTACAGAATCGAAGAGTGTTGTTGCTAATGAAACACACTGTGTTCTATTTGACAGCTAATACTCATACTTCTTAATAGACTTTTGAGGGGCCTAGGGCACATAATTCACCCTCCGTGGTTTTGGCACTATATGACCAGTTGTCGCATCTATTTTGCAGTCGGTAGAAGGAGTTTGGTATGACGAATCAAGGAATGATCAGTTCGCATCAGAACAGTTTTAGTGCTTTGTATCGCGTTTTTGATCTGTTCACCATCTTAATGTTATTGCTGTTATCCGCGTCGATTTACGGCATCTCGGTTACCCCATTGTATTTTTCTGCGGCCATGGTCGCTGCTCTTGGTTATTTATTAATGGCTGAGTCGCTTGAGGTGTATCGTTCTTGGCGCGCTTCTACCGCGATGCGCATGGTCACGACTACTGCATCGGCTTGGGCTATCGTCTGCGTTGCCATTTTGGTGATTGGTTTCTTCGCTAAGGTCAGTGAGTCGTTTTCTCGTTTAACCATTGGTACTTGGATGTTGGCCTCTTTGTTTGGCTTATGTGGCTGGCGTTTAGCGGTGCGACAGGTGCTTTACTCTTTGCGAGTGCGTGGTTTTAACAGTCGTCGCGTTGCTATTGTGGGTTTAAATGAAAGCGCTATGCGCATGCGTACTCAAGTTGAGCAGCATCCCCAGCTAGGTTTTCATTTTGATGGTTTCTTCGATGACCGCACTCATGATCGTCTTGCTGATGAGTGCGGAGATGAACACTTAGAAGGAACGATTGATGAGTTAATTGATCGTACCCGTAACGGCGAATTTGATGTCATCTTTATTGCGTTGCCGTTGAAGGCACAAAAACGGATTGCTCATATTTTAGAGCGGTGTGGTGATACCACGGCTTCTGTTCATTTGATTCCTGATTTCTTCACCTATAACTTGCTGCATGCGCGTTTGGGTGAAATTGGCACGATGCAGACCCTTAGCGTGTATGATTCGCCCATTTTTGGCATCAATGACGTACTAAAGCGTATGTTCGACATTTGCTTTTCGTTGGCGGTGTTGGCTGTTATTGCGGTGCCGATGCTGGTGATTGCCGCTGCGGTTAAGTTCACGTCACGTGGGCCAGTGATTTTTAAACAAGCACGTTATGGATTGGATGGTCGTAAGATTTTGGTTTGGAAGTTCCGCAGTATGACCACGATGGATAACGGCGATAAGGTTGTACAGGCCAAGAAAGGTGATGCTCGCATCACGAAAGTAGGGGCTTTTATTCGCCGTACGTCGTTAGATGAATTACCGCAGTTTATTAATGTGTTGCAGGGGCGTATGTCGGTGGTTGGACCTCGTCCTCATGCGGTTGCGCATAACGAGGAATACCGTAAGTTGATCCCGTATTACATGCTGCGCCACAAAGTTAAGCCAGGTATTACCGGTTGGGCACAGATCAACGGTTATCGCGGTGAAACGGACACTTTGGACAAAATGTCGGGGCGTGTTGATTATGACCTTGAATATATCCGTAAATGGTCAATCTGGATGGACGTGAAGATTATTTTCTTAACCATATTCAAAGGCTTTGTTGGTAGCCACGTACATTAAGATGCTGCCTTTATTTATAGCCTATGGCGCTTTGTTGGTCGTGTTGAGTGTATGCAAGACAGCGGAGTGGTTTTTGCCTTCGATTAACGCTTTAGAGCATTGGTTGGGCGGCGATAAGTGGATGCACTTAAAATTAGCCACGATATTGTCCTTTTTGGCATGCTTTGCGTCAGAACGGGTGATAGAATTCGCGCTAGGACGACGTATACTAGCCGTGTTTGGATTTCTGGTAGCGGCACTGTTGCTGGATGAAGCACACCAGTATATTGTAGCGTCCAGACGCTTTGAGTGGCTCGATTCGGCCTACGGAGTGTGTGGATTAGTAGGTGGCATAGCCATTTACCTCGTCGTATTAATGATTACGTCACGCTTTGGGGAGCGGCGTAGTACTTAATAGAATGACGTTAACGATTGTTAATAGTAGCGACTGCAAGACACTGAAACTGTGATCTTGGTCGTGAAACAGATCATTGGTTGTGTGTGCGCCTGTGCACGGGACCTAAAATTTTTTATTTACAGGTATTAGGGGAAGTCTATGAAAGCCTGGAAGCTACCTTTGTGCGCTGCTATTGCAGCAGTAAGTTCTTCAGCTTATGCAGTTGAACCAAATGGTATTGATTTGGGAAGTGGTGTTACATTTTTACCGGGGTTTGAGTTGACTGTTAGTGATGACAGCAACATCTACAAGCTACCAGATGCAACTAAAGTTGATTCTACGGTTACTCGTTTGAAGCCATCTTTCGGTATTCAAGCTGACCTAGGCGCAACTCAGTTGACGGCTGGTTATGCTGCTGAAAAGGGTATGTACACTTACGATAACGATGACAACTATGTTGATCACCGTTTGTCTGCGTCTTCTAAATCTGAACTTACTTCACGTAGCGAAGTAGACTTCAATCTTAACTACAACATCGTTCACGATGACCGCGGTTCAGGTACTGCTGAAGGTAACGCTGCTATCGCGACTGAGCCTGATACATACGACGAAAAGGTTGTTGGTGCGGCGTACATCTATGGTAGCGATTCAGCCATGCTGAATGTTAAGCCATACGCTGAGTACTACAGCAAGCATTACACAAACAATCAAAACTTACCTTCTCCTACGACTGATCGTAACCACTCTAAGGTTAAGTTGGGTACTTTGTTGACTGTTAACGTAAGCTCTGCAACTAAAGCTTTGGTTGAAGTTCGCTCTACTAACATCAGCTATGAAGAAGATTCAGCAACTGCAGCCGCTCGTGAAGGTAACTTAATGAACCTGTTGGCTGGTGCTAGCTGGGACATTACTGGTAAAACCACTGGTGAAGTTAAGTTAGGTGCTTTGAAGCGTTCTTTCGACGATTCAGCCGTTGAAGATGACACTCGTTTTGCTTGGGAAGCTCAGTTGACTTGGAACCCACGTTCTTACTCAACCGTTACTTTCTTAACTCAACAAACAGCTAACGAAACTAGCGGCCCTGGTACTTACATTGCGTCTCAGTACAGCTTAGTAAGCTGGGATCATGAGTTTTCTCCATTTATGTCTGTTGTATTAGATGCCTCTTTGTCTAATGACGAATATGTTGATGATACTGCTGGCCGTGAAGATGAAGTTGTTAGCTATGGTGTGACTGGTGTGTTCTCTCCAAGCAAAATTTTGGATATCAAAGCGTCATTGAAAGATGAAAGCCGTAATTCAAACATTGCTGATTTAGACTACGACCGTCAAATCATCATGTTAGGTTTTGCTGTCGCAATCTAATTGCTAAGCGCCTTCCGAACGGCCTGCCAAGTCAGGCCGTTTTGGTTTTTGAAGTTTGAGTCAACGGGAAGTGTTCATGCTGCGCTTAGTTAGCCTGCTGTTTATTGTGTTGTGTTCTTTTTCCTCATTTGCTGAGGATAATTCATACCGGCTTGGAGCTGGCGATTTAATTACCATCAGTGTTTACGATGAACCCGACCTTAGTCAGGAAGTTCGTATTGGTCTTTCTGGTGATATTTCTTACCCTTTATTGGGTGATGTACGCGTTGCAGGTTTAAGCCCTAAAGAGCTTGAAATGAAGTTAGTAAGCGGTTTAAAAGGCCCTTATTTACTCGATCCTAGTGTGACCGTATCTATTCTTGAATACCGTCCTTTTTATGTCACTGGCGAAGTCGAAAAACCAGGCAGTTATGCTTTTCACCCAGGCTTAACCGTTGATAAAGCGATTTCTATTGCGGGTGGTTTTACTGAGCGTGCTTCTAAAAGCCGTATTTATGTTATGCATGATGATTCGGCGACTAAGCCTAATCATAAAGACTCCGATGGGCGTGCTGCCAAAGACTCGATCAAATTGTTTGATGTCGTTCAGCCCGGTGATGTGATCACAGTTGAGCAGAGCTTCTTCTGACGATTAAGCTAAATGGATAAGAGCAGAGCGAATTTAATGAATAATGCTGCCGCAGTAGAAGTAATTGATTTAACCCATTATTGGCATGTGATTCGTCGTCAGACGCGCAAAATCATGGCCCTAAGCGTAATTGCCACCATTATTGCGGTGTTAGTTGCTTTAGTGATGACCCCGATTTACCGCGCAACCGCGACTTTATTGATTGAATCGGAAGAAGCTAAGATTCTTTCGATTGAAGAAGTGTACGGCTTGTCGGGTCAGTCTTCTGAATATTTTTTAACCCAATTTGAAATTCTAAAATCTCGCGAGTTAGCCAAGCGTGTTGTGCTGCAGCTTGGCTTGGTGGACAACCCAGAATTTAACCCGTATCACGAAGCGAACGGTAAGTCTTTTTCGTTACGTGAATTTATTTTGGGTGCCAAAGAGCCGCCAACAGCAGACGAAGTGTTAGCCAAAACCATCGAGAATTTTTGGCAAGCAATTTCCATTGAACCGGTTCGTAAAACGCAGTTGGTTAAGATTTCGGTCGAGAGTCAATCTCCTGAATTAGCCTACACAGCGGCAAACGCTGTGGCTGAGGGTTATATCGAAAGCCAGATGGAAGCGCGTGTGGGGTTAACTCAGCAAGCGGCTGTGTGGTTGTCGGATCGTTTGGGTGGTTTGAAAGATAAATTGTCTGAGTCAGAGCGCAAATTACAAACGTATCGCGAACAGAATGATCTGGTCGATATTGAAGGTGTTAATACCTTAGTTGCGAAAGAAACCGATCAAATTACGGAGCGTTTAATTGATGCGCGTAGCCGTCGTTTAGAATTGGAAGGTACGTATCGTCAGTTGCAGTCTTTGGCTGAGCAAACCTACGAATCGTTAAGCAGCTTACCGTCGATTTTAAATAATCCTTTGGTGGTTAAACTGCGCGAAAACGAAACCAATGCTGAATTAAAAGTATCGGAGCTTTCGAAGCGTTATGGGCCTTTGCATCCGCGTATGATTGCGGCGCAATCGGATTTAGATGCGGTTCGTGATTCTGTATTTACGCAAATGAAGCGTATTGCTAACGGTATTGAAAATGATTTCTTGGTCGCTAAGTCGAAAGAGAATTCATTGCAGAGTGCCTTAAATAGCACGAAGGCACGTATTCGCGATATGAACCGTACCGAATTTGAATTAAATGATTATGTGCGTGAGGTACGTGCTAATCGTGGTTTGTATGAGACCTTCTTTAATCGTATTTCGGAAACTTCAGTAACTGGTGATCTGCAAACTGCAAACGCGCGTGTTATTGATCCTGCAGTATTACCAAAAGAGCCAATTAAACCGAATAAAAAGCTGATTGTGGCTTTGGCGTTGGTAGTGAGTGCGATGTTTGGTATTGCATTGGCGTTCTTGTTGGATGCGTTAGATGCGACGGTAAAAAATGCTGAAGATGTTGATCGTAAATTAGGCGTATCGTTATTGGGTATTGTGCCGTTAATTGCTAGCGGTAAGCGCAATAAGAAAATTGATCCTAATAAATTGGATGCAACTTTAGTGCGGGCCTTTGTCGAGGGATCGGATCATGGCTTCCAAGAATCGATTCGTACTTTGCGTACCAGTTTGACCTTGGCCAGTTTAGAAAATAAGGCTCAGGTAATGCTGTTCACGTCGTCTGTTCCGGGCGAAGGTAAAACAACAACATCGACCAACTTGGCGGAAGCTTTTGGTCAGATGGAAAAAGTTGTTTTAATCGATGCCGATATGCGTCGTCCTACGGTTGCCCGTAAGCTGAATATGCCGCCAAATAGCCGTGGTTTATCGAACGCTGTTGCCTACCCTGAGACGTTGGATGATTGTATTCACCATGTAGCTGATCTTGGTATTGATGTGATTCCGGCGGGGCCAATCCCACCAAATCCGTTAGAGTTGTTGGCGTCGAAAAACTTCAGTGCTTTGCTAGAAACACTGAAAGGCCGTTATGACCGCATTATTATCGACTCTGCACCGACACATGCGGTAAGTGACGCGACCTATCTATCGACACTGGTTGATGGTGTGGTGTACGTAGTTAAAGCCGATGAGACCAAAGATAAATTGATTACATCGGGCATTGCGCGTTTGCGTGACTCGAACGCTCGTATCTTGGGTGTGTTGCTGAATCAAATGGACGTTGAGAAAGAAGCTCGCTACGGCGGTCACTACTCGGGATATTACGACGGTTATGGCTACACAACCACAGAACAAAGCTAGCCTAGGTTCACGACTGGTTCGCCAGTCGTGGTGGTTGCTGTTAGTACCTGCTTTATTGGCGGCGCATCTTGGTTTGGTATCAACGCTATTGGCGATTGGTTCCGACCAAGAAGTGACGCTAGACGATAATGCCTATCTGCAATTAGCTAATTCACTGAATTTTAATAATCCCGAAGTTGATGCTGCATTAGCAAGATTTTTGCGTGCTCGTGCTTTATTAAAAGGGCAAGACGAGTGGCAAGAGGATTTGCAGCAAGCATTAGTGCATTGGCAAGCGGCCCAAGAAGAACGTCCGTTGTGGCCTTATTATCATGTGGGGGCACTCGATGTTGAATATTTGCTAGGTTCGCCTGCTGAAGTGCTTCAAGCGCGTATTAATACGTTAATGACTCTTGCGCCGAACGAACGTGGCATTGATCGTAATACCTTAGAGATTGTTATCCTATCTTGGCACAAACTCACACCAGACCAGCAAACCTGGGCTGTTAACCGCATTGCGAGTTCTAATCACAATACTCGCAAGTATTTATACGATTTTGCTGTGAAAAATAACCTCCGCAACACCCTCTGCACGCGCCTGCCGTGGAACCAAGTGAAAAGGCTCTGCCGGTAGGAAGTAGTCAGGTAGCTGTAGGAGGTTGTAGGAGGTACTCAGGGAGCGAAGCGAGCAGTGCCGATTATTAATCGCGACTACGAACAAAAAACGTTCGTTGAATCGCTCCTACACAATCTGTAACAATAATTTTTAGACTTAATTTCTCTCTGCGTCAAAAAAACTTTTCCTTAAAAATCAAAGATTTGTAACCCCTAATAATACTCCTCGTCGTACCTGTCATACCTTCGCTGCAATCTTCTAAAAAAAATATCTAAAGAACCTAAATATTGCGCCGTTAACCCCTATGACAAAGTCTGGTGGAGCACGAATAGCATCTGATATAGATGCCGGCTCCTTAAGCAGGTACAGGAGAACTACCATGCCACAAATTATTAATACCAACATTGCCTCGTTGAACGCTCAACGTAACTTGGACAAATCACAGTCCTCTAACCAACAGGCTCTGCAACGTCTTTCTTCTGGTCTGCGTATTAACAGCGCAAAAGATGACGCGGCGGGCTTAGCGATTTCTACTCGTTTTACCTCTCAGATTAAAGGTCTGAACGTTGCGGTTCGTAACGCGGGTGACGGTATCGCTCTAGCGCAAACAGCTGAAGGTGCGTTGGGTTCAATCAACGAAAACTTACAGCGTGTTCGTGAATTGGCGGTTCAGTCTGCTAACGCGACGAACTCTGACGTCGACCGTGACGCACTACAGGCGGAAGTTGATCAGCTAGTAGCTGAGATCACTCGTACTTCTGAAGAGACTGACTTCAACGGTCGTAAACTGTTGGATGGTTCTTTCTCTGCTACTTTCCAAGTTGGCGCTAACGCGGGTCAAACCGTAGACGTTTCTATCGCTGAGTTGACTTCTAATAAGCTGGGTTCTTCTTCTCAGTCTGGTTTAAGTGCTCGCGGTACTGATAACGCCTTAGAAAACGGCGATTTAGTGATCAACGGTGTAGCCATCGCAGCCTCTCGTGCAGAAGACGATACTTCGTCTGTTGCCAATAACTCTGCTTCTGCAATTTCTAAAGCTGAAGCCATCAACCGCTACAGCAGCGAAACTGGTGTAACCGCTCAGGTTAACCAAAACGTTGCTGGCGGTAGCGAGATGTCGGCGGTAGCCGGTTCAGGTACTTTCACTCTGAACGGCGTCGATATTTCTTTCTCGACTACAACGGATGCCGCACAGACTCGTGCTGCGATCTCTCAAGCGATTAACGCTGTATCCGATCAAACGGGCGTAAAAGCAGTTGATACGGATTCTGCATCAACGGGTGTCAACCTAGTTGCAGATGACGGTCGTAACATTACTTTGACCTTTGATACTGCTGATTTAAGCTCTATCACTGCAGATACATTTGCTTCTGCGACTGGCTTGGCAGGTGGTGCGGACAACGGTGGTTCAGGTACCGTTTACAGCAACACTTACGAAGGCGGTTACACTCTGATTGCTGATGGTGATCAAAAGTCTATCGACATTTCTGGTGGTAACGGTACTGGCCGTGGTGATTTGGCGAATGCTGGTTTAACTGCTGGTTCTTATGATCGAGCAGTAGCGTCTTCTGTATCAGCGAAAGTTACTGATAGCAGTGTTGCTTCTACTATCTCTGGTGGTTCTTTGACGAATGCTGTCGAGCGTACGGATGACACTACAGCTGCATTCAGCGGCGGTAGTTTTGCTAATCGTTTGATTGCTACGGCAGAAACCACTACTGCTGCTACTGAATTTGCAGTAGACGACGCGGGTACGGTGAATACTGCACAGGTAGCGGCGGGTCAAACAACGGCTCAAGCAGCTGCGACCTTAGATGGCGTATCAGGTGTAGACGTATCAGAACGCATTGAATTCTCGGTAAGTGATTATGCGACTGCGGCTAGCACCGCTGGTTCTTTGACGTTCGCTGGTGCGACGATCGCCTTAGCGTCTTCTGATAGCTTCACTGGTCCTACCGCGACTGCAGATCGTTTAACTGCCCTAGCCGAGTCTATTAACTCTTCTACTGGTTATACCGCCGGTGTAACGGTTACTGCTGAGCTAAGTTTCGATAAAGCCAGTATCAATATCACTGTGTTAGATGATACTCAGTCGGGCACAGGTCAAACCATCGTGAGTGATGCTGGTACGACTAGTCTGACAGCTACAGACTCAGCTGGTGCTATATCCGTTACTAACACTGCGTTGACTTTGCAAGGTAGCCTAGAGTTTTCTGCATCGACTCCTGCTAACAGCGTGAGCATTACCGGTACTGAAGCGGGCGGTGCATCTAACGGTGAGTTGTTCGCCGATGGTTCAGCGACAATCTCTACCGATGGCTCTGCGGCTCTGTCTACTTCTGGTGAGAATCAGTTGAGTGTGACTGTTGGTGATGCTGCTCCAGTGACTTCAACAATCGCTGCTAACTCTACAGTTGCTGATATCGCTAACGCAATTAACGTTGCCGATAACGGTGTTAAAGCGTACGAAGAGATCAATCTGTCAGCCGTTGATTCAACACTTGAGTCTGGTGATCAGTTATTAATTGCCGGTGTGAGTGTCAGTGTTTCTGGCGCTGCGGGTGATCTAGCGACGTTGGCAGACGACATCAATAAAACTGATTTCTCTGCACAAAACATCGACGTGTCAGCGTCTTTGGATGCTGACGGTAATCTAGCTCTGCAGATTCGTAACTTCTCTGCTACTGAAGTAACGATTCAAACTGATGCGCAAGGTCGTGGTGTTGCTCTAGATACAGACGCCAGTGGTGCTTATGTTGCCGGTACTGATGAATTTGCTAGCTCTGTAAGCAAGAATCTATCCGGTGAATTGAAGTTCTTCTCTGAAGATGGTCAGGATGTCACTGTTGCACTAGCTGACCCTGATGTAGGTGGTGAACTATACAGTGGTAGTTCAGCTTCTTCTGACTATACCGGTGTTAACGGTCTGCAAGATGGTGACTTGTTAGTTAACGGTGTGACCATTGGTGCAGCTGATGTAGGTTCTGATAAAGCATCTGCTACTGTATCTTCAGATGGCTCTAAGATCTTGTCTTCTGAGAAATCACAGTCTGCCATTGCAGTTGCTGCGGCAATCAATAAGGTTTCTGCTGAAACCGGTGTGACTGCTGAAGTCAATGCTACCGAAGTGGTTGGTGGTGACGGAACTAACGTTGATCTCACTCAGTTCGAAGAAGGTGATCAAGCGGGCATCTACATCAACGGTGTTGAAGTGGGTACTGTAACCTTACAGAACGATGGCTCTGGCACGTTAGATAGTGACCGTGCTCGTGCCGATGCGTTGAACTTGATCAACCAGAACGCAGGTAAGACAGGTATTACCGCGACAGACAACGGTGTGTCGTTAACCTTGACTGCAGCGGATGGTCGTAACGTTTCGATCGCGATTGACGATAAGTCAGGTGCGGATGCTTCAATTGGTGCGGTGATGGGCTTGGATGCTGCGGTTGATGGTATCGGTGAGGCGACTTTCGGCGCAGCTTCTGCTGGTGGTGCGGTATCTGCTGAAGGTGCGGCTTATGAAACCACTTACGGTACTGTGAAACTGTCTTCTGCGAGTGAATTCACGCTAGAAGGTGGCGCTAACGGTAATGGCGAGTTGGATGCTCTGGGCTTGAAGACTGGTACTTACGGTGGTGGTGAAGATGGTCAGTTCCTATCTGATATCGACATCTCTACCTTCGAAGGTGCAACGTCTGCAATCACTGCAATCGACAACGCCATTGGCCAGGTCGCTAGCCAACGTGCGGATCTCGGTGCGATTCAGAACCGCTTGGAATCAACAGTAAGCAACCTTCAAGTTACCTCTGAGAACTTGAACTCAGCGAACTCTCGAATCCAAGATGCTGACTTCGCGGCAGAAACCGCAGAGCTATCTCGTACTCAGGTGCTTCAGCAGGCCGGTATTTCGGTTCTAGCTCAGGCTAACGCAGCTGGCCAGCAAGTTCTGTCTCTACTGGGTTAATAGACGGAATAGGGTAGGCCTTAGGGCTTACCCGAGCTGACTCTGATACCAGTGAGGTGAGTTATGAATGAGCTGAGAATGAATTCGATGGATAGTGCTAATAAAGCAACTACACCATCTATTAATGGTAAACGAAGCCAAGAAGAAGCGATTACCGCCTACAGCGGTAAAGAAGGCGGCAAAGAATTGCCACAAGCGACTTCAGAGCTAAGTGTTGTAAGCAACGATCAAGTGAAGGAAGCAGTCTCTCGGATTAATGAATATGTTCAGCAAACCGAGCGTACTTTGGACTTTAAATTGGATGAAGCTAGCGGTAGAACAGTGATTAGTGTGTACGACAGGGCATCTTCTGAGTTGATTCGGCAGATCCCCGGCGAACTAGCACTAGAGCTGGCGCAGAAATTGAATGATGAGGAACCATCTTTGTTATTCAGTGCGCAAGTGTAACGGTAGAGTAAACAGCTCTACAGAAAAACCTGCATTGGCCGATAAGGACAATGTAGGTTTTTTTTTGCCTGCTACTTTTAGCAGACAGTGTTTTAACAGCCTGATAAGGCGTTGAGGTGAGACATGGCATCGATTGAGTCACTCGGACTGGGTTCAGGGGTACTGACCACGGATCTGGTTGATAAAATCATCACCGCTGAGAAAGAGGGCGGAGAGTTACGGCTGAATAATCGTCAGGAGTTAGTGGAAGCGAAAATCACTGCTTATGGCGAAATTAAGTCGTTGATGTCGACTATGCAGGCTTCGGTTAATACCTTGGCGAGCCCAAGTGAAGCTGGCGCGACAAAGGCCACCTCATCTAATGAAGATTTATTAACGGTCACGACATCCAGCTTGGCTGACCCTGGTTCATACAATATTGACGTATTAAATACGGCGAAGTCGCATTCGTTGGCGACGGGCACTTACACTAGCTTTGATGAGGTGGTGGGTACTGGGTCGTTAACCTTTAGTTTTGGTGATATCACCTACGACACCAATGGTGATTTCGTTAGCCAAACAGCTAATACCTCGACGCCAAGTAAAACGCTAGTGATCGACGAATCGAACCGTACCTTAAGTGGTATTCGCGACGCCATCAATAACGCCAATATGGGCGTTAGCGCTTCAATCATTAATGATGGTAATGGCTATCGCTTGTTAATGAGTTCCACCGCCACCGGTGAAGAAAATGCCATGCGCATTGTGGCTAAAGACAGTAGCGGTAACTTACTTAATTCTGGCTTGTCTGCTTTAGCCTTTAACGAACAGCAAAATGGTTCGGGTAACTTAGAGCAAACCAGCAAAGGTGAGGACGCACAGATCAGTGTTAATGGTCTGACCATCACGCGCAGCAGTAATGCCATTAACGAAGTAATTAAAGGCGTTACGATTAATCTGAAAGGCGCTGATGTTGGTAATACTGTTAACGTAACGGTTGAAGCTGATTCGGATACATTGGCTGAGAATATTCAGCGTTTTGTTGATTCGTATAATGAGTTGAAGCAGTTTGCCGATGACTTATCGAGCTACGATGCTGATAAACAGCAAGCCGGTTTACTGTTAGGCGATTCGACCATGCGCACCATTCAAAATCAAATTCGCGCGATGATTTCGCAGCCGATTGAAGGCTTAACCGGCACGGCGTATCGCTCGTTAACTGAGCTGGGTGTGAATACCGACAAGAACAATAACTTCTTGTTAGAATTTGATCAGTCCATATTTAAAACCGCAATGACGGCTGAACGTTCATCCATTGTGAGTATTCTAGCTAAGTCGGGGTCAACGACGGATGGCCAAATTACCTATGTAAACGATTCGATTAATTCTAAGCCGGGTACCTATGATGTTGAGATTACTCAAGTAGCGACTCAGGCTAAATACGAATCGGGTAAATTAGCTTTATTAGATTTTGCTTCGCCAGTAACCATTGACGAGAGCAATAATAGCTTTGGAATTAATGTTAATGGTAAGAATGCTAGCGTTACTTTAACCAGCGGTGACTATGCCACTGGTGAAGATCTTGCACGCGAAATAGCGTTACAGATTAATAGTGATTCAACCTTAGTTAAATCCGCCTATTCCGTGTCTGTGGATTACAGTGCGACGAATAAAAACTTTGCGATTACATCGAATAAATACGGCGCGGACTCTCAGGTGTTTATCACCTCGGTTAGCGGAAATACTGCTAACACCTTAGGCTTTAGTACACTCGGTAGTGGTACTTATGAAGGCATCAATTTAACCACGCTGAATGCCGATGCCTTTTTAGGCCAGGGAGCGAGTACTCAGATTGGCACGCGTCCGGTTGATGCCAATAAAGGCGTTGATTTCGCGACTAATAATGCCACCTTCTCATTAAATGTCGACGGCGGTGGGCCAGTTGCAGTTAATGTCTCTCTAAGTTCGCTAGGTGTTGATTTAAATGGCGACGGTACCTTTGGCGATCGCAAAGATACTTTGCAATCAATCCAAACCGCGATTGATGCGACGGCGTTGAATGGTCAGGTGGTTGCCTCATTTGATGATAATGGCTATTTGCAATTCGAAACTTCAGGCGTTGGCGCAGCAAAATCGATTGAAATTACCGGTATCGGTGCAACGACTTCAGACACTATTCTGGGGTTAGATGGCACCCAAGGTGTTCAGGCAAATGGTAAAGACCCTGGCTTAGAATTTCCGGCGGCCGTGAATTTTAAAGTTCAAGTGGATGGGATTGAAAGCGATACCTTTGTTTCTATTACTGCGGGTACTTATTTAACGGGTAATGACTTAGCCGCCGAAATTCAAACGCAATTAGCCGCTACGCTTGGTGCTGACGTCAATTTTGCGGGTGTAGTGAAAGGCGCAGAAACGTCGACAGGTACGCGAGATCTAAGTACCAATATTGATTTCCCCACCACTAATGCAGGCTTTCGTCTGAATGTATCGGGTGTTGAGCAAGATGTGCTGATTAATACCGACTCGGGCGATAATATTGTTGATATTCAAGCTGCGCTAGACACGGCATTTGGTGCCGGTGTTGTTACTGCTGCGCTTGATGGTACTGGTTTGAAGTTAAGCTCGGTTGCGACAGGGCATAACGAATTTATTGAAGTTGTGAGTGATGGCAGCGGCGCGAAAAGCAGTAGTTTTGCCGATATATCTACGGGCTTCGATTTTAGCCAGCCTGCGCAAAATGCGACCTTCACCTTAAATCTTGATGGTGTTGATCTTGCGGTTGATGTGAACGGCGATGGCACTTCGGGAAGCAATGATGCGCAGTCGAATTTAACAGTCATTCAACAAGCGGTTGATGCCGCATTGGTTGCCAGTGGTCAATTTGCCGCTGGTGATATAACCGCGGCGGTTGATGATAGCGGCCAATTATATTTTGAGAGTAACAGTAAAGACGGTGTTAAAACGGCCGGTACTTTTGGTTCGGGCGCAACCTTGAGTATTAGTAATTTGGGTGGCACTGCTGCGACAAGTTTAGGTATCAGTACCGAGACGGTTAGTAATGGCTACGATGGTGTCGGTATTTCTCAGAGCCGTACCTTTGGCTACGATTTAGATCCCGTTGTTAATTATAATTATGACGTTGAAAATGACACAGGTTCTTTCTCAATTCAAATTGGTGGTGAAGGTACTAAAATCGGTTTTACTGAACTAGATGCTGATGCTATAGCCTTCATGGGTTTACAAGATGTGAGCGTTTACTCACCTACCGCACCAAAGGGTAAGGATGTTGCCGGTAAGATTAATGGTGTTGAAGCTTCGGGATCGGGTCAGTTTTTACGCGCTGTCGATGGTAACGTTAAAGCTTCGCCGGGTTTTTATATCGGCGCAGAAGCAGCCGACTTTTCGACTCCGGTTACATTAGATGCAACCAATAACACCTTCAAAATTAAAATCGATGGTGTTGAAGCTGAAGTATCACTCAATCAGCCTGCGACTTATATCTCGGGCAGTGCCATGGCCAGTGCATTACAGACTGCGATTAATGAAACCAGCGCATTTAAAGATGAAGGTCTATCAGTAAAAGTCGAGTTCACCGATGATCCAACGTCTTTTGCTAATAATAAGTTCGGTATTATTTCTAATACTACCGGCTCCGATTCTTCGGTTGAAATATCAGATATATCGGGTGAAGCCTCGAATGTATTTGGTTTTACCCGAGGTATCGGCGATGGTGAACGCGGTAAAGAAGCCAGTGGTGCAGTGGATGATGCGTCGGGTTTACGTATCAAAGTGACCGGTGGTGCTGTTGGTGCGCGCGGAAGCCTTACTTATATCTCGGGTTTCGGTGATCAGCTAAAAACGATTTTGGATGGGTTCTTGAATTCAAGAGATGGTTTACTGACCGGAAAGCAGAATTCATTAGAAGATGATTTAGCCGTGATTGATGAAGATCGCGCTAAGCTTGAAGCTAGGATTTCGGCACAAGAAACGCGTTTGAAATCTCAGTTCGCTTACAATGATGCAATTATTCAAACGATTAATACCACGTTGGATTATCTTACCCAGCAGTTTGAAGCGATGAATAATTCGAAGAAGTAGGTGATTGAAGTATTTGACGCTGTGCCTATTCGTAGGAGCGGATCTCATCCGCGAACTACCTCGCGAAAAAGTTTCGCTCTTACAGTACAGAGCATTCGCCGCATGTAGGAGCGGATTTCATCCACGAACAACCTCGCGAAAAAGTTTCGCTCTTACAGTACAGAGCATTCGCCGCATGTAGGAGCGGATCTCATCCGCGAACAACCTCGCGAAAAAGTTTCGCTCTTACAGTACAGAGCATTCGTCGTATGTAGGAGCGGATCTCATCCGCGAACAACCTCGCGAAAAAGTTTCGCTCTTACAGTACAGAGCATTCGTCGCATGTAGGAGCGGATCTCATCCGCGAACAACCTCGCGAAAAAGTTTCGCTCTTACAGTACAGAGCATTCGTCGCATGTAGGAGCGGATCTCATCCGCGAACAACCTCGCGAACAAGTTTCGCTCATACACGCGTAGCGAGCGTTACTGATAACCAATCACCCCGCTGCAGAAAACTCACATTCCGGCATCTTTTGCAGATGCTCGCGGATGACTTTCTTTGCCATCTGTCCACAACAGCCGCAATCGCTAGCAACACCAAGCTTTTGGCGCACTTGCGCGTAGCCGTCACCTTGTTCGACAGCATCTTCAATTTGCTTCTGTGTTACTGCTTTACATAGACATACGTACATTTCTAGTACCCACTCCATATGAGAATGATTACCAATATACAGTTAATGCGAATTGTTTGCAATACGTTTAGCGGGTTGTTTTAGCCGCTCGCATCGCGCGCCGTCTTTCTGTAAAATGCCGCCTCATTTTGTCTGTATTCCGAATGCGCGCGCATTCTCGAATCCGTTCGTTTTTTACATAGGTGACCAGCTTGGAAATCAATCCAATCGTCGAACTCATCAAAGACCTGCAAGCCCGCACCGACGTGCTTAGGGGGTATCTTTGACTACGCTACCAAAACCGAGCGCCTTGAAGAGGTAGAGCAGGAGCTATCCCAGGGTGATGTTTGGGATAATCCAGAACGTGCCCAAGAGTTGGGTAAAGAGCGTTCTGCATTAGAAAATGTGGTGAAAACCATTGATACCCTCGACGTAGGGTTATCTGATGCGCGTGACCTACTTGAGATGGCGGTAGAGGAAGATGACGAAGGCTCGGTGGCAGATGTTGAGGCTGAGTTAGCGGCACTGCGCAGCAATCTAGAGGTATTGGAATTCCGTCGCATGTTCTCGGGCGAATTAGATCCGAACAACTGCTATGTTGAGATTCAGTCGGGTTCTGGCGGCACAGAGGCGCAAGATTGGGCCAATATGATGTTGCGCATGTACCTGCGTTGGATTGAAGCTCACGGCTTTAAAGGTGAGTTGATGGAAGTTTCCGAGGGTGAAGTCGCTGGTATTAAAGGCGCAACCATTCGTGTTGAAGGCGAATATGCCTACGGCTGGCTGCGCACGGAAACAGGCGTACACCGGTTAGTGCGTAAAAGCCCGTTCGATTCAGGTAATCGTCGTCACACGTCGTTTTCTTCTGTGTTTGTTTCTCCCGAAGTGGATGACGATATTGATATCGAGATCAATCCGGCGGATTTACGCATCGACGTATACCGCGCTTCGGGTGCTGGTGGTCAGCACGTTAACCGTACTGAATCGGCGGTGCGTATTACTCACATTCCGACCAATATCGTGACTCAGTGTCAGAATGATCGCTCGCAGCACAAGAACAAAGATCAAGCGATGAAGCAGTTGAAAGCCAAGCTTTATGAGCATGAGATGCAAAAGCGCAATGTCGAAGCCCAAGCGTTAGAAGACAGTAAGTCGGATATTGGCTGGGGCAGTCAGATTCGTTCTTATGTATTGGACGATGCGCGTATTAAAGATTTACGTACTGGTGTTGAAACACGTAACACGCAAGCGGTATTAGACGGCGATTTAGACCAGTTTATCGAAGCAAGTTTGAAGAAGGGTCTTTGATCCTCTCACTTGTGGAAACTGCGTTAAAACCAAATTTCAAGATTTACCCGACAGAGAAGGGTGCAATATGACCGATCAGATTCAAACCGTTCAGGATGAAAACAAACTCATTGCCGAACGTCGCGCTAAATTAGAAAAGTTGCGTGTGGATAACGCTGCGAATGGCCATCCAAATGATTTTCGTCGTAAAGATCTAGCGGCTGAATTGAAAGCTGGGCATGGCGAAAAGGATAAAGAAACCCTACAAGGTCTCGGTATTGAGGTTGCTGTTGCTGGCCGTGTCATGCGTCGTGGTGGCCCATTTGTCGGTATTAACGACAGCACAGGTAGCCTGCAAATATACGTAGGTAAAGCTTTGCAAAAAGAAAGCGAAGCATGGCAATTGCTGGATATGGGCGACATTGTTGGCGCTAAAGGCACGCTGCAATTATCGGGTAAAGGCGAACTGTATTGTGAAGTGACCGAAGTTGAAAACTTCCGTATTCTGACCAAATCATTGCGTCCATTACCCGATAAATTCCATGGTCTTGCCGATCAGGAAATGAAATACCGTCAGCGTTATGTTGATTTAATTATTAACGAAGAAACGCGTCGTACTTTCTTAATTCGCTCTAAATTGATCGAAAGCATGCGTTTCTATTTGTCGCAAAAAGGTTTCTTAGAAGTCGAAACCCCAATGCTGCAAACCATTCCAGGTGGTGCTTCGGCTAAGCCATTTGAAACGCATCACAATGCATTGGATATCGATATGTTTTTACGTATCGCTCCTGAGCTGTATTTAAAGCGTTTGGTTGTTGGTGGCTTTGATAAAGTATTCGAAATTAACCGTAACTTCCGTAACGAAGGTTTGAGCACGCGTCACAATCCTGAATTCACTATGATCGAGTTTTATCAGGCGTATGCCGATTACAACGATCTCATGGATTTAACTGAAGACATGCTGCGTTTCTTAGCGCAAACCGTTTTGGGCACGACGATTTTGCCGTATGGCGAAGCGGAATACGATTTCGGTAAGCCGTTTACTCGTATCACTATGGTTGACGCCATTATTAAGTACAATCCAGACATGGATCCAGCGGTACTTAACGATGCAGCCAATAATATGGACACGTTAAAAGAATACGCGAAAAGCGTTGGTGTACCGGTATCTGCCAAGCAATCTGCTTGGGGCCCAGGTAAATATATTTGCGAGATTTTTGAAGCAACGGCTGAAGAAAAACTCGATCAGCCAACCTTTATTACCGAATACCCATGGGAAGTATCACCGTTGGCCCGTCGTAACGATGCCAACCCATTTGTGACCGACCGTTTTGAATTCTTTATTGGTGGCCGTGAATTGGCCAACGGCTTCTCGGAATTAAACGATGCTGAAGACCAAGCGGCGCGTTTCCGTAAGCAAGTGGAAGAGAAAGACGCAGGTGACGACGAAGCCATGCATTACGACGACGACTACGTGCGTGCGTTGGAATACGGTTTGCCACCGACGGCAGGCCAAGGTATCGGTATCGACCGTTTGGTGATGTTGTTTACCAACAGCCATACCATTAAAGACGTGATCTTGTTCCCGCATATGAAGCCATTGGCTGAGTAGTTTGATAGCGGCTTAGGCCGCTGTTTTTTTGTGTCTCTGAGCCTTATCGTGGTTCTTTATTGCGGCAAGCTTAGAGGTACGAGACGATATGGTTTGAACAGAATGTATCGACGGTGTTGTAGGAGCGATTCAACGAGCACCTTCTATTGTTCAAATAGAGATGAATACCTGTAGGAGCGATTCAACGAACGCTTTTTGTTCGTAGTCGCGATGGTTTGTGGTTTTTATACCGCTTCGGCACTGCTCGCTTCGCTCCCTGAGTACCTCCTACAACTGCTAAATACCTCCTACCGCTGCCAATGTCCCACCGACAACTTCCCGAGCACCTTCTATTGTTCAAATAGAGATGAATACCTGTAGGAGCGATTCAACGAACGCTTTTTGTTCGTAGTCGCGATGTGTTTGTGGTTTGTCACACCATCAGTAATGCTATTATCCGTTCCATTTTTCCTAGGATGTACTTCATGCCTGATTTCCAACAAAGCCCTCTCGATCCATCTTGGCAACGTGTTTTAGGCGCAGAATTCGATAAACCCTACATGCAAAACCTAGCGGCGTTTTTGGCGACTGAAAAAGCCGCGGGTAAGGTGATTTTTCCGCCTGAGCCTTTGGTCTTTAATGCATTTAATCACACACCATTTGAGCAGGTGAGGGTGGTGATTATTGGCCAAGATCCTTATCACGGTGAAGGCCAAGCGCATGGTTTGAGTTTTTCGGTTCCTGAGGGAATAAAGCCACCACCATCGCTGGTCAATATCTTTAAAGAAATCGAGAGCGATCTTGGTGTTGCTATGTCTGGTCTTGGTGATTTAACGCCGTGGGCCAATCAAGGTGTATTGCTGCTGAACGCCATGTTAACCGTAGAGCAAGCAAATGCCGGCTCACATCAAAAGAAAGGCTGGGAGGCCTTTACAGACGCTGCTATCGCCGCACTGAATGCCGAGCGCGAGGGTTTGGTGTTTTTACTTTGGGGCGGTTACGCGCAGAAGAAGTGCAAAGCGATTGATCAGACCAAGCACTTAGTATTGCAATCGGCACATCCATCGCCGTTGTCTGTGTATCGTGGATTTTACGGCAGCAAACCTTTCTCGCAAATTAATCAGTATCTGACCGCTCGCGGCCAGACACCGATTCAATGGCAATTTTGAGGTTTTCTGACGTAGAACTGATACATACCGGCAAAAATAGCCGGTTCTTTCTGCTCTAATTCATCCCAGTCTTCAATGGTCATAGTGTCTGGTGTTTTACTTAGATGTTGCTGAGACAAAGCCCGTGAATTGTGCGGCGGTAATATACCCACCCATTCAAGCCCCGCATTTTTTACCAGTTCGTCTATTTCGGTTAAATTAAATACGTGCTCTTGTTCGTGGAATAGCAAGTCTCGACAAGCGCTGAGGCTATAGAAGTCATCAGATTGCAGAATATTATTCCAGTCACCATCGACATTTCCCTGCAAAAGAGCCTCACGTACGAGTCGTATTTCTTCATTACCGTGTGGTAATTGATCTTTAAGCTGACTGCGTAGCGCCGCAATATTCAACCGAGCAGTACGACTGTACAGCGCAATTTTCATTAAACCGCCGGCTTTTAGTTGGCGCGCGAGTGCTTGCAGTCCGGCTTCTGGTTTTTCCATGTGATGCAATACGCCAGAGCATTCAATAATATCGAATGATTGTCCTAAGCGTTCGCTGACTAAAATATCACCTTGAATAAAATCAATGTCTTTTAAGTTGCGTAGTTGCGCTTGATAACGCCCATAAGATAATGCCGTACGGCTTAAATCCATCGCGGTTACATTCAGCTTTTCGAAATAGCGCGAAAGACGTAGTGCATGACGTCCGGTACCACAACCAGCAACGAGTACATTAAGTGTTTTGTGTATATTAGGTAGATCATTTAATTTATACGGGAATAACGCTTTCAAGGATGCATAGTAATTGGCGGGCTGGTTATAGCCTAGCGCTGTCCAACGAGGGTACGGATGCTCATCGTATTGAGCTTGCACTCGGGTCGATACACTATTGCTACTAACACCTAAATTAGGAATGGTAAGCCCTTGCTGATGCATAGCAAACGTATCTTTTATACTGGCGTTTATTAGCGGTTGCATCAAGGTTGGCCATTGCCATTCTCGCTCGGCTAATGTTTCGAAAATACTGGTGTTAGCCGCCGGTTTATACATGAAAATCAGCAATAAAATTGGATAGCAATCATCAACACCCAGGGTATTTAAAGCGACCATTTTTTCGCTAACGACAGTTAGTTGTTTAACTAAGCTCGCTTCTGTGTGATTGATGTACCAGACTGATTCATTTAAAAAACATTGATACGCCAATGCGCACACCAGCGGCAGATATTCATTACGAATCGCCAATTGGCGACTGCAGCTAATGAGTAACGTTTGTCGTAACGTCATCAGCAAGCGCTCAATGAGAGGATCGCTGAAATAAAACTTGGTTAAGCAAGTTAATAACAGTGGATCTTGAGCGATTTCGTCAAGTTCTAAAGGACATCCAGCCTCTGATAATCGCAATTTATGTTTGATTAATGAGGTCGCTAAAGGGCGTAAATTGCTGTAGTCAACGTCAGGGAATTCGAGGTAGCGTAATAGATCTTGCTCTAGCTCTGATGAATAAAAATCCGCGACAATGTTATTTGCCGCTTCAAATAATTTGTTACGAATTTGTGGATCATTAGCTTGGGTTTTCGCTAATTCTCGATATTGTTGGAAGGCCTCAAGATAATCGCCTTGCAATAATTTAACGTGAGCTAAGAAGGTCGCCGATTTGGTATTTACCCGAGAAATTCGGCAAGCACGACTAAAAAATTCTTCTGCTTGGTCGAGCTCTCCTCGCGCCAATGCAATATGGCCAGCACTGTAGAGTAAGCTAGTACTTTTAGGTTTTAGGCTTAATCCTAAATGTGCCCAGTGCTCTGCGCGGTCTAGATGCTGACGTTGCAATTCAATACGTGCCAGCAAGTTAATACCTGGAAGGTAATTAGGTGCGAGCTCATAAGCTTTTATCGCTAGGTCATTCGCTCTTGCCATCATGGTTTCATTGCCACGACGCACGGCATCGCTATAACAGCGGCTTGCAGTGTCCATCAGTATCCGGTGGTCTCCCGGAGGGCTGACCGCTGCGCGTGTAGTTCGTTGTGGGTTGGCCATAATCGGCACCTCAATTTCGAGTGTGTATGGCCTATCAGCAGAATCTGTGCCACTTTTTAATTTATTGATTTATATGGATTTTTTCATTTAATAATAGAAAGACAGGCAATGCGGCACCGCATTGCCGGGCAAGGTGTTGCCGCTTTGGTGTAGTCTTTTGGGTTGTGAGAAGACGCCTAAGGCGGTTGGGACCTTGAAACTTCCTGACAAAAAAAAGTTAAAGAAATTGATTCGATGGCCGCAAACATAATCAGGCCCATACGATTTCAGGAGACGCCATGATGTATAAGTCAGGTGCCAAGCAATACCAGCAAGTGAATGTGACATCGGAAGTGTTGGATGCGGATCCGCACCGGTTAATTCAATTGCTGATGGAAGCAGCTCTTACCCGCATGGCTCAATCGAAAGGTGCTATTGAGCGCAAGGATATGGAAGAAAAGGCCAAGTTACTTGGTCGGGTTGGAGAAATTATTCAAACTCTGCAATCGAGTCTTGATCATCAAAGTGGCGGAGATATTGCCAGTAATCTTGATCGTCTCTACGACTACATGATTCGCCGGTTACTCGAGGCTACACGTCATAATGATGTCGATATGATCGATGAAATTATGGGCCTTATGTTAGAGGTTAAAACCGGTTGGGATGGCATTCGCGAGGAGTACTTGCGCGGTGCTCACGGCGGTCAAGTATCCACTGACAATTCGGATTCTGGTCGTCTTGGAAGTACCATTTCAGCCTAACACCTGTACTGTAATTATTATTCCTTTCTGACAAATCCCTGATTTATCGGGGATTTCTTCTTGTCATTTGACGACACATTCGGATATAAATGGCGCCTGTGAAGTTTATAGTAGTAACAACAATTATTTAACGTCAGAAGTTTGACTTACTGCAATTTTACTACTTAACTGAAGAACACTAAGTCAATCAAATGACGTTTCAGAGTATGAAATCCATACCTGTCATCATAGGAAGGAAAGGCTGAGCGCCATGTGGAGAGAAATAAAAGTACTGTTGATAGATGATAATGCGCAACGTCGCCATGATCTAAAAGTAATCTTAGATTTTCTCGGTGAAGAAGCTATTGTCGCGCAAACGAATGACTGGCGCCGTGAGGTTGAAGGTCATGTCGAAGATAGCACCGATATCAGCGCCGTTATTTTAGGCGACAGTGCCACAACCCCTATGGCTGATGTGGTAGAAGCGATTCTATCTTGGGATAAAGGTATGCCGATCCTGTTTATGGGGTCAGATTCACCTGAGTCTATGCCTGAAAATTTGCGTCGTGCTTTGTTAGCGGCCATCGAAATGCCGCCGAGCTATAACAAGCTACTTGATAGTCTGCACCGTTGTCAGGTCTACCGCGAGCAATACACCCACAATCGCAGTCGTGGCGAACGCCGCGAGGTTCAGTTGTTCCGCAGCTTGGTTGGTACTAGCCGTCAGGTTCAGCATGTGCGCGAGCTCATTATGCAGGTAGCGGATAAAGACGTTAGTGTGATGATTCAAGGTGAATCGGGCACAGGTAAAGAAGTGGTTGCACGTAATCTTCATTACCATTCCCATCGCCGCAACAAGCCGTTTGTACCTGTAAATTGCGGTGCTATTCCTGCTGAGTTATTAGAGAGTGAACTGTTCGGTCATGAGAAAGGCGCTTTTACCGGTGCGATTAACAGTCGTCCGGGCCGTTTTGAAATGGCAGAAGGTGGAACACTTTTCTTAGACGAGATCGGCGATATGCCGCTGAATATGCAGGTGAAGATACTGCGAGTTCTGCAAGAGCATACGTTTGAGCGCGTAGGTAGTAATAAAACCATTAATGCCAACGTACGTATCATTGCCGCAACGCACAAGAACCTCGAAACCATGATCGAGGACGGTAGCTTTCGCGAAGATTTGTATTATCGCCTAAATGTATTTCCCATCGA
The DNA here is from genome assembly GCF_000355675.1 of Thalassolituus oleivorans MIL-1. Classification (NCBI taxonomy): domain Bacteria; kingdom Pseudomonadati; phylum Pseudomonadota; class Gammaproteobacteria; order Oceanospirillales; family Oceanospirillaceae; genus Thalassolituus; species Thalassolituus oleivorans. The sequence goes on along the minus strand of NC_020888.1, from coordinate 2,650,353 downwards.
CATGCCGTCATTACGCGAGCGCGTTGAAGATTTACCACTGCTGCTGAATGAATTGATCTCTCGCCTTGAAAATGAAAAGCGCGGCTCAATTCGATTCAACTCTGCCGCGATTATGTCGCTATGCCGACACGATTGGCATGGCAACGTACGTGAGCTTGCAAACTTGGTTGAGCGCTTGGCTATTCTGCACCCGTATGGCGTTGTCGGCGTGAATGAATTGCCGAAGAAATTCCGCCATGTTGATGATGGTGATGAAAGTCTTGCATTGCCAGTAGTCGCCGATGTCACTCAAAACGAAGGCTTAGCAGGCGTTGATAGCCCTGCATTACTGCCAGTGAATGGCTTAGATTTACGTGAATATCTGCAAGATCTTGAGTGTTCGTTAATTCAACAGGCTTTAGACGACTCCAATGGCGTTGTTGCCCGAGCTGCCGAGAAATTGAATATTCGCCGCACGACCTTGGTCGAGAAAATGCGTAAATACGATTTGCAGCGTAAAGAAAAAGATACAGCGTAAGACGCTAGGTAGCGCTTTAATAAATAGATACTGCAAAAACAAACGGGGCTTCGGCCCCGTTTTTGTTTTAAATCATCGGAGCTGCTTGTTGCTCATGTAGGAGCGATTCAACGAACGCTTTTTGTTCGTAGTCGCGAAGGGTATCGGCACTGCTCGCTTCGCTCCCTGAGTACCTCCTACAGGCGAAATATTGAGATCGTAAGAGCGGATCTTATCCGCGAAAACGTCTATGAACGATATGCTTATTCCGTTTGCCACGCCTTCGCGAAAAAGTTTCGCTCCTACAAGTGGCCATCGGGCTACTGTTATTGCAGAAATAACGCCATTCCGCCTGCTTTCCGTCTTCATTTTTAAATAAAAAAGCCAATTAACTGTCATGCGGGCACGCTAATTGCTCTAACCCTATAAAGTGTGTTTTTGACGTCGGATTACCGGCGCTCTTGAGGGTGTTATGGCAAATGCAGCATTGAGTCATCAGGAGATGAATGTCGTCCCTGTCGCTCCACAAATGGATCCGGCTGAGCTAAAGCGCGCATTTCATATGTTTAATGAGATGTCGCAGCAGCTGACGAATTCCTATGCATTTCTAGAAAGTAAGGTTGAGCAACTCAGTGGTGAGCTTGCCACGGTCTCAGCTCAGCGGATGCAGGAATTAGCGGAAAAAGAACGTTTAGCGGATCGCCTTGAAAGCTTATTACAGATGTTGCCGGCGGGTGTTTTGTTGCTCGATGAAAATGGCTTTGTCGTGCAGAGTAATGCGGGTGCAAATGAATTACTACTCGCGGCTTCTGGCGCTGAGACCTTGGTTGGGCAGCGCTGGCGCGTGATTATTCAACGCTGTTTTAAACCGCGCCGCGATGATGGCCACGAAATTTCATTGGTAGACGGTCGCCGCGTTAGTTTGCGTACAACGGCGATGCTGAACGAACGTGGTCAGTTAATTTTATTAACCGATATGACGGAAACCCGTGCCCTACAAGCCCAGTTAAGTCAGCATGAGCGTTTATCGGCCATGGGCAAAATGGTTGCTTCACTGGCTCATCAAATTCGTACGCCGCTCGCCGCTGCGACCTTGTATGCAGGGCATCTAGCCTCCAACGATTTACCCGCTCCCCATCGCTTAAAGTTCGCAGGCAAGTTGCAAGAGCGTTTGCATCATCTCGAAAGCCAAGTACGCGATATGTTGATTTTTGCTCGGGGTGAAGCGCCATTGAATGATGAAGTGACGTTTGCCGAATTAATGGCGGGGGTTACTGCGGCGATGGAAGTTCCTCTTAGCCAATATCGCGCAGAATGTATTGTCGATAACCGCATTGAAGGCACATCTCTTATCTGTAACCGCGATGCCTTAATCAGCAGCATGATGAATTTAATTAATAATGCGCTGGAATCTTGTGAACACCCGATTCGCATCCGAATTGTATTAACAGAAACTCAAGATGGACGCGCTCATATTCAAATTATGGATAACGGCCCCGGCTTAGAACCGCAGCAAAAAGCCCGCATGATGGAACCATTTTTCACCACAAAGAGTAATGGTACGGGGTTGGGTTTGGCGGTTGTTCAAGCGGTAGTGCGTGCGCATCACGGCGAATTTTTGTTGGCGGATAGCCCGATGGGCGGCGTTTCAGCTGAACTATTTTTACCGCTAATGGGTAACTAATTAGCGGTCGATTTTACTGGAGGAAATGATCATGCGTTTACTGGTTGTAGAAGATGATCCGCGCTTGCGCGAAGCGATTGTCGATACCTTAATGTTAAAGGGTTACGAAGTTTTTGAAGCTCCGAATGGCATTGAGGCAATGGCAATTTTACGCAGCCATACATTGGATTTGGTGCTGTCGGATATCAATATGCCAGGGATGGATGGCTTAGAGTTGCTGGATCAGATAAAGGCTCAGCATCCTTGGTTGCCGGTATTATTGATGACGGCTTATGGCGATGTTGGTCAGGCCGTTAAGGCAATGCAACGCGGCGCTAACGACTATCTGATGAAGCCGTTTGAATTACGTGAATTGGACGCCTTGTTGAAGCCCTTTACGCAAGATGTGTCGGTAGACGTTGATGAGTCTGAACCCGTATGTGAAGCAGCGTCCTCGCAGCAATTGTTTCAGATGGCTCAGCGTGTGGCGCAAACTGATTCGACAGTATTAATCAGTGGTGAGAGCGGCACAGGTAAAGAAGTGCTTGCTCGTTATATTCATCAGCAATCAAGCCGTAAGCATCAGCCTTTTATTGCCATTAACTGTGCAGCTATTCCAGAGAATATGTTGGAAGCTATGCTGTTTGGATATGAAAAAGGTGCATTTACTGGAGCGTACAATGCTATGCCGGGTAAATTTGAACAGGCTGAAGGTGGCACCTTATTGCTAGATGAAATCACCGAAATGGATTTGAGCCTGCAAGCAAAGTTGTTACGCGTTATTCAAGAGCGACAGGTCGAACGTTTAGGTGGTAAGAAAACGTTGGATTTGGACGTGCGTATTTTAGCGACGACGAACCGAGATTTAGCGGATTACGTGGCGGAAGGCAATTTCCGTGAAGATTTATATTATCGTCTTAGCGTATTCCCATTGAATTGGTTGCCGCTGCGTGAGCGTCGTGAAGATATCATTCCTTTAGCTAAGCGCTTGCTGACTCACCATGCCGGTAAAATGAAGCGTCCAGTGCCGAAAATGTTACCTGAAACTGAGCAAAAAATGCTTGCCCATAGCTGGCCGGGTAATGTTCGTGAGCTAGACAATACCATTCAGCGTGCATTGATTATGCAAACGGGGCCGCAACTACACCCGAACGATTTGATTCTGACTCCTGTGCCGAAAAACCGTCAGCATGAGATGCCTGCTAGCGTCGTTTTACCGGCGGAGGAGGGCGAGTTGGGTAGCGATTTACGTACTCGAGAAGTAGAACTGATCGTCAAGGCACTAAAAGAAGAGCCTAGTCGCAAGGAAGCTGCTGATCGTTTGGGTATTAGCCCAAGAACCTTGCGTTACAAGGTTGCGCGCTTGCGCGATGAAGGTGTTGATGTCGAATCTATGGTGTCTTCTTTTTAAACTTTCCTCCTTTCCCTCCCTTTGCCCTTAATTCTGGCAAGCAAGTTGCAACGTCAGAATAAAGGGCATGAAAACTGCCGAAAAGTGTCAAAAAATAATGATACGCCATCATGAACTCACAGCAGTCAGGGTGGCAACGAGGGTAGCAGTATGATTGATCGTGTCGATGTCAGTTCCGTTTTAATGCAGATGCGTCAGGTAAAAGATCAGCTGCGCACGCAGCACGAACAGTCCATTAATTCAGCACCCGCCAGTCGTGGTGTTGAAGGCATGATGCGTTCCGACTCGGTGGCTCGTCCACAAAGCATCGGTGATGTGAATCGCGTTAATGGCGATAGTATGAAAGTCAGTGGTGACAATACGGTTCCTGATTTTCAGACTATGTTTAAAACTGCGATTGATAACGTCAACGAAAATCAAAAAGTTGCTGGGAATTTGGCTACCCGTTTTGAGCAGGGGGATGCATCCATTGACTTACCAGAAGTTATGATTGCATTACAAAAATCCAGCGTGTCTTTTCAAGCAATGACCCAGGTTCGTAATAAACTGGTCGAAGCTTATAAAGACATCATGAACATGCCGGTTTAATGGGTTGATGTATGGATAATGTACCAGCACAAGCGATGGCAGGTGCCGATAGTGGTAGCGGCACTGAAGCGGCGATGACACCAGCATCGACTGACACTCGCACTGATTCCCATCCGCTTATGGCAGGTTTCGGCAAATTAAATATAGTGCGCCAAGCCGCCGTTATCGGCGGTATTGCATTGGTAATTGCATTGGTGGTTGCTATTTTTATCTGGTCACGCGAACCCACTTACAAACCGCTTATTCACCGTATGCAAGATCACAATGCTCAAGACATTGTCGAGGTATTGCAGCGCGAAGATATTCCTTTTCAAATTGATCCAGTAACGCAGATATTAATGGTGCAAGCCAGTGATCTGCATGAAGCGCGTATGAAGCTGGCGGCAGCGAGCTTAATTGATGACAAAACAGTTGGACTAGAAGTATTAGAAAAAGATAGTACGTTAGGTACGAGTCAGTTTATTGAAAATGCGCGTTATCGTCGCGGTCTTGAGGGTGAGTTGGCGCGTACAATTGCCAGTGTCAAAAGTGTTCGTAATGCTCGTGTGCATTTAGCACTGCCAAAACAATCTGTTTTCGTGCGCGATCAACGTAAACCGAGAGCATCGGTGTTTTTAGAGCTATATCCGGGTAGTGATTTATCGCGCGATCAGGTTGAAGCCATTATGAATTTGGTGGCGTCGTCGGTAAGCGAAATGGATCGCGCTGATGTCTCTATTGTTGATCAAAAGGGTAATTTGCTATCCAAAGTTGCGCCAGAAGATACTGGCGAAATGATGGCAACCCGACAGCTTGAATATTCAGAGAAGGTTGAAGAAACCCTTACTCAGGCGGTTAATAATATTCTTAAGCCTGTGTTAGGTGAGGCTAATTATAAAGCAGAAGTATCTGCCGATATTGATTTTACTATTCAGGAACAAAGCGAAGAGTTATTTAATCCTGATTTAATTGCTTTGCGTAGTGAACAATTGGTTGATGAATCAAATGGTGGAAAGGACGCTGGTGGTATTCCTGGGGCTTTATCGAATCAACCTCCTGCTGCAGCCACGGCGCCAGAGCAAGCGATAGGCACAGGTGCTGGTGGTGCAGGCGCCGCAGGTAAACGTCGCTCTGAGGCTACACGCAATTATGAAGTCGATAGGACGTTGAGCTACAAACAAAGTCAGGTCGGGCGTATTCAACGTTTAACCGTTGCGGTTGTAGTGAATGATCGAGAAATAATGAATGCGGATGGCGACATGGTACTGCAGCCATGGACAGATGCTGATCTGCAGCGTTTAGAAGTATTGGTCAAAGATACGGTTGGTTTTAATGCTGCGCGTGGCGATAGCGTTAACGTGATCAATTCGCCCTTTATGGGCAAAGGTGAAACATTGCTGGGTGATCCAGATTTTTGGACACAGCCTTGGTTCTGGGAAATCATGAAGCAAGTATTAGCGGGTCTTTTCATACTGGTATTAATTTTCGGTGTGATTCGCCCAACGATTAAAAGTATTGCCAGCAGAGGTCGTGATGATGAATCGAGTTTACTGGATGAATTGGAAGATGCCGAAGCCGGATTAGATGATGATCGCGTAACACTGGCAGGTATGGACGAATATTTATTACCAGGCGCATCAGAAAGCTATGAGCGTCAGTTAGATGCACTTAAAGGTCTAATTGCCGAAGATCCTGCGCGTGTTGCTCAAGTGGTTATTGGATGGGTGAACGAAAACAATGGCTGAGAATACGATGCCCGAAAATGCACTAGCGAATTTAAGCCGTGTTGAGCGTGCCGCTATTTTGCTCATGACATTGGGCGAGAAAGACGCTGCTGAAATTTTAAAACACATGGGGCCGAAAGAGGTGCAACGTGTGGGTACGGCGATGGCGACGTTGAAAAATATTAATCAAGGCCAAGTCGAAGGTGTGGTCTCTGAATTTTTAGATGCGGTGAGCGGCCAAACGGGCATGGGGTTGGGCTCAGACGACTATATTCGAAATATGCTGACACAGGCTCTTGGTAACGATAAGGCCGGTGCATTAATTGATCGTATTCTACTCGGTGGTAATACCACCGGACTTGATTCATTAAAATGGATGGAGCCGCGTCAGGTAGCTGATTTAATTCGTCATGAACATCCGCAAATTCAAGCCATTGTTGTGTCGTATTTAGATGCGGATCAATCGGCTGAAATTTTATCGAATTTTGATGAAAAAGTGTGCCTCGATATCATTATGCGGGTAGCGGCATTAGAAGCAGTACAGCCTGCGGCTTTGCAAGAATTAAACGATATTCTAGAACGCCAGTTTTCGGGCAAAGCAGGTGCGCAAACCACAAGCATGGGTGGGGTCAAAGTGGCAGCAAGTATCGTCAACTTTGTGGACAGTACCATTGCTGCGGAATTGCTCGAACAAATCAAAGAGGTGGACGAAGACCTGGGAACACAAATTCAAGATCTTATGTTCGTATTCGACAACTTGGTGGATGTCGACGACCGCGGTATTCAGACCTTGATGCGCGAAGTCTCGACCGATCTTTTGGTTGTGGCGTTGAAAGGTGCCGATCCTCTGGTGCAAGAAAAAATCTTCAAGAATATGTCGAAGCGCGCTGCCGAATTGCTGCGTGATGATTTGGAAGCGAAAGGCCCAGTTAAAGTGAGTGAAGTTGAAGCGTCGCAGAAAGAAATTCTTACTATTGCTCGCCGCTTGGCAGACGCAGGTGAGATTGTCTTGGGCGGCGGTGGCGAGGCCATGATGTAATATGACCGACACTAAGCGCGATGCGCCGATTCCGGCTGATAAAGCAGATCATGCTAAGCCGTGGCGCCTACCTTTTTGGACGGAACCTCCAGCTTATGTTGTTGAGCGCGAAAAAAGCGAAGCGGCAGAAGCTGAAGCAGAAGAGAATCTTAAAGCCGAAGCTGAAGCGGGGGAACGTCATCATTATCCAACGGCTGAAGAAGTCGAACTGATTCGCCGTGAAGCCTATAACGCAGGTCTTGAACAAGGCTTAGTTGAAGGTCGTCAGCAGGGTGTGAATCAAGGGTTAGAAGAAGGTCGTGCCGAGGGCTTAGAAAAAGGCCATGCGGAGGGTTTTGTTACAGGTCAAAAAGATGGTTTGCTGGCGGGCGAAAAAGCCGGTCGTGAAGCAGGCCGAGTTGCGGTTGAAGCGGAAGCTGCGCGCGTTGCTAAATTAGTTGCGACATTACAGGCAGAGGTAGCATTACGCGATCGAGAATTACCCGATGTGCTGGCAGGGCTGATCGCTATGATGACTCAGCATGTGTTGCAGCATGAATTAAGTCTTGGTGCTCAATCGATTCTTACTTATGTGAATACGGCGTTAGCGGCTTTACCGAGTGGTGAAAAAAATGGCCGCGTTGTGGTGTCGACTAAAGATGCTGCTTTGTTAAAAACCGCACTGGATAACATTGGTCGCACATTAGCATTTGACGTTGATTCTAGCTTGGCAGCGGGTGAGTGTCGTGTGGAGTCAGAGCACTCACTGATTGAATACAGTGTGAGTGATCACATGCAGCAGCAGTTAATTGATATCACTACCCGTATGTTGACGCATGCGAGTGACTTCCCTTCATATGACGAAACTAGCGATTCACTCGTGACGGAGCCTGATGACGACATCTTAGCTGCTGATATCTCAGAGGATATTCATTCAGCAGATGTGGATTCAGCAAATGTGGATTCAGCAAATGTCGATTCAGCAAATGTGGATTTATCGGCAATAGATCCTAGCCAAACAGAAGGCACGTCCTCGAACGAACTCGAACCACATAATCCGCTATCACCCTCATCGGAATTTAACGATGAGCCTAAGTGATCGCTGGCGCAATATTCGTCCTGAAGCTCTTTATCATCCGCGCACTGCCGGACGCTTAATTCGCATGGTGGGTTTAACCCTAGAAGCCGTTGGCCTAGATGTTCGTGTGGGTGACCGTTGTCGAGTGGAGCGCCAACAGGGCGGTGACATAGAAGCTGAGGTTGTTGGCTTTGATGATCAGCGCGTATTTCTAATGCCCATTGAGCAGGTCGATGGGCTCCGTCCAGGCAGTAAAGTTTGGCCACTTAACGGCGCTGCTGACGTGCCTGTGGGTTTTTCTTTGTTAGGGCGGGTTCTTGATGGGGCTGGTCGTCCACTGGATAGCAAAGGCCCATTAGTGGATATCGAACATGGGCATTTGCAAGGGCGTCCTATTAATCCTCTGCATCGCGCTCCAATACGTGAGCCTCTTGATGTAGGGATTCGTGCAATTAATTCGTTGTTAACCGTTGGCCGTGGGCAACGTATTGGTTTATTTGCCGGTAGTGGTGTGGGTAAAAGTGTGCTGCTGGGCATGATGACGCGCTTTACTACAGCCGATGTGATTGTCGTCGGTTTGATTGGGGAGCGTGGGCGTGAAGTAAAAGAGTTTATTGATGAAATTCTCGGGCCTGAAGGTCTTACTCGTGCCGTTGTTGTTGCCTCCCCAGCAGATGATTCTCCTTTAATGCGTTTACGTGCAGCGGCTTATTGCACTTCTATCGCGGAGTTTTTTCGTGACCAAGGACAGAACGTCCTGCTTTTAATGGATTCTCTGACGCGCTATGCCCAAGCACAGCGTGAAATTGCTTTAGCGGTTGGTGAACCACCTGCAACGAAAGGTTATCCACCATCGGTATTTAATAAATTGCCAAAATTGGTAGAGCGAACCGGCAATGGCCAAGAAGGTGGTGGTTCTATTACGGCGTTTTATACCGTGTTAAGTGAAGGCGACGATATGCAGGATCCAATTGCTGATGCTAGCCGCGCGATTCTCGATGGTCATATTGTTTTGTCGCGTCGCTTAGCAGAAGAGGGACATTATCCAGCAATTGATGTTGAGGCTTCTGTGAGTCGAGTTATGCCGCAAATCGTGGATGATTCTTGGCTGCAGAAAGCGCAATTGTGTAAACGATTAATGTCACATCATCGGCAAAATCAGGACCTCATTAGTGTCGGTGCTTACCAGCCAGGTTCTGATCAAGTGCTCGATGTAGCTATTGAACGTTTACCGCGTATTAAAGCTATGTTGCGCCAGGGTCTAAAAGAAGGCTCCAGTATTAAAGAAAGCATGGCAGCGCTTAATGAATTGTTCCCTAGTCCGGATAAACGCGGGTGAGCTATCGGCATCCTCGCGCTCGTCGTTTGGCTGTCGTACTCGAACTAGCCGAAAAAGACGAAAAAGAAGCGTTACGTCGTTGGGGCGATAGCCAAAAGAAATTAGTCTTAGAAGAAGAGCGCCAACAGCAGCTAACCGTATATGCGGCTGATTATCAAAAACAGATTGCGACGCCCAGCAGTGGTCACATCAGTGCCGGTATGATTCACAATACACTCGGCTTTATCAGTCAGATTGAAACCGCATTAAACCAACAGCAAGAGCAAATTAAACGTTTACGGGCTCAAACTGAACGCGCCCGTGACGCCTATCTGAAGTCGCATGGCAAAGTACAAGCCATGCAGCAGCTGCTGCAGCGGCTGGAACAGGAGTTCGAGCACGAACAAGATCGTCAACAGCAGCGCGAAGCCGATGAATGGGCCACTCGCAATGCGGCCATACGGCCTAAGTCACGTTAATTCCACACTTTTTCTTGCGTTTATCTAGCACCTTTGACTTTCCGGTCTAGTCTTAGTTTTAGGACTGAATCGAGAGTATCTCTGATGGCAACAACTACCTCCATTGAATGCGGCGAACGCTTAAGTATCGATACCGTTGAAAAACTGTATGCAGCAATGGAAAGGGCATTGCTTGAAGGCTCTGATGTCGAGTTACGAGCCGCAGACATACAGTATTGCGATACTGCAGGTTTACAGCTCGTACTGTCACTACGCCAGACGTTAGCGACAACAGATAATGATATTCACTGGCACGACGCCAATGATGTGTTGTTATCGACGGCTAAACATTTAGGTCTTGTAGCGGCGCTGAATCTTTCTTCAGTTCAGTAATTTCGGTAAATCGGGAGTTTTAATATGGCGAGTATTCTAGCGGTTGATGACTCAGCATCAATGCGTCAGATGGTAGCCTTCACCTTAAAAGGTGCTGGTTATCAGGTAAAAGAAGCTTCAGATGGTGTTGAAGCTTTGGCAATTGCAAAACAAGAAAAATTCGATTTAGTACTGACCGACGTCAATATGCCAAATATGAATGGCATTGAGCTCGTTCAGCAACTACGCCAGCTGGATGATTTTAAGTTCACCCCTATGCTGATGCTAACAACAGAATCAGCGGGCGATATGAAAATGCAGGGTAAGCAAGCGGGAGCTACTGGCTGGATTGTTAAACCGTTTAACCCTGAGCAGCTTCTAAGCACCCTCAAACGCGTTTTGGGGTAAGTTCAAATGAGTGTTGATTTATCGCAATTCCACCAAGTTTTTTTCGAAGAAAGCTTTGAAGGGCTCGATATCATGGAAAGCCAATTGGTGGACATGAGCCCGGAGACGGTGGATGACGAGATCGTCAACACAATCTTTCGTGCGGCTCACTCCATTAAGGGTGGGGCAGGCACATTCGGCTTTATGCCAGTATCTGAATTTACTCATGTTGTTGAAACACTATTAGATGAAATTCGCGCAGGTAAGCGCGCAATGGAATCGGAATACATTGATTTATTTTTACAATCAGTTGATTGCCTACGAGAAATGCTTGGCGCAATGCAAGCGGGTAATGCACCAGAAACTGCGCGCCCTGCTGAAATTAAAGTCGCCTTTGAAGCGATATTAAATGCAGGAGCTCCCAAGGCTAAAAACGAAGAAGTCGCCAGTGACGGAGTTAATGCGGAATCAGAGATGATTGGATGGCGAATCGAGATGCGCCCGCATATCGATATGTTGCGCACTGGAAATGAACCATTTCGTATGTTCCGCGAGCTGCGGGATGTGGTCGGCGAAGAGTATTTGAATGTTGAAGCGCATTTAGAAAACCTTCCAGAATTTACCAGTATTAATCCCGAAGAGTGCTACATCTATTGGACTCTAACGATCAATACACCCGCCAATATTGACTATATTCGCGCGGTATTTGAATGGGTAGAAGACGATTGCGATATTGAATATCACGAGATTCACAATGAAAACGCTGAGTTGTCTAAACCAACGGATATTGCAGTCGAATCCCCCGAAATATCTTCAGATGCTGTCGATTCAGTAGATGCGGCAAGTAGTGAACCTGTAGCGCCTCCTGCGGCTAAATCTGCATCCCCCAAGGCGACACCGAAAAATGCCGAAAGCTCATCTATTCGCGTTTCTATCGATAAAGTCGATAGTCTGATTAATATGGTCGGTGAACTAGTTATTACGCAATCTATGCTGGGCCAACTTGGCCAAGATTTTGATATGAGTCGGCTAGCTAAGTTGCAAGAAGGTCTATCGCAACTTGAACAAAATACCCGTGAATTGCAAGAAAGCGTGATGAAAATACGCATGATGCCGATCAGCTTTGCCTTTAGCCGTTTTCCGCGTCTGGTGCGTGATTTAGGCAATCAGTTAAGTAAGAAAGTTAACCTAGTGACCTTGGGTGAAAACACCGAGTTAGATAAAACAGTGATGGAAAAAATAGGTGATCCACTGGTTCATCTTGTACGTAATTCTTTAGATCACGGTTTGGAAACAACTGAGCAACGCATCGCGAATGGAAAGTCTGAAGAAGGCACCATTACGCTGAATGCCTTTCATCAAGGTGGCAATATTGTTATCGAAGTTGCGGATGATGGTGCAGGCTTAAATGAACAACGCATTCTCGATAAAGCTAAACAAAAAGGTTTAGTACCAGAAAGTCAGGTATTAACACCAGAAGAAATACATCAGCTGATATTCTTACCTGGTTTTTCCACCGCCGATGTCGTGAGCGATATTTCGGGTCGTGGTGTTGGTATGGATGTTGTGCGTCGTAATATTTCCGCATTAAACGGCACCATTGAAGTACGCTCACAGCGTGGTATAGGTTCTACATTTATTATTCGTTTACCTCTTACCTTGGCTATTCTTGATGGCCAGCTAGTTAAGGTTTGCGATGAAACCTACATTTTCCCGTTGGTATCCATTGTCGAGTCTATTCAAGTTAATCGCCGCTCGTTAAGTCATATCACTGGAAGCCAGTATGTCATGCAGTTGCGTGACGAATACATACCAATACTTCGTTTAGATGGCATTTTCGGTTTACGCAATGATGAGCCTGAACCCGAAGAGTTAATGCTGGTGGTAGTAGAAGGTGATAATGAAAAAATCGGTGTTGTTGTTGATGATTTAATGGGCCAGCAGCAGGTAGTTATTAAGAGCCTTGAACAGAACTACGAAAAAGTATTAGGCGTATCCGGCGCTACTATTTTGGGTGACGGTACTGTGGCTCTAATCATCGATATTTCTGGTTTAGGTAAAACACTAGACCAAATGAAAAAACGCAGCCGCAAATCTGAGCGGGCAGCCTGAGGAATAGCATAATGGAAGCAGTTGCAGAAAAAAATCAACGTGATTTAGTTGGTCAGCACGAGCAACAGTATTTAACCTTCATTATGTCAGGGGAAGAATACGGTGTTGATATCTTGGCCGTGCAAGAGATACGCGGCTGGGAGGAGTCGACGACCATCCCGAATGCGCCACCGTATATCCGTGGTGTCATTAACTTACGTGGAACCATTGTCCCGATTATGGATTTGCGCGCGCGGTTTGGGCTTCCCGAAGTCGATTATAGCCCTGTCACTGTAGTGATTATTTTGAAGTTTGAAGGCGCTAACGGTGATCGCGTAATGGGCATAGTGGTCGATGCAGTATCGGATGTTTATACCATCGCTGATTCTGATACGCGCAAGCCGCCGGAGCTAACTGAAGATCAAAACTCGGATTTTATTAAAGGTTTGGTCAATGTGAACGACAAGATGGTTATCTTGCTTGATGTCGATATTCTGTTGAATATCAAAGCGAAAAAATCAATTCAAGATGTTGTTGAGTAGTAAGAACATAACGTAAAAATCCATTGCCGGAATTGCTTACTACTACTTCTAAACAAAGCCGGATTGAACGAAGATAATGAAAGGGCTGTTATTATGAGTTTTTTAAAGAATCTATTTTCCGCTGAGAATAATAACGGAACGCAGGAAGCGATGCGTGAGTTAGAAGCTAAAGTCGACGCCTTGAATAAAAGTCAGGCCATGATTGAATTTGATATGAATGGCAATATTCTAACTGCAAATGATAATTTTCTTAATGTGATGGGATATCGCCTTGATGAAGTTCAAGGTAAGCATCATAGCATTTTTGTTGGCGCTGACTACAAAGCGAGCAATGAGTATCGTCAATTCTGGGATAAGCTGAATCGTGGCGAATTTGATAGTAACGAGTATCTTCGTATCGGCAAAGGCGGAAGCGAAGTCTGGATTCAAGCAAGCTATAATCCCGTTTTTGATTTGACGGGTAAGCCTTATAAAGTTGTTAAGTGTGCAACGGACATTACTAAGCAAAAGAACCAAGCCAGAGAGAATGAAAAAAACGCCAATATTGCTAATGCACTAAAGCTTTGCCAAGCGAATGTGATGTTGGCAGATAACGATTTAAATATTGTTTATATGAATGATCGTGTAAGTGAAGTGCTAAGTGGTCGTGAAAAAGATATTCAAAAAGAATTGCCCAACTTTCATGTGAGCAAACTTATCGGAAGCTCAGTTGATCAGTTTCATAAAAAGCCCAGTCATCAACGTCAAATGATGGGTGAACTAAAAGAATCCTACCAAACAGATTTAAAAGTATCAGGGCTTACATTCTCGCTTACTGCAACGCCATGGATTGGTACTGACGGCACTCGCATTGGTACTGTGGTTGAGTGGGTTGATCTGACCGAAGAACTCGCTCGTCAGCAAGTTGCTAAACGAATGGCAGATGAGAACTCTCGAGTTAAGCAAGCGTTAGATGTGGTAACCACCAATGCCATGATTGCCGATGGCGATCTGAATATCGTGTATATGAACAATGCTGTTAAAGACATGATGAGTAATGCGCAAAGCGATTTGCGTCAGGATATTCCTGGTTTTGATGCCAGTCGCTTAATGGGCGCAAATATTGATACTTTCCATAAAAAGCCTGCTCATCAGCGTGGTATGTTGGCGGCGCTGAAATCGACTTACTCAACGGAAATTAAAGTTGGCGGTCGTACTTTTGGTTTAATTGCAAATCCAATTCTCAATGACGCGAACGAGCGTATTGGTACGATTGTGGAGTGGAAAGATCGGACCGCTGAAGTATCGGCAGAACAAGAAGTGGATAATATTGTTGAAGCTGCAGCAGCAGGTGATTTATCTCGTAGACTTGAAACGGCCGGTAAAGACGGTTTCTTCTTGAATTTAGCGCAGGGCTTAAACCGCTTGCTGGCGATTTCTGAAAACGTGGTTAACGATACGATTCGTGTATTTGATGCGCTCGCCCACGGTAATTTAACGCGTAAAGTAGAATCTGATTATGAAGGTACATTTGGTAAGTTAAAACAAGATGCTAACTCAACGGTAGATCGCTTAACGGAAATCATTACTCGTATCCGCGAAGCCGCTGGCACTGTAGCAACCGGAGCCAGTGAAATAGCTCAAGGTAACGCCGACTTAAGTAAGCGAACCGAATCACAGGCTTCTAGCCTCGAAGAAACCGCATCAAGTATGGAAGAAATGACCAGTGCGGTTAAACAAACCAGCGAGAATTCGGTTCATGCTAATGAGCTGGCGTCTTCTGCGCGTCAAAAGGCACAAGAAGGTGGCCAAGTCGTTAGCAAAGCAGTAACTGCTATGGAAGAAATTAACCACGCCAGCAAAAAGATTGCCGATATTATTGGTGTGATTGATGAAATCGCTTTCCAGACTAATTTACTTGCGTTAAACGCCGCGGTAGAGGCTGCACGAGCGGGTGAGCAAGGTCGTGGTTTCGCGGTTGTCGCAGGTGAAGTTCGTAATCTCGCGCAGCGCTCTGCTGCTGCAGCCAAAGAAATTAAAGATCTCATTCGTGACAGCGTCGATAAAGTAGATGCGGGCACATCATTGGTTAATGAATCCGGTAAGACGCTTGCTGAAATTATTGACTCAGTTGATCGCGTATCTCTGATGATTCAAGAAATTAGTACGGCAGCTACCGAACAATCTTCAGGCATTGATCAGGTAAACAGTGCCATTGCGCAAATGGATGAAATGACTCAGCAAAACGCTGCCTTGGTTGAAGAAGCAACGGCTGCAGGTGAGGCGATGTCAGAGCAAGCGCAGAACATGACGCAAATGATGGGCTTCTTTACTCTGGATGCAGCTAGCGGTATGGGGCAAGTCGGTTCTATGAACTCGATGACATCAATGAATAGCCCAGCCCCCCGAGCTTCCGTTTCAGCGCCTAAGTCGAAAGCGTCAGGACAAGGTGGTTTATCGGTTAAAAGTAACGCTGATGAATGGGAAGAGTTTTAAGTCATTATGGGTACAGCCGAAAACATCGTGAATATAGGGGGTGATCAGGAATTCCTGATGACCCAAAAAGACTTTGACGAAATAGCGGCGCTGGCAATGACCCATACGGGAATTGTCTTAGGTAACCATAAGGTCAATATGGTTTATGCCCGAATTGCACGTCGGTTGCGTGTATTGGGCATGAACACATTCAGAAACTATTTAACCTATCTTAATGCGAATTTTGAGGCTGAATCGACCGAGTTTGTTAATGCTTTGACGACGAACTTGACGTCTTTCTTTCGCGAAAATCATCATTTTGATTTTTTACGCAGTGAAGCCTTTCCTAAGCTAAGACAGCAAGGGAAAAAACGCCTGCGTATCTGGTCTTCCGGGTGTTCGATTGGTCAAGAGGCCTACTCAATTGCAATTACGTTAAAGCAAAGTTCATTTCCTAGCGATTGGGATATTAAGATTCTGGCAACAGATCTCGATTCAAATGTGGTAGAAAAGGGGAATCAAGGTATTTATCCCGCGGATAGTATTTCGTCGTTACCTAAGGATGTTAAGCAAAATTACTTCAAGCACAGCCCAGACGGAAAAACGATCCGAGTTAAGGATGGGTTGCGAGAAATGGTGTATTTTAAGCGCCTAAATTTATTGGAGGATTGGCCGGTAAAAGGGCCGTTTGATATTATCTTTTGCCGCAATGTTGTGATTTATTTTAACAAGGACACTCAACGTACCTTATTCGATCGTTATGCTAATCTCCTGCCGGTTGGTGGTTATTTATTTATCGGCCATTCTGAGTCGTTGAATGGTATTTCCACTCGCTTCGAGTCTATTGGCAATACTATTTACAGAAAAATCCGGTGAGTGGGACTATGGCTATTCAGCTCAAAGCGGAACAACCCAAAGCATTACGAGGGTTTGAACACGTTAATCGTTATTGGGATGAAGTACACCAAACGTGGGCGGCGAAAATATTACCCGGTGAATTTTATGTCTCAACGCATGGCGAGATGATTGTGACGATACTGGGTTCCTGTATATCGGCATGCATACGCGATCGGGTGTTAGGTATCGGTGGCATGAATCATTTCATGTTACCTGTTCAGAATGAAAACTCTAGCGAAAATTGGGGCAGTAACCCAGTAACGCAAGAATCCCGCTATGGCAATTGGGCCATGGAGTTTTTGATCAATGAGATCTTAAAGCGTGGTGGTCGTCGTGAAAATTTAGAAGTGAAGTTGTTTGGTGGTGGCCAAATGATCGCCTCTTTAACCGATATTGGTCAGCGTAATATTTTATTTGTTTATAATTACTTGGCCAAAGAAGGTTTGAAAGTCGCGGCGGCGGACGTTGGCGATGTATATGCTCGAAAGGTTCTCTATTTTCCTGATACTGGCGCAGTGAAGATGCGCAGAATTACACATACTAAGAACGATACTTTGTTGCAGCGTGAAAATGAATACCGGAAATCGGTGGCTAAATCGAATCAGCCTAACTCTGGCGCCGGTAGCATCGATCTATTCTGAGAGGATTTATGAGTAAATCTATTCGCGTATTAATTGTTGATGATTCAGCATTAATCCGGCAAATGTTAAAAGAAATATTCGATGCAACACCTGATATTGAAGTCGTAGGGGTTGCCCATGACCCTTTCATTGCTAGAGATAAGATCAAACAGTTAAATCCCGACGTACTGACACTGGATGTCGAAATGCCCAAAATGGATGGGCTGCAATTTCTTGGTAATATCATGCGTCTGCGCCCTATGCCGGTTGTTATGGTCTCGACCTTGACTGCCGCAGGTGCTCCGGAAACGCTTGCTGCATTAGAGGTCGGCGCAGTCGATTACATCGCTAAGCCTCAGGCGCGTAATGCCGAGGAATTTGCTCAGTTCGCCCAGGTTCTGGTCGAAAAAATTCGTGTTGCCGCCGTCGCAAGAGTGCAACCTAAAGACGTAAGGCGAGAGTTGCCTCCGCGTGTTTTGACATCGATCAGTTCGAACTCGGCCGTGTACAAGCGCATTGTCGCAATAGGCTCGTCGACAGGCGGTACGGAAGCTATTAATACCTTGATTGAAGGTTTGCCTGGTCATTGTCCGGCAATCGTAATAACGCAACACATACCGGCGGTATTCAGTGCTTCTTTGTGCCTTCGACTTAATAATCGCTATCCAATGGAAGTCTTGGAAGCGAGTGAAGGGTTAGAGGTTAAACCGGGTCGCATTATTATTGCTCAAGGCGGCAGACATTTGCGTTTTCGTAAGCAGGGAGAGCGCCTTTTTTGTGTGATGGACGATGGTCCTAACGTCAACTTGCACAAACCTTCCGTGGAAGTCATGTTCGATTCACTACGCGAACTCATTGGTGGACGTAAGTTAGTGGTCGCTATGTTAACCGGGATGGGCGCCGACGGTGCTGCGGCTATGAAGCGTTTGCACGATGACGCAGCTATTACCGTAGCCCAAGATGAAGCCTCATGTGTGGTCTGGGGTATGCCGAAAGTCGCAGTAGAGCTAGGCGCTGTAGATACCATTCTTCCACTGTCAAAAATTGCTGATCACTTGCTAAATAAGGCGGTGAAAGCATGACAAATGGAATCCTTGTGCTAAACCTAAAGTAGCAATGATAAGAAACTTTTGGAGTAAATATAATGACAGTGAGTGCCTCTCTAGCCAGTAATGGCCGTGAGCTTACGATAAAGGTTCATGGGCGTTTCGACTTCAGTGCCCATCAAGAATTTCGTGATGCGTATGAGCACGGTGATTCGAATGTAAATAGCTACATTGTCGATTTGTCGGGTACTTCGTACCTCGATAGTTCAGCTTTAGGCATGTTATTGCTATTACGCGATCACGCTGGTGGCGATCAAGCTGATATTCGCCTAACCAACTGTAATGACGATGTTCGAAAAATTCTGACAATTTCTAACTTCGAGCAATTATTCACCATTCAATAAGAAGTCCTCGACATGGAAGCCATTAAAGTACTGATTGCTGATGATAACGAAATTGACCGCATGGTCTTGTCTCGAGTCATCCGCAACCAAGGAAATACAGTACTTGAGGCTAAAAATGGCACAGAAGCTATTGCCGTATACCTAGAGCATAAGCCAGATATTATTTTAATGGATGTGTTAATGCCGGGTGTAAACGGCAAAGAGGCAACGTTAAAAATAAAGGAAATAGCAGGAGAAGACTTCGTTCCTGTTATTTTCTTAACCTCCCTTACCGACGCCCAAAGCCTAGCAGATTGCTTGGAATGCGGTGGCGATGATTTCCTTAGCAAGCCATACAATCACATAATACTTCAAGCCAAAATTAATTCCTTTTATCGCATGTGTGATATGCACCGAACTGTGCGTAATCAGCGTGACACTATTGCTAAAAGTAACGAGCATATGCTGCAAGAGCAGCATGTGGCAAAAGCCGTGTTTGACAATGTTGCGCATGCTGGTTGTCTTAGCGCCCCTAATATTCGTTATATGTTATCGCCTTTAGCAGTATTCAACGGTGATGTTGTTCTTGCTGCTCGTAAGCCTGATGGCGGCATGCATGTACTGCTCGGAGACTTTACTGGCCATGGTCTGCCAGCGGCCATTGGCGCTATGCCATTAGCCGAAATATTTTATGGTATGACGGCAAAAGGCTTTGGTTTGGCCGACGTCATGCGTGAAATGAATTTGAAGTTAAAAGGTATTTTACCCATTGGTTTTTTTTGTTGTGCTGCTGGTGTTGATTTAGCCGTCGATCGACAGTCTGTGAGCGTTTGGATGGGTGGTGTTCCCGATTGCTACTTATTGCGCGCGGACGGTAAAACCGTCGAAACATTTTCATCGACTCATTTACCGCTAGGTGTGCTCAGCAATGAGAAATTTAGTGACAGTATGACGCGATTACCTATGAGTGATGGTGATCGGTTATTTCTCTGGTCTGACGGCATCATTGAAGCCCGCAATCCTGCGGGGGAATTATTTGGTCAAGAAGCGTTACGCGCTATATTCGACGATATAGATCAACCACAGAATGTATTTGATGCAATCCTTTCTCGGGTTACTGCTTATATCGGTGAGGCTGAAAAGGATGACGATACCACCTTGCTAGAATTACGTATGGTGGACTACGCCTTACCGGAAGAAGTGGAAGTTGCTCAAAGTGCCGGACCTATTGCGGGACCAATTGATTGGCAGATGATTTATGAATTAGGTCCACAAAGTCTACGTCACTTTAATCCTGTGCCTTTAATGAATCATGTAATGATGGAGGTGCCGGGCTTACGCGCTATGGGCGGACAATTATATACCGTCATGGCAGAGTTGTTTTCCAACGCTTTTGAGCACGGTGTGCTTGGTTTAAGTTCAAACTTGAAAGGTTCTGCTGACGGTTTTATGGAGTACTACCGATTGCGTGAACAACGTTTGAATGAGCTAGATGAAGGATATATTCGTATTGAAATGAACCACAAAGGGAACGGTCGTACTGGGACATTAACTTTACGTCTGATGGATAGTGGTGTTGGATTCGATTATAGCGCCATTAATTCAGAGCTATCCGATAGCCAATCAGGCACCTACAGCGGGCGTGGTATTCCTTTGTTAGGAAAAATTTGCGAGTCGCTGCAATTTCAGGGTTCAGGTAACATAGTGGAAGCAGTTATTCAGTGGCCACAAAATCAGTCTGGTTCCTAGTGCCGCAATTAAAGGAGAATACAGTATGGATGCCCTAGATATTGAAGCGATTACTACTCTGCGTGAAATCATGGATGATGAATTCGATGATTTAATTGATATTTATATCCGTGATGCCGACGAGCGAGTCTTGGCCATACGGGCACTCTATGAGAGCCATGATGCGGCAACACTGCGTATGACGACTCATAGCTTTAAAGGTGCTAGCAGCAATGTGTGTGCGCTTGGTTTAGCGAAAATAGCACAGAGCATTGAAAATGCCGCCCACAGTGGTCAGTTGGACGGCTTGGACGCGTCTATTGAGTTACTCGAAACCACTTACCAAGAAGTCCGTCACGACCTTCTCGCCTTACATTCTTAACTTCTATCTAATATTGGCCCGTCCTTTGCGTTAGTAGGAATATCCTCGACACACTGGAGACCGGGATGAATTCAACTGCACCTTCAAATCCATTAGCTAGTTTGCTGATGTCATTAGGTGGTGGCCTTCAGCCTCAAGGGCTGCAAGGCGCATCATTACTGACTGACGGCGAAGGTGACTTTGCCTCGTTGATGTCGCAGCTCAGCGGCACTGACTTAACTAATGGGTTATTAACTGATGGTACAAGTACGCTATTTAGCGGCAATAGCCTATTGCCAACGGCATTAACCGACGGCCAAAATTTGCCGTTAACCATTAATGCTGAAATGAATCTTGATGCGGATGGTTTGCCTTTAGCGTTAACAGATGATGCTGAGTTACTCATGATGCAAATCGAGACTCCGCCGGCTATTCGCTACTTACCCACTTCTTTGCGTGGTGAAGTCATTTCCGACGACGAATTACCAGATGATTCCTCGGACGCCGGGCTAGCGGATGAAGAGCTATTGGATGATCGAGTTGGGGCTGCATTGTTTTACGCGGGACCGCCATTACCAACGACTCCTGTTGATCAAACTCCTACCGACGTGGCAGCCGACCCTCTAGCGGCTATGCGTCAAGCTGCCTTAAAAGAGCGGTTACAAGGAAATGCGCAGGGGGTAGCGACAGATAACACAGATGTTGATGGCAGTACTGAGGCTGTTAATGATGACGGCTATGCGCCCCCCACCTCATTGGAAGAAGATAGACGGTTACGCGAGCACTTAGGTAATGGTATATCGCCAATGTCATCGCTGGCATCACAAGCTCCAGCGGCCGTTACTACTCCACAGAGTGCTCTTGCAGCGGCGATCAATGATGCCCAGTTACCGGCTGCAGCCGTAGACGCCGAGGCAGCATCAGATGCTACCTCTGATGTTGAGTTATCTGCCGACGTGGAGTTGAAATCCATGAATGAGCGATTGCAAACACAACTGCGAGAACGCTTGGAGTTTGGCCAAGATCGTCGCGAATGGGGTGGTGCGCTAGGCGCTCGTATAGCAACCATGGTGGCCGAGAATATTCAGCATGCTCGAATTCAATTAGATCCGCCGGAACTGGGTAGTTTAGAAATTAAATTACAAGTAATGCATGATCAGGCAACGGTGCAGGTGCATGCGCAGAACCATCAAGTGAGAGAAGTCTTGGAAGCAAACTCTCATCGTTTACGCGATGCCTTGCAAGGGCAAGGTCTAACGCTTGCTCAGTTTGATGTCAGTGAACAAGCATCGGGTGGAAATACGGGTGGCCAGTCTGATGGTAGCGGTCCATCCGGAGGGGAAGGCGAATGGCTCGCGACGGATGACGCTGAAGAACTGAATCGCCCAGTTGTTAAAGAAACTAATAATCTATTAGACACATTTGCGTAACCCGATTAACCACTTAGGGCGGGACGCCCGCACTTAGTCTTATGACGTCTGCCCGAGCCCAAGGATGATTGCTCGGGTTCTTTTAGGCTGGGATTTTGTATTTCCCAATCAAGCCGATTGTCTCCATTCCCAGCAGTTAACCCAGAACCTTCTAAACTAACAGTAGCGTGCAATAGCTTGTGACGTATTTTTGACGAAAATACATGGCACAACCTTTGCTATTTTGACTATAGGACAGGAGATTAGGTGATATGGCAGCGGAACAAGATTTAAAACTCGAAGGTGGCGCAGCGCCAGAAGAGCCACCAAAAAGCGGTAAGAAAAAGCTGATTCTTATCATCGTGCTCGTACTGATTATTTTAGGTGCTGGTGGCGGAGCAGCAGCCTTCTTCCTTCTAGGTGGCGAGGATGAGGCCGCGGCAGAGGGCGAGTTAGCCACTGAGGTTGTTGAGGAAGCGCCTGCGGAACCTGCCCAGTATGTGATTTTAAAGCCAGAGTTTGTCATTAGCTTTCAAGTGGGTACTCGCCAGCGGTTTTTGCAGGTGAGCATCGAAATTATGACGCGTCATCAATCCGTCGCGGATGCTTTGGCGTTGCACGAACCTATGATTCGCAACGAAGTGATACGAATTATAAGTGCTCAACCGTTTGAAGAACTGCGTACAGCTCTTGGACGTTTAGCGTTGCAACAAACGTTAAAAACTGAACTCGCACAGATTATGTCGCGCGAAGCAGGGTCCGATGATGTGGAAGCCGTATTGTTTACTAATTTTGTGATGCAGTAGGAAGAGTCGTGCAAGATTTACTGTCGCAAGACGAAATTGATGCGTTATTGCATGGTGTTGACGATGGCGATATTGGGCCGGAAGAAGACATCGATGCGGCTGGAGTTAGATCGTACGATCTGACCAGTAACGACCGTATTGTTCGCGGTCGTATGCCAACGCTTGAAATGATTAATGAGCGTTTTGCGCGGTATACCCGCATTAGCATGTTTAACTTTTTACGTCGCAGTGCCGATGTTGCATCTGGTGGCGTACAAATTATGAAATTTGGTGAGTACGTTCATACGCTCTACGTACCCACCAGTTTAAACCTAGTAAAAATGCGTCCACTACGCGGCACCGCATTATTTATTATGGATGCCAAATTAGTTTTTAAATTAGTTGATAACTTTTTTGGCGGTGATGGACGTCACGCCAAAATTGAAGGACGCGAATTTACCCCAACAGAAGTACGCGTTGTACAGCTAGTTTTAAGCCAAATATTTAATGACATGATGGAAGCCTGGGCACCCATTATGAAATTAGAATTTGAATATGTTGGGTCTGAAGTTAACCCTGCGATGGCGAATATTGTAAGCCCGAGCGAAGTGGTGGTGGTTAGCACCTTTCATATCGAATTAGATGGCGGTGGCGGCGATCTACATTTAACCATTCCGTACTCAATGATAGAGCCAATACGGGAAGTACTCGATGCAGGTGTACAAAGTGATATCGACGATGTTGATGAGCGCTGGCTGCATTCATTACGTGAAGATATTTTAGAGGCTCGTGTACCTATTCACGGTACGTTAGTTGAGCGTGAAATTAGTCTACGTGAGGTTGCGAAATTAAAGGCCGGGGATGTTATCCCGATTGAAATGCCCGAGAATTTTATTTTGCAAGCGAATGGTGTTCCTGTATTCCGCGGAAAAATGGGTATATCGAATGAGAATCTGGCGGTGAAAATCATTGACCAGTTAAAGCCAAGAAAACGCTGATAGGAGATCCCGATGAGCGACGATAAAGATCAAGATAAAGCCCCAGAAGAAGCCGAAGAGCTCGATCCCCAAGCGTTGGCTGACTCAGTAGCCGACGGTGTTAGTGAGGCCGAAGGCGACGATCAAGCGTTGGCAGACGAATGGGCTGCTGCAATGGAAGAATCTGGTGATGACGTAAGTAGTGATGATCCAGATGAAATTATGGCGGCGGCAACGACGCCCCAAAAGAATGTCCGCCAAGTGGAGCTCGATGAATTGGAAGATGAAAGCGT
Organism: Thalassolituus oleivorans MIL-1; assembly: GCF_000355675.1. Taxonomy (NCBI): domain Bacteria; kingdom Pseudomonadati; phylum Pseudomonadota; class Gammaproteobacteria; order Oceanospirillales; family Oceanospirillaceae; genus Thalassolituus; species Thalassolituus oleivorans. Next base: position 2,626,275 of record NC_020888.1, on the reverse strand, counting down.
GCCGAGAGCTCAGCCAGAAGGCGGCCCAGAGTTGGACGTTATTCTTGATATTCCGGTGCGTATTTCTATGGAAGTAGGTTCGACGCAAATACCCATTCGCAATTTATTGCAATTAAACCAAGGCTCGGTGGTAGAACTCGATCGTTTGGCTGGCGAACCCTTAGATGTACTCGTCAACGGTACTCTGATTGCGCACGGTGAAGTTGTGATGGTTAACGATAAATTTGGTATCCGCCTAACGGATGTGGTGAGTCAGAGTGAACGTATTCAGCGCTTGCGCTAAAACCCTATTAATAGCCTTCTTTATGCTTTTAACGTTTTCGCTAAATGCAGAGGAAAGTACGGCTATTGTTGATGAAAATAGTGCTGAACTGGCTTCTACCGTTGGTAATAATGAACAATTGACGACTCAAAAACCGGCTGAAACAGTCAAAATTCAGCCAATGCTCGCGGTTAATCCGATGGCTAGCGCAGGAAAGGTAGCGCTATTTTTGGTGGTGATTGTTGGCTTGATTCTTCTTCTTGCATGGTTGGTTAATAAAACTAAAGCAGGTCAGTTGTCTCAGAGTAACGCACAAATTCGCTTACTTGCCACACTTCCTCTGGGTTTAAAAGAGAAGATCGCAGTCATTGAGGTTGGAGATCAACAAATTGTAGTGGGCATTACACCGCAGCAAATTACCACTCTGGCGACATTAACTGAAAAGCTCGATACAACAACGACTAACAGTAGCAAGAATTTTGCGGATGTTTTGAAAATGGCCATACGTAAATGACGATAAAAAAAGCACTAGGTTGGTTTCTACCGATATTTTTACTGGTTATGCCAACCTTAGGTTGGGCAGCGGATGCCGCTAGTATGATTGGTGCTACTGGAAGTGGCTCGGCGAGTGGAACGGGGGGCATGCTAGGTATCCCAGCGGTTGTTTATAAAACTACCGATACTGGCGGGGAATACACGGTTACCATTCAAATTTTAGCCATCATGACCTTGCTGTCGGTGTTGCCATCGCTACTAATTATGATGACATCATTTACCCGTATTATCGTCGTGATGGCGATATTACGTCAGGCTATGGGGTTGCAGCAAACGCCGTCGAATCAAGTCTTACTGGGTTTATCCTTATTTTTGACATTATTTATTATGATGCCTGTGTTTCGCGTGATCAACGTTGAAGCCGTACAGCCATATATTGCTGAAGAAATAACACCGCAAGTAGCATTAGAACGCGCCATCGTTCCTGTGCACGAATTCATGCTGGCTCAGACCCGCGAAACCGATTTGCAGCTGTTTATGCGTATTAGTGGTCGTCAAGATATTGCTACTCCCGAAGAAACACCGATTCATATCTTGATTCCGGCCTTTATTACCAGTGAACTGAAAACCGCCTTTCAAATTGGTTTTCTAATTTTTATTCCATTTTTGATCATCGACTTAGTCGTCGCCAGTATTTTGATGGCCATGGGTATGATGATGTTGTCTCCCATTATTATTTCGCTACCGTTTAAGATAATGCTGTTCGTTTTAATTGATGGTTGGGCCCTTATTATGGGAACACTCGCGAATAGTTTTGGTACGGTATAGGGGGGACTATGACCGAAGCATTGATTGGCGACATCTTCACCAATGCACTTTATTTAGTATTGGCAATTGTTATGGTCGTCATTATTCCTAGTTTGGTCGTTGGTTTGGTGGTAAGTACTTTTCAGGCCGCTACGCAGATTAACGAACAAACCTTGAGTTTTTTACCGCGTTTGATAGTTACCTTATTAGCGATTATTGCGTTTGGTCCATGGGCCGTGAATGCCGTATTAGATTACACCCGAGATATTTATCTTAATATTCCATTCTTGATCGGCTAATGGTACATATTCTATGTTTGAAATAGCCGCTCTAGATGTTAGCCATTGGGTGGCGCGCTATATTTTTCCCTTCGCTCGTATTGCTGGGTTATTGATGGTAATGCCTTTGATCGGTACGCGCATGGTGCCACAGCGTATACGTTTATTATTGGCGATTACCATTACTTTTGTTGTCGTGCCTGTACTACCGCCTTTTATCAAAGTCGACGCTCTTTCTCTTGCGTCTATCATCATTATTGCTCAGCAAATATTGATCGGAATTGCGCTAGGTTTTGCAGTGGAATTGCTGACCCAAGTGTTTGTTATTGCAGGGCAATTAATCGCAATGCAAACCGGCTTAGGTATTGCGACGACTGTCGATCCTAGCCAAGGGGCGTCGGTTGTTGTTGTTTCGCAATGGTTTTTGTTCATGGTGAGTTTAGTCTTTCTAGCACTTAATGGGCATTTAGTACTGATTGAAATACTGATTGATAGTTTTCGTACCATACCCATAGGCTTTGATGGATTTTCGGTAGAGCAGTGGGGGTTATTGATAACTTGGAGTGGCTGGATGTTTGCGGCTGCAACCGTTATCGCTTTGCCAGCAATCGCTGCTCTACTGATCGTTAACTTGGCGTTTGGTGTTATGACGCGTGCTGCGCCGCAGCTGAATATTTTTGCACTAGGTTTTCCGGTTACTATGATTGTGGGTATTTTTATTATCTGGATCAACATCGGTGAAATGGCTGTTGGCTTCCATTTATATATGGATACCTTGTTCGAATTTATTAAAAAACTGACGGTAATGTAGCGGAGCTATTATGGCAGAAGATACTAGTCAGGAAAAAACCGAGGAACCCACCTCCAGAAAACTCGAGAAATCGAGAGAAGAAGGTCAGGTTCCGCGATCAAAAGAATTGAGTACAACCATGGTATTGGTTGCGGGTGCCGCCGGGCTGCTTGCCCTTGGACCGTGGATATCCGAACGTGCAATCCGCATTGCGAAAATGGGATTTTCGTTCGAGCGTGAAGCCATTTACGACTTAGGCAGTATGTCCGCTCATCTTAATGCAGCAACACTAGAAGCAGCCGGAGCATTAGCACCTTGGCTGTTGATCGTTGTTGTTGCGGCTTTTGCTGGTCCTCTTAGTGTTGGTGGTTGGTTATTTTCAACCAAAGCGCTGGCTCCGAAAATGAATAGACTGAATCCCTTTAGTGGATTAAAGCGTATGTTTTCGGCGAACTCTTTGGTCGAATTGATTAAAGCATGGGCTAAAGTAGGCGTTGTTGGCACCGTTGCTTGGTTGGTTTTTACTTTTTATTTTGATGCGGCGATGAGCTTGCAGCACCAAGCGCTACGTCCAGCGATTGGCGGTACGCTCGAAATTATTTTATGGAGCGTTTTATATCTTTGTTTATCAACCTTAATTATTGCAGTTGCAGATGTACCTTGGCAGATATACAGCCACACCAAAAAATTGCGTATGACCATGCAAGAAATTAAAGACGAGTACAAAGAGTCTGAAGGTAAGCCAGAAGTTAAGAGCAAAATACGGCAATTACAACGTGAAATGGCCAACCGCCGTATGATGGCCGATGTGCCCGAGGCCGATGTTGTTATTACCAACCCGACACATTTTGCTGTGGCCTTAAAATATCAAGCTGACAGCATGGGAGCACCTTTGCTTGTGGCGAAAGGGAGTGATGAAGTGGCTATGCGTATTCGTGAGGTAGCCAAAGAAAATAACATCCCGCAAATGCAAGCACCGCCGTTGGCGCGTGCCTTGTACACTCACGGTAAGATTGGTGAAGAAATTCCAGAGGGTTTATATGTCGCTGTGGCACAAGTACTAGCGTACATCTATCAAATGGATATGTTTATTAAAGGCAAAGGACAAAAACCGAAGAAGAAACCAGATATGCCAATACCGCGGGATTTGCGAGTTGACCCCGAGCCGAAGGCGTAGCTTATGTGGCGTCCTGTGGGATATTTCGAATGGCGTTGTAGGAGGGAGTCAACGAACGTTTTTTGTTCGTACTCCCGATTGTTGTTTGGCGGCATATTCGGCACTGCTCGCTGGCGCTCCCTGAGTACCTCCTACAGCGTCACCTTCTTATACAAATCCAGAGAAACACATATCTTTTGTCTTTATCCTGCGTCACCGCATAAACCAACACCAAAAACAAAATATTTCCGCCGAAAACCAAAACAGGAAGGCTTCTTGCAATAGCTCTAAGCAGTGATAGTTTTTTGACGGATTTCAGAATGGCAACAGCCTCTAGAGCAGCCGTATTAGGGCAGTTTAAAAGTGTCGGTTCGATCTTAGCCAACGGTAATTTGGGCATCCCTACTATGGTGCTCATCTTGCTCGGTATGATGACGTTGCCGTTGCCGCCGTTTTTGTTGGATACCTTTTTTACCTTTAACATCGCCCTTTCTATCGTGGTGTTGTTAGTGAGTGTGTATGCGCAGCGTCCGCTCGATTTCGCCATTTTCCCGACGATTTTACTTATTGCGACATTACTCCGTCTTGCGTTGAACGTAGCGTCTACTCGTGTGGTGTTGTTGTACGGTCATGAAGGTGGGGATTCTGCCGGTAAAGTGATCGAGGCGTTTGGTGAGGTACTCATCGGTGGTAACTATGCGGTCGGTTTGGTGGTGTTTGCGATTTTAATGATCATTAACTTCGTGGTGGTAACCAAAGGTGCTGGTCGTGTTTCGGAAGTAACAGCGCGTTTTACCTTGGATGCAATGCCGGGTAAGCAAATGGCGATTGATGCGGATTTAAACGCAGGTCTTATTGATGCTGATCAAGCCAAGACTCGTCGTGCGGATGTGGCGGCGGAAGCCGATTTTTATGGTGCCATGGACGGTGCTAGTAAGTTCGTAAAAGGTGATGCTGTCGCCGGTATTTTGATTTTGATTATTAACGTTGTTGGTGGCTTCGCAATCGGTATGGCGCAGCATGATCTTACGTTTAATGATGCTGTTGCGGCCTATACCTTGTTAGCGATCGGTGATGGCTTGGTTGCACAAATTCCGTCGCTTTTACTATCGGTTGCTACTGCGATCATGGTGACCCGTAACGGCGGTGACGAAGACATGGGCCAGCAGGTATTTGGCCAAATGTTTGCCTCTTCACGTGCTTTGGGTGTGTCGGCAGGCGTGGTTCTACTGATGGGCTTAGTTCCGGGTATGCCGCACACCGTATTTCTGAGCGCTGCGGCTATTTCTGCAGCAATCGCGTACTACATTTATTGGAAAAAAGAAGGCGGTAAGCTCGGTGATGAAATCGCAAAACGTATTCGTGGTAAGACGGCAACGGCGGAAGCTGAAATTGCGGCAAATACCAAAAATGCGTTGGCAGCACCGAAAGAAAAAGCAGAGGCGGCGATCAAGCAGTTAGAAGTGAAAGAGCTGGGTTGGGACGATGTGGAACCTGTGGATCGCGTTGGCCTCGAGGTTGGTTATCGTTTAATTCCTCTGGTCGATAAAAATCAAGGCGGCCAACTGCTGAATCGTATTAAAGGTGTTCGCCGTAAGCTGTCGCAAGAAATGGGTTTCTTAATGCCTTCAGTGCATATTCGCGACAATCTTGATTTAACCCCTAACCAATATCGCATCACTTTAATGGGGGTGACATTAGCGGAAGCTGAAATTCATCCAGAGCGCGAACTCGCGATCAACCCTGGACAGGTGTTCGGCAAAATTGATGGTATTCCAACGGTTGATCCAGCCTTTGGTTTGGATGCCTTTTGGATTGATCCAAGTCTAAAAGATCGGGCGCAAACGCTCGGCTATACCGTGGTCGATGCTAGTACGGTGGTGGCGACGCATTTAAATCAAAAACTCAGTAATCACTCGCACGAACTACTGGGTCATGAGGATGTGCAGCACTTGGTCGATATGTTGGCGAAGCAGTCGCCAAAATTGGCGGAAGAGTTGGTGCCGGGTACGGTCAGTATCAGCCAGTTGCTAGCTGTGCTGCAAAACTTGCTGCGTGAGCAAGTGCCTATTCGTGATTTACGCTCTATCGCCGAGTCCTTGGCGAATTATCAAGGACAGAGTCAAGATACCGCCGCTATGACCACGGCTGCGCGCCTATCGTTAGCGCGCTTAATCACCCAGAACATCTTTGGCCATGCGGATGAACTGCCGGTAATGACGTTAGATCCAAGTCTGGAACAGTTGTTGCTTAAGACCTTACAACAGAGTGCTCAACAGGGCAGTCAGTATGGTTTGGTTCTTGAACCTACCATGGCAGATACGTTGCAAAGATCATTGGCCGAAGCTGTACAAGGGCAAGAAGCGGCAGGACGCGCCGCGGTGTTGTTGGTAACAACACAACTTCGCTCAAGCATGGCTCAGTTCGTTCGCAACAGTATCCCGCAGCTGCATGTTCTGGCTTATCAGGAAATACCAGATAACAAGAGTATTACCATTGTCGCCTCGGTTGGCGGTAAATCGTAGTGAGTACGTAACATGAATGTAAAACGTTTCGTCGCGGCAAATATGCAACAGGCTCTGCGTTTGGTGTCTCAAGAATTGGGGCCGGATGCAGTGATTATGTCGAGCAAGAAAATCGCCGAAGGGTTTGAGGTTGTGGCGGCATTGGATTATCAGAGCGGCCAAGACGCTTCGAGTAATCCAGAAGTTGAGCGCCAGTTGCGTTTGCAGCGCGAGCTAGAAGCCGCGAAGTCAGCCACTCGACAAGCAGAATTACAGCGTCAACGTACTGCTGATCGCGTTGCTTTTGCGGAAAAGAGCGATCTAACCAGCCGTGATGGTATTCGCGAAGCGTTAGCGGGTCTGCGCCCAGGCGCTCAGCCGGCAGGACAAACGGCAGCCGAAAAAGATATGGCTGCACAGGTGGCAACCGCTAAACCTATGTCAGCAAAAAATGACGATGGTTCTCATGTGTATAACAGCCGCTTGCAAGAGATGCAGGGCGAGTTGCGTGAATTAAAAGATTGGATGGTGAGTCATCAAGGCAGTGCTTGGGATACTCGTCGTCCGTTAACTTGGCAGCAATCGCAATTGTGGCAGCGCTGTCAGGATATGGGTATTGAACCAGCATGGGCCGATCGCATTGCTAGTAATTGTGCTGCTGATGTGGCGATGGACGAAGCTTGGAAAGCCGCTTTAAAACAAATAGCGGGTGATTTACCCATTACCCCAGCTGGACTACTTGAACGTGGTGGGCGTATTGCGCTTGTTGGCCCTACCGGCGCAGGTAAAACCACTACAATCGGCAAAATAGCGGCGCAGTTTGTAATGCGTCACGGTGCTAAATCGGTGGCTTTCGTAACTCTTGATAATTATCGCGTGGCCGCACATGACCAGTTAAAAGCTTTCTCTCGCATCTTAGGTGTGGAGATGCGTGTGGTGACTCAGGGCGGGGATCTCGCTAAAACACTGCTTGCACTGCGTGATAAGAAATTAGTTTTAGTCGATAGCGCCGGTTTAGGCAGTCAAGATCCACATTTTTCTGTGCAATTGTCTATGCTTAAACAGGCTGGGGCAGGTTTAAGTAAATTATTAGTACTGCCTTTGACTAGCCAAGGCCGCTGTTTACAAGAGAATTTTGAACACTTTAAAGCTGCCGGGTTAAGCGGCTGCATTTTTACTAAGTTAGATGAATGTTTTTCGCTAGGGCCGGGCATGAGTATCGCTGCATTAGGGCACTTACCGGTCACGCTCGTTACAGATGGCCCGCACATTCCGGATGATTTGCATTATCCAGATGCGATGCGATTGGTGAACTTAGCAGAGCAAATGGCCCGCATGGCCAGAACTCGTTGGCAGGCGGCCGAAGCCTTAAATATGGCAACGCAGCAAACCAGCTTTCAACACGGAGTATAAAACACGATGGCAAGGCACCCGGTTCAAGTGATCGCTGTTACTGGTGGTAAGGGCGGTGTGGGTAAAAGCAACGTCTCCGTTAACCTCGCAATTGCGTTGGCCGAAATGGGACGACGCGTTGTTGTACTCGACGCCGATTTAGGTTTGGCGAATATCGATATTTTATTGGGGATATCGTCCAATAAAACGATTGAAAATGTACTGCAAGGTGAATGCGATTTACGGGAAGTGATGGTTAAAGGCCCGGCAGGAATTCGTATTGTTCCTGCTTCCTCGGGGACGCAGAAATTGTCGCAATTAAATGCGATGGAACACGCTGGTTTAATTCAAGCATTCAGTGATATTGGTGATGATATCGACGTATTAATCGTTGATACCGCTGCGGGTATTTCTGATTCTGTGATGAGTTTTGTGCGCGCAGCGCAAGAAGTACTGGTTGTGGTAACCGATGAACCGACTTCTATTACCGATGCTTATGCACAAATTAAATTATTAAATCGTGACTACGGTGTATTTCGCTTCCGTATGGTGGCAAATATGGTGCGCACGCCGCAAGAAGGGCAAGCGCTATTCCAAAAACTGACCAAAGTGACTGATCGTTTTTTAGAGGTTGCCATGCAGTACGTCGGTGCTATCCCTATGGATGATGCCGTACGTCGTGCCGTACAGCGCCAAAAGGCGGTCGTCGATGTGTATCCTCGCTCTAAAGCTTCAACAGCATTTAGAGCTCTCGCCAAAAAAGTCGATGCTTGGCCGCTGCCGTCTTCGCCGCGTGGGCATTTAGAGTTTTTTGTCGACCGGCTGCTTCAGGAAGTTGAGGCCTAATCAATGTCTGCGGGTAGTTGTCTGGTGTACTCTGACGTTCAAAAAAACAATTTCGATCAGTTGGTTCGCGAACACGCAGGACTGGTAAAGCGTATTGCCCATCACATGATGGGACGTTTACCCGATAGCGTACAGGTGGACGATCTTATTCAAGCCGGCATGATAGGTTTGTTAGAAGCATCACGTAAGTACGATGGCGGTAAAGGCGCAAGTTTTGAAACCTATGCCGGTATTCGTATTCGTGGCGCTATGCTGGATGAAATTCGTCGTGGCGACTGGGCTCCGCGTTCCGTGCATCGCAATGCTAGGCGAATTACCGATGCAATTAAGCAGATAGAAAGTGAGAAAGGTCGTGATGCCGACGACAGTGAAGTTGCTGCATTTCTTGGTATTAGCCAAGATGAATATCATGGCATTTTACGCGATAGCGCTGGCTGCCGGCTGTTTAGTTATGAAGAAGTCGCCGAGAAAAGTGAGAACGGCTTTGAAGTTTTTAACGAAACTGCGCCCAATCCATTTGCAGGTATCGAGCGAGATGCCTTCCAAACTCAGCTCGCAGAAGCCATCAAAGGGCTTCCTGAACGCGAACAGCTGATTCTAGCCCTGTACTACGACGAAGAGCTCAACCTCAAGGAAATCGGCGCTGTGCTGGGCGTCAGCGAGTCTCGTGTCAGTCAATTACACAGCCAAGCGACCCATCGTTTGCGTTCACGCTTGGGCGATTGGCTTACTCGCTAATAAATATTGCATTCCGTATGTCGTGTTTCTGGATAAAGCGGTAACTAGGTCTACACTAAGTTTTAGGAACGACTGGGAATATTAAAGTCGATTATTGGAGGTCGTTTTGGACAAAAATATGAAAATACTCATCGTTGATGACTTCTCTACGATGAGACGTATCGTTAAAAACCTTCTTCGCGATTTGGGCTTTACCAACACGCAAGAAGCTGACGACGGTACGACAGCGCTCCCCATGTTACAGAATGGCGATTTTGACTTTCTAGTAACTGACTGGAATATGCCGGGCATGACGGGTCTCGACCTGTTGAAGCATGTTCGTGCAGACGACCGTCTTAAGAGCCTTCCGGTTCTTATGGTTACCGCAGAAGCGAAACGCGATCAGATTGTTGCAGCTGCTCAGGCAGGAGTAAACGGCTATGTAGTTAAGCCTTTTACTGCGGCAGTTCTGAAGGAGAAAATCGATAAGATTTTCGAACGAGTCGAAGGCTAAATAAGAAGGTTGGTCAATGGGTGACATAAGCCTGAAAGCTGCTAACAGTAAAGTCGGCTCAGAAATCAGAGAGCTAGCTGAGAACATGCTGCTGCAATTAGAGCAGGGTGATATCAGTAAAGCCGTAGCGCTAGTGAACAACCTCAATGAGGTTCGTGACCGCACTTTGTATAACGAGATCGGCCGCCTAACGCGGGCACTGCATGAGGCTATTAAAAACCTTAATGTCGATTCCGTTGGTGCTGGCTCTGACATTGAAAATACAACCGATAAACTCGCGTATGTATTAGAAATGACGGATAAATCAGCTAATCGAACCATGGATTTGGTTGATGCAGGGATGCCTTTAGCCTCCGATATTCATGATCGGGCAAAAACATTATCGGAACAATGGCAGCGCTTTTTAAATAAAGAATTAACACCTGCAGAGTTTCGAGCGTTAAGCAAAGAAGTGAATGAATTTTTGGGTGAAAGTGCCGATAAATCGCGGCAAATTCAGGGACACTTTTCCGAAATTGTCTTAGCTCAAGATTTTCAGGATCTCACCGGACAAGTGATACATAAGGTGACGGCCCTGATAAAAGATGTAGAAGATCGGCTAGTGAGCCTAGTGTTAATGGCCGGGCAAGTGGATGAGATCACAGGTATTAAACATGATCTCAATGACATAGCAGAAACTTCCGACGAAGGTGCCAACATCCGTGCGGAAGGTCCTCAAATTAATAAATCCAGTGACGACGTAGTTAACAGCCAGGATGATGTTGATGACCTATTGTCCAGTCTTGGTTTTTAAAGGAGCAAACGGATGAGTTTCGATGCAGATGAAGAAATCCTCCAGGATTTTCTCGTTGAGGCGGGTGAGATTCTAGAATTGCTCTCAGAACAACTCGTTGACCTCGAACAACGCCCAGATGATAAAGATCTTCTGAATGCTATTTTCAGGGGCTTCCATACGGTTAAAGGCGGCGCAGGTTTTTTACAATTAAATCCGCTGGTGGACTGCTGTCACGCTGCAGAAAACGTGTTTGATACTTTACGTAATGGTCACCGTCGCGTTAATCCTGATTTAATGGATGTCGTGCTGCAAGCACTCGATTCCGTAAACGAAATGTTTGAAAGTGTGCGTTCTGGTGCAGCACCAGCAGATGCTGATCCTGCCATTATTGAACGTTTACACCATTTAGCTAAACCGGCATCTGAAGACGAAGAAGTTGTTGCGGAAGCTGAAGAGCCTGTTGAAGACGAAGTGGAAAGCGTCGCTGAAAACAATATCGAAACTGAAGCAGCCACGGCTGATAATGGCGATATTACCGACGATGAATTTGAACTTCTATTAGATGCCTTAGATGAAGAACGCAGTCAGGCTGCTGCGCCGGAATCGACACCACCGCAAGCCGCCGCTGACGATGACGATTTGTTTGACATGGGTGGGCCTGTTACTACATCTGCGTCAGATGATGAGATTACTGAAGATGAATTTGAGGCCTTACTGGATCAAATTCATGGGAAAGGTAAAGGCGCAACAGTCGGTGAGGTGAAGGCTAGCGCTCCGTCTGCACCAGCCGGTACTGCTGATACTGCGCCAGTAGATGCACCACTAACAAGCGGTGGAGATGAATTAATCAGTGATTCTGAATTTGAGGAATTGCTTGATAGATTGCATGGTAAAGGCAAGCACGCATTTGCACCTGAAGGTGGAACCGATACCAAAGCGAAAAAGCCTGCAGAGCCGGTTAAGTCAACTCCAGCGGCAAAAACGCCTGCTCCTGCAGAGCCAGTGAAACCTGCTGCAAAAGCACCTACCGCAAAAGCGCCTGCTGCAAAAGCAGAGCCGACTAAGGTTGAGTCAATTGCTACGCCCGAAGCTAAGAAAGTTGAAAATAAAGAGGCAATGCAAGCTGAAGCGACGGTTCGCGTTGATACCAAACGTCTTGACGATATTATGAACATGGTTGGTGAATTGGTTCTGGTGCGTAACCGATTAGTGCGTTTAGGATTGAAGAGCACTGATGAATCAATGGCCAAAGCAGTTGCAAATTTGGATGTGGTTACTGGTGATTTACAAGCATCGGTAATGAAAACTCGAATGCAGCCAATCAAAAAGGTTTTTGGTCGTTTCCCGCGAGTTGTACGTGATTTAGCGCGACAGCTGAAAAAAGAAATTAATTTAGAATTACGCGGTGAAGAAACAGACTTAGATAAAAACTTAGTGGAAGCATTGGCTGATCCGTTAGTCCACTTAGTGCGTAATGCCGTGGATCATGGGGTAGAAATGCCAGATGATCGCGAGAAGTCCGGTAAGAACCGCGTCGGTACTGTGGTGTTATCGGCTGAGCAAGAAGGCGATCATATTCTGCTAGTGATTCAAGATGATGGCGGCGGTATGGACGCGGATGTCTTACGTCGTAAAGCCGTCGAAAAAGGCGTGATGGATCAAGATGCCGCCGATCGCTTAACTGAAAATGAATGTTTTAACTTGATTTTTGCTCCAGGTTTTTCTACCAAAGATGTGATCTCTGATGTGTCAGGGCGTGGCGTTGGTATGGACGTGGTTAAAACGAAAATTAACCAGTTAAACGGCACTATCAATATTACGTCGCGAATGGGTGAAGGCACCAGTATTCGTATCAAGGTGCCATTAACTTTGGCCATTATGCCAACCTTGATGGTGATGCTAAAAGATCAGGCATTTGCCTTTCCTTTGGTCAATGTTAACGAGATTTTCCACTTGGATTTAACCCAGACTAATATTGTAGATGGGCAAGAAGTGGTTGTTGTTCGAGAAAAACCGATCCCGCTGTTTTATTTAAAACGTTGGCTAGTTAAGGGTGATCATTCTGAGAATGTAGATGACTCTGCCCATGTTGTTGTCGTTTCGGTAGGTAATCGTCGTGTTGGTTTCGTCGTTGACCAGCTTGTAGGTCAAGAAGAAGTGGTGATTAAACCTCTTGGCAAAATGTTGCACGGGACCGCAGGCATGGCGGGCGCTACGATCACCGGTGACGGCCGTATTGCTTTGATTTTAGATATTCCGAGCATGCTGAGTCGCTACGCGACCCGTCAATCCAGTGCAGCATAATTAAGGCTTACTATGACGATTCGGGTATTAGTAGTCGATGATTCGGGTTTCTTTCGGCGACGAGTGTCTGACATCATTAATAGTGATGGCCGTATGGAGGTGGTTGGCGTCGCCAGTAATGGTCGTGAGGCGATAGAGCAAAATGAATTGCTCAAGCCAGACGTCGTTACGATGGATTATGAAATGCCAGTCATGGATGGTATTACCGCCGTTAAGAACATTATGCTGCAGCGGCCAGTTCCCGTTTTGATGTTCTCATCCCTCACCTTTGAGGGAGCAAGGGTAACGCTAGACGCTTTAGATGCAGGTGCTCTGGATTTTTTACCTAAAAATTTCGAAGATATTGCCACTGACTCTGCGCAAATAAAGCGTTTATTAACGGATAAAATAGCAGGTGTTGCGCGTAATCAAACACGTGTTAGTAAGCCGATAGCGACTAAATCGACGATTAAGTCAGATTTATCTAAAACTGAACTTATCATAATTGGCACTTCCACAGGTGGACCGGCGGCGTTGCAAGTTTTGTTTAAAGCACTGCCTGCTACGTTTAAAACGCCCATTATTATCGTTCAACATATGCCAGGGTCGTTTACTCCTGCTTTTGCCGAAAGGCTAAATAATATCAGTCCATTGGCAATAAAAGAGGCCGTCAACGGTGATGTTATTAAATCGGGACATGTCTACGTTGCACCAGGTGGTATGCAATTAATGGTTGATCGGCGTAATGGAGGATCGATTCATATTCGCGAGAGTGATCCACGCGTTAATTATCGTCCGAGCGTAGATATTGCCTTTGCTTCAGCGGCTAAACATTATGGTGCCAATGTTCTTGGTGTTGTCTTAACTGGGATGGGAGCCGACGGCCGCGAAGGGGCGCGTTTATTAAAAGAAGCGAAGTCTCACATATGGGCTCAAGACGAAGAAAGCTCAATCATATTTGGTATGCCAATGGCTGTTATCAAAGAAGGACTCAGTGATGAGATACTTGCGTTAACAAATATTGCAGGTCGCTTAGCGTCTGATGTCGGTTAATATCGATAGGCAATGATTCGCCGTGTGCGGAATGGTCATACCGTTGGTCATTCAATTATGCCGATTTTTGTCCCGTCTTTATGGTAATTACTACCGAAATCACTTTTTTTTAGCGAATTTATGCAGTCTGACACGGATTTTGCTTAGGTTGTTGTAATAACAGCAGGCAGCCGGAAAGCCGGGTTTGCCAGAATTCTACAGGATGGTCGTCGTGCGAATTTGGTCAATTTCAAATCAAAAAGGCGGGGTCGGTAAAACGACCAGTGTAGTGACGTTAGGCGGACTGCTAGCGGCGCAAGGTAAGCGTGTATTATTAGTTGACCTTGATCCCCACGGTTCTTTAACCAGCTATTTTCGTCAAGATCCAGATAGTTTAGATCGCAGCATTTACCATTTATTTTTTGAACAGCGGTATAAAGATAAACACTACATTGAGTCTGTTTTAAAGCCGACCTCACTGGCGAATGTTTCTTTATTACCAGCAACAACCTCTTTAGCTACTCTCGAACGTCAGGTGAGTGGGCAAGATGGAATGGGTTTGGTGGTTGCGCGTACCTTAGCTCAACTGTGGGACGACTATGATTATGCATTGATTGATACGCCGCCGATTTTAGGGGTTTTATTAGTGAATGCGTTGGCGGCATGTCAGCGTTTGGTGGTGCCAACTCAAACAGAGCACTTAGCCATGAAGGGTTTAGAGCGTATGGTGCATACGCTTAAAATGGTGATGCGCTCGCAAAATAGGCAATTGCCTTATTTAATTGTGCCTACGTTATTTGATCGTCGTACATCGGCATCGGTGACGACGTTAAAAGAAATGCGGCGTACTTATGTAGAATCCCTTTGGGATGAGGCTATTCCTGTCGATACGCGACTGCGAGATGCTAGCCATGAAGGAGTATTTCCTCATCAAATGGATCCCGATACTCGTGGCGTTAGGGCATATCGTCATCTTCTGAATATTTTGGATATGTCGGAGGATGCCCATGCCTGATGTTACTTCACCATTAATGGATTATTTCGATAGCCTGTTAGGTACAGCCTCTAGTGATATTGAGACAGTCGCGCTTAATCAGCGTCGTCAGCTTGATGATTTATTGGCGCAAGCTGTGGCACCCTTTGATGATGCTTCGGCGAAAATGGCAACGCAGGTTATAGAAACCGTTGCTGCAGGTTATGCCTTAATTCCATTATGGCTGCCGGGAACTCGACCGAGTAAAGCGCAGGCGTTAACCAACATGTTTGAATTATTGGACTTGGCCCGACAATTACCTATGGGGCGTATACATTCTGCATTGCTTGCAGCCTGTAAGCTTCCGGAGCCAGTAGATAATGAGTGCTAATAAGTCCGGTACTGCCACAGGGAATCAAGTGGATGGTGTGCTGCAGGATTATTTAGACCAGTTATTAGTGATTGCGACTGAGGTCGAGCCTTTGGCTTGCCAGCCAGTCACGCAGCGCGAAGTAATAAAGCCTATTCAAGCTACCACTGCACAGTCCTCACCAAGCGTGAATACAGTTGCAAATTCTCCTCAATTACTAGATTTAGTTGAAACCATAAGCCCAGAACGGTCATGGCCGACTGAAACTCTGGCTGAGCCAATGCTGGCCTCTACGCTGACAGTATCGACCTCAGAGCCAGTAACAGACGTCCCTGAAGTGCAAGATTGGGATGAAGGTGCAATAGCCGTTAGTCCGGTTGAAGAGCTAGAGCTTGCACCGCAAAAAACTGAAATGGCGAAGCTTAACTGGGCGTCAAGCCAAGGTATCGAATGTCTGATATTTAAAGTGGCAGGTTTAAAGTTAGCAATACCACTGCCATTATTGGGCGGTGTTTTTAATGTTAACGATAAAGTGACGCCACTTTTCGGCCAAGCTAAATGGTCGCTGGGGGTGTGGCAAAGTGATGAGCAGAAATTAACTGTGGTAGATAGTGCGCAGCTGATTATGCCTGAACGCGGAAAATCGCTCGTGGATGAAGGTTACAGTTACCTGATTCAGCTAGATCGTGCGCCTTGGGCACTCGCTTGCCAAGAAATTACGGATACCGTCACTTTGGTGGAGCAGTCAATTAAATGGCGTGGAGAGGGTAGTAAGCGTCCATGGTTGGCAGGAACGGTTATTGCGGAAATGTGTGCGTTGATTGATGTTCCTGGATTACTCTCTTTGCTTGAAGAAAATAGACGCTGAAGTACACGGTTCGCCGGCTTTTTGGCTTTATTTTCTCTATTCTTTCGCTATTTCTTGGCGACAATAAAAAATTTGCAATTCGGCTGGTACAGTTTGTGCTCTGATCTATAGTTAAGGAAGGTCCGTTATGTTTTTTGACACAGTCGGACAACGGCCTTTCTTAGCGAGGATGTTTTATGTCAGCGATTGCCGGAAATAAAAGTGTGGAAGATCCGGTTCTGCAATGGGTTACCTTTCGCCTTGAGAACGAATCTTACGGGATCAATGTGATGCAGGTGCAAGAAGTATTGCGTTACAGCGAGATAGCTCCTGTACCCGGTGCACCCCCATACGTACTCGGTATCATCAATCTACGTGGTAACGTAGTTACTGTGATTGATACCCGATTACGATTTGGCTTGCCAACGTCTGACACCACGGACCAGACCCGTATCGTGATTATCGAGGCGGAGAATCAGGTGGTAGGCATTCTTGTGGACGCAGTGGCTGAGGTGGTTTATCTACGTCAGTCGGAAATTGAAACCACTCCGAATGTCGGCAACGACGAGAGCTCAAAATTCATTCAGGGCGTCTGTCATAAAAATGACGAACTGTTGATTCTTGTAGATCTTGAGAAAATGATGTCAGACGAGGAGTGGACCGAACTTCAAGGCTTATAGGGGTCTGTTATGGTCACGCTTTCGTTAGTGCACTGGTTATTGTTGGGCAATATGGCAATGCTGTTCGTCGTGGGAGGTTTTATGTGGTCCCTACGCCGACAACAGCAGTTGGATACACAGCGATTTGAACAGCATATTTCCGCACTTGAGCAATCAAGCGGCGCTATGAGTAAAAGCACGATCGGTATTGGCAGACGCGTAAAGCAATTAGAAACGCGGTTACAACAAGCAGAGCGACATGCGGTGATGCCTGGCTCAGAAGATGCCAGGTTTGAGCAGGCTTCGCGTCTGGTTGGTATGGGTGCAACAGCTAATGATTTGGTTGATAACTGTGGTGTCGCCCGCGGGGAGGCCGAACTATTAGTGTCGCTTCGTCGGCAAGTGCAGTAGCCCTAATTAGATAGAACTCACAGACTCTAAAAGCCAACTGTGTTAGCACGTTTTATTCGTTGCTAACCGGTTGGTTTTTTTATGTGATCAGAGTAACGATTTATAACAAATCAGCGACCCCTTTTTTCAATCACTACCTATACTGATAGTACGGGATGAGCAGAGGGCACATCATGAAACTATTAATGTTAATGGTTTTCGCCGCTGTAATAGCGACAGCAGCTGGGCAACCACAGGCGCTTGAGCGTAGTGGAGATACAGCGCAATTAATTCGGAATGCGACGTTTATGGAGCGAACGCCCGAATTTACCGATCTTTATATCATTCACACCCATGATAAAGGCCGACAAATCGTCATTTATTGCAATGCTTCGTATTGCTATAAACAGATTGGTCACACCGTTATGGTGTGACGCAATAACAAGGTTTACACGCCAGCGACAAATAATGCGATATTACAGCCAAGTGCTGCCGTCCATATCAGAGTTCGCATCGTAGCGAAATTACCGATATATAATGCGCCGTACACTACGCGTAGTCCGATAAATGCCATTGCTAATGTATCAATCCAGCCTTGCTCACCGCCAGTTAAGTGCGCGATGATGACGGCTGCAGCAAAGGGAGGAAAGGCTTCGAAGCTGTTCATTTGTGCCCAGTTGGCGCGCTTGCGAAAGCCTTCTTGTTTTTCTAAAAATTCACGCGGCGAGAAATTGTTGTAACGTCCGCCAGTAAATTTCGCAATGAAGGTGAAAATGTACGGCATCATTGCTGCTATCAATACGCACCAGTAAGCGTTAGTCATGTGTATTCCTATTCTAGAGTTAGTTCTTGGCACAGCCCAAGACGAGCAAGTGCATCATTACGTGCGAAACAGTAACGGCCTAGCGGTGACTGAACAAGGTCATTTTCAGCACTAAAGCCCGAGAATTCGGTCGTATGAGTGACTTCGTAAGATTCCCCTTTGGCCATTTGATAGGTACGCCATACTTCGTTTTGATAGCGCTCGGTTTGCAAAGCGTAATGGGTAACCTGATAGTCGGCATTATCTAGGATATCTGGTAGATAGGTGAGGCCTGTGCCTGTCAGGACGGCGCTCAATGACAAGCCTAAGGTAAATTGCAGTGTGCTAAAGCCTTTGCAGTTGTGCCGTTGCATAGTATGCCGGTCCTTGGTATGTGCCGCTGATTGTATTGGCAGGCGCTATGTAGTGTTGACCAAGGACGATACCCGAGTGGCGTTAAATAACCAATGGGCAAGTACGACATACTATTGTGTTATTTGAGCCATGCAATCAATGGTAGGGAATATGCAGTTTGCGATAGATAAAGCCCATCAGCCATGCAGGTCCAATCAATAGAAATTGAATGTCTTTAAAAAATGAAGGCTTTTTCCCCTCGACATGATGTCCAATAAATTGAAAAATCCATAAAATAACAAAGCCGATTAAAGATATTTGCCAGATGGGAATTGTTAGTAAGTGGTCGAGGGTAGAAATAATCCAGCAACACGTGATGGCAAATATTGATAAGCCAACCGATAGCGATAGCGATAAACGTATATAAAAAATAATGGAAAGTAATACGGCGACTGTTCCCCAGTTTAAGTAAGGAATTTGCTGCATTATATTGGGGGTCGGAATTGACCAAAGCAAGCCTATGATCACTAAATAGATAAGCGGCACGCATACCCAATGAATGAGTTTATTGATTGGGTTTGTATGGCTGGAGCCGTACTCCGAGAACCATTGATCTGCGCTCTTTGCCATCATTGTTTTAACCTTTTTCGTTTTCCTATTATGAATGCTAGTGTACCTTATTAGGTTAGCCAGGCCTTGGCCTTAACGGCCATAGAATTGACCTAGGAAGCTGAATTGATGACTGCAGATAAAGACGAAGCGACGATGACAGTATCTACCCAGTGGATTCGTGCATTGTTACAAGCGGCTGCTGTCATGGGGTTAGATCGTGAAGCTTTGAGGCGTACGGTCGATATCACCGAAGACACGTTAAATAATCCTGCTTGTCGGGTGCCAATGACGAATACCCTGCGTTTATGGCGCGGCCTAGAAGCCTTATGTCCGTTCGATTTGGGCCTGCAGTTAGGACAGCATCTTAGTCCCGCTCATTTCCCGCTGTTATCGATGAATTTAATGCACTGTGAAACACTCATGGAAGTTTTGACAGTGGCTAGTCGATATTCGCCGTTAGTCAGTGAAGGTGCCGGTTTTCAGGTGCGGGGTGCAACGAATGAAATCCATATTTGTTATACACCACGATTGCCAGACTTTAGTCGCCAGCAAATAGATACAGTACTGATTTTATTGTTGCGTTTTGGCGCTTGGTTGAGTTGTAAGCCGGTTTTACCGATACGGGTGGAATTAACGGTGGCTAAACCTGATTGTAATCAAGCATATGAAAAAGCATATGGTGTTGTCCCCATCTTTAATTCACCTGAAAATGTTTTAGTATTCAGTACTGATTGGTTGGCAGAGAAATTACCAGGTGGAGATCCTGCTTTGGCAGAAATTCATCGTCAAATGATTGATGAGCAACTGAAGAATTTACAACTTCCAGATACCGTTGTGTTAATGCGGCAATGGCTGCAGGAAGCGTCAGATTTAACGATAGATCGTGATGTTTTCGCGCAGCGATTGCATATTAGTGGACGCACTTTGCAACGCAAGCTGCAAGAGGTTAATACCAGTTTTCAACAGTTATTAGACGAAGAGCGAGAGCGTCGAGCCGTATTTTTGCTAAGTACAAGTAAAAAGTCATTAACGGAAATTAGCGCTGAATTAGGTTTTGCAGAAAGTAGTACGTTTTCGCGTGCATTTCGTCGCTGGCGAGGCGTATCTCCACAGGAGTTTCGCCAGCAACAAAATCGCTAGGATTGGTTACAGCGAATTAACAATCGCCATAACATCATCATGATGAGACTTGGTTTTTACCTTTTCCATGATGTGTCTTAGCACACCATTGGCATCAATAATAAAGGTAATGCGGTGAATGCCTTCGAATTCTTTTCCCATAAATTTTTTCATCGCCCAAACGCCGAATTGATCAGCAATTTGGTGTTCTGGATCAGACAATAAATCAAAGTTTAGATTTTCTTTTTCGATAAATTTCTGCAAGCGCGCAGGGGCATCAGGGCTAATACCCAACACAATAGTATTGGCTGCGGCGAAGGTGTCTTTGCTATCGCGAATACCGCAAGCCTGTACTGTGCAGCCAGGAGTCATGGCTTTTGGGTAAAAGTACAAGACAACATTTTTGCCTTTTAAGTCACTTAAACTAACTGATTCACCATTTTGATTTAGCGCGGTGAAAGCGGGTGCGGCTTGGCCAACGGCTGGTAAATTCAGACTCATGAAATGCCTCTGTATAGGTGATGTATAAGTTTGGTGGTTAAGGCTACCGTAGCGTCGAAATAAATCAACCTTAATCCGCAGGGATTATTGTAGCTTGATGCGCAGGGCGCTTTTCGGGATGCAACAGCAGGGAAGAATCTCATCGTCGTCGATCCAAGCCATAGGCTCTTCTAGATAATGTACGTCACCATCCAATAATTGGGTGCGACAGCTCCCACAATAGCCCTCACGGCATTGATAGTGAACTTCGATGTCTTGGGATTCCAATGATTCTAAAAGTGTGTGAGCGTGCTGAAAACGCGCTTGGCGACCATCTTCAAGGATTATGTCGAAGATGGGCTTCTGCATACCCTCAAATTCAATTTGCGGAGTTGGTTCAGGTGTTTCACCTTGAAACTCAGGTAGTAATAATTCTCCCTGTATTGGCACAGGTTCATCAGCGCGCCTTTTGACAAGGATTGGCGGGAGTAGCAGATCTAATTCGATTTGGCTGGATGATCCTTGACCTTCAGGAAGATCCAACTCAGTTTGTGCTGGGGAGTGGAAGGTTCTCGCTTTACCCCAACGACGGCGCCCCAAACGGGGCGCTTTACGCGGACTGGGCATTAGAGATCAAAATCACCGAAGTCGTTGGTATCTACTTCGCTATCAATTGCTCCAACAAGGTAAGAGCTGATCTCTGCTTCCTGTGGAGCCACTTGTACGTTATCGCTATTTAACCAAGCATTAATCCAAGGTAGAGGATTATTTTTGGTTACAAAAATAGGATCGAAGCCTAAAGCACCTATGCGTTGGTTTGTGATGTATTCAACGTACTGGCAAAGAATGTCTTTATTTAAGCCGATCATTGAACCGTCTTTAAATAAATACGCAGCCCACTCTTTTTCTTGCTCTGCGGCTTCGGTGAATATATCGATCACATCTTGACGGCATTCTTGTGCAATAACTGCAAATTCTGGGTCGTCTTTACCACGCGCCATAATTTGTAATATGTGCTGTGTACCTGTTAGATGCAGTGCTTCATCGCGTGCGATCATTTTAATGATTTTTGCGTTGCCTTCCATTTTTGCGCGTTCTGCAAATGCGAATGAGCAGGCAAAGCTTACATAAAAACGAATGGCTTCGAGTACGTTAACTGACACCATCATGACGTACATGCGGCGTTTTAATTCATGTAGGGAAACTTCTATTGTTTCACCATTAACCGTATGCGTGCCTTCACCTAATTGAATGTAGTAATTACACAGGTGAATAAAGCTATCGTAATATTTAGTTACCGATTCAGCGCGACGAGTGATGTATTCATTTTTAGTGATGTCATCAAAAATGGCGGCCGGATTAGGCACGATATTACGCACAATATGTGTGTAAGAACGGCTGTGAATCGTCTCACTGAATGACCAAGTCTCAATCCAGGTTTCTAATTCTGGGAGTGAAACAACCGGTAATAGAGCAACGTTAGGTGAGCGACCTTGTACGGAGTCGAGCAATGTTTGATATTTTAAATTGCTAACGAAAATATGCTTTTCGTGGTCCGGCAAATCGACAAAGTCTTTGCGGTCGCTGGTTAAATCGACTTCTTCAGGACGCCAAAAGAACGACAATTGCTTTTCAATCAGACTTTCAAAAATTTTGTGTTTCTGCTGATCGTAGCGAGCAACGTTGACGTGTTCTCCGAAAAACATCGGTTGAGCGAACGTATCAAATTCGTTGCGATTAAAGGTGGTGTAAGCCATACCCGGTATCAGTCTCTTAATGTCGGGCCCATAAAAAAGGGGGCCGTTTAAAAATAGTTTTCACACTCTGCTCGGCAAACACAGAGTGTGATGCCGAGCAGAACACAAATTAAATTTTACACGCGCCACCGGCGCAATCATCGTCTTCTGCAATCGCGTCTTGCTGAGGATCTTCCATACCGTCACGGGTGTTGTGATAGTACAAAGTCTTTAAGCCATTACGATAAGCCGTCAGCAAATCTTTCAGTAACTGCTGCATCGGTACTTTGCCGCCGAAGCGAGTAGGGTCGTAGTTGGTGTTTGCTGAAATCGCCTGATCGACGAATTTTTGCATAATACCAACTAGCTCTAGGTAACCTTGGTTGTTTGGAATTTTCCACAACAATTCGTATTCGCCCTTAAGACGATCGAACTCAGGAACAACTTGCTTGAGGATACCATCTTTGCTTTGCTTTACGCTGATATATCCGCGTGGCGGTTCGATACCGTTGGTCGCGTTACTAATCTGCGACGATGTTTCTGACGGCATCAATGCTGTTAGCGTTGAGTTGCGTAAGCCGTATTTTTGAATATCGGAACGCAGAGCTTCCCAATCGTAGTGCAATGGCTCTGTACAGAACTTATCAACGTCTTTCTTGTAGGTGTCGATAGGTAACAGGCCTTGAGCGTAGGTTGTGTCGTCAAAGGCTTCACAAGCGCCTTGCTCTTGCGCCAATTTGTTGGAAGCGCGTAGCAGCCAATACTGTATGGCTTCAAAGGCACGATGCGTTAAACCATTGGCGCTGCCATCTGAGTACTTAACACCATTTTTCGCCAAGTAGTAGGCGTAGTTGATCACACCAACACCCAATGTGCGGCGCGATAGACTGGCGCGTTTAGCGGCGGCTACCGGGTAATCTTGGTAAGTCAGCAAGCTATCTAGAGCCCGGACAACCAGATCAGATAAATCTTCTAATTCGTCTAAGTTGGTCAGCGTACCTAAGTTAAATGCAGCTAGGGTACACAGTGCAATTTCACCACTTTCGTCGTTGATATCATTCAGTGGCTTAGTCGGTAATGCGATTTCTAAACACAGGTTGGATTGACGTACCGGTGCTTTCTTCGGATTAAACGGGCTATGAGTATTACAGTGATCGACGTTTTGAATATAGATTCGGCCCGTGCTGGCGCGCTCTTGCATCATGCTTGAGAACAAGTCGACGGCTTTCATCGTTTGCTTGCGAATATTGGCGTCAGCTTCGTACTTGGTATAAAGCTGTTCAAACAAGGCTTGGTCTTCAAAGAAAGCGTCGTATAACCCTGGTACGTCGGATGGCGAGAACAGGGTGATGTTGCCGTTTTTGATTAAGCGTTCGTACATGAGTTTGTTGATCTGCACGCCGTAATCAAGATGACGGACGCGGTTTTCTTCAACACCTCGGTTGTTCTTCAATACCAGAAGGTTTTCAACTTCATAGTGCCACATAGGGTAGAACAGGGTTGCCGCGCCACCACGAACACCACCTTGCGAACACGATTTAACCGCTGTTTGGAAGTGTTTGTAGAATGGAATGCAGCCAGTGTGGAAGGCCTCGCCGCCACGAATCGGGCTACCTAGAGCGCGAATGCGTCCACCATTGATACCGATACCGGCGCGTTGCGATACATATTTCACAATGGCTGCGGCAGTAGCGTTAATGGAATCTAAGCTATCGCCTGCTTCGATCAATACACACGAACTGAACTGACGAGTCGGTGTGCGCACACCGGCCATAATGGGCGTCGGCAACGAAATTTTAAATAATGATGTCGCATCGTAGAAGCGTTTGATGTAGTCCAAACGGCGTTCTTTGTCGTACGACGAGAACAAGCAGGCAGCTATCAATACATATAAAAACTGCGCACTTTCGTAAACTTTTCCAGTCACACGGTTTTGAACTAAATATTTGCCTTCAAGCTGTTTGACAGCAGCGTAGCTAAAATTCATGTCACGACTGTGATCAATGAAGGCATCCATCGCTGCAAATTCTTCGGCGCTATAGTCTTCCAGCAAGTGACGATCGTAACGTTCGTCTTCCACCATGCGTGTGACGTGATCAAGCAAAGTCGGTGGCTCAAACTGGCCGTACGCTTTCTTGCGTAAGTGGAAGATATTCAAGCGTGCAGCCAGATATTGGTAATCTGGTGCCTCTTCGGAAATAAGATCCGCTGCG
Source organism: Thalassolituus oleivorans MIL-1 (assembly GCF_000355675.1). NCBI lineage: Bacteria > Pseudomonadati > Pseudomonadota > Gammaproteobacteria > Oceanospirillales > Oceanospirillaceae > Thalassolituus > Thalassolituus oleivorans. The sequence continues at coordinate 2,601,869 of NC_020888.1, read as the reverse complement.
GCTTTGATCAGGGTTTCGTGAATTTCACCTGTCTGAATGCCGTCGAAAAATTGAAGGTGTGCCTTCAATTCAACTTCTGATACGGACACACGGTCGAGGCCTTCTGCAGCCCAAGTGACAACTTTGTGAATCTTATCGAGATCCAAGGTTTCTTTTCGACCGTCGCGTTTGCTGACGTTTAGCGCGCTGTTCATGTTTTGTGTGCCTGTATTCAAGGGGAAGCTACTCCATCTATCCCTGATGTCTGCGTCTTTCTAATAATGCTTGACGCTTGCGCTCAACATCGGTTAGGAGACGTTCTAAGTATCTGACTTAACGGTGGATTTTTTACTGACCCACAAGATAATGCGGTGACTAGGGGAATTCAACCCCAAGATGTTGGGGTTATTACATTGTCAGGTGTGGATAACTTGTGTGTAGGTGGTGGACACCTTCGGGATGCTTTTCCACAGGCGTGATGGCCAGTGAGTTACGAGAATTTACAGACATTTGCTCGGGTAACCGGAACAATGCAGAAGTTACTGTGCAACATTGCGTAACAACGTCTAAAGTTAGTACAGGTGCCTTTAACGGGTAGCAGAGAGAAAGGAACGGTACTTGTCCATGTTGAAACATGAAAGCGGTCATAACCCAGAAGAAAATTGGCGAATTCTTATTGTCGAAGACGATGAGCGTCTAGCTGCGCTGACTAAAGATTATTTAGAGAGCAACGGACTAAAAGTTTCGATAGAAGGTGACGGCAGTCGCGCTATTGAGCGCATTAAAACGGAACAGCCAGATCTTGTGGTTTTGGATTTGATGTTGCCAGGTGAAGATGGACTGGCGGTTTGCCGCATAGTACGTCCTTACTATAAGGGGCCAATCTTGATGTTGACGGCTCGCACTGAAGATCTAGATCAGGTATTGGGTTTAGAGATGGGAGCCGACGATTACGTTGCTAAGCCGGTGCGGCCAAGAGTATTGCTGGCCCGTATTCGAGCTTTGTTACGTCGTGTAACGGATGGTCCAGATGAAGAAGTGGCGGTTAGTGGTTCGGAGAATCGTCTGACATTCGGTAATTTGGTTGTTGATAGTGCGATGCGAGAAGCGTGGCTGGAAGGACAAAGCATTGACCTAACCAGTGCCGAGTTCGATTTACTCTGGTTGTTAAGTAGTAGCGCCGGTAAAGTGCTCACTCGTGAAGAAATTTTCAACCAGCTACGTGGTATTGAATACGACGGACAGGATCGTTCGATTGACGTTAGGGTATCGCGCATTCGCCCCAAGGTTGGTGACGATCCCATGAATCCTAAGCGTATCAAGACGGTACGTAGTAAGGGATATTTGTTCGTCAAAGAAATCTGATCGCCGGGGGATGCGGCTATATTTATTCGGGTTTACGCGGGTCTGTTAGGGGCCCTGCTGATGGTTGCCATATTATGCATGGCAGCTCTTCAGCTGGTTAACTTTGTGCGTTCTGCACAATTCAATGAAGAGATTGTCAGTGGCAGTCTCGTTCTTCTTGCTCAACGATTGCACAATGATCCTGATTCATTGGCGGAGCTATCTGCGCGTTTTGACGCGGATATTCGTATTCTTCCTGATGAGCAGGGACCGAAAGATTCATACGAGCGCACGCGTTTGGATCGTGGTCAGGTATTGATTACCACCAGTAGTGATGGTCGAACTGCACATGTATTACGACGGATGCCCGGAAATCAGTGGCTAGATGTGAGTCTAAATACGGTTACTGAAGTGCAAGCGCAGGCGACAGCGTATTTAATCTTGGAAGATTGGCAGCGCAGCGGTGAGAGCATTGATGATTTCTTAGTGAAGATGCGGCCGCTATTTGGCTTTCCGTTATCGACAATCGACATTAATGAATTGTTTTTGTCTGACGCTGATTTTGCGCGTATGCAATATGGCGATGTTTTGGTGCGCATATCTATCGAGGGCAATCGTGCCGAAGCGCTGGCCAAAATACCGGGTCAAGCTAAAGCGTTGCGGCTAGGTCCGATTGATGCCTTTGATCCGTATTCTTGGCAAGCCATTGTGGTGATCGCGTCCATTGGTATCTTGCTGATTGGTTTAGGCGTCTACTGGGTGGTGAATTCTTTTGAAATGCGTTTGCGCAAGTTAGAGCAGGCCACCACGCGTCTTGCTCAGGGACACCTCAACGCTCGTGTGGCAATTAGCGGCAAAGATCCAGTAAGTAGGCTAGGTCAGTCTTTTAACAAGATGGCAGAGCACATACAGCGCCTCATTTCGATTCAGCGAGAAATGGTACGAGCGGTATCGCATGAGTTGCGCACGCCCGTTGCCCGTATTCGCTTTGGTGTGCAAATTATTGAAGATTCGGTGCCCGACGATCCGTTTGTTAGTAAACAACTAAGCGGTATGGATTCAGATATTCAAGAGCTGGATGAATTGATTGATGAAATTCTCACCTATGCGCGGCTGGAAGAGGGCGGTCCGTTACTCGACTTCCAGCGTACTAACGTTGCTGCATTGGCAGTTCAAGTTGTTACCGAGGCGCGACCACCTTCTCATGTTACGGTTGGCTACAACGGCGGTGATCCAAAAAATAGTCTGCAATCCGATGTTGAATCTCGCTACATCCATCGCGCGATTCAGAACTTGGTAGGTAACGCTGGGCGTTACGCTGCAACTCGTGTCGAAGTGACCTGCAACATCAGCGGAGATACTTGCCGTGTGGATGTAGAGGATGACGGCCCGGGTATTCCAGAGGAAGATTGGGATCGCGTATTTACCGCATTCGCGCGATTAGACGACAGCCGAACTCGAGCTTCTGGTGGTTACGGTTTGGGTTTATCTATTGTGAGACGTATCGTCTATTGGCATGGCGGTCGCGCCATGGTGAGTCGCAGTGAGCGTTTAGGTGGTGCGAAATTTAGTTTAATTTGGCCGCGTACTCAATATGAGTGACGATTAAATCTAGCACTTTATGCTTACAAGTAGTTACATAACGCTACGTACTTGCAACAGACGAACGTGTTAGATCAGGCCAATATAGTCGCACGTATCCTTTGGAGACGTGGTGAGAATGTAGCGACACTCCGTAGTCGTTTACTTTGGGGCTCAATTTTTGAGCCCTTTTTTTTCGCCTAAAATTTATAAGGCGACGGGTAAAATGCCGGGTAAATTACTAAAGCAACTATCTAGGGCTTGCTGCAAAAAATCACGCATATAATGCGTATCTTGCTGGTCTTTACGCACCGCCGCATACAGTGTTGGCCAGACCCCATCGACGCCTAACGGCCTTGCGGTGACGAGTTTGCTATCTAAGTAAGGCTGTAATGCCCAGCTTGGCAAACACGCTACACCTCGACCACTAGCCACCAATTGAATCATCATCAGCGTTAATTCTGTTTGCCGAGTCGATTGCGGTTCGATGCCCATTGGACTTAAAAAATATTCAAAAATATCTAAGCGACGGCGATCAACAGGGTAGTGAATAAGTGTTTCTTCACGTAAATCTTCTGGTTTCACAAATGCTTCTGCAATCAAACGATGTTGGTTCGCAAGGGCCAAAACCGATTGGTAGCGAAATAGCGGTTGATAGTGAATGTCGGCATGAGGAGCTGGATCTGAAGTTACGACAAGATCAATATCGCCGCGAATCAACGCTGGAATGGGTTCGAAATGAAAGCTAGTGCTGAAGTCAATTTCGACTTCGGGCCAATGATCTCGAAAACGATTAATGGCGGGCATTAACCAATCAAAGCAACTATGGCACTCAATGGCCATATGTAAGCGCCCACTATGGCCACTGGCCAGTTTTTGCAGGTTACGTTCAGTTTGGCTAATGAGCGGGAGAACCTTATCTGCTAGCTGCAGTAGCTCAAGGCCTGCCCGGGTAAAGCGGAGAGGTTTACTTTTACGCTCAAAGAGCGGGCTGTTGAGTCGCTCTTCCAGATCTTTTAATTGATGGGAGAGTGCCGATTGCGTGAGATGCATACGACGTGCAGCTTCCACTAGGCTTCCACCGTCTCGTAAAGCAGCGAGGGTGCGCAGATGTCGGATATCGAGCATAAGAAACTTCTTGAGTTAAATTCAACCAATGGATAGTTGCCTATGTTAATCCTTCATATACCTTGCTGGAAGCGATGAATAATCTGATTTTGATCGTTCATAAGAAGAGCGAGGTTGTCACACTCTTTATTCATTCCTCCAGCAAGCGACTCTGCATCTTGTGCTAGGGCTTCTAGCTGAGAAAGATTGTTGTGAATACTTTCTGCCGAGCGACTTTGTTCATCAACAGAGTCGCGATTGGTGTCGGTTATATGCTTGATATCATTAAGTCCCGAGCGGATGTTGGCAAATACATCGGTGATTTTCTGCGCTAACTCTAGGGTATGGTCGGTCGACTGTTCGCCTTGTTTCATCGCTTCTACTGCAAATTCACTATGCTGATTCAGGCCATTCACAATTGTTTGAATTTCGGCTGCAGATTCTTGTGTTCGCCGCGCTAGATTGCGTACTTCATCAGCAACTACCGCGAATCCTCGGCCTTGATCACCAGCGCGAGCCGCTTCAATTGCAGCATTTAATGCCAGCAGGTTGGTTTGTTCAGCAATATCACTAATAGCTTGGAGAAAACGATTAACCGCTTGGACTTCTGCCGTTAAGCGCGAAACCGCCTCCGCTGTACTCCGCAACTCACCTTGCAGTGATTCCGTTTGAGTAACCATAACGCCCATGTCGTGTAACCCTTGTTGGGCTGTCGTGTTGGCACTACTGGAGGCGGCGGCCGAAGAATTACTGTTATCTAAAATCCGCTTTGCAATCGCTTGAATATGGTGACTGGTTTTCCCTACGGCCTGAGTATGGCTGTGCTGTTCTTTTACTCGCTTTAGCGTGGTGCCAGATAGGTCGAGGGTAGTAAGTGTGGCTTTTTTTAGATGATCTGCATTATCGGCGATACGCACCAATACAGTTTGTAGGCGTCGGCGCTGAGCATATAGCGCAAACTCAATGGCACCTTGGTTGCCGAAATGGCCGGTATAAATCCACGCCATTAGTTCATCATTGATTACTTTGGTACTACCTATGCCAAGCTTTCGCTCAGTCTGGCGTTGTATCAATATACTGGCAAAAGCAGCGATTAAAGCTCCAGAGGTAACCAACCAATCGGCTTTTAAAACTGCCATTGCAGCGATCAATGCCCCCCATATAGCGAGTTGCGGAATGAGTGGTCGCCAGCGATGAGCGATTGGGAAGGGTGAGCGTTTTTGACGTAGGGTCTTATAAGCTTTTTCTGCTCGTGTGATTTGTTCCCGTGAGGGTTTTACTCGAACGGACTCATAACCAATGACTTCTCCATTGTCTTGTAGCGGAGTGACATAGGCATCGACCCAATAAAATCCTCCATCTTTTGTACGGTTTTTAACCATCCCCAGCCAGTGTTGGCCCGATTTCAATGTTTGCCACATGGACGAGAATGCGACTTCGGGCATATCTGGATGTCGTACCAGATTATGCGGAGCTCCAATGAGCTCATTATGTGAGAAGCCACTGATATTGACGAAGGCATCGTTACAATGAGTAATCACACCTTTTAGATTGGTGGATGAAACTAACGAGGCATTGTCCTTAAGGGATACCTCGTTGTTGTTTACTGGCTGATTGTTACGCATTACTTTGTACCACCATTATTGATAATGACTAAAACTATAGTCAATGGGCATTAAAATGCCGCATTTTTGACCTATTCGGATATATTCGTGACTCAAATAAAAAGATTGCTAGGAGCGCTGCATGCCAAGCTATTTGCTAAGTCTTGATCAAGGTACGACAAGTAGTCGAGCCATCGTGTTTTCTCATCAAGGTGAGATTGTCGCGACGGGGCAGCATGAGTTTCCCCAGCATTTTCCTCATCCGGGCTGGGTTGAGCACGAACCGCAGGATATATGGAATTCCACTATAGATAGCGCCCGCGAGGCGATAGAGAAAGCGGGTATCCAGGCTGCGGACATAACAGCGATTGGTATTACTAATCAGCGCGAAACGACTTTAGTGTGGGATCGCCATACAGGAGAACCTGTCTATCGAGCGATTGTTTGGCAAGACCGCCGCACGGCCGACGAGTGTTTACCTTTGCAGCAGCATACCGAAATGTTGCGTGAGCTCACGGGGTTGCTTCCAGATCCTTATTTTTCCGCAACCAAAATTGCTTGGATTTTAGACAATGTTGAAGGCGCTCGAGTACGTGCTGAAGCCGGTGACTTACTTTTTGGTACGGTGGATAGCTATTTATTGTGGCGTTTAACCGATGGCGCGGTGCATGCAACAGACGCAACCAATGCCTCGCGTACTTTGTTGTTTAATATCCATACTCAGCAGTGGGATGAGGAGTTACTAGCGTTATTTCGTGTACCGCGGCAAATGCTGCCAGAAGTGAAAGATAGCGCAGCTGAGTTTGGCCATAGCGCTGCACACTGGTTTGGCGGCGAAATTACGATTGCGGGCATTGCTGGGGATCAGCAAGCGGCGCTGATCGGTCAGGCTTGTTTTAGTGAGGGCATGGCGAAGAGCACGTATGGAACGGGTTGTTTTGTGATCTTAAACACAGGCAAGCAGGCGTTAATGTCGGAACATAGGCTGCTAACAACGGTTGCCTACCGTCTAAATGGTCAGGTGACGTATGCCCTGGAAGGCTCCATTTTTATGGCTGGGGCGACCATTCAGTGGATTCGAGATGGGCTGCAGCTGATTAGCAACGCTCAGGAGTCGCAATCGCTCGCCGAAGAGACGGGATATGATAATCCGGTTTACATGGTACCGGCGTTTGCTGGATTGGGGGCACCATACTGGGATCCTGATGCGCGTGGTGCCATATTAGGTTTGAGTCGCGATACGGGTATCAAAGAGATTGTGACTGCTGGGCTGCAAGCCGTGTGTTATCAGACTCGTGATTTATTGGATGCTATGGCGGGTGACGGTGTTCGTCCTGCCGAGCTACGTGTCGATGGTGGCATGGTTGTGAACGATTGGTTAGTGCAATGTTTGGCCGATATTTCTGGTGTACCTATTTCTCGTCCAAAGGTGACTGAGACCACGGCGTTGGGTGCTGCTTTTCTCGCCGGTTTGCAAACGGGTGTATTCAATAGTCTCGATGACGTCTCTCAACTTTGGGTTCATGAGCGCGCATTTATTCCGGAACTGGATGTAACGACGCGCGAGCGTTTGTATCAAGGATGGCAATCCGCGGTGAAGCGAGTTTGTAAGGTCGAATAATTTTTTGTCTATGATATGGAGGTCAGTTATAAAAACGAATTTTTAAATTCGTGTTTGTTTGTTGGTATTACGTAATTTGACATAGCGGAAGAGTGTTGAAGACTGCTAGTCTTTGGCCTCTCCGGCGCACAGGAAGCCTGTATGGGACAGCTACAGAAGGATATCTTACGTCGCCATGGGTTGGCGATAGCAGGTATGCTCTTGTTTACCTTGGTGTATATCACTGGGTATCAAATTGAATATGAAGTCGAGGAGCTAAACAGTGTTTTAGTTCTTTTTTCAGTCTTCTGGTTTGGACAGATTTTTCTGGTGTCTCTTGTTTGGTCTGGCTTTAGCAATCGCTTTAAAGATCCTAGCCTGACTATGCCCATGATGCTTTGGATCATCACGCTTGTGTCGATGATGATGTTCGCCGCACCAGCACTGCGTTCTATTATTATGCTTGGCTTCTTGAATGTGCTGGCCTTTGGTGTCTTCCGCCTAAGTTGGCGCGAATTTATTGGGATCTCTCTTTATACCGTCGCTTGTTACACCTTGGTCATATTCGGTATTAATTACACTCGCAGCGGTACTTTAATGCCGGAGATAGAAGCGCTTACCGGTATTGCTTTTCTTACCAGTATTTTCGTTTATGCCCTTACTGGACGTGAATTCACTGTGTTGCGCCGCGCCTACCGCGAGAAAAATCAAGAATTGCGTCGAGCATTAGCTCGCATTGAAGAGCTTGCGGTGACAGATGAGCTTACAGGTCTTAATAATCGCCGTTACTTACTGCGTACGTTAGAGAAGCAGCGGGCACTATCAAATCGTGAAAACCTGCCTTTTGTTCTTGCCTTCGTTGATATCGACAATTTTAAAACCGTAAACGATGACTACGGCCATCGCATTGGTGATCAAGTGCTGGCGGAGTTGTCGCATTTATTACGAGTATCAATTCGGGAAGTCGATTTAGCCGCGCGCTATGGTGGTGAAGAATTTGTGTTGCTACTGAGTGGTTTATCGCTAGAGGCTGCGAGCAGTGTGCTAGAGCGAATTAGGATATCCGTAGAGTCCAGCAAGCTATCCGAAGCTGAGCTCACGTTGACGGTTTCAATCGGCGTTGCTCAATATCACAATGGTGAAGAAGGGGATGAGTTGCTCAATCGAGCCGATCGTTTATTGTACAAAGCTAAACGAGCTGGTCGAAACCGAGTTGAGCTTGAAAGCGGCTCAACTCTTCAGGTTCCGAGCTGATTTTCTTCGATTTAATCTTCTTGGCAAAGCAAGAATTCAAGCAAGGCCTTTTGCGCGTGTAAGCGGTTTTCAGCTTCATCCCAAACAACGGCACGAGGATCATCGAGAAGGTCTAGGCTGACTTCTTCTCCGCGGTGCGCTGGTAAGCAATGCATAAACAACACATCACTGGCAGCTAAATCCAACAGTTCACGCGATACCTGATAGTTACGAAACTTGGCTTTACGTTGTTGCTGTTCGTCTTCTTGACCCATTGAAGCCCATACATCGGTGGCAACAAGGTGAGCACCTCGGACGGCTTCTTGTGGATCGGTGAACAGTAATACACGATCTTGCGCTTCAGCAACGATGTCGGCTTTTGGTTCGAAGCCTTCTGGCGTAGCAATACGCAATTTAAAATCAAACTGTTGTGCTGCATTGATGTACGACTGACACATGTTATTGCCATCGCCTATCCACGCCACGGTTTTGCCTTTGATCGAACCACGATGCTCGACAAAGGTTTGGATGTCCGCCAGTAACTGACAAGGATGATAATCGTCCGTAAGGGCATTGATCACAGGCACGCGCGAGTTCGCGGCGAAACATTCAATATCTTCATGATCGAAGGTTCGGATCATAACGACGTCGACCATGCGCGATAGTACTCGGGCACTGTCTTCGATAGGTTCACCGCGACCCAGTTGGGTATCGCGTGGCGATAAAAAGATAGCGCCACCGCCCAATTGAATCATGCCCGTTTCAAATGACACGCGTGTGCGAGTTGATGACTTTTCAAAGATCATCCCTAGTACGCGATTTTTCAATGGCTCGTAGATGACGCCTTTGTGTTGCATCGCTTTTAGTTCTATCGCTCGCTCGATGACCCAATTGAGTTCATCAGAGGAAAGATCCATCAAAGTTAAAAAATGTCTCACATCCGTTCCTTATCTTTGCGCTCAGTTAAGCGCTTCGATCAGCTGGCTTACGATCTCTACAATCTGATCTGCATCAGTTTGGGTAAGATTCAGTGGTGGTAACAACCGCACCACATTGCCGGCCGTTACGTTCAGCAATAAGCCTTTATCCAGCGCAGCTGCCATAAGTTGTGGGCAATCTTGATTGATTACCAAGCCTACCATTAAGCCGCGTCCTCTAATGGACACCAATTGTTCTTTACCCGCTAAACGCGCCGTGAATTGATCGCGTAAATATTGCCCCATTTTTGCGGCGTTATCGGTCAAATTTTCGTTTACGATCGTATTTACTACGGCGACGCCTGCGGCACAAGCGAGCGGGTTACCACCATAAGTTGAACCATGGTTACCCGGCTGTAATATTTCCGCTGCGCGACCTCGCGCTAAGCAGGCACCAATAGGGACACCATTGCCTAAACCTTTAGCGGTAGTAACAACATCTGGCATAAAACCGCATTGTTGATAGCAGAAGTAGGTGCCTGTACGGCCATTACCGGTTTGGATTTCATCAACCAGCATTAATAAATCATTGCTATCACACAAGGCGCGTACACCTTGTAGATACTCATTGCTAGCGGTAGCCAAGCCACCTTCGCCTTGGACGGGTTCCAACATAACGGCAACCACATTCGGGTTCGATTTCACTACTGCTGTTAGCGTGTTTAGATCGGTAAATGGCACCCGAATGAAACCACTTAGTAATGGGCCGAAGCCTTCTTGGGCTTTGGCGTTACCAGTTGCTGTTAATGTCGCGATGGTTCGACCATGGAATGCCTTGGTCATCACAATAATGACAGGCTCATGAATACCTTTCTGATGGCCGAATTTACGCGCGATTTTAATCGCTGCTTCGTTGGCTTCTGCACCAGAATTCGAAAAGAAAACATTATCCATGCCCGATACGTTTACCAGTGCTTCCGCCAATTCTTGTTGACGACCAACACCGTAAAGATTGGATGTATGGATTAGAGTTTCGGCTTGTTCTTGAATGGCACGCGTAACGGCTGGGTGTGCATGGCCTAAGCCGCACACAGCAATACCGCTAAGAGCGTCGAGATATCGGCGGCCATCAGTGTCCGTAAGCCAGCTTCCTTGGCCAGAAGTAAAAGTTACGGGCAGACGACCGTAGGTATTCATGATGGCTTGCATATTGGCGATGTCCTCAAAACGCAAAAGGGCAGCCTTTGCTGCCCGGAAGGGGGAGCATAATACGAAAGGGTGTGTATTTTGTAAACGATCTACGAAAACCAGTGCTAAAACACCGGTTTTTCGTCGTTAAAAGATAAAAACTTAGCCTTTTCCGCGGGTTCGAGTATTGTTGGCGCGCGCGTTTTTCTCAATAAAGATAATGATTTTGCTCGCGACATCAATTCCTGTTGATGTTTCGATGCCTTCGATGCCCGGTGAAGAATTAACTTCCATCACCACTGGGCCGTGATTCGAACGCAAAATATCAACACCGGCAACATTGAGGCCCATGGTACGGGCAGCACGAACCGCTGTTGCTCGTTCTTCTGGAGTAATACGCACGATAGAAGCCGATCCGCCACGATGTAGGTTAGAACGGAACTCACCTTCTGCCGCTTGGCGTTTCATCGCCGCAACGACGCGATCTCCCACTACGAAGCAGCGAATATCGGCGCCGCCAGCCTCTTTGATGTATTCCTGTACCATAATGTTGGCTTTTAAACCCATAAAGGCTTCGATAACGCTTTCCGCAGCCTTACGGGTTTCTGCCAATACCACACCAATACCTTGCGTGCCCTCAAGCAGCTTAATCACTAAGGGCGCGCCGCCAACCATCTTAATTAAATCGGGGATGTCATCAGGGCTATGGGCGAAACCAGTAATGGGTAGACCGATGCCTTTACGAGCCATCAGTTGCATAGAGCGTAGCTTGTCGCGTGAACGGCTGATAGCAACGGATTCGTTCAAGGGGTAAACCCCCATCATTTCGAACTGACGCAACACTGCGGTGCCGTAGAACGTAATAGATGCACCAATACGAGGAATAACGGCGTCAAAGTCGTCGAGCTCTTCACCTTTATAATGAATGCTGGAATCAAGACTATTGATATTCATGTAGCAGTGCAGAGTATCAAGTATCTGTACTTCATGGCCTCGGGCTTCAGCCGCTTCAACTAAACGACGAGTTGAATAAAGGTTTGCACCACGAGAGAGAATTGCGATTTTCATTAAGATTCGGCCTCAACATCGACCAGAAAGCGGCCAGCTAACGCCTTTCTCCCAATCAACATAGGATATTTCATACTGCCGCGATGACTAAGGCTGAGTTCGATATCCCAGCGTTGATCTTTAGCAATAAGTTCTGTTTTTACAATATAACGATGACTGCGATCGCCATTCGAACTTGCGATAACACGACGATCGATGACTTTAGCTTCGCAAATTTGATCTAGATGAGCTGCCGCCTTGTGGAACAGTACGTGAAAACGTACCCATCGTTCGCCATCACGGGTAAATGGCTCGATTTGCTCGGCATGAAGGCTGCTGGTGCAGGCACCTGTGTCTACTTTGGCATCACACTCGATGCCAAAGAGAGGGAGTTGAACGGTTTCGATGTATCCGATGATGGGTTTAATCATCGGTATCGATAGAGTCTGATCCGGTATCTGAAACCGCAGCAGACGAGGCTGTAAAGTAAATCTGTTTACGTGCCAAAGCCTTCATATAGGTACTCCAGGTACGCTCTACTTCACTTTGCGGCTCGATTTCTTGTTTGCACATACTGACGAAACGCTCTTCTTCATCAGTAACAGGCTCACGCGTACCTTCATGCAGTGCTTTCAACGCTACACCCATGGATTCTAAAATTTGCGCTTGGTTGCGGGTGAAGTCACCGGCACGCTGGAATCCACGAGGGAAGTTCAAGTCATCAAAGAACTTCTTGGGGCTTTCAAAACTCTTCACTTGGATATTACTCATTATGCACCTACTATCCCGAGGGGTCTTTGAGAGGCTTCAAAGGGTATTTGCAGCGGAGTATGGTCAGCCATGATTCCGTGGTAAAACAAAAAAAACTTATCGTTACATTAAAGTTTTTTGGTTGATATGGACACAGAATTACTAAAAACATTTATGGAAGTTTCTCGCACTCGACATTTTGGTCGTGCAGCTGAGAATCTGTACCTTACACAATCCGCAGTTAGCTTCCGTATTCGTCAGTTGGAAGGCTTGCTTGGCGTAGAGCTATTCTCGCGTCAGCGCAATAATATCCAATTGACCAGCGCTGGCGAAAAGCTGATGCCACTGGCGGAAAGCAGCGTATTACTGGAGCAACGTATCCGTCAGGAGGTAGCGATTGCTAATGGTAGTAACTATCAGTTTTCGCTAGGTGCAACCCCTAATCTCTGGGATGCGGTTCTGCAACAACGCTTGCCAGTGCTGCTAAGTCGTCCGGGTATTGCGGTGAATGCCATGGCCCACAGTAGCAGCACTTTAGTGCGGCAAATTATCGAACGTACGTTAGATCTCGCTTTTGTTTTCGATGCGCCAAAAGTGGATGAGCTGCACAGTCAGGAGGTGATGACTGTTCCTTTGGCTTTGGTCGCCTCGCAGCCATGTAAAAATTGGCAAGAAGCTACTGAGCTTGGTTACGTATTGGTCGACTGGGGGACATCTTTTCAGATTCAGCATGCGCAAGAATTCAAAGGCATGGTATCTCCTGGTTTAAAAACCAATACCGGCAGGATTGCGATGGATGCAATTCTATCCCATGGCGGTAGTGCGTATTTGCCAGAGCCTATGATTGCGCAGTATGTAGAGTCGGGTGAATTGTATGTGATCGCTGGAGCTCCGGAATTGAATCGAGTCGTTTACGCGACATGCCATAGTAGCCGCAGTGATGACCCATTATTGGCGGATATTATTCAGGGGCTAATGGAGACCGCAGAGCCATGATATTAAAAAATTCCGCATGGCAGTTCGAAACCACAGGTAACCCAGATGTCTTGCAGCCAGTGGATATCGCTATGCCTGAGGTGTTGCCGGGGCAAGTATTATTGCGTGTGCTGGCCTCTGGTTTTAATCCTATAGACACCAAGATTAGAGCGGGTTTAGCGCCAATAGCAGCCGATAATCATGTGCCGGGGTGCGATGTATGCGGTGAGGTTATAGAAGTAGGCGCAAGGGTCACTCAATTTGTAGTTGGTGATTTGGTTTACGGTTGTGCTGGTGGAGTGAAAGGCAGTAGCGGTACTTTATGCCGTTATATGGCGGCAGATGCTGAGTTATTAGCGTTGGCTCCAGCCTCAATTCGTCCAGCAGAAGCTGCAGCACTTCCTTTAGTGAGTATCACGGCCTTTGATGCGCTAGAGCGTTTAAATGTCACTGCTGGTGATGAGCTTCTTATTATGGGCGGCACTGGTGGTGTTGGTCAGATGGCGGTGCAGCTAGCGAAGTTAAAAGGCGCTAATGTCACAGCAACCGCAGGTTCTGATGTGGGCATGGGATTTATTGAGACTCTGGGTGCGAAAGGTATTCGTCACGCGGACGTGGTAAATGTACAAGGGGGGTTCAATAAGGTCCTTGATACCCATGGCGGCGAAAGCTTTCAGGCTGCATTGTTGGCAGCGGGACCTAGTGCTCAAGTCGCAACCATTAATGCACGCAATAATTACGATTTAGCCCAAGCTCATGCCAAGGCATTGACCATTCACGCGGTATTTATGTTGTTGCCACTGTTAACAGGTACTGGTCGTAAGGCGCATGGTGAGTTTTTAGCTTGGCTGTCCAAGGAAGTTGATAGCGACAGAGTGCGAGCTCCTTTTGTGGAGGAGCTAACTAGTGCAGACGTTGCGGATGTGCATCGCCGTTATGAGTGTGGCGAGTTAAAGCACAAAGTGGTCTTCAAGCTCTGAATAGGTATCGAGTTGCTACTCGATACCAATCATTTTGTGTGTCTGTAAACTTAACTTCCATTTT